>NZ_QWLB01000057.1 GCF_003574355.1 Meiothermus granaticius NBRC 107808 | reverse complement strand
GGGCGTGGGGGTTTTGGGTGGGGTAAGGAAAACCGGAGCACCCCAGGTTCGGAGCGGTTTCCTACTCCACCAAACCGGCGTCAATCATGCGCAAGTAGGCGAAAAACAGGTTGACCTGGTCGCCAAAGTCGCGCAGGAACACCTGAATGGCCTCAGGGGTGACCCCTTCAAGCCGCAAATCACCCTCCAGCACTGGGTCCCCATCGTTATCCAGGTACGCCTTGGAAAAACGATACCGCCGGTTCCACGAAAGCAGGTGACGGGGCTCCACCCGGTCAAAGCCGGTGAACCCCGCCCGCAGTTGCAGGCTGCTCAGATGGGGTTCGCCATAGGTGATGAGGTGACTCTTGAGCCCCCCCGCAAACTCGAGGCTGAACAGGTCTTCCTTGACCCGTTCGGCATTGATCCCCAGCTGATGGAGCAAAATTCCCAACTCCTCGCAGGTGATATCGCGCAATACGGTATCCATCCCTATGAGGATACCCGCAAAAACCCTCCATCAAAGTGCAACTGACTGGCTTTGCGGCCGCTGCAGGGTTCAGGCTGGCCAAAAATCAGGAGGGGCCGACAAGCCCGGCCCCCGTTTGGCGGAGGAGGAGGGATTCGAACCCTCGATAGGGGTTACCCCCTATACCGGTTTTCGAGACCGGCCCGATCAACCACTCCGGCACCCCTCCAGGCGCCTGCTCGGTTTTAAGCCCCAAGCCCTCAGGGCCGAATAGAGACTTTAGCACAACTCCTCGAGCCGTGCTAGCCTGAGGATTCTTCGAGGGTGATGGGGCCCTGAGCCTGCACGGCATTGGGCTGACGGCGGCGAGCGAAAAACTCGCGCAGCAATCGGCCAGACTCCCGCTCGAGCCACCCCCCCTCCCAGGCGAAGGGCGGGACCAGCCCATGAGCCGTGACCGCCCCCGCCTTGAGGTTCTCCGCCCCGTATACCACCCGGCCCACCTGTGCCTCTATCAAAGCCCCGAAGCACATCGCGCAGGGCTCGAGGGTCACATAGAGGGTGGCCTCCGGCAGCACCTTCTTCCCGGTCACCTGGAAGGCCCGTTGAAGGGCCAGAAACTCGGCATGGGCGGTGGCGTACTTGGCCTCTTCGACCCGGTTGCGGGCTCGAGCCAGCAGCTTCCCCCCCTGCACAATAACCGCCCCTACCGGCACCTCTCCCTGGCGGGCAGCGCTCTCCGCCTCCTCGAGGGCCAGGGCCATAAAGCGAGCATCCTCCGGCTCGGGCCACAACCCCCAGACCTCGCGCACCAAGCTGCCCTCCGCCAACACCGGCCAGATCTGCTTGAGCTCGCTGGGCACCCCGCGTTCGCCCAAAAACTCCACCAGCCGTTTCCTACCCCCCGCCATCTGAAGGTAATCCCCCGGCTGAGCTATCCGGCTTCCAGGCCACCGCGCTACCGTGCTCAGATTTGGGGGGATGAGGAACAAGGTGCCGTCACGCCGCCGGACAATCCAGCCCTCGGGCAGGGTAAAGGCTGTCTCCTCCAGGGCCCGCTCGAGGGCATAGATCAAGCGGCTCTCGGGCCGCTGCCCGCAGCGCTCCAAAACCTGACGCAAGGCCCGGCGGCGCAGGGCCGGTGAGGCCTGCAGCAGCGGAGCAATGCGGTAGGCTGGGCAGGGCCAACGGGGATCCGGGTGCAGCAGCCGAGCGGCCAGCGGGTCAAGGGTATCGTCCTCGGCTTGGGAGATCCCCGCAAAGCGCGCCAGGGCCACTTTGGCCTGGGGAAAGCGCTCCACCAGGTTGGGCAGCACCTCATGGCGCAGGTAGTTGCGGTCAAAGGTGATATCGGCATTGGTCACGTCCTCGAGCCAGCTCTCCCCCTTAGAGTTCAGATAGGCCCGCAGCATGGCATGGCTCAGCTCCAGCAGCGGACGCACCACCTTGCCCCGCTTGGGCCGCATCCCCAGGCCCCTCCCAGTGCCCTGCAAAAGCTGCATCAGCACGGTCTCAGCCTGGTCGTCTTGGGTATGGGCGGTAAGCACGGCCTGGGCCTCATGCAGCTTGGCGACTCGAGCCAGAAAAGAGTAGCGCAGCTCCCGAGCGGTGGCCTCGAGGTTAGCCCCTCGGGTCTCCGCGATTCGGGCCACCTCGAGGCGCTCAATCACACACTCATAGCCCAGGCGCTCAGCCAGCGCACGCACAAACTGGGCATCGCGCTCGGAGTCCTCACGCAGGGCGTGGTCTAGGTGGGCCACAATCACCCGGCGCGGCGTAGCGGTCAGCAGGTGCAGCAACGCGACCGAGTCTCCCCCGCCGGAGACCGCCGCCACCAGGCTGCCCTCGGGAACCATTTGCGCCAGTTGGCTCGCAAAGCGAGCCTCGAGTTCTCTGAAGTGCTCCAATCGTCGCCTCGCTTGATACACTCTAGCCCGTGACGTCTGCCCTGCGCTTCGATTTCGACCGCTACCCCTATCTTACGCCCAGGCTGCCGGGGATCAGCGGGGTTATACGACAATCCCCGGCAGAGTTTCAAGTGGAGGAGGTTCCCGCCTATGAGCCCAGCGGCACCGGCGAGCACCTCTACGTGTGGATCGAAAAGGAAGGCCTGACCACAAAAGCCGTGCTCGAGGGGCTGCGTGACCTGCTGGGGGTACCGGAAGTCCACCTGGGCGCCGCCGGGCTCAAAGACAAGCACGCCCGAACCCGGCAATGGTTCAGCCTACCGGCCAAGTATGGCCAGGGGCTGCAACGGCTGGAGGAGCAGCTCGGGGTACGGGTGCTAAAGAGCGCTTTACACGGCAACAAGCTGCGGGTGGGCCACCTAAAGGGCAATCGTTTTCACATCCTGATCCGGTCTCCAGCCGTGGTGGAGGCCTCGAGCTCCCCCCTCGAGCTCGCCCGTCAGGTTTTCTCTGAGCTGGCCATCCAGGGGGTCCCCAACTACTTCGGCCCCCAGCGGTTTGGGCTGGGGGGGCTTAACCCGGTGCGGGGCTATGAGCTGATCACCCAAGGCCTAGGGCGAGGCGACCCCTGGCTGCAACGCTTTCTCATAGGCAGCCTGCAAAGCCTGTTGTTCAATGACTGGGTGGCCCTGCGCCTCGAGCGGGGCTTATTCGCTCAGGTAGTGCAGGGCGACATCGCCAAAAAGCACGATACCGGCGGGGAGTTCGTGGTTGAAGACGCAGCGGCGGAAAGCCTGCGGGCCCAGCGGCTCGAGATCAGTGCGACCGGGGCCCTCTACGGCAAAAAGTACCGCGAGGCCCAGGGCCAGGCTCGAGCCCTCGAAGACGAGATTCTGGCCAGATACGGGCTGCAGCAAAGCCAGTTCAGGGCCCGGCGCGGGGATCGCCGCACGATCCGCTTTCCCCTCCAGGAGTGGTCGGTTGAGGCCAGCCCCGAAGGGCTGTGGGTGAGCTTTTTCCTGCCCAAAGGGGCCTATGCCACCACGGTCCTGCGCGAGGTGATGAAGCGCAATCCCGAGGAGGTTCCGGAGGAGTCCCCCGACGAGGCCGAAACCCCTTGACCCCCCAACCCAAAAGCCCGCACCTCGTAGGGCGCGGGCTCGGTCCAACCAGGGTCCGGGGTTATCCCTGAGCCTCTTTTTCCTCTTCCGGGCTGGCTGCGCCCGCTTGTGGGGCTTCAGCCGCGGCTTTGGCCGCAGCCGCTCGAGCCTCCACATCGTCATTGAGGCGCTTGCGGTCGCTCTTGAGGCGGGCTGCCTTGCCGCGCAGCTCCCGCAGGTAGTAGAGCTTGGCCCTTCGGACCTTGCCCCGGCTCACGATCTCCACGCTGTCAATCAGCGGTGAGTTGAAGGGGAAAATGCGCTCCACGCCCTCGTTGAAAGAAATCTTGCGCACGGTAAAGGCCGAGTTGAACCCCCCGCGCTTGATCTTGAGCACCACCCCTTCATAAGCCTGGACCCGGGTACGGTTACCCTCGCGCACCTTATAGTTAACCCGCACGGTGTCGCCGGGCTTGAACTGGGGGATATCGGTGCGAACATACTTTTGTTCGACCACTTTGAGCAAAGCACCCTTATTCACGGTCTGACTCCTGTTTCCAGCGGAACCGATTTTGCACCCGCAGCGGTGGGTTCATGGAGTATTGCCCTCAGGTGTGCCCGCAAGCAGACACATCGGGTCTGGTCAGCGATTCATGAGTGTAGCAGAGCCGCAGCTTTACCGTCAAACCCCACCCCGCTCGAGCTCCTCGAGCCAGGCCCAGTCCTGGGCCGTGAGCTCGGCCCGCTCGAGCAGATCCGGACGGCGCTCTTTGGTGCGCTTGAGGGCTTGTTTACGCCGCCATTCGGCGATTTTGGTGTGATGACCCGAGCGCAAGATTTCCGGCACCCTCAGCCCGCGAAACTCCACCGGACGGGTGTAGTGCGGATAATCCAGCAAACCGCTGGAAAAGGAGTCCTGACGGTGGCTCTCGGCCTCTTTGATCACCCCAGGGATCAGGCGGGCGGTGGCCTCGAGAATCACCAGAGCCCCCAGCTCCCCCCCCATCAGCACATAGTCGCCAATCGAGATCTCGCGGGTGATAAATCCCTCCACCCGGGCGTCAATCCCCTCGTAGCGCCCACACAGCAGCACCAGATGCTCCTTGGTGGCCAACTCCTCGGCCAGGGCCTGGGTAAACGGCACCCCCGCCGGAGACAGCAGGATGACCTCATCTGCGGGGCCGGCCGCCTCAATGGCCCTCACGCTGACATCCACCCGCATCACCATGCCCGCCCCCCCACCGTACGGGGTGTCATCGGCGGTTTTATGCCGATCGGAGGCCTGCTCGCGGATGTCGCGTACCCCCACCGAGATCAGCCCTTTGGCAATGGCCTTCTGAACGATGGATTCCTGGGTCCAGGGGCGCACCAGTTCGGGAAACAAGGTGAGGATGGAATAGCGCATGTAAGCCCCACCGGTCTAGTCCAGCAAACCCGGAATCGGCTCGATATGGATGCCGTCTTCCTCGAGCCGCACGTACGGCGCCTGCAGGGGCACCCGGTGGGTTTGGTGCTGGGCCCGCAGCGAGGTTCCGCTGGGCCGGATCACGAGCAGGTCCTGGGCCCCAGCGTCCTCGAGGTCCACCACCTGACCAAACAGCTTACCCTCCACAAACACCGGTTGGCCGATGAGCTGAAAGTAGTAGTAAGCCCCGGGCTCGAGTTCGGGCAGATCGGCCACATCGGCATACACCCGCAGCAACGCCACCCGCTCAGCCGCGGCCCGATCGTCAATTCCTGAAAGGTGAATCACGGTTTCGTGGTTGAGCGGGTACACCGCTTCGATCAAGCGGTAACCCAGCCCTTCCAAATAGACCCGCTCGAGGGCTTCGATCACGGGTTCACCGCGATACTTGAGATCGCCCTGCAAACCGTAGGGCTTCCCCAGCCGCCCAATCTCCACCCGCCTGGTATCGCTCGGCATTCCATCCGCCCTAGCGAACCTCGACGTTGACCCGTCCTTTGGCATATGAACGCACCACCGTGCGGATGCTCTCGATCACCCGGCCCTGCCGACCAATGATCCGACCTTTGTCCTCGGGGTGGGTCTCGATGTAGTACACCAAGCCCTCCCGACCCCGACGCTCGTCCACCCGAATGCTTTGGGGATGATCCACTACCGCTTTGGCCAGGTACTCCACCAGGTCTTTCATAGGTAATAGCCTAAGGCCAAACCCCGCGAGCGAGAAGCTCACGGGGCCTACAGGGATCGGGGGGGGTTTAGGCCTCGCTGGCCTGCTTGATCAGCTTCTTTACTGTATCGGTGGGCTGAGCCCCCACCCCAAGCCAGTACTGCACGCGCTCCTGGTCCAGCTTGAGCCAGTCTTTGGTGGTGCGGCGGGGGTCGTAGTAGCCTACCCGCTCGATGTATCCCCCATCGCGCTTGGCCCGGCTATCCACCACCACAATGCGGTAGTGCGGGTTGGCTTTGCTGCCGAAACGGGAAAGACGAATCTTGGTCATGAGGTTCTCCTTATTTGAGACAGCGTATGTGGCTGTTATCTCCTAGCGCCGAAACAGGCCGCGCCCACGGCCTTGTTGTTTTTGCATGGTGCGCATCATACCTTTGGTGTCTTCGAAGGTCTTGATCAGACGGTTGACCTCCTGAACGGTGGTTCCCGAGCCAGCCGCAATGCGCTTGCGGCGCGAAGCATTCAGGATCTTGGGGTCGCGCCGCTCCTTTGGGGTCATGGAGAGCACGATGGCCTCCATCCGGTTGACCTGGCGTTCATCCACCTGGAACCCCGCCGGGAGCATGCGCGACATCCCCGGAATCATGCCCAGGATATCGGTGAAGCTACCCATCTTGCGCAGCTGGCGCATCTGGGTGATGAGGTCCTCGAGGGTGATGTCTTTGAGGGCCTTGTCGGGAGCCTCGAGCTCAGCGGCCTTGGCCTTCTCCAGGAGGGTCTGGAGGTCTCCCATTCCCAGGATGCGCTGGGCCAGCCGGTCGGGGTAGAACGGCTCGAGCCCGCCTTCGATCTTCTCCGAAACCCCGGCAAAGTAGATGGGCTTACCGGTCACGTGCCGAGCCGAAAGCGCAGCCCCACCCCGCGCGTCCCCGTCCAGCTTGGTGAGGATCAACCCGGAAACCCCGATCCGTTCCTCGAAAGCCTTGGAAACATTCAGGGCTTCCTGGCCGGTCATGGCGTCCACCACCAGCAAGGTTTCCGAAGGACCCAGCACCCCCTTGAGCTTGGCCAGCTCGCCCATCAGGGCCTCGTCAATCTGAAGCCGACCGGCGGTGTCCACGATCACCAGGTCGCGGTAATCGAAGGTCAGGTGCTGTTGAATGCGGGTACGGGTGGTCTCAGGGCGCTCCCCATCGGCCACCTCCAATACCGGCACCCCAATTCGTTCCCCCAGGATACGCAGTTGATCCCGCGCCGCCGGACGCTGGGTATCGGCAGCCACCAGGAGGGGGCGGCGCCCCTTGGACTTGTAGAAGAGGGCCAGCTTACCCGAGGTGGTGGTCTTTCCCGAGCCCTGTAGCCCCACCATGAACCAGAGGTTGCCCTCGCTCTTGAGAACCGGCTGCTTGGCCTCCCCGCCCAGCATCTTCACCAGCTCCTCGTACACCACGCTGAGGATCTGCTCGGCTGGGGTTAGGCTCTCGAGCACCTGCGCCCCCAGGGTCTTTTCCTGAACGCTCTGCACGAAGCCCTTGGCGACCTCAAAGTTCACATCGGCCTCGAGCAGGCTCATGCGAATCTCGCGCAGGGTGGCCTTGAGATCGGCTTCGGTGATACGGCCTCGCCCCCGCAGCTTGTCAACTGCGGCGCGGATACGCTGGGAAAGGGTCTCAAACATACCGGTTCATTCTAGCGCCCAGGAGCCCAAGAAACCACTCATGGCTTTTTTGCGGTTTCTGGCCGGTTTCCTAAAGGCCGCCCGCTAGGGTAGCAGCAATAGGTTGAGCGTGTCAATATCAAGTCTGGCCGCCGACTCGCTCCCGGTTTACAGGCCCCGACCTGGGGGGCTACACTGCTCGGGGCGTTTAGAGGACCGACCCGGCTCAGCACGAGGGCCTGGGTAAAGGAGGCCGAGCGTGCTGAATTACAGCGACACCGACCCCAATATCATCCGCTATGCCCTCGAGGCCCTCCAAGCCGCCCTGGCCGAAGGGGATACCTCCAAGATCCGGGCTGCGCTGGACGAGCTTTATCCCGCCCAGCTCTTAGAGCACTGGTCGGAGTTCACCCCAGAGCATCACCTGCCCATTCTGACCCTGCTCTCCCCTGCCGACGCCGCCGAGGTCTTCAGCCACCTCGAGGAAAACGAGCAGGCCGAGCTGCTCGAGGCCCTCCCCCCCAGCCGGATCAAAGAACTGCTGGGCGAGCTTTCGCTCGACGACCTGACCGATACCATCAACGCGGTCGAGGAGGAGAGCCCCGAGGCCGCCCAAGCCCTGCTCAGCCAGCTCGACCCCCAGACCCGGGCCGAGGTTGAAGAGCTCGCCGAATACGACGAGGACGAAGCCGGCGGGATCATGACCCCGGAGTACGTGGCGGTGCGCGACTTTCAGCGGGTCGAGGAAGTCTTCCGCTTTCTGCGCCGAGAGGCACCGGATGCCGAGACCATTGAGTCCATCTACGTGGTAGACGCCCAGGGGCGGCTCGAGGGGGTGCTGAGCCTGCGCGACCTGATCATCGCCGATCCCAAGACCAAGGTGGCCGAGATCATGAACCCCGATGTGGTCTCGGTGCGGGACGACACCGGTCAGGAGGAGGTGGCGCGGATCATGGCAGACTATAACTTCAATGTGCTCCCGGTGGTCAACGAGCACGGAGTTCTGGTGGGCATCATCACCGTTGACGACGTGATCGACGTGATCCAGGAGGAAGCCACCGAGGACATCTACCGCCTGGGCGCGGTGGAGTCGCCGGAGCTGGTCTATAGCAAGTCAAGCGTGTGGGCGCTGTGGAGCGCACGGGTACGCTGGCTGGTGATCCTGGTGGTGGGGGCGATGTTTTCCAGCACCATCCTCGAGGGCTTTCAGAACACCCTGCAGGCCGTTACGGCCTTGACCTTCTACATCACCATCCTGCTGGGGGCCGGCGGGAATACCGGCAATCAATCCAGCACCCTGATCGTGCGGGCTCTGGCCACTGGGGATGTGCGGGGGCGGGATTCCCTGCGCATCCTGGGCAAGGAGTTTGCGGTAGGCGCCCTTTTGGGGATCACCCTGGCGGTACTGCTCTCCGCCAAGATCCTGCTGGATGGGCATGGGGATATCCTGCTGGTGGTGGCGGTTTCACTGGCGGTCCTGATGACCGTAACCAACATGCTGGGGGCCCTACTGCCCATCGGGATCAAAAAGCTGGGGCTAGACCCCGCCCTGATCTCCAACCCGCTGATCGCCACCTTGAGCGATATCACCGGGCTTTTGATCTACCTGACCATTGCCCAGTGGCTGCTACACATCAAGCCCACTTAGGCTTCCCAGGCCCTTCCTAAAGCCCTATCCGCACAAATACCCCTCTCATTCTCATCCGGACAGGGTACAATCCGGTTTGGTTATGTTGCCCTGGATAAACCGATTACTCGATAACAACGAGCGCAAGGTGGCGCGCTACTGGAAAGAGGTCGTCGAGCCCACCAATGCCCTCGAGGACGAAGTTTCAAAGATCTCCGACCTGGCCGCGGCCTATGCCGCTTTGCGCGAGGAGCACCGGGGCGGGAAAAGCCTGGAGGAGCTCTTGCCCCGCGCCTTTGCCCTGACCCGCGAAGCCGCCAAGCGCTTTCTGGGGATGCGCCACTTTGACGTACAGCTCATCGGGGGAGCGGTGCTGCACGAGGGCAAAATCGCCGAGATGAAAACCGGCGAGGGCAAGACCCTGGTCGCCACCCTGGCGGTAGCCCTCAACGCCCTCAGCGGCAAAGGGGTTCACCTGGTTACGGTCAACGATTACCTGGCCAAGCGCGACTCGGAGTGGATGGGGCCCATTTATAAGGGCTTAGGCCTCAGCGTGGGGGTGGTGCAAAACCATACCTCCCCGGATCAACGCCGCCAGGCTTACCTCTGCGACGTGACCTATGTGACCAACTCGGAGCTGGGCTTCGACTACCTCCGCGACAACATGGCCACTGCTCCTGAGGGACTGGTGCTGCGCCACGACACCCCCCTGCACTACGCCATCGTAGACGAGGTGGACAGCATCCTGATCGATGAGGCCCGCACCCCGCTCATCATCAGTGGCCCCGCCGAGAAGGCCACCGATATGTACTACCGCATGGCCGAGCTGGCCAAGAAGCTCGAGAAGGGCGAGAAGGCCCCGCCAGGCAGCAAAGAAGACCCCACCGGGGACTACACCATCGAGGAGAAGCAAAAGGCGGTTCACCTCACCCTGCAGGGCATCGCCAAGGCCGAGAAGATGCTGGGCATCGAGGGGCTCTTCAATACCGAGAACATGGAGCTGGCCCACATGCTGACCCAGGCCATTCGGGCCAAGGAGCTCTACTTCAAAGATCGCGAGTACATCGTCCAGGAGGGCACCGACGAGGACGGGCGGCGGGTCCAACAGGTGATCATCGTGGATGAGTTCACCGGGCGCCTGCAGCCTGGGCGGCGCTTCGGGGAGGGGTTGCATCAGGCCATCGAAGCCAAAGAGGGCGTCAAGATCGAGCGCGAGAACCAAACCTTGGCCACCGTCACCTACCAGAACTTTTTCCGCCTGTTTGAAAAAGTCTCAGGTATGACCGGGACGGCCAAAACCGAGGAAAAAGAGTTCCAAGACATCTATGGCATGGACGTGATCATCGTCCCCACCAACCGCAAGGTGATCCGCGCCGACGCCGCAGATGTTGTGTATCGCACCGAACGGGGCAAGTTCTTCGCGGTGGTTGAGGAGATTGCTGAGAAGTTCGAGAAGGGCCAGCCCGTACTGGTGGGCACCGTCTCGGTGGAGAAAAGCGAACGCCTGAGCGCGATGCTCAAAGAGGCCCGGCACTTCCTGCCCCGGGTGGAATCCCGCGTGCAAACCCTGCTCAAGGCGGCGGAAAAGCAAAGCGGGGAGGGTTGGGACAAGCTGCGCAAAGCCTTGGAGCGTCCGGGCAGCTTGCGTGAACAGGAGCTCGAGCCCTTCGAGTCGCTGATTCCGGCCAAGGGTAACCTGCGCACGGCTTGGGAATGGCTCAGAAAAACCGTTCACACCGCCGAGCTCATCCGTAAGGGTATTCCCCACCAGGTTCTGAATGCCAAATACCACGAGAAGGAATCGGAGATCGTAGCCCAGGCCGGGCGCAGCAAGACCGTGACCATCTCGACCAACATGGCCGGGCGCGGCACCGATATCAAGCTGGGGGGCAATGCCGAGTACCTGGCTGCCGCGCTGCTGGAGAAAGAAGGCTTCAACCGCTACGAGTGGCGGGTTGAGCTCTTCATCAAAAAGGCCGTGGGCGGGGCCAGCGAGGAAGTCCAGCAGATGGCGGCTGAGTTGGGGGTGCGGCCCGAGATTCTGGAGGAAATTCGCCGCTTGCGCGATACCTGCGCGGCGGACGAGGTACGGGTTAAGGAGCTCGGGGGGCTGCACATCATCGGCACCGAACGGCACGAGTCGCGCCGAATTGACAACCAGCTCCGGGGGCGCTCCGGCCGCCAGGGGGATCCGGGCTCGAGCCGCTTTTACGTCAGCTTTGACGATGACCTGATGCGATTGTTTGCCTCGGAGCGGATCATCGGGATGCTCGACCGGATGGGCTTTGACGACAGCGAGCCCATCGAAAACGGCATGGTCACCAACAGCATCGAGCGCGCACAGAAGCGGGTTGAAGATCGCAATTTCGGCATCCGCAAGCAGCTCCTGCAGCTCGACGAGGTGATGGCCAAGCAGCGCGAGGTGGTCTATGCCCAGCGCCGCAGGGTTTTGCTCGGCTCCGATGGGGAGGTGCGTGAGGGAGCCCTGGGCATGGTGGAGGACGCAGTGGATGCGGTGGCCTCCAACTTCCTGAATCCACAGCAACACCCCGAGGACTGGGATATAGAGGGCCTGCGCAGCAGCTTGGTGGATTACGTCCCCCAGTTGGCCAGCTTTGACTTCGAAAGCCTGCGCCAACTCAAGGCCGACGAGGGCATAGAAAAGCTGGTGGAGGCGGCTCGAGCCGCTTATGAAGCCCGCGAAGCCGAGCTGGAGGCGATGGGACCGGGGTTGGCACGGGGGGTGGAGCGCTTCGTCACCTTGCAGGTGGTAGACAATGCCTGGAAAGAGCACCTGCACAGCATGGACGTGCTGAAGCAGGGGATCTTTCTGCGCGGCTACGGCCAACGCGACCCCTTCCAGGAGTACAAGCTCGAGGGCACCCGCTTCTTCAACGAGATGATCGGGAATATTAAATCTGAGGTGGCCAAATACCTCTTCCGCCTGAAGATCGAGCTCAACCCCCAGCCAGTACAGGCCCTGGAGCCTGAGCCCATGCCGGCGGACCCAGGGCTGCAACCCCTCCCCGCCAACGCCAGCACCACCTTTGACCCCTTCACCGTGCGGAGTTCGCGTCCTTCGAGCACTGCCGGCCGCCTAAGCCGCCAGGAGCGCCGCAAGCTCGAGCGGGAGGAGAAAAAAAAGAACAAGAGCTAACCGCTTTCCCCTTTAGCTGAAGGGGTATCCCCCGGCCGCAATCAAAATCACGCTCCCCAAAGGGAGCGTGAAGTTTGGTGGCCGCAGCGGCCTTACTGCTTCCGCGTTTCTGGGGTGTAGTGGGCCTGCAGGTAGGCCGTGATCTGCTGGGCGGCATCATCGGGGATCTGCGCGCCAAAGGTCTTGATCATCTTCTGCACCTCGGCATCCCAGGTAGCCGCAGGCAGGGGGGGCTGCATGGTGATGTAGGTGCTGCTGTGGCAAACCTGGCAGTAGCTCTGCACCAGCTCTTTGCCCGGCCCGTCGGCCAGCTCGGGGGTGTACTGGGGCCAGGCCCCCACGCTATAGACCCCATCCGGCTGGGCATTGGTCACCGGGAGAGGCTGCAACACCTGGCCCAGGGTTCCTTGGGTATAGTTTCCCTCTTCCTTGAGGCCAGGAAGGCTTGAATCCTGAGCCACCACCCAAACCCCCAGCAACACCAGCAACATCCAGTAGTAGCGCTTCATGGTGTCCTCCTAGCTGGCCGTACCCACCACCACATCCTGGCGCTCGATGCGGTTCCAAAGGTAGCCTCCAGGGTTCCAGACCGGCTCGTCCGGCTGCACGTTGCCCTGTTCGTCGGTCGCCCGCACCGCCAGCGTATACCGACCCGGCTGGGTGGGCTTCCATTGGAAGCTCCAGGTACGGAAAGAATAGGGGCCGTAGAAGGCGCCCAGGCTGGCGATCTGCCAGGTTTTGCCCCCGTCCAACGAGACCTCTACCTTGGTCACGCGGCCATACCCGCTAAAGGCCACCCCCCGGATCTCTACCGGCAGGCCCGCGATCAGCTTGCTCGAGCCATCGGGGTCTACGATGAAGGAGCGCACCGGCATCTTGCCGATGGGTATGGTCTTGACCTTCCCCGCCGCGATGTCGGCTGGGGTGGTGTTGCCGCGGGGGGTGTCGGGGATGCGGTAGGCGGTGGCCATCCAGAAGTTGTCGTCCGGCTTGTTGAGGGCCCGGATCCAGGTCAGGTGCTTCATCCAGTAGGTGGAGAACTTGCCCGGCGCGATCAGCCGCACCGGAAAGCCGTTGAGCATGGGCAGTGGCTCGCCGTTCATCTGATAGGCCACGATGCTTTCCTGCAGGACCGGGTCATTCCAGTCCAGGGACTTCATAAAGGCATGCGAACCCTTGCCCTCGGGGCCTGGGCCCCGCTCTAGACCCTGAAACTGGAGCTGAACCGTATCCGACTTGACCCCGGCCGCGCTCAGCAAGTCCATCAGCCGGACCCCAGTCCACAGGGCATTGCCCATGGCCCCATTGCCCCACTGGCCTCCGGGGACGCGGGGCTGAAAGCGGCTGCGGGAGTTACCCGAGCACTGATTCACCGCCGCAATTGAGACGGGTTTGAAGCGCTCCAGCAGGTCTTGCATGGAGAGGGAAACCGGCTTCTCCACATTGCCCTCGATATTGAGCCGCCAGCTCGAGAGGTCAATGCTGTTGGGGATCAGGTCGAGGTGGTAGCGGACGAAGAAGGCCTCATTGGGGGTGAAGGCGGTGCGGAAGTACTGCCGAGGGGTCTCGAGCTGAATCCCCCGGTCGGTGAGCCGCAGCAAGGGCAGCTTCTGCGGATAGACCACGAAGGGGTTCACCCCGTTCCAGTAGGGGTTGGCCTGCGGCCCGGTGAAGCTGGGCAGGGCCTCCGAAGCCTGGCTCGAGGTCTGGGCCTTGACCAAGGGCAAAACCCCTGCCGCCGCCAGGACGCTTGCCGCTTTCCGCAAAAAAGCCCGGCGTTTGATCGCGTTTTCCATCATCTGCATCCTCCACAAGAAGATCTGTACATGACCTGCACGAGCATCCATTCAGCGATCTGCGTTGGCTCCAGGTACCACCCCCTTGTATCGCAACAGGAGCATAGCGCTAAAAGGCTCCCTAGGTAAAGAGCCCTGCAAGCAATTTTTACCGCGCCCCGGCCTCCTCTCTAATCCTTCCCCGTCCACAAATCGGCTAGGATGGGCTTAGGATGCGGGCAAAACCCCTCGCTAGGCGACATATGGTTTGGGTCTTATTGGGCATAGTGGCGCTGGTGTTGATCTTATGGATCAACGCCCCCGGCTTGATCACCTGGCTGTATCGCTTGTACTACAACCCCCAGATTGCGCGTTTACCCGTGGCCCCTGGGTTCAGCGCCAACGATCGGGTGCTGATGCTGGCCCCGCACCCTGATGACGAGGTGCTTTGCTGTGCAGGAGGGCTCCAACAGGCCCGGCTTGCCGGGGCTCAGGTTTACATCGCCTGGCTGACCAGTGGGGACGGTTTTGAGTGGGATGCGGTCCTGCTGCGGCGTACCCCCGACCCCGGACACAAGGCCATGCTCGAGCTGGGCCTGCGGCGCATGGGGGAGGCCCGGGCCGGGGCCAAGCTGATGGGGGTCCCGGAGGATCACCTGCGGTTTCTGGGCTACCCCGATCAGGGCCTCCTGCGGCTCTTCCTGGACTACTACTACTACCCTTTCACCGCCCCGCATACCGGGGTAGACCGCGTCCCCTACCCCGGTACGCTTTCACCGGGAGCGCTCTACACCGGGGAGAACCTCGAGCGCGACCTGGAGCGCGTGCTGGACGAAATCAAGCCCACGGTGGTGCTGGCCCCTAGCCCGCTCGATGCCCACCCCGACCACCGGGCCACCGGCGATCTGGTCTTGCGCATCCTGGGCAAGCGGAAAGAGCTGCACAAAGCCCGGTTTTGGATTGTGCATGGTGGGTTGGAGTGGCCCTTGCCCAAGGGGCTGCACCCCGGCCTGCCGCTGGAGCCTCCCCCGAGGGGCCGGCGGCTGCCCTGGCAGCGCGTGCCCCTGACCGAAGCGCAAATTCAGACCAAGCTCGCGGCGGCTCGAGCCCATCACAGCCAGATCATCATCATCGGGCGGTTTATGGAGGCCTTTGTGCGTCAAAACGAGCTCCTCAGCCCCTTGCCGCTGCCGGAGATTGACGACCACTCCCCTCCCTGACCGATGACCTGGACCCTCTTCTTCCTGACGGCTGGGCTCATCGTCTATGCCGGAACCCTGCTGGCCCGCTATGGCGATGTTCTGGCCGAGAAAACCGGCCTGGGGCGTACTTGGATTGGGCTGGTGGTGGTGGCGGCCACCACCAGCCTGCCAGAGCTCTTCACCGGGGTCAGCGCGTCGGTGCAGGGGCTGCCGGACATCGCGGTGGGGGATGTGCTGGGCAGTTGCATGTTCAACCTGCTGATCCTCTCCCTGATGGATGCGGTAGGGGGGCGTATCCCGCTCTCGAGCCGGGCCCATCAAGGCCATGCCCTATCCATCGGCTTAGGCCTGGTGTTGATCGGGCTGGTCGGGCTGAGCCTGCTGGGCGGGGCGTATGTCCCCCGGTTAGGCTGGCTCGGGCTGTACTCGCTGCTGTTTGCGGCCGCCTATCTGCTCGCCGTGCGGCTGATTTTCCGGTTTGAACAGCGGCGCTTGGCCGGACAGGTGCAAGCCCAGGCGGAAGCGAGGTATGAATCCCTTTCTCTACGCACCGCCGCCACGCGCTACAGCCTGGCTGCGGCCGTGGTGATTCTCGCGGCCACCTTCTTGCCGCACCTGGGCGAGCAGCTTGCCCAGCAGACCGGCTGGGGCCAGGCTTTTGTAGGCACCCTGCTGATCGCCGTCACCACCTCGCTGCCAGAGGTGGTGGTCTCGCTGGCAGCGGTGCGCATGGGTGCGCTCGAGCTGGGCCTCGGCAACGTGTTGGGCAGCAACCTTTTCAACATCTTGATCCTGGCCCTCGACGATCTGGCCTTTACCCGGGGGCCGCTGCTGGCCTCAGTACACCCCAACCACCAAGTGGCGGTGCTGGCGGTGATGCTGATGTACGGCCTGTTGCTCACCGGGCTGACCTACCAAACCCTCAAGAAGCAGACCGTGCTGGCCTGGGATACCTCGGGCATCCTGGTGGTTTATCTGCTGGCGATGGGGTTGATCTTTCTGCTGCGGACCTGATCCGATCCTCTTCACAAGTTAAAATACTTGGCGGCTGGATGGTGCACCACAATCGCACTGGTGGATTGTTCCGGGTGAAGCTGATACTCCTCGCTCAGCTCCACCCCAATCTCGCTCCAATGCAGCAGCGCTTGCAGGTGCTGCTGATCCTCTAGGCGTGGACAAGCCGGATAGCCAAAACTGTACCGGCTGCCCTGATAGCCTTGCTGAAACAGCCCGCGCAAATCGGTGGCATCGTCCCCGGCAATCTCGAGCTGTTGGCGCATCCGCTTGTGCCAGTATTCCGCCAAAGCCTCGGCCATCTCCACCGAGAATCCGTGCCAGTAAAGGTATTGCTGGTACTCGCTGTGGGCAAACATCCGCGCGGCGACCTCTGAAGCGACGCGCCCCATGGTCACCACTTGGGCCCCCAGCACATCCCTGGCGCCATTTTCCCAGGCCAGCGGAGGGATGAAGAGGGACTCCTGGCCCAGCGGCTCGGCGTAGCGGGCGCGGAAGAAATCGGAGATGCACAGGTGGCGCCCTCCAGCCTGGCGGGGGAAGGCAAAGCGAAAGCGCTCGGCTCCGGTCTGCGGATCAAAAACGATGAGGTCATTCTTATCCGCGGCCACCGGCCAGTAGCCATAGACCACCGCGGGTTGCAGGGTGCCCTCGGTCAGGGCTTGTTCCAGAAGATCCCGCAGCAGCGGCTCGGCCAGGCGCTCGAGCTCGGCTTCGTACTCGGCCCGATCCCGCTCCCCCCGGCGAAAGCCCCACTGCCCCCGAAACAGGGCATTTTTGTTGAGGTATCCGGCAATGACCCCTAGCTCGAGCGCTTCCGGACCCACCACCCGCCGCCCCCAGAAGGGGG
>NZ_QWLB01000056.1 GCF_003574355.1 Meiothermus granaticius NBRC 107808 | reverse complement strand
GGCCGAGAGGGTTTGTGGAGGGCTGGGCGGGGTCGCGGAGGCGGTCACGGGGGCTATGCCGGGATGATGCCTGAGCCACAGGGCCAGCCCTGCGGCGGGGAGCAGCAGGAGCACGAACGGGGTTAGACGGATCAGGGGATGCTTCAGCAGCATAAATACCCAGATGTACTATGCCTAGCTTAGATGAAGCCAGGGTGGAGGGGAAGATTCTGGCGGAGATTGGTAAGATACCTTCGCTATGGCCGACAACACGCGGGCTTGGATGGAAGAACTCCTGGCCGAGATGGAAGAAAGGCGCAAAGCGGTGGAGGCCGGAGGGGGCCTCGAGCGCGTTCAGAAGCAGCATCAAGCGGGCAAGCTGACCGCTCGAGAGCGCATCCACCACCTGCTGGATCAGGGGAGTTTTGTTGAGCTGATGCCCTTTGCCGAGCACTTGGAGACCGGTCTGATGGAGGGGGTGGAAGCTCCTGCCGACGGGGTGATCACCGGGTATGGAACCATCGCGGGCCGCAAGGTCTGTGTGTTTTCCCAAGATTTCACCGTGCTGGGGGGCAGCTTGGGCAAGATGCATGGGCGCAAGATCGCGGCCCTGATGGACCTGGCGGCCAAGATCGGGGCCCCGCTGATCGGTCTCAACGACAGCGCTGGGGCGCGGATTCAAGAAGGGGTGGACTCGCTTTCCGGCTACGGGGAGGTGTTCTACCGCAATGCGGCGTACTCAGGGGTAATCCCGCAGATTTCCGCCATCCTGGGGCCTTGTGCGGGGGGGGCGGTGTATAGCCCGGCCATGACCGATTTCGTGTTGATGAGCCGGGGGAACAGCTACATGTTCATCACGGGGCCGGAGGTGATCAAAAGCGTGACCCGCGAGGAGGTCAGCTTTGAGGACCTGGGGGGCTCAGAGGTCCATACCACCCGCTCCGGGGTGGCTCACCTGGAGGCCCAAGGAGATCAGGAGGTGCTCGAGCTGATCAAGCGGCTGCTCTCCTATCTGCCCCAAAGCGCCAAAGAAACCCCTCCATGGCTGGACACCGGTGATCCCAAAGACCGCCCTACCGCCGAGCTCCTGGATCTGGTGCATCCTGACCCCAAGCGGCCCTACAGCATGCACAAGGTTATCGAAATCCTGCTGGATAGGGGGGAGTTTTTGGAGGTTCACCCCAACTTCGCCCGCAACATCATCGTGGGATTTGGTCGGCTGGGAGGGCATAGCGTGGGGATTGTGGCCAACAATCCGCGCTTCATGGCGGGGGCGCTGGACATCAACGCCTCAGATAAAGCCGCCCGCTTCATCCGTACCTGCGACTGCTTCAATGTGCCGATCCTGACCCTGGTGGACGTGACGGGCTTTCTGCCGGGGGTGGCCCAGGAGCACGCGGGCATTATCCGCCACGGGGCCAAGATGCTGTATGCCTACGCTGAGGCCAGCGTTCCCAAGATCACCCTGGTCACCCGCAAGGCCTATGGGGGGGCCTATCTGGCCATGAACTCCCGGGATATGGGCGCGGATATCGTGCTGGCCTGGCCGACCTCGGCGGTGGCGGTGATGGGTGCGGAGGGCGCGGCCAACATCGTGTACCGCAAGGAGATTCAAAGCTCGCCCGATCCCAGCGCGACCAGAGCGGCCAAAATTGCCGAGTACAAAAAGGCTTTCGACAACCCCTACGTTGCAGCCGGGAGGGGTTACATTGACGATGTGATCAACCCCTCGGACACCCGGCGGCTGCTGATCCAGCACCTCGAGCTGCTCTCGACCAAAACCCAGAGCAAGCCCTTCCGCAAGCACGGAAACATTCCGCTCTAAAACTCAGCGTCTACTTCGTGCAGCCTGCGGCCCCACAGGCTTTGGGGCTGATGGTGCTCGCGGACCAAGGCGGCAACCTCGAGGTCTAGAATCCGGCGCGCCCCGTAAATGGGGTGGTGTTGGCGAACCTGCCAGGCCCCGTAAAACCCTTTGCGCAAGGGTTCAATCTCTACATTAGGGCACCACAAGCCGGTGAGGATGCGCTCGAGGGGATGGTAGGGGCGCAGGGCTTTGCCGACGTCGTGCAGCAGCGCAGCCCGTACCACGCTGCCGGGAGCCTCCGGGTAGCGTTGCAGCAAGCGCTGGGCTACCCTGACCGCGTGGTCGCGGTCGCGTGGGTCCATGGCCCGGTACAGCAGCAGCTCCTCCACCCGCAACTCGGCGGCAGCCCAGGCATCGTCGGGCTGGCTGGAGAGGGGGGAGAGTGCGGTGAACAGGCGCTGAAAACGACCCAGCACCCCACCATGTTATCGCGAAACCGTGGCGGGCTTGGTTACCGCTGAGCCTTTTCCTCATGGATTCCGGCCAGGGTTTTGGCCCGCTCGAGCACCCGCTCAAACATCGCCGCGGTCAGCTTCCCGGTGTGGGTGTTTTGTCGGCTGACGTGGTAGCTGCTCAGCAGGCTGGGGCCTCCCGGCAAGGCATACTCCTGGGCATGTCCAAAGGGGTAATGGGCTTTGCGAAGGCCGTGATAGGCCAGCAGGGCCTCATGGGCGATCTGACCCAGGGCCAGGTACACCCTGACCTTGGGCAACAGGCCTAGCTCGAGGGCGGTCCAGCTCGAGCAGTTTTTCAGCTCCTGGGGCAGGGGCTTGTTGCCCGGTGGGGCACAGCGTACGGCTGCGGTGATGTACACCCGGTAGAGCTGTAGCCCGTCGCCAGGGAACTGTGCACTCGGTTGATTGGCCAGCCCTGCCCGGTACAGTGCGGGGTAGAGAAACCCACCGGAGGCATCCCCGGTGAAGGGCCGACCGGTGCGGTTGGAGCCGTGGGCCCCAGGGGCCAATCCAAAGATCAGCAGCAGGGCCTGGGGATCCCCGAAGCCGGGGACGGGCTTGGCCCAGTAATCTTGATCCCGGTAAGCGCGGCGTTTTTCCAGCCCAACCTGCTCGCGCCAGGCCACCAGGCGGGGGCAGCGGGTACAGGCCGTGAGTTCGGTGTGGAGGGCCTCGAGGCTCATCTGGCCCCATCCTGCAGATTGACGGGGGGGGTGGGCTCGGCCATAATCGGCATGATGCGAAAAGCCCTGCAGATGTTGATTTTTTCAAACCTGTTGGGCCTGGCATTGGCCCAGCCGACCGTGGTAATTGGGGCAGGGAATCCCACGGGGATATTGTTCCATATCGCCAGCGCTTTGGCCGAGCGGGCCGATAAGGCTGAACTCGGGATTCGCTGGAGCGTGAAGCCTACCGATGGGGGGAGGTCCAGCCTCGAGGGGTTGGCGACCGGCGAACTCCAGATGGCCTTGGTGGGTGGGGATGTAGCTTACTACGCCTACAACGGGACGGGGTTGCCCGCTTTCGAGAAGAAACCCCTGAGGGGGCTGAAATCGGTGGCCTATTTATTCCCCGAGGTGGTCCACATCTTGGTCAGGGCCGGTCAGGGAATCCATACGCCGGCTGACCTGAAGGGCAGGAAAGTGGCCATGGGGGAGCCCGGAAGCCCTATCGAGGTCACCGCCCGGCTGGTTTTGGGGGTCTATGGGCTTGGCTCCGGCGATGTTCAGCCCGCGCCACTCTCGCCCACAGAGGGGTTGGCGGCTCTACAAGACGGCAGGGTGGATGCGGCGTTCTACATAGCCCCCCTGGGAGACCCCGCGGTGCAGCGGCTGGCGGCCCGGGTTGCCCTGCAAGAGCTGTTGGTAGAGCCCAGCCGGGTTGAGGCCCTGAGCCAGAAATATCCGTTTTATACCCCAGTTTTGCTGCCGGGCAGGGTTTACCCCGGTATTGACGTGACCACCCCGGCCATTGGGATCCAGGTGGTGTTGTTGGCCTCGGAATACATGAGTGCGGATTTGCTGCGCAGTTGGGCTTCGGTGATTTTCGGCAACGAAGCCGCCCTGCGGAGCCTCGAGCCTGTCCTGGCCGGATTCAGTGCCAAGACCGCGGTGAGGGGCTTGCCGGCCCCTCTTCACCCCGGAGCCGAGCGCTACTGGGTGGAGCGGGGGGTTATTCCTTTGCAATGAGGGACCTACAGGCCCTGGCTGAAGAAGGCTCCCCTCCCCTGCGCCGCCGGCGGGGGCTGGGGTTGGTGTACCTCCTGGCCGCGGTGTTTCCGCTGTTCAATGCGCTGCTACTGCTGGGGTTGTTTCCCTCGTTGGCGGGGGTCTCGAGCCAACCGGTTTGGGTGTTGCTGCTCGGGTTTGGGCTGGCCTGGCTGCTCGTTGAAGGCCTAAAGGGGCGGCTGCTGCGAAATAAAACCCCCCTAGGCCTGATTCGGGCAGCCTTTCTCGATGGTTTGTTGCTGTTTGTGGGGCTTTTGCTGGGGGTTTTAGCCTATAAGCTGGGGCTGAGTGGGGCTTGGTTATTTGTCCTGCTGGGCTTGGGAAGCCACTGGCTGGGGTTTGCGCGCTTGGTGGCGAGGCTGCCATAGCCGCCACCAGGAGTGAGGGGTGGAAGCCGCAGCCTCTGGTTTTGCCTCTAAAAGCTGCTGAATTTGGGGTAAGGCCGCCTCGGCGCGCTGTTTGCCTAGGGCATAGGCCAGCTCGCTTTTGGTATAGTCGAAGGTTTCGATGGGTTCGTCCGGCTCGAGGGCAATCACTACCGCGGCCTGCTCGAGCACCACCTTCAACAGGCGGCGGCGACTGGCCTCCCCGGCCCATAGGGCGGCCTCGAGGGCACTCTTGGGCGCGCTGAGCACGGGTTTATTGGAGATGTCCACCGCGATGATCGGGTAAGGGCCTAAGGCCCTGGCCGCGGTGATCGGTACTTTTTCAGCCACATCCCCATCCACCAGGAGCCGTCCATGCCAAGAGACCGGGGGGAAGATGCTGGGCACCGCGCTGCTCGCAGCCAGGGCCTCTGCTACCGGTCCGGCGCGCAAAGCCACCATCTCTCCAGTGTTCAGGTCGGTGGTTTGAATCGAGAGGGGGATGGGGGCTTCCTCGATATGGGCATCGCCAAACAGATCCCGCAGCCCTTGCCGCAGGCTCTTGGCCTCGGCCAGATAGGGCCTGCGCACGAAATCCACATACCGCCCGATCTGATCCAACACCCCGCTTTTTTGCAGCCGCTCCACATCGGGATCCTTGAGCCAGTCGCTCATGGTATGAAAGTCCACCTGATGCCCAAAGGCAAAAGCCGCGGCCGCCAGCGCCCCGGCCGAGCTTCCGGCCAGCCCTTTGATTGGGACCTCGGCGTTTTGCAGCACCTCCAGTACGCCCAGGTGGGCTGCTCCACGCACCCCACCGCCGCCCAAGGCTAGAATTACCCCATCCATACCCTCTAATGTAGCACTGGCGCTGCACCGGGCCGTGAGCTTCCTCAAGTTTGGGGGCCCATCGGGGTGGGGAGTGGGCTCGAGCTCTCACGCCTCATTCACCGTCAGGGGCTAGATTTCGGTGAGTGGAACGAATGCACGGCACCACCATCATCGCTGTACGCCGTGAAGGTGTCACTGCAATTGCTGGAGACGGACAGGTTACCCTCGGACAGACGGTCCTGAAGGTGGGCGCGGTCAAGGTGCGCCGCCTCGAGGTGGGCGGGGGCATCCTGGTGGGGTTTGCCGGGGCTGTAGCCGATGCCCTGACCTTATTGGAAAAGTTCGAGGGGGCCCTGGGGGGCGCCCGGGGCAATCTTCAGCGGGCGGCCATCGAGACCGCCAAGCTTTGGCGCACCGACCGAGTGCTGCGCAACCTCGAGGCCATGCTGCTGCTGGCCGACGCACAAACCCTCTTGCTGCTTTCGGGCAATGGCGAGGTGCTGAGCCCCGACGAGCCGGTGCTGGCGGTGGGCTCAGGGGGCCCCTACGCCCTCAGCGCGGCCAAGGCCCTGCTGCGCTACTCCAGCCTCTCGGCTCCGGAGATCGCCCAACAGGCCATCGTGATTGCTGGGGAGACCGACTTGTACACCAGCGGCAATCCAACCGTGCTCAGCGTGGGGGAGGGGTCGTGAGGGGAGCCCGGTCAGCTTGGCAGCCCCAGGGACCCCAGGACAAGAGGTAGCGACCATGGAACTCACCCCTGCGGAGATCGTTCGTGAGCTAGACAAGCACATCGTGGGCCAGACTGCGGCCAAGCGTGCGGTGGCGGTGGCCCTCAGGAACCGCACCCGGCGCAAGCGGCTGCCCCTCGAGCTGGCCAAAGAGGTCACCCCGAAGAACATCTTGATGATCGGCCCTACCGGGGTGGGCAAGACCGAGATTGCCCGTCGCCTGGCCCGGCTGGCCGGAGCCCCCTTCCTCAAGGTAGAGGCCACCAAATTCACCGAGGTGGGGTATGTGGGCCGCGACGTAGACTCCATCGTGCGCGACCTGGCGGAGGCCTCGTATCAGCTGGTCCTGGGGGAGATGAAGGCCAAGGTGGCTTCCCGGGCCCAGGCCGCGGCGGAGGAAGAGGTGGCCTCGCTGCTGCGGGTTTCCCCGCTGGAGGTGCGCTCAGGGCGCCACGATGAAGCCAGCGTGGAGATCGAGGTGGCGGAAGAGGCCCGGCTGCCCTTCATGGGGATGATGGGCGGGGAGCAGATGCAGGGCTTGGGCGAGATGCTCAAGGGGCTGATGCCGGCCCGGCGGGTACGGCGGCGAATGCGGGTCAAGGAAGCCCTGGAGATCCTCAAAAACCAAGAGGCGGAGCGGTTGGTCGACAAGGAAGAAGCCACCCAAGAAGCCCTGCGCCGAGCTCAGGAGGAGGGGATTGTCTTCATTGACGAGATGGACAAAATCGCCCGTTCCAAGAGCCAAAGCAGCGGCCCAGATGTCTCGGGCGAGGGGGTGCAGCGGGATCTCCTGCCGGTGGTGGAGGGCACGGTGGTCAGCACCCGCTTGGGGCCGGTCAGCACCGACCATGTGCTGTTCATTGCAGCGGGGGCCTTTCATGTCTCTAAGCCCAGCGATCTGATCCCCGAGCTGCAAGGCCGCTTCCCCATTCGGGTTGAGCTCGAGTCGCTGGGCACCCTCGAGTTTGAGCGCATCCTGCGGGAGCCGGAGAACTCGCTGCTCAAGCAATACAGCGCTCTGCTGGGTGCGGACGGCACCGAGATCCACTTCACCCCCGAGGCGGTGGAGGCGGTGGCCCGTTATGCCTTTCAGGCCAATCAAGAGCTCGAGGACATCGGTGCGCGTCGCCTGGCTACGGTGCTCGAGCGGGTGCTGGAGGAGGTCTCCTTCCAAACCGAGCTCGGGCGGCTGGAGATCACCAAGGAGTATGTGGAAACGCGCTTGGCTGGGGTATTAGCTTCTCATGACCTATCGCGCTATATTCTCTGAGACCTGCGAGGAGGCAATGATGCATGTACGGTTTCGAAACCCTTTTCCCTTGAGCGGAAGGCGGTCACACCGGCTGAGGGCAAGGGGCTTTGGGTTGGCGCTGGGGCTGGTTCTGTTGGGCGGCCTTGGGTTGGCTCAGGCTCCAACCCCCACCCCGGCGCCCAAGGCCCAGCCTAAACCGCTCGAGGTGTGTGCGGTGCTCTATGAGGCCGGGCGGATGGAAGCTGCGCTCAAGGCCTGTGAAAAGGCCGCGACAGACACCCCCAGCAGCGATGCGTTCTACCTGTTGGCTCGAGTGCAGACGGAGCTTCAGCTCTTTACCCCGGCCATTGACAACCTGCGGGCCAGCCTCAAGCTCAACGCGGGCTATGTCCAGTCCTATGTGGCCCTGGCCCAGGTGTACACCAAGCAGTACCTCCTGGCGGACAACCGCGATGCAGCTAAGGGGCTTTTGGATCAGGCCCTGGCTACCCTCAAGGAAGCCGAGCGGGCCAATCCCAAGTACGCCCCAACCTACGCCGTGCGCGGCATTGTGTATGCCTATCAGGGCAAGTACGACCCGGCCATTGAGGCCCTGAACAAATCGCTAGCCCTCAAAGACGATCCTCAGGTGCGGGCCAGCATGGCCGAGGTGTTGCTGCGCCAGGGTAAGGTGGATGAGGCCCTCAAAAACTATGACGATGCGGTAAAAGCGGCACCCAACAGCGCGGCGCTGCGCATCAAGTATGGTTCGCTGCTGCTGTTGCGGGGGGATGTGGATGGGGCCATCGCCCATCTGGATCAGGCGGTAGTGCTGGCCCCAGGCAATGCCGAGGCCTGGTTGGAGCGTGGGGATGCCTACTTCGCCAAGAAGGATTGGAAGCAGGCGGGGGTCTCCTACGAACAGGCTGCGGCCCTAGCCCCGGTGCGCTATCCAGATGCCTATGCCGGGCTGGGCAGGGTATTGATTGAGCTCAAGGATTACCAAAAGGCCAAGTATAACTTCACCAAGGCCGTGGCCCTGGAAAAGGACAACCCCGTTTACCGCTACTGGCTAGGCCATTCCAACGAGCTTCTGGGGGATAAAGTTGGGGCCAAGACCCAGTGCGATGAGGCCCTGCGGCTCAAGCCAGACTACAAGGAAGCTCAGGACTGCTCGAGCCGGAACAAGTGAAGTAGCAAGCCGAAGGCTCCGGGCTGCAGGCCTTTGGGGTCTGCAGCCTTTCCCTTGTTCTGACCCGGCTTTCCCGGTATGGTAAACGCTATGGGTTGGCGGCTCGAGGCTTGGAATCCGGATTACGCCCTACCGCAAGTGGGTTTTGAGGAATCGCAGGTTGCCCTAGAGGTGGATACCGAGATCGAGGAGTGGTCGCCTAAACCCCTGCGCAGTTGTGAATGGCCGCTGCTTTATTTCGTAGATGGCCGGCAGCGAATTGATGCAGTGATCGCCAGCGAGACCGGCCAACGGGCCCTTTTGGTCACGGTGGCAGCGGGGGCTTTGGTCCGCGATGATGGGGGGATTCGGTTGGCCGGCCCACCGCGAATTTGCCGCTACGCCCTTCACACCGGGGGCTTTGATGCCGAGATCCGGGTGGGGAAGGAGTTTGTCTATGAACCTTTGCAGGTCACTGCTGCCGATTTGCGTGAGCTTGCAGGGAAGGTCAATGGGGTAATGCGCAGGCTCGAGGCCCAGTTGGCCGGCGAGCTCGAGGGGGGGGTGGTGGTGGTGGATGGCCCGATCTACCAAGGGGAGCAGCCCATCCAGCGGCCCATGCTGGGCTACGCCAAGACCATGTGGCAGCAGTATCTGCCCCCTGAGAAAGCGTCCATTCTGCTAGACCTCGAGGTGCATCACCGCACCCCGCTGTTTCGGATTCACAAGGGGGAGCGGCGCAAGCTGGATCTCTACTCCTGGTACCTGCGGCTGCCCCTCGATCCGAGCACTCCGTTCCACGCCGGGGCCGGGCTCATCCGCATGGAGACCCACGCTCAGACCTCCCCGGAGGCCATAGCCCTGGCCGACCAGATGGCCTATCTGTTTGGCCGCCTGGCCTCCTCGCCCTCGAGAGACCCCCGCGCACCGCAGAACCTCATCCCGATCGGTGGCCTAGAGGCCTGGTTGGGTCGCTATATGGGCCAGGGTCAGGTGATTCGCCGTACAATCGTGCGGGAGCTGTTCCGGTGAAGTGGAGGGTCTTGTGAAGCAAGTGGGGATGGTGCTCGGCAGCCGTGAGGCCGGGGTGCTCGAGTTCTGGGTGGGGCTCGACACTGAATCCAACCAGTATCTGCGCCTCGATGACGTGGTGTACGTGGAGTTTCCGCACCCCGACCCCGCTCGAGGCGACGAATCAGGAAATGTGCGGTATTACGGCATGGTAGACCAGGTGTTCAAGCTCTATGAAGGGACCCAGTTCGATACCGATGTGTTCCTGGCCCAGCGCGAGTTGTTGCCGGTGAGCCGGTCGTATGTGGCCCATGTTCAGGTCATGCGCCTGGTTCCTGAGGAGTACCTGCCGCCGAACCCTGGTTCGCCGGTGTTTCTGGCCGAGGGGAAGAGCCTCGAGACCGCCCTCTACTACGACCAGATGACCTCTGAGCTGGGTGGAAAACCAGTTTCCAACGCGCTGCCGGTGGGCCTCCTCAAAAACGGGGAGGTGGCCTACCTCAACTTCGAGTTTCTGAACGGATTTAAAGGCGGGCATATCAACATCTCGGGCATCTCTGGGGTGGCCGCTAAGACCAGCTATGCCACCTTCTTGTTGCACAGCATTTTCGCCTCGCCCGCGAACCGTGAGCGCACCAACACCAGGGCCTTGATCTTCAACGTCAAAGGCGAGGATCTCTTCTACCTGGATAAGCCCAACCTGCGCCTTTCCGAGGAAGCCCGGAGAGCCTACGAAAAGCTAGGACTGCCAGCCCAGCCCTTCAGGAGCGTGCAGTTTGCGGCCCCCCCACGCAAGACCGAGGGCAGCATTCTCCCGGATGTCAGCCGCTTGGAGGTTAATCCCTACCACTGGGACTTGGTACAGTTCTGCCGCGAAGGGTTGTTGCCCTTCCTCTTCACCGATCGAGGGGGGATGAGCAACCTGGGGTTTTTGATTGACGGGGTGACCGAACGCTTGCGCAAGCTGGTCGGCGATGAGCAAACCGGGCAAAAGGGCCCCGGAATCTTGGTTGAAGACTGGGTGGATGAGACCAGCGCTGCGGAAGCGGGGATAACCTTTGACACGATGGGCAAAACCCGCATCACCAGTTTTGCCCAACTGGTCAAGTACATCGAGTTCCAGCTTCTGGGCCCTGCCACCGCTGAGGAGGACGAAAAAAAGCCCAAAGGCAACCCGCTCTGGACGGCCCGGCAGGCCACCCAAACCCTGGAAGCCTTCGTTCGACGCTTGCGGGCAGCGATCGGCAATGTTTCCCACCTCATTCGGGGGGATGCGATGGGCCGCCCTCCCGATCCCCTGAAGGCCCAGGCCCAGGTCAGCGTGGTGGACATCCACCAGCTTTCGGCTCAGGCTCAGATGTTTGTGGTGGGATCCTTGCTGCGCGAGGTGTTTGCCCGCAAGGAGAGCGACCGCTTTCGAGGGCGGGTGTTTGTGGTGTTGGATGAGCTGAACAAGTATGCCCCAGCCGAGGGCGAGAGCCCCATCAAGGATATTCTCCTGGATATTGCCGAACGGGGCCGCAGCCTGGGGGTGATCCTGATCGGGGCCCAGCAAACCGCTTCAGAGGTGGAGCGCCGGATTGTTGCCAACGCGGCCATCCGGGTGGTGGGTCGCCTGGACGCGGCTGAGGCCGAGCGCCCAGAGTACCGCTACCTACCGGCTTCCTTTCGCCAACGGGCCATGATCTTGCCTCAGGGTACGATGATTCTGCACCAACCCGAGCTGCCGGTCCCCCTTCCGCTGACCTTTCCCTTCCCGGCCTGGGCTACCAAGAGCGAAGAGGTGCAGGAGGACAACTCGGCCATGCAATTAAAAGAGCTGCTCAACTAGACAACCCTCATCTCGAGGGGGCCTGGCTGTGATCCACATTGAAGAAACGCTTCGCCTCTATGCCCGGGGTTATTTCCTGATGGATAACGGAGAGGGCCTGCGCTGGTATCGGAGTCGGGTGCATGCTCTGATCCCGCTGGACTCGAGCTTCCACATACCCCGAAGCCTGCGGCGAGCCCTGAACTCAGGGTGGTTTGAGTCCCGCATCAATGCGGATTTTGTGGGAACCCTGCAGGGGTGTGCGCTCGAGCACGGCGAGACCTGGATTTCCGAGGAGCTGAAGCAGGTTTATCTCGAGCTGCACTGGGCTGGGTACGCCCACAGTTTTGAAACCTGGGTGGAGGGGCAGTTGGCCGGGGGCATTCTAGGGATCGCGCTGGGTGGGGCCTTTATTGGAGAGAGCATGTTCTACCGCGTACCGGAGGCCTCCAAGGTGGCCATGGTGCGCTTGGTGGAGCACCTGCGGGCCCAGGGCTTCGAGCTCTTCGATGCCCAGGCGCAAAACCCCCACCTAAAGCGCTTCGGTGCCTATGAGGTGGCCGAGCGGGAGTTTCTCCACCGGCTTCGTCAAGCGGTGCGCAAACCGGTGAGTTTTACCGGATAAACCCAGGTTTTGCTTCAGCGCAGCCCCCGTTGGTACGGCACCCCTAAGGCTTCCGGAGCAGCTCCCTGACGCCGGCGCAGGGCCACCAGCGCGAGCACCAGGATGACCAGGGCATAGGGCAGGGCCTGCAAGAACATGGAGGGGATGCCGGAGTTTTGCAGGGCGAAGGCCAGGTAGTACAGCAAACCGAAGAAAAACGCTCCGAAGACCGCCCGGATCGGGTCCCAGGCCACGAAGATGGTCAGGGCGACCGCGATCCAACCCAGTTGGTTGGTCATGCCCTCGGTCCAGCTCGAGCGGTAAGAGACCGCCAGGAAGGCCCCGGCCAGCCCTGCGAACATCCCCCCCAGGGCCACGGCCAGATAGCGGACCCGGATCACATTAACCCCTAAAACATCCGCAGCGGCAGGGTTTTCTCCCACTGAGCGGAGGGTTAGGCCCGCTCGAGTCAGATACAGCACCAGCCAGAGGAAGAGGGCCAGGGCGATCGCCAACCCGCTAAAAACCCCCTCCGGCAGCGAAGCCACCAGCGGCTGCCCCTCGTATCGCTTGCCCAGCAGGCCAGCAATCCCCAGCCCCAGCATGCTGAGCGCCAGACCCGACACAAACTGGTTGGCCCGCAGGGTGATCGAAACGAACGCATGCAGCATCCCCGCTATCCCACCCGCGACGATCCCGACCAGCACCCCCAGCACGGGGTTTCCGGTGGTCTGGGTGGTGACAAACGCAGCCAGGGCTCCCACCGCCATCATTCCCTCAACCCCCAGGTTGACCACCCCCGAGCGCTCGGCCAGGATCTCGCCCAGTGCGGCCAGCAGAATCGGGGTGCCGAAGGCGACCGAACGCCCCAACGCGGCCAAAAGCTCTCCGCTATCCATGGGGTTTCCTCCGCAGCCGATAATTGACCAGCGGCTCGCTGGCGATGATGAACAGCAGAATCAGCCCACTGAAGACATCCACCACTCGAAAAGGCATCTGGAAAGCGATTTTCATCCCGTCCCCCCCGGCGAAGATCACCGCCATCAGCAAGGCGGTCAAGACCGATAGAATCGGGTTACCTCTGGACAAATAGGCCACGATCAAGGCGGTAAAGCCATATCCCAGGGTGATCTGCGAGGGGTCGAGGAGCTTTTTATGGATGCTGGCCACCTCACCCACCCCCGCCAGCCCTGCCGCACCCCCGGAGCACAACGCCACCAGCAGCACCACTCGAGCGATGGGAATACCGGCATACTGCGCGGCTTTGGGGTTTTCTCCCACCACCCGCACTGCATAGCCCAGGGTGGTGCGGGTCAGGAGAACTTGCAGCAGCACCGCCAGTACCACCCCAAGGATGAGGGTGGGCCAGTGGACCAGGGTTCCGGGTAGGGTGGGTAGCTGGGCCTGGGGGGGGAAAGTATCGGTAAAGGCGAACCCGAAGAGGCTTTTGCCCCGCCACGGCCCCTGCACCAGATACAGCACCCCGTACACCGCGATGTAGTTGAGCATCAGGGTGGTGAGGATTTCATTCACCCCCAGCCGGGCCTTGAGCCAGGCTGCGATTAGGGCGTAGGCCCCCCCGGCCATGAACCCAGCCAAAAACATCACCGGTAGGGTTAGGGGAGGGGGGAGCGGCACGAACAGGGCCACCCCTGCCGCGGCGGTGGCCCCCATGGCCATCTGTCCCTCGGCCCCGATGTTGAAGAACTGCCCCCGCAGGGCCAGGGTCAGCCCGGTCCCGATTAAGATCAGGGGAATCGCCCGGCGCAACACCTCAGCGAGGCCGACCCGGCTGCCGAGGGTATCGCCGAGCAGGGTTTTATAGACCTCTACCGGGCTTACCCCATAAGCCCAGAAAATCAGACTGGCGGCTAGAAAAGCGGCCACAATCGCCAGGGCCAAGACCAGCCCAACCCGGCGGGCCGGTGGGCTGGGGTCATACTCGAGCCGTAAACCAAAGACCGAGCGTCCGGAGCGGAAGGCGGGCTTGTTCAAGCGGTCCCTCCGGTCATCAGCAGTCCGAGGGATTCACGGGTGACCGACTCAACCGGGAAGGGCCCTTTCAGCTCGCCGTGATACAGGACCGCCACCTGGTCAGATAGCGACAGGATTTCCTCCAAATCCTCCGAGACCAGCAACACCGCGGCGCCTTGGTAGGTTTTCTCGAGCAGCACCCGGTGGACCTGCTCGGTCGCCCCGATGTCCAGGCCGTAGGTCGGGTGAACCGCCAGGATGAGCTTGGGGTGGCCGGAAAGTTCCCGGGCCAGGATCACCTTCTGGATGTTCCCACCGGAGAGGAGCCGGGTGGGGGTGTAGATGCTCGGGGTGGCTACGGCATACTCGCGCACCTGGGCCCGGGCTTGGGCCTCGAGCGCCTTGGGGTTGAGCAGCAGCCCTCGAGCCAATGGAGGGCGATCGTATTCGCGCAGGGCCAGGTTCTCGGCCACGTTCATGCTGGGTACGGTGCCCATCCCGAGGCGGTCCTCGGGGATATGGGATACACCGGCCTTAAACAGCTGGGCCGGGTTGGCCGAGATGGGCTGCCCCTCCAGCCGCACCGCTCCCCTCGAGGCCTTGCGCAGCCCCGAAAGCACCTCGATCAGCTCGCTCTGCCCATTCCCGGCCACCCCCGCAACCCCCAGCACCTCACCGGCACGAAGCTGAAAGCTCACGCCCCGCAGGGCCTCCAATCCCCGGGCGGACCTGGCCGCTAGCCCCTCGACCTCGAGCACCACCCCGCCCAGGCTGGGGGCTTGGCGCTTGCGCTCGAAGCTCACGCTGCGCCCCACCATCAGCTCGGCGAGCTGGGCCTTGGTGGCTTCCTGCGCCGCCACCCCCCCCACCACCTTGCCCCGCCGCAGCACCACCACCCGATCTGCGATCCCGAGAACCTCCTCGAGCTTGTGCGAGATGAAGATCAGCGACCGACCGGCGGCCCTTAACTCCCGCATCACCCCGAATAGGGCCTCGGCCTCCTGCGGGGTGAGCACGCTGGTAGGCTCATCCAGGATCAGCACCCGAGCCCCCCCCAGCAGCGAGCGCACGATCTCTACCCGCTGCTTCTCCCCCGGCGAGAGGGTATGGACCTGGGCCTTGGGGTCTACCTGGAGGCCGTAGGCCCGGGAGATACGGGTGATCTGGGGGATGATGCGCTGGGCGGGGAATAGCGGGGCCCCAACCCCCAGGGCCAGATTTTCGGCCACGGTGTGACGCCCGACCAGCAAGGGGTGCTGGGGGACCAGACCGATGCCTAGCTCGAGGGCGTGGCGGGGGGAGGCGATCTGAATCGGCTGGCCCTCGAGCCGGATCTCCCCTTCGTCGGGGCGGTACAGCCCGTACAGGATGCTGATTAGGGTGCTTTTTCCGGCCCCGTTCTCCCCCAGCAGAGCCAGAACCTCACCTGGGTAGACCTCCAGATCCACCCGGTCATTGGCCACCACTCCGGGAAAGCGCTTGGTGATCCCCCGTAGCTGTAGCAAGGGCTCGGCCATTGGGGGCAATCATACCGATTCGTTTGGGGTTTGCGTAGTGGGCAGCAGCAGGGGCACCAACTGGGCTGCAGTGGCGATGGCGATGGCCTCGGGGGTCTTTCCGGGGACCTGCGGCAGGCCGATGGGGCAGGTGATGCGAGCGATCTGTTCCCGCAAGAATCCTTGCTGTTGCAGTTTGCGCTGGAAGTTGGCCCACTTGGTGGAGGAGCCGATCAGGCCGATAAACCCTAGGTCAGCCCTGCGGAGGGCGGCCTCGAGCACGGCCAGATCCTCGGCGTGGTCGGGGGTCATCACCAGCAGATGGCTCCCTGAGGGCAACTCCTGGAGCACGGTCTCAGGCAGAGGGGTGAGGTGGGGATGGAGACGGGCGGATCGGCCCTCCAGGCTGGCCAGATGCAGCGGCTCGAGCCGCTCCCGACGGGAGTCCACCAGCCAGAGCTCGATGGGCAGAATGGACAATACCGTGGCCAGGGCCAGCCCTACGTGCCCTAGGCCGAAGATGGCCACGCTCGGCCTGGCGCTCAGAACCGGCTCGAGCAGAAGCGTGACCTCGCCGCCACAGCACTGCTGGCCATACTCCGCCGGGGCGTTCTCGGTGAGGCGGACCGTATGGGTTTGTGGGGCCGGTCGCTGGCCCGCCCTCACCGCCGCCAACATCGCCCTGGCCAGGGCGATGGCGGTGTGCTCGAGGTTCCCTCCACCGATGGTGTCGTAGACCGCCTCTTGGGTGACCAGCATCTTGGCCCCGGCCTCCCGCGGCGCATGCCCCCTCACGTGTACCAGCGTGACCATCACCAGCGGGGTTTGTTGCTGGGTTAAGGCGGTGAGGTGCTCGAGCCAGCGCACCCCTAATCCCCCGAGATCAGCATCTTCTCCCGCACCCGCTCAATGGCCCAGAACACCGCTTCCGGCGTAGCCGGTGAGGCCAGCTCGACCACTCCGCCCTCCCCGAAGGCCCCCACCGCCTCGCGCAGGGCTTCCCGAACCGAGAGGGCCAGCATGAGGGGGGGTTCCCCAACGGCTTTGGAGCCGTACACCACGCCGGGCTCGGTGGCTTTGGGCAATAGCCGCACCTTGAAGACCTCGGGCAGCTCGGAGAAGCTGGGCAGCTTGTACGTGCTGGCCGAGCGGGTAGCCACCTGACCCTGAGCGTCCCAGCGCAGCTCCTCCAGGGTCAGCCAGCCCATCCCCTGGATGAATCCGCCCTCGACCTGCCCAAGGTCTACCAGCGGTGAGAGCGAGTCCCCCACGTCGTGCAGAAGATCCACCCGGCGTACCCGGTAGGCCCCGGTAAAATCCTCCACCTCAACCTCGGCCACCGCGGCCCCAAAGGCAAAGTAGTGGAAGGGCTTGCCCCACATCCGGCTTTTGTCCCAGTGCAGCCCTGGCGTACGGTAGAAGCCATCGGCAAAGAGCTGAACCCGCTGAGCATAAGCCTTCTGGACAATTTGGGTGTAGGGCACCGCCTGGGTGGGGTTCCAGATGCTCCAGACCTGGCCCCCTTCGAAGACGATATCGGCGGGGTTGACCCCAAATTCCTGAGCGGCAATCCCCGCCAACCTGGCCTTGAGCTTCTGACAGGCCTCCAGAACGGCTCCGCCGTTAAGGTCGGCTCCAGAGGAGGCTGCGGTGGCCGAGGTATTGGGGATCTTGTCGGTACGGGTGGGCATCAACCGCACCCTCTCGAGCGGCACCCCCAGGGTTTGGGCCGCGATCTGCAGCATCTTGGTGTGCAGCCCTTGGCCCATCTCGGTGCCCCCGTGATTGACCTGCACCGAGCCGTCTTGGTAGATCAGGACCAGGGCTCCCGCCTGGTTGAAAGCGGTCAGGTTGAAGGAGATGCCGAACTTGACCGGGGTGATGGCCAGACCCCGCTTGAGGTGGGGATGGGTGGCATTGAAAGCGGCGATCTCCGCTCTGCGCTGAGCAAAATCACTGCTCAGTTTGAGTTCATGCCAGATCTGGTGCATCCGCTCCCAGTCCTTGACGAACTGGCCGTAGTGGGTGGTGAGGGTTTCGGGGTCCAGCTTCGTTTCGGTGGCCCCGTAGAAGTTGCGCTCCCGCACCACTTCTGGGGGCAGCCCCAGGGTGCGGGCCACCCGGTCCAGCACCTCCTCGATGAACACCATCCCCTGGGGACCCCCGAAGCCCCGGAAGGCGGTCTGCGAGGTTTTGTGGGTTTTGCAGACCCGCCCGATCACCTCCATGTGCGGGATGAAGTAGGCGTTGTCGCTGTGGCAGACGGCTCGAGCCAGCACCGCTTCCGAGAGGTCCAGCGACCAACCGCCGTCGGCGTACAGCTCCATCTTCAGGGCCAGGAGCTGCCCCTCAGGGGTGAACCCGACCTTCCAGCGGGCATAAAAAGGATGTCGCTTCCCCGAGAGGGTGATGTCTTGGCTGCGGTTCAGCCGCACCCGTACCGGGCGCCCGGTGAGCCAGGCCCCCAGTGCGGCCACGGCTGCATAGGGGTTGGCTTGGGTCTCCTTCCCCCCGAAGCCCCCGCCCATCCGCAGACACTGCACCACCACTCGGTTGCGCGGCAGGCCCAGCACCTGGGCGACCACCTGCTGGGTCTCGCTGGGGTGCTGGGTCGAGGAATGAACCACCACCCCACCGGCCTCGTCCAGGTAGGCCAGCGAGGCCTGGGTCTCGAGGTAGAAGTGCTCCTGCCCCCCGATCTCCAGCTCCCCTTCGAGCCGAAGCGGTGCCTCCTGTAACCCCCGTTCGACCTCCCCGCGCCGGGCCTGCAACCTCGAGCCCTGAAAGCTGCCCTGGGCAATGGCCTCCTTGATCGTGAGGATTGCCGGAAGCGGCTCAAATTCAACCTTGACCTGCGCTGCCCCCAGCCGGGCGGCCTCCTCGCTTTCGGCCAGTACCCAGGCCACCGCCTGGCCGAAAAACATCCCCTCGCTGGGAAACAGGGGTTCGTCCTGGTGGGTATGGGAGTCGTTGACGCCGGGCACATCGGCAGCGGTCAGAACTTTGACCACCCCAGGAACCCGGTAGGCCCCGGAGACCTTCAGCTCGAGGATGCGGGCATGGGCCTGTGGAAGCTGTACCGGCCAGGCGTGGAGCAGGTGGGGGTAACGCTGAAGTAGATCGTCGGTGTAGAGGGCTCGCCCGGTTACATGCTCTCGTGCCGATTCGTGAGGGATGGCCTTCCCTACCACCTTCATGCCACCACCTCCGAGGTGTGGTAGAAGAACTTCTCCAGAAGCCTGCCCAGCATGGCCTTGCGGTAGGCCGCGCTGCCGCGGTGGTCGTCGATCGGGGTGAACTCAGCACGAATCGTTTCCGCCGCCGCCTGCACCGTGCGCTCGTCCCAGGGCTTGCCTAAGAGCGCGGCCTCGGTGTGGTAGGCCCGCACTGGGGTGGGGGCCACTCCCCCCAGCCCGATGCAGATGGAACGGACGATGCGGCCCTCGAGCTCCAGGGCAAACCCCGCAGCCACCGTGGAGATGTCGTCCATCGGGCGTTTGCAGACTTTATAGAAGTGGGCGGTTGGGGCCAGCGGGAGGGGGATGCGGATGGCCCTGATGATCTCTCCGGGCTGGAGCTGGGTTTGGCGGTAGCCGGTAAAGAACTCGGCCAGCGGGACAACCCGCTCACCGGCCTCATGGGCCAGCACCAGCTCAGCCCTCAGGGCCAGCAATACCGGGGGGGAGTCTCCGATGGGGGAGGCGGTGCCCAGATTTCCCCCCAGGGTGGCCCGGTTGCGGATCAGCCTCGAGGCGAAGCGGGGAAACCATTCCTGGAGCAGGGGGATGCTGCTGCCCAGGGCCGCCTCGAGCTCCGATAGCGTAAGCCCTGCGCCGATCTCGAGGTAGCGGGAATGCCAGACCAGAGACCTAAGCTCTGGAATTTGGTCGAGGCCCACCTGCACCGAAGCCCGGGCGAAGCGCTGGTTCACCTCCACCGCCCAGTCGGTTCCCCCGGCGACCAGCTTGGCCTGGGGATGATCCGCGGTGATTCGAAACAACTCGGCCAGAGAGGTGGGGCGGTAAAACCGGGGTCCTCCTGCGGGGGCGTAATTCAGGGG
>NZ_QWLB01000055.1 GCF_003574355.1 Meiothermus granaticius NBRC 107808 | reverse complement strand
AGCAGCGTAACATACGCTATTCAACACTTGAAGGAGGTGAGTGGGTATCGCCGCCCAAAGGCGGCCTGGGGCTATCCATCCCAGACCAAACTTTGGTTTGGTCGGGGTCTCTCGCCCCAGACCCCAACCAGATGACCCGGGTCCACTCGCGGGGAACCCGGGCGTCGAAGCGGCGGGTTTGGATGGGTGCTTCCTCGAGCTCGGGTGCTTCGTCGAGCTCGAGGGGCTTCACTGAAAAACCACCTCCACCAGGCTGCCGTCCTTGCGCTGGATCAGCACCTTACCCCCTTCATCCACCACGTCGCGCAGGAACTTCTTGGCCTGGATGGCCCGCTGGATGGCTACGGTGCGGTTGGTGCCCTCGGCGCGGGCCAGGGCTGCGGTGGCCTCGAGGTCGCGCTGGGTCAGGTTGAGGCTGATCCGTTGCACGGTGTTGGGCTCCGGTTCCTTGACCATAGGTATCTCCCGTATGCCTAATAAGCATACCACATGCACAGACAGGCGGGGCCGCCTCCTTCAGGGTTTGGGATTCCAGATTTACAGCAAATACCACGCTCATGCGGCCTCCTCTTGGGTTTGCAGGACCAGCCCTTCGATGGGCACGTTGAAGACCAGATCCCCCTCCGGGGTGCGCAGGCTGACCCGGATGGGCCAGTCCCACTCCAGGTCGCGCACCACCTCCAGAACCAGGGCAGGGTAGGGGTGGGTGACCCGGGCACCGGGGGCGATCTGCCAGGGGCGCAGGGTGGCCTCGAGGAGTTGCAGGTCGCGCTCAGGGGTGCAGTACCAGGCCCGGCCCTGCTGCCAGAAGGCCCAGCTACCCTCCTCCTGGGGCGAGGGGTGGGGCAGCGGCCAGGCCAGGCCAAAGCTGCCGGGCTGGGGCGACTCGGTGGGGCGGAGCCAGAGGGCGCGGTGGGCAATGGGCATGAGACCTCCTTGGGGGCAAGAAACCGGACGAACGCCTAGGCCGCTTCCTCTTCCTGCGGCTCGAGGTCGCTCCAATCCATCTGCGGCCAGTACATCACGCTGCGATACCCCAGGGCGTCGGTGCGGAAATCTGCGACCAGCCCTTGCAGCCCGTCCAGGGCCTGGTCTGCCGAGAGGTGCTCGCGGGCGCTCTCGAAGAGCTCCTGGATGCCGCTCGGCACATCATCCACGGCCAGGGCCGGGCATTGCTGGCCGTACATGCCCCGCCCGCTGTAGGGGCGGAGGGAGGGGCAGTGCTTGAGGATCTCGAGGGTTGCAGGGTCAGAGAACATAGGAAACCTCCTGCTTTAGCCGCTGATATTTTCGACGCCGAATGATTGGCTACACTGAAGGCGCTATGCTACGCGGCATTATCCCCCCTGCGTACTACGGCGCCCCCACAGCGAACTGGCTGCTGGCGCAGTTGACCTACGAGAGCCGCCTGAGCCTGGAGGAAGTCCGGGCGCGGGTGACGCGGCGTCTCGACTGGCTGGAGGCCGCGCAAGAGGCGCGGGCCGTCGGGCGCGGGCCGCCCCCGCAACCCTACGACGAGTTTGACGGCCCCGCCTACCAGGTGCCCCTGGTGCTGGACGGCTGGGTGCTGGCGGGCCTGACCAACTACACCGAGACCCGCACCGGCGGCACCATGCTGCTCTACTGGCTGGACACCCAGGGCCAGCTTGGGGTGAGCTACCAGGGCGGCAACAACTACTCACCCAAGCACCGCTCCCCGACCGGCCTGCGGGCCTCTATCAAGCCCGCCCCCACTGACTGGGAGCTACCCCCCGAGATAGCGGCGGCCAACGCCGAGGCAGACTGGCCCCGCGAGCGCCTGCTGGCCCTGGCACGGGGGGAAATCCATGTGGACAACCCGGCTTTGCAGTGGTACAACCCTTAGCGAGAAAGCCCCGCCCTCACGGGACGCGGATGGAAGGAGCTATATGGCAGCAGAGGCCCCCAAGTTTGTGTGGCGCGATTGGGTGATAGAGGACCCCCTGACCAACGAGGCGGATCAGCGGTATGGCGTGAGCCCCTACGAGGCCACGGTGTACTGGCACGGCTGGCTGTGGCGCTATGATGGCCGCGACTACCAGCCGGTCAGCCCGGTGGGCGAGGACGACTTCGACCCGGCGGTGCGCCGCCGCCTGGCCCACTGGCGCGAGACCGGCCTGATGCCGCTCGACGAGGACGACCCCCAGCAGGTCGAGGCCGCCCGGAAGGAGTGGCAGAAGCGGGTCTGGAGCGCCCCCAACCCCTGGTAATCCGATCAGGCTGGGGCGGCTTTCCCTTGCTCGGGATTCTGGCCAGCGGCCAGCTTGATCAACGCCTCTTCACCGAGGGGCTGCTGCCAGAGCCGGGTGGCTTCCTCCCCCACCGCGATGGGCACCACCCGGTGGCGGCGGCGGCTGACAGGAAACAGCACCGCCAGCTCAGGCTGCCCGTGATCCGGGGCCTTTTCCAGGTAGGACACGCCGATCTGGCTCAGTTGTCGGTACTTCCGCATCCTCCACCTCCACCCTGCCCGTACCCCGGCAGGCCGGGCAGGCGTACTCGTGGTCATCGGGCAGGTAGTTGCCGAAGGCGCTGCTGTAGTAGCCGGGCCCGCCCACATAGACCCGGTAGCCGTCGCCTCCGCACTCGGGGCAGAGTTCCGCTCGCATCGGCTTCACTCCGCCTCCCGGCGGTCCATCTCGCTGATCTTGAGGTGGAAGGCCCGCAAGCCCTCGAAGAGGGAGTGCGCCTCGAGGGGGGTTCCCTCCTCAATAGAACTCCACCAGGAAGTAGAAATACTTACCGTTGCTTTCGTAGCCTTTGCGCGGTAGATACACCTTTTTCCCGTTTTGGGCGACTACCGCGCTGCGGGGGAAGCGCACCCGCAGCCCATTGGGTCCGCGCCAACTGGCGGCGATGCGGGCCGTGAAGAGGTCCCAGGTGGTGGCCAGTTTGGCGATTCGCCCAAAGGCGTACTTATGCACCGCTGTGGGGGCATAGACCTTGATGATGTGCAAGCCTTTGGTGGGTTCCACCGTGCCGGCCAGGAAGTTGATCTGCGGGGTGACGGGCGGTTTGCTCAGTTTGGTGAGCATCCCACTCGAGCCCCCTACGGTGCGCGGCATATGGCCCCGTTGTATGGGGTTGTGTGGGTCAATTCAAGGCCGAAACAGCCCGCTTATTCGGCGGGCTGCATGTGAGGGACGGGGTTTAGGAGGCTTTGCGGGTCGTTTTGGTTTTTGGCAATGACTTTTCACGGCGTCGAATGCCAAGGAGTTTATCTAGCTCAGCTTCTTCTTGTGGGTTTAGTTCTTGCATGGGGATGTGCTTGTCAATGTTGGCGTAAAAATCCATCTCCTCGTCCAGATTTTTGAACTTTGGGATGCGGTGGCGCGTTTCCATGTCACTTCTTATTGTACGCCTTTTTATCGCGTTCATAGGCATCTAGAGCGGTTTTCATCCAGTTACCGTTGCGTCGGGAGATGAAGATGATCCGCAGTAACCGCCCGGCTTCGCTGCGACCCAACAACAGATAAACCCGCCCCTCGGGTTCATCGTGGGAAACGAAGGTGCGGCGGCGTGGGTCGCGGATAGCCTCGAGCACCTCGTATAGGCGTACTTGATGCTTTTGCCATATTTTATCCCGCACCGTACGGTGGAAGCGGAGCTTCACCCGACCACCCGCCCGATCCCCTCGAGCCAGGCCTCGAGCTTGGCCACCACGTTGGGGGTGATGCCAGGATAGCCCGAGAGTGGAGCGAAGCCGAACTCCCCACCAAACCGGGCCAGCTCCTTCAGGCCGCCGAAGTGCTCGTGCAGGGTCTGGACGGCGGGGGCGCTGCCGGTGAGGAGCTCGAGCAACTCGCGGTCGGAGATTTCCTGTGGCGAGAGCGGGTTGCGCCGGCTGAACAGGCGGGTTCCGATGCGGTGCGAGAAGCTTTTACCGTACTTGGTTCGCCGTGCAGGTGGCCCTGGGGCTCACCTGCACGGCCCGGTCGTAGGGCCGCCGGTTGGTCTTGCAGAAGGCGAATAGCCCGTCCGGGCTGGGGTCGTAGTGTTTGCGCTGTGCATCCAGGACGAAGCTCTCACAGTCCTCCGGGCCCACCCCGTTGAAGTAGAGGCCCTGGGATCCGATCTCTGGCTCTCCCTCCCCCATGGGCCCGGCCAGGGGGGGCAGGTGGGGCCGGAGCCTGTGCAGGTCGGCGGCGATCTGGGGCAGCGCCCCCTTCAGGTGCTCGACGTACCAGTAGTGGGTGTATCCCATGCGTCCTCCAAAAGAAGAAGAGGGGCGAAACCGCCCGCTGGTGACTCTGGCCCCTCAGAGCAACTTTTCCAGTGCCGCCCCCAGAGGCAGTACCTCTACCCGATAGACAGCAGAATCTTCCCTGGCCGTGTGAGGGGTTTGGCCGTACAGATGGCCGAAGTGTTGCCGGTCCCCGGTAACCAGGGCCGACGCCCTGGCCTCCCAGGCCGCTGCCAGGATGGGGGCGTCCTTGGGAGGAAGGCCCCACTCCAGCGCCTTTTGGATCAGCGCCAGGCGGGGCTCAGCGACCAGGGTCAGGTACTCCAGCAGCCCCTCCAGGGTAGGCAGGGCCTCCGGGCGTTTGGCCTGTAGGTTGCGCCGGGCTTCCTCCAGGGCGTAGGCCGAGGTACACAGGGTGCATCGTCCCCGCCGGGCCAGGTCGAACAGGGCCCGCGAACGCCCCTCCTGCCAGGCGGCGGCGAACAGCACATTGGCATCCAGGAACAGCCGCACTCAGGCTCCTTGCAGGGCCCGGAGCTTTTCATTTTCCTCCGGGGTGAGTGCGTCCTCTTGCAGAAAGGCCTCGATCCGCTCCTGGCTGTACATCTCGATGGGGTAGACCCCGGCGGGTCGGAGCAGGATGCCCCCGTCCGGGGAGAGCTCCACCAGAAAATACCCTTCCCCTTCCATCCCCAAGGCTCGGAGCAACCGCCGGGGGATGGAGACCTGTCCTTTGCGGCTCAGCTTGGCCAGTTCCATTTTCCTAGAATACCAAAATGTTGGGTTTCTTGGTTTATGAGATCTGAGACGGTTAGCGGTAGCGTCGCACTCTCCGCTGGCCTCGACCCCAAACTCCCCGGCCTGATAGATCCAGCCGAAGTAGCGGTGTTCCTCCAGAAGCTCCAACAACACCCCGAGCTCCTTTGGGGATAGCTCCACTTGCATGTTGCCCCTACTCGGAAGAAGGAACGGGGGCGTTGGCGCCCCCTGGCCATTTGTCGAAAAGCGATGGGCTCAAACCAGGGTCACCGCCGCGTAGGTTTTCACACCCCGCGGGCCGGGACAGTTCTGCCCCCTGCTTCTAGCGCTTCAGAGGGGCAGGCGTCGCACCCTGACCCTTCGGTCCTCGACCACTACCTTGACACCCCCACGGCTAAAGCACGTGGGATTCTTGGTTCAACGAGGACTGCCTACTATGGGCAGGTCTTACACCCTCTCCCCAAGCGTTTTGCGTCTCCGTGTGCCCCGCGGCGACGGGGACGATCCCCTCTCGGGACGGGCTTGGCCCGTACACCAGGGGGATGTGTCGCATCCCTTCGGCCTTGATATTGCAAGCCGCGTTTAAATCCCGGTCATGCACTGCCCCGCACTCACAGATCCAAACCCTATCTGAAAGGGTCAGGTTCGCGTTAATAGACCCACACTCCCGGCACAGCCTGCTGCTGGGGAAGTAGCGATCAATCACGGCGAGATGTTTGCAGTGCCAGATCGTTTTGTACTCCAACTGCCGCCGGAACTCGCCCAAGGCTGCGTCCAGAACCGACTTGGAAAGCTTGGTTTTCGCCATCCCTCTCAGGTTCAGGTCTTCGATGCACAGCCCGTCGTATTTTTGGACGAGTCCGGTGGTCAACTTGTGGAGGAAGTCTTGTCGCTGGTTACGCACCTTAGCGTGTACCCGGCTCAGCCGCTTTCTAGCTTTGTCACGGTTTTTGCTCCCTTTCTGCTTCCTGGAAAGCTGTCGTTGCACCCGGCGAAGTTTGCTCAGTCCTCTGCGGTAGAACTTCGGAGGTGCAATGCGGGTTCCGTCGCTCATTACCGCAAAATCTTTCAGCCCCAGGTCAATCCCCACCACCCGCTCAGGGTTGGCGGGGGGTAGGGGTACGTCGGGCATCTCAAACTCAGCGGTCAGGCTGACGTACCACTGACCCTCAGCGTCTCGCTTGAAGGTGGCTCCTTTGATGGAGCAGTCAACGGGCTGGCTCTGGCGAATCCTGATCCAGCCGACCTTGGGGATGTAGACCTCGCTTTCCTTTACCCGGACGCGCTGGGGGATGCGGAAGCGGGGTGCATCCCGCTTCTTGCTCTTGAACCGGGGGAACCCGGCCTGCTTACTGAAGAAGGCTTGATAGGCCCGGTCAAGGTCTTTCAGGGCTTGTTGGAGTAGCTGGCTATCCACATCCTTCAACCAGGCCGTCTCCAGCTGCTTCTTCAGGGCGGTCAGTTCAGCAGCTTGCTGATTGTAGGTCAACCCCTTCCCGGTAGCCGCATACACCTCCTTACGCCGGGCAAGGCCCCAGTTCCACACGAACCGCCGAGCCCCCGCCATCCCCAACAGAGCCTCGCTCTGGGCTTGGGTGGGCTCTATGCGGAAGCGGTAGACCTTGCGGTAGACAGCCATCAGTCCCTCGTCTTCTGGGCAGCAATGTACTGCTTGATGGTCTTACTACTGACCATGCCCGCCGTGCTCACGAAGTACGAGCGCGTCCACAGTGCGGGAAGACGGATGAGGTGGGGAAACTCCCGGCGCAGCACGTGCGAAGTGTACCCCTTGAGGCGGTGGGCAATCTGATTGGGAGCCACGCCGGGGTCTACCGAAAGGAACAGGTGTACGTGGTCGGGCATGATTTCCAAAGCAATAATTTCCCACCCAAGCTCGGTAGCCTTCTCCCTGAGCAGAACCTCCAAGCGCTCAGCCAGCGGCCCTACCAGAATCCTGCGGCGGCGCTTGGGCACGAACACGAAGTGGTAGCGCAGCAGCGAAACGGAAGTGTTGTTGTGTTTGTAGGGTGCTGCCACTACCTCGGTGTAGCACGCTTGCTGCCCAACATGTTATGTCCGCCAGAGGCGGACATGGGGGAGTCCATGTAACGCAGACGAGCATGCCGCCAATCCCGGCGGCATGTCTGCGAGTCCCTCCCAGGGCTAAAGCCGCTGGGTTTTATAGCTCCCCCACATCCCCTCGCTTCTATAAGCCGCGTACTCCAGCGCGGCGTCAATGTCCTCTTGCTCGAGGTAGGGGTAGTTCTGGAGGATTTCCTCCGGGGTCTGATGGCGTAGCAGCGTGAGGACAGTCCCCACCGTGATCCGCATCCCCCGCACGCAGGGTCGCCCCCCCATGACCTGGGGATCGAAGGTGATCCGCTTGCGCCAGCCCATAGCTCCATCGTACACGTCTAAACCCTCGTTGCGCTCCTCCCATCTCGACGGTGGTCAGGGGCCTACCCAACACCACTGGGGGCTCGTTCAGCCGAGCCCTGACCCTGGCGGCCCCGGCCTCTGCGGGGTCGTAGCGCTTGACCAGGGCGGAGGTATCGAAGTACACTGCCTGTTTCATCCCTAGCCCCGGCGCTCCTCCAGCACCGCCCGGCTCAGCCCCAGCCTGCGCGAGCCGATCTGTTGCAGGTAGCGCTGGTAGGCGTTCTCGGCCTGGGCCGGGCTCAGGGAAACCGTGGGGGCCTCGATCACCCCCTGGCTTAACAGCGCAGCCAGAACCGGGTCGGTAGACTCCGGCAGGGCCTCCAGCGCCTCACGGATGATCTCCGCCTCAGACCGCCCGGTGGCCCGGGCCAGGCGCTTCAGCTTGGCCTCCTGCTCGGGGGCCAGGTAAATCTGCTTGCGGATCATCACGCATTATTACTGTACATCACCACTCGGCGGGCAGTTCCGGCCCCTCCAGATCCCGCCACTCCACCGCCTCGTCGAAATCGGGCTCCCCCGGGGCTGCACCGGCCCTGGGGTAGAGCCGCACCACCGGGTCGCTGAGCAGCGGGGTGGTGAAGCGGCAGCCCTAGACCTCCCGGTGCTCCCCGTCCTCGGCCCACACCAGCAGGTGGGGCCACTCCGGGAGTTCGTCTTCCAACCCCAGGCTCTCCAGCACCGCCCTGCGATCCTGCGTGTTGCTCAGGAGCATGTAGCGGCTGTCCTGTAAATTTCTGAGCTGCATCTCGCCTCCTCAAAAGCAAGCCGGGGGCGGTTTCCCGCCCCCTGGCTCTACCACAAGTCCTACGCTGCGGCCAGGATCTCCCACGCTGCCTGCATGATGTGCCCCAGGGAGCCCCTCAGCCCGCCCAGAACGACAACTCCTTGAACACCCCCAGGTCGCGGTAGTTCAGCGTCCACACTGGCGCCTTGGCTCGCAGGGCCAGAAGCACCACGCTGGCATCCTCCAGGGTGCCCCTCCAGTCCGGCCTCCCCACCAGCAAGACCTGGCTGGCCTCGAGGTCGCTATAGCCGATTGGAACGACCTCCAATGCCTCCAGCATCCGTTCCAGGGCCCGCCGGGCCACCGCTGGCCCTCCCTCGAAGAGCAGCCACTTGTACACCTCGAACAGCACCGGAAGGGGGGTGATCAGGCGGCTGTCCTGTTGTGCCAACTCCTGGAACCCCCGCACCGCTGCCTCGTGGTCAGGGTCGCCGGCGTGGAAGAGCGCGATCAGCGGCCCCGCGTCCAGAACCAGCCTGTGTGGGCTCGTGCTCATCGCCCCTGACGGTGACGATCCTCCGCCCCTTCCCCGGCGTTTACAGGGGCCCTCTCGACGACCCCGGCCAGTTCCAAAAGAGCCGCCGGGTTGCGGCGCAGCCTGGCCTCCAGCGCTTCCTGCACCAGGGCCGAGAGGTTGGTCTGTGGGTGCTCCTTCAGGTAAGCCTCCACCATCCGGGCGAGGTCGTTGGGCAAGTAGATGGTGGTACGCATGGGTTTATCATACCATGTAATACTACTCCACCCTGAGCAACCCTCCCCGGTGGTGCCCGATCTGCTCTTCCAGCCATGCGTATACCTCTTCCCTCTCCAGCAGCACGCCCTCCAAAGCTGCTGCCGCTATAAGCGCCTCAGCCATACCCTCGAGGCGCTCTCCCACCCACACCGGCGGATGCCGCTCAAACCACTCAGGCACGAACCAGTAGCCCTTGTCTGGGTGCAGGGTGGGAAGCTCCCACAGCTGGGCTTGCAGCTCCAGCAGCGCCAGCAGACCCCAAGCGTGGAGGGTGGACCCGTCGTAGTGGGTTCGGATCTGTTTCAGGCATTGTCGCGCCCTGGGGCTTTGCAGGTAGGCATCTATGGCCTCGCGAATCGGAGCTGCTTCGAAGGCGCTGTGCGCTCCCCGCATAGCAGGGTAGGGGGGTCGACCCCCGGCTATGTGCTGGGCTTGAGGGGTCTTCTTCCGAGGTCCTCTGAAGAAGTTTTCTCGGGGTGAACGTAATTTCTCAACCAACTCACCCCCGGAAGCCCCTGGCTTTAGCCGTGGGGTGGTTTACTCTCTTGGGTGAGCGAGCAGGGCTGCCGCCCCCAGGTTGCCGCGCAGGGCCCGCACCGCCAGGGCCGGTAGCACGACGTAGCGCCCCGCGCCATAACCCTCCAGGGCCAGCCGGACCTCCGGGGGCAGGCTCAACCAATGGCTTCCGGGTTGGGGTAGGGAGTGTTTAGCACTGGCCATATTGCGCCTCCATATCAGGATTGCTATACCTATTCACTATAGTAGCATCTCCGCAAGGCCTCCCAGGCCGCCCGGGCCGCCTCGCGGTGCCGGGGCTCGGTGGGGGCGGTGGTGAAACCCTGGCCCCACTCCCCGGCCCGCAGCCACATCCGGCTCCAGGCCCGGCGCTCCCCCTCCCTGGTGGCGATGGCCGCCCCAAATATGGCCAGGAAGACGAGAGGCAAGCTCAGAAGATTCCCCCACCAGGGCAGAAACGGCCCGACCAATGCCAGGGGAAGCAGCGGCATCATCGCGGTGGTGCCACAGGCAGGGTGGAACACCGGCTGGCGCGAGAGGTTTTCCTCGGAGGGGATCCCCCCCAGGCCCACCACGTGGACTAGCTGGTGCTCGGCCCCGTGATACCGGCGCATCTCCTGGAGGCGGCGGCGCAGGGCGGGGATCAGCAGGACCGCCAGGACCACCAGGGCCAGGCCGCCCAGGTAGTAGACCTTCCCGAAGTCCGGCCTGGCAAAATGAAGGATCATGCTCAGCAAGAAGCCGGTTGCCGCACCGGCCAGCATGGCCTTGCGCCCTTCCTTGTCGGGCGGCCCCATCAGCGTGCTGATCAGCGCCATGGTCCACTCCAGCAACATCCACGGCAGGGCCCCCACGAGCCCAACCCGGCGCATCGTCTTCGGGTTCAGGGGGTAGCTGAGGCTATGCAGCTGGCCCTTCCGGTCATGGAAGCCCACCCCCACCCCGTGGGTGCTCATGAACAACACCCCGCTGGGCAGGGCCATCCCCCCTATCAGGCCTTCGGCTTGCCGATGGATGTTCTTCAAGGTCTCCGCGTCCATACTTCCAGGGCCTCCGGCAGAATCCACTCCACCACGCTATACTGTTGCACCGCATAGGCCGGGTGCATATGACCATCGAACGGGCATACAACCCACACCCATCCAGTTAGGCATTTTGAACCTCTACCCCCTTCTCCGAACCCTAAAATGATGGCCATGAGACTCATCCCGCTGCTCCTGACCGCGCTCCTGCTGGCGGCCTGCAACCAGCAGGTCAAGACCTCCTCCAAGCCCGCCCCGCCCCCGCTGGACCCCCCGGCGGACGGGCCCATCACCTGGACCTACGACCACGACAGCGGGAGGCTGGTGCTGTGGATGAAGGAGGCGGCGGCGGGGCTGGAGCTGAACATCTACATCGAGGACCTGGAGGGGCAGCACCGGACCCAGTGGTACGGGATCGCCCCCTACGATGTGCAGAGCAACCCGGCCCGCTGGCCGATCAAGAGCCTCTACGGCAACGAGGGCTACATCATCCACTACGCCCTGGACACCACCTGGGACAAGCGCTACGGGGGGCGGAAGTTCTACTGGAAGTACCGCTACAAGACCTCCACCCAGCAGGAGCCCTGGCAGTTCGAGGCCCCGGTGGGCCCGGTGACCTTCCAGGTGATCGACCGCTTCCCCTGGGAGGAGCCGGGCCAGACCATCAGCCCGCGCGATGTTTCCATCCGCGATAGCCTGGACACCGGCCCGATCATCAAGCCCTTCCTGGGCTGCTTGCAGGAGAACCTGGACGAGTACCGCAGCCGGGGGCTCTACGCCTTCAGCGCCCACACCACCGCCATTCAGTGGTTCGATGAGCCGGTCTCCAAACCGGGCTACCCCAGCTTCACCTACCAGTGGATCTGGAGCGACGGGATCTACGACGGGTTCATCGGGACCACCGTGCCCGACGGGACCTACCTGGCCGATCCCCGGCCCCAGCCCTTGCAGAAGATCGCCGCGCTGGACAACCGGCTGCACCGGCAGATCGTGGTGGCCTACGCCGAGGGGACCGGGCCCTTCCCCCACGCCTGGGAGAAGCGCTACTGGCGGCTGGCCGGGCGGGGGTTCGGGGCTTTCGAGCAGCCCGACGGGAGCGTGAAGTGCGAGTTCGGGGAGTGGAGGCTGGATGAGGTCACCGACCCCGACCTGATCGCCTGGATGGATTCCTGGCGCACCACCAAGCGCAGCCAGCCCCCCTACGACTCGCCGGTGGATCCCCGGCTGATCCCCCAGGGCTGGTAGGGGCGGGAAACCCAGGACGGGAAAGACCTGGAGGTGCCCCTGAGCAAGCTGACCGAGTATCTGCTATCGCCTACCCACCCGGTAGGCCGTCATAAGGCCCGTTTCTTCCGGGCGCTGGGTTTCAGCCCTGAAGCTCCGCTGCACCTGGGGGAGGCCCTCAAGCAACAGGCCAGGGCCGCCCTCGAGGTGCAGACAGAAACAACGCCCTACGGCCATAAATGGGTAGCCGAAGGGGCCCTGGCCGGGCCTGCCCAGAGCGCGGTGGTACGAAGCGTGTGGATTGAAAGCGGGTACAAAGCCCGGCTGATAACCGTCTATCCAACCGGGAGAGGGGGCGAGGAATGATCGGGGAACTGGACAGTGTGGTACTGAACGTGAACCGGCCCGAGCTGGGCCTGCTGGCTGGGGATGTGGGAACAGTGGTGCATGTCTATGGCGAAGGCGAGGCCTTCGAGGTGGAGTTCGTGACCCTGGCAGGGAAGACCCTGGGGGTCTTGACCCTGCAAAAGGAGGAGATCCGCCCGGTGGACGCGGATGACCTGGCCCATGTGCGGCGATTGCCGGGGGCGGCATGAGGCTGGCGGTGATCAACCTGAAGGGCGGCACCGGAAAGACCACCACCTCGGTCTACCTGGCGGCAGCCCTGGCTCGGCGGGGCGGTAGACGCCGACCCCCAAGGCTCGGCGCTCTCCTGGGGTGACCAGGCCGAGAGCCTGCCCTTTACCTTGCCTACCCCGAGGAGGCCCAGTTTGCGGCACAGGCTGTGCCGCAATTGCCCTTTCGACTGCAATTCTGACATGGCTCGAGAAAGCGAGAGTCCCAGGCAGTGCTGCCTTTGAAGGCCAAATCGACTCGGGGGCAGTGCCCCCCGTTTCCCTACCGACGGCTCAGTTGGCCTGCTGCTTGCCCCGGGCCTCCTGCTCCTTCTTCTCCCGGAGGTAGGACTCCAGGGCGCTCACGATCCAGCGGTTGCGGGATTGCTTGCCCCGCACCCGATCCACCTTTTTGATCAGCTCTTTGTCCATCAGGAAGAACTTGCTCGCCCAGACCCGCTGCTTGGGCAGGGTCATCCCGAAGTACTGGGCCAGGCGGTTGACCTCGCCCCAGGGGTAGTTCCACTTCTGGGCCAGGGCCAGGGTGGAGCCGGTCTGCTGGAGCTCCTCCCGCAACCAGTCCGGGTTCCAGTACAGGGGCAGCCCCATCCCTTCGAGCACCTCCAGGTCCCAGTGGGGACGGGTGGGGAAGACCTCCTTGCCCAATCGAACCAGGCTGTATTTGTCCTTCATATTGGATTTCATTGCTGTACCTCCAGCGGGGCCTTGGCCCCGGCGGCTTTGCCGCTATCCTTCGGGCGGGGGTCTGATCCCCTAATCCCGGTTGTTCTTGTTCTGTGTCTATCCGGCGGCCTGGCCCCTGGCCTTCAGGCGGGGGCTGGCCTTCTGGGCCTCGCGCTCGATGGCCCGGGCGATGACCTCGCGCTGGCTACCGGCCTCCTCCGCCGCCGCCTCCAGCTCCCTGGCCAGGGCCGGGGGCAGGTGGAGCAGCAGGGGGGCCCGTTCGGTCTGCATCTCCTCGCGGAGGGCCCAGATTTGCTGGGCCAGCTCGGGCTGACGGCTGATGTAGCGCCGCAAGGTCTGGGGTTTGTAGCCGTACTTCTTACCCATCGCCTCCAGGGAGCGCAGCTTGCGAAACTGCTCCAGCAACCAGGCATGGTCCCAATAAAAGGGCAGACCCTGGGCCTGCAACTCATTTACGGTCCAGGCCTTCTTGTAGCGCTTGAGCCCCGCCAGGCGTATCTGTTTCCCGTCCCTGGGCTGGGCCCTGACCGGAAACCGCGACGTCTGGATCAGATCTTCAACCTCGGCTCTCACCTCCGGATGACGGCTCAGATACCCGGCCACGGTGGCCTCGGGAAACCCGTGGACCCTACAGACCATGGCCAGGCTGCCATACTTGCGCAGTTCCTTGCGTAGCCACCTGGGGTTGTGATACGGCCTCCTCTTCACCGGATCTCCTTAGCATCCTATCATCGGTTATTATAGCACCTTACCCAAACAACCAGGCCCATGTATTGTGACTTAGAACACTATTACTCCCCCGAGCCCGTTCTCATGGAGCGTTTTACCCCCCTCCGAGTTGCTACCCTGAGGGTATGGAAATCGTCTGGATGTTCTTGCTGATGGCGGTGATGATCTTTGTCCGGATTCTGCTGGCGGTGGTGGACTACCTGCCCGAGTTCATGCGGGAATGGAACGAGCTGATGGACGACCTGTTCCCCCGCCGTCGTCGCCGCCGTAGCTCCTACCGGAGGGGCCCGGCCCTTCTCTCGTTCAACAACCCCCAGCCCTATGCGGAGGACGAGGCCCCGGCCTTCATTCCCCCGGTGGAGGACCCTCCGCCCTACGACCCCCATCAGGACCCCCGGTTGCACTACCGGCAGAATGCGCACCCTGAGATCGACGTCTGGTCCAACCCCTACGACAACCTCTCCCGGTGGAATGAATAGGTTCCCAGTTAAACTCTCCCCCCCACCCCCACGTTCGGAGTGTGGGGGAAAACCATGCAAATGCGCCGGCGCTGTTTGCGCGTTTTGTCAGGTCGAGCGGCGCGAGCGGGGAGTTAACTGGGAATCCCCTACCTTGGGCTTACCTGGCGCAACAACTCCTGGAGCAGGTGCTTGATCTCCCGGTCGTCGTGCGGGTCAGCTGGGTCTGAACCCCCGGGCTGAACGGGCCGGGCGGGCGTTCTCATGAAGAAATTGGCGGGGCGGTTTTTGGGCTAAGGTGGAAGGTGGAGGTAAATGTGGACGAAGCAGCAAAACCCACCCTCAGCCCCGAGATCCTGGCCACCGGGGTGGCCTACCGCTACCTGGATCGGAAGGTGACCACGGTGCCGACCGGGTTCCTCAGGCCCCATCCCGACCAGCCCCGCAGGTTCTTTGACCCCCAGGCCATGGCGGAGCTGGTGGAGGACATCCGCTACAACGGAATCCTGAGCCCGCTGCTGGTGATGGAGCAGGGGGCCGACCTGCTCATCCTCTCGGGGGAGCGGCGCTGGCGGGCGGCGCAGGAGCTGGGGCTGGAGGAGGTGCCCTGTGTGATCATCCACAACGACGCGAGGGCCAGCGAGTGGATGTTCTCGGCCAACAAGCAGCAGCGGCTTCAGGTCTTTGAGCGCAACTGGTACCTGTGGAAGGCCATGCACGGGATCCTCCAGGCTTTCCAGCCCGAGACCGGTTTCGCGGAGAGCGGGGAGATCCTGCGCTACCTGCACAACCCCAAGGGGGCCCGGGTCCAGCCCGAGCGGATCCCGGACTGGGTGCTGCAACGCTATGGTCCTCTGAAGGAGGACCTGGAGGTGGTGCTCCGGTCCATGGGCTCCTCGCTGGAGGAGGTGGCGACCTTCATCGCGGCCTGGGAGGGGCTGCACCCCCTGGTCCAGGAGGCCCTCGAAAAGGGGCAGACCTACTGGCAGGCCGCCCGGCTGCTGAACCCCTGGATCCGGCGGCTCCGGCGGGAGCTGGGCCCCGACCACCCCGAGGCCAGCGAGGAGAGCCTGCGGGAGTTCATCCGGCAGATGGGGCAGCTGAGCCAAAGGCAGATGCGTACCGTCCTCCAGGAGGAGATGGACCGGCTGGTGGGCCAGCCCGAGAAACCCCCTGCGCGGGAAGCGGGGCTCCAGCGGATCGTGAAGCACTGGTGGAAGAAGTCCTCCCTGATGCCGGACATGGATCAGCGGGATGAGCTGCACCGCCTGCTGAAGGAGCTGGAGGCCAGCGTGGCCGAGGTCGAGGCCTTCCTCCGGGAGAAGGGGGTGGATCCCTGGGCCTGAGCTGAGTCTGTACGCTACAACCTACCCGGGGATGCTTCCACACCCCCGGGTACTTTTGCCGGGCAGATCTATTTTGCCCGGCAAATCTAGTTGGCCTGGCAGATTTGTACTGTACAAAGCAGGGCCTTTAGGTGCCCCAATCCCCGTCCAGGACGGGGCTTTCTTCTATTATTAGTGTTGCATGAGAGGCTTGCCCGCTGTGTTGATATATAATCTAAGGATAGGAACGACTATGCAGAAGCGACAGCTTACCTCCATTGGCCTGTTCGTGTACGCGACCATCCTGGTGACCTCTTTCCTGCACGTCCTGGAGGCCTTCCTGGCCTATTCCCACCCGGTGCAGCTGGGGCCGCTGGTGATCCCGGGTTGGATTGCCGGGGTGGGGGTGGCCCTGTCCTCCTTTGTCCCCCTGACCTCCCTGCGGATCGGGCAGGTTCTGGCCGAGGTCTCCCGCATGGATGCCCGGCCAGGGCGGGAGGAGGCCGGGGTGACCCTGAGCAAGCTGGCCAGGCGAATCGGGTTGGATGGCGGGATGCTCGTCAAGGCCTGTGGTCAGGCTGTAGGTGTCAGCCGGATCACGCAGGGTGGTCTTGCTCGTAATGGTGCGCTCATCCCCGGAAGGCCTGCGCACCAGCACTGAGGCAGTGGCGGATCGGCGCACCCGGATGTTGCCGCTCGAATAGCCCTAGAAACCCGGCCAGCCCCTCCGTTACCGGGATAAGGCGTCCCTTCAGGTCCTTCCCTCAGATCCGAGGGACATTCCCAACAGATTGCACCAGCTCCGCACGCAGTTCTGCTACCAACCTACCCAGGTCCCGCAGCATTCGGGTCAGTGTCGCGTGGGTATCGGCCTCGGTCCAGTCGGTACGCCAGCCGATACGCCGAAGCTCTCTTTTGGTTTCCCTTAGCTGCACATGCAAATAGAAGAACCCCGAGAAAACCGCCTGAACCATCCGCTTTCTCGCTTCATTCTCCCCTGTGGGCCAGTTCTTCAGGCTCTCTTCCAGCAGCTCGGCCAGTTTATATAGATACCTGGCGGCCTTATCAAGCTGTTCAGTGCCCTGCTTCAGCGAGGTATGGGCGTATTGCAAATGGTCGCGGGCCGCGATCAAAGACCAGGCGGCCCTGCGCCAGGGCCCCTTCAGACCCTCCTCCAGGTCTTCCAGCAGACTGGGGCGGGGTGGCAGGCCAAAGTCCAGTTCAGGCACAGGCTGTCCCCGCAGACTGTCCACGAAGGCCCGGGTGTAGGCCGCCTCAAAAAGCTCGGGGGGACGGTACCCGGCCCGGCTCAGCGCGGCCAGCTCGGTCAGGCTGAAGCAGGCATACAGGAACCAGCGGCTGCCCTTCCAGGCTTCCAGCTGTGCCCCCGTAAGGGTTGCAGGAATGTCTCCGGAGGCCCGTGCAGCCAGTTGCTTTCGCAGGGCTCCTACCGACTCACCCATGAGCTTCGCCGCTTCGGCCAGGGTGTAATGCCGTGCCCGTCTGGCCTCAAGCAGGTCCATACCCCAGCCTTCCACCATCCCCAGGGTAGCACTCAGATCGTGCCGGTGGCCTCCTCCCTTGACCCCAGCCCACCCCTGCTCGTATTCTCGAAGAAAATACTTGTAACCTTACAGGTATTGGAGCGTGCCATGTCACTCAGCAAGGGCCAGCAGCGGGTTATGGAGCAGATTGCCGGGCTGTACCGGCAGCTTGGGCGGCTGCCCCGTGTGCCCGAGCTGAGCGCAGCCCTGGGCTACTCCTACCAGGCGGTGCGGGACCACCTGAGCGCCCTCGAGCGCAAAGGGTTTCTGGAGGTGGTCTCCCAGGGCCAGGGCCGCGCCTCCGAGCTGCGCCCCACCCTGGCCGGCAGGACTCTGCTGGGTCTGGGGATTCCCCTGCTGGGCAGCATTCCCGCCGGCAGACCGGGGGAGGCAGTGCAGGAGATCCGGGGCCTCCTGGCCCTTCCCCGCCGGCCCGGCTACTACGCGCTGCTGGTAGAGGGCGACTCCATGGCCGACTACTTCGTGGAGGGGGATGTGGTGATCGTGAAGGCCACCCCGGAGGTTCGGCCGGGCCAGATTGCCGCGGTCTACCACGAGGGCCGAACCACCCTCAAGTACGTCTACCGCCGGGGCAGCCGGGTTGAGCTTCGTGCCCACAACCCCCTCTATCCCCCCCTGGTGCTGCCCGCCCGCGAGCTCCAGGTGCAGGGGATCTACGAGAGCCTGCTGCGGGGGCGGCTGGTCTCGGAGCTGCTGGAGGTGGTTATGTAGCCCCGCGCACCCAAGACCCGAGGGCGCGCCTTGCCTGGCAGCCGGTTCGCGCCCTCCCCATAGCACCCCGACTCGGGTCGGAGCGGTCTTCTATCGGTCCTGTAAGTATAGCCGAAAAACCCCATGCCGAAAAGCCTCGCCCCACGTTCTGAACGCGATTCTGCCCCTGGTCCGGAGGGGGTTGCAGCCCTCCTGCTGGAGCCCTGGCCGCTCTATCTGGCCCGCCGCGAGCAGCCCGGTCTGCCCGAGGGGCTGCTAGCCGTTACCCAGCGCCTGGCCCTCAGTGCAAGGAGCTATGACCGCATCCTGCGGGTGGCGCGCACCATCGCCGACCTAGCGGGGGCGGTGCACATCCAGGAAGCCCATCTGGCTGAGGCCCTGACGTATCGAAGGAGTCTGGGGTAAGGCCGGGCTAAGCACCAGGGGCACTTAGGCCTACAGGTGGGCCACCATCTCCTCTCTACCCAGTTCGACATAGCGGTAGATATTCAGCAGCTCACTGAGCACTTCGAGCTTCCTCAAGAAGAGGTCTTCCAGGGCGCGGTTGGAGATATTGCCCGTAGAGATCAGGAGCAGCTTGTATGGCTTACCGTGCAGGATCAGGCTTTGCACAAAATCGGCGTCCTTGGTGACGACCACGCGCTCTTCCTGTAGCGAAAGCGCATTGATTTCCTCATCTGGGGTGGCATTGCCCCTGGGCAGCTCCGAAGTATGCACCGCGTCGTGACCCTGTTCTTTCAGCAGCCGCACCAGCCGGAGGGGCAGATGCGCGTCGACCAAAAAACGGCTCACGCCACCCTCAGCACCGTACCTACTTCGCTAAGTTTGGCGGCATATAACAAGCAGGCCTGGATGTCCTCAGGCCCTAAGTCGGGGTAGTCGGCCAAAATTTCCTCAGGGGTCATGCCGCTGGCCAGCAGTTCCAGGATCACCCGCACCGGGTAGCGCAGACCCCGCACGGTGGGCTGGCCGTGGTTGATCTCGGGCTCGAGGGTGATGCGCTGGAGCAGGGCCGAGGGGTCGGTCACGCCTACAGTCTATCATTCGTCCGGGACCTCGGTGAGGAGGGGTGCCAGGCTTTTATCATAAGCCCTTCGCGTGTACTTGATCTGAAAGATATAAAAAAGGGACTGTCCCAGATAAGAGTAAACTAGGGACAGGGATATGGCGTACAGGAAGACAAAACTTGAGGTAAGGAAAGCCTTTTGATTTGGTAGAGTATTTTGTTGGAGAAGTTACCGCAAGAACTGCGGCTGATTTGCTGAGCATTGATAAGGATACAGCAGCCTTGTTCTATCACAAGATTCGAGTGGTGATCGGGCAAAATATCCGCCAACAAACCCCCTTCACTGGCGAAGTAGAAGTGGATGAGTCGTGCTTTGGAGGGATAAGGAAAGGTAAGCGAGGCCGAGGGGCAGGAGGTAAGGTTCCAGTGTTTGGCATCCTCAAGCGGGCTGGGAAGGTTTACACAGTGCCTATCCCCAATCTCAAGACCGATACCCTAATCCCCATCATCCGAGAGAAAGCTGTACCCGACTCTATCGTTTACGCCGATGGCTTTAGGAGTTATGACGTGTTGGACGTGAGCGAGTTCAAACATCAACGAGTTGACCATGATAAAGAACTGGTAGGCCATAGCGGAAACCACATTAATGGCATCGAGAACTTTTGGAATCAGGCTAAACGAGTCCTTCGCAAGTACAACGGTGTGCCCAAGCAGAACTTTCACCTCTTCGTTAGGGAGTGTGAGTTCCGCTTCAACTATGGTTCTCCCAAACAGCACCTCCAGATACTCAAAGGCTGGTTGAAACAAGAGGGTATACTTTACAAGTAGTCCAAGAATGGGGAGTAGTTGTAAGTTAGGCGAGTGGACGACACTCGACTGAGCGACGAACAGTGGGCGGTGATCGCACCGCTGTTGCCGCCCCAACCTGCGAAGGGGCGTAAGCGCGGT
>NZ_QWLB01000054.1 GCF_003574355.1 Meiothermus granaticius NBRC 107808 | reverse complement strand
GGGCAGCGGCGGAGCCTGAATGGGCCCCAGTCCCGTGGCCTCGAAGGCCACTCGCCCGGTGCTGGCCTCCAGCGCCAGCACCCGCCCCTCCTCGGTGCCCAGGTAGAGCATCCCGTGAGCCAGGGACAAGGCTCCCGTCACCTTTCCGACCTCGAGCTTCCACACCTCATCCCCGGTGCGAACGTCCAGGGCGTAGAGCCACCCAGTCCAGCCCGCGGCATACACCCTGGCCTCATCCACAGCCGGTGCACCCCACAGCTCCCCCTCGAGGTCGTAGCTCCACTGCACCTCGCGCTTAAGGGGATCAAACGCGTGCAGTTCGCCGTCCCAGGTGGGGATGAAAAGCCGCCCCCCTCGAGCCGGAATCGCGGTGTGGACTGGGCCCGTCTCGACCTTGTAGCGCAACCCGCCCCGCTCCGGGTCCAGGGCGTAGAGCCAGCCGTCTTCGCTGGCGATGAAGAGCAGGCCGCGGTACAGGGTAGGGGAAGCCGCCAGATGCCCTCCGGCCTGGAAGCCCCAACGCAGCCCACCGCTGGGGTCCAGGGCGTAGAGAAAGCCATCGCGCCCAGGCAGGTAGATGGTCTCCCCTACCAGCGGGGCCGCCGTGAGCTCGGCGCGGGTGGGAAAACTCAGAATGGGCCGCCCGGAGCGCGAGATTGCGGTCAGGCGACCATCCCAAGCCGCAGCGTAGACCCGGTTGGCGGTGACCACCGGTGGGGCCGAGACCTCATCGCCCAAGCGCTGGCGGTAGACCGTCCCCCCAGCAGGGTCGAGCAGCTCGAGCCGCGCCACCAGCTCTCCCGGCCAGGCCACCTCCCCTCCAAGGTCGTAGGTGCCCTGCAGCTCGAGCCGCTCCGGTCGGGCCGGGCCCGTAGGGTAATGCCCACTGCGGCTGGCTCCCGCCCGAGGTATGCCCGAGAGGGTCTCCCGGTACTCACACAGGTGCTCCTCGAGTACAGCCTTGGCGCTGGCCGCCCCCAGCGGTCGCTCGCTGGGGGTTTTGGCCACCAGGGCCGTTACCAGCCCGGAAACCTCAGCGGGGAGGGCGGGGTTAAGGCCCTGGGCGGGTTTGGGCATTTCGTAGACGTGTTGGTAGAGCACCGACTGGTCATTCTCCCCCTCAAACAGGGGCTTCCCGGTGAAGGTGCGGTAGAGCACGGCACCGAAGCTGTAGAGGTCGGCCTGGGGGGTCAGCGGCAGTCCCCGGGCCTGCTCCGGAGCCATGTACTCCGGGGTTCCCAGGGTATAGCCGGTACGGGTGAAGTGGCGGCTCTCCTGCATCAGGTAGGCCAGGCCGAAATCCATCACCTTGGGTTGCCCGTCTGCGGCCACCAGGATGTTGCGGGGGGTCAGGTCGCGGTGAATCACCCCCCGGGTATGGAGGTGCTCGAGGGCCTCCAACACCTTGATGGCCGCCTCGAGCAGCCGCACCCCCTCCATCCCCTCCTCAAAGGGGCCCAGGCGCTCGAGGCTCCCCCCCTCAACCAACTCCATCACGAAGTAGGTACGGCCGGCCTCCTCGCCCAGGTCGTAGACCTGCACCACCCCAGGATGGGAAAGCTTGGAAAGAGCCTTGACCTCCTGAAAGAAACGGCTTCGCTCGGTGGGGTGGATGTAGGTGTGCAGCAGCTTAACGGCCACCTGACGGTCCATCCGCTCATCCAGGGCCCGCCAAACCTCAGCCATACCCCCTTCCCCCAAAGGGGCGTCCAGCCGATACCGCCCAGCCAGCTTCACCGAGACCATCGGGTCTTATTGTGCCTCAGCCCAGCCCGCTTTTGATGATTGCGCGCTACAGGCGGTCTCCAGGAGCGATCCGCGCACCCCTAGCCCACTCGAGCGCCGACATGGGCTTTTTGCCCTCGGGCTGAACCTCCTTCAGCCCGATGTTTCCCTGGGCGGTGGAAACCTCGAGCCCGTCGGCAACCCCAACCACCGTCCCCGGCGCAGCATTTGGCGTCTGGCCCTCGGCCCTCGACATCTTCAACACCTTGACCCGCTTGCCCTGATGCTCAAACCACGAGCCCGGCCAGGGCTGCACCCCGCGGTGGCGGTTGTAGATCTCGGCGGCGGTACGCTCCCAAAGGATTTTGCCATCCTCCTTCGCCAGCAGGGGGGCGTGGCTGCCGGTGGGGGGCTGGGGGGTGGGGTGCAGGTGCTCGAGGCCCTCTAGCGCCTCCAGCAACAGCTCGATGCCCTTGTCGCGCAGGCGGTTGGAGAGCTCGAGCGCGGTCTCGTCGGGCCCGACCGGGGTAGACCACCTTGCCACCACCGGCCCGGTGTCCATCCCCACGTCGGTTTGCATGATGCAGACCGCAGTCTCGGCATCGCCGTTGATGAGCGTCCACTGCACCGGGGCCGGGCCCCGGTACTTGGGCAGATCCGAGGGGTGCAGGTTCAGAAAGCCAAACCGGGGCAGTTCCAGCAGCTCGGCGGGCAGGATTTTGCCATAGGCGGCGGTGATGGCTACCTCGAGGCCCAGGTTTTTGAAAAGCGCCAGGAACTCGGGGTTCTTGCGGAGTCGGGCAGGCTTTTCCACCCGCAGACCCTGGGCTTCGGCCCAGGCCGCCACCGGGCAGGGCGTGATCCGCAAACCCCGTCCCACCGGCTTATCCGGCTGGGTGACCACCAGCACCACCTGGTGGTGGCGGTGCAGGGCTTCCAGCACCGGAATTGACCAGGCCGGGGAACCGAAAAAGGCCACACGTCTACCGCGCGATGAGGAGCCAGGGAGTGCGCTCACCTTGGCCCCCTAACTGTCCGTTTTCAGGGTTTTCAAGAAAGCCTTGGCCTGGCGCTGCAAATCCGCCAGGTCCTCGCGGTTTTCCTCCAGAAACTTCTGTTTCAGCTTGAACGGCAGGCGCTGAAAATACAGGACCCCGTCGAGGTGATCCATCTCGTGCTGAAAGATTCGGGCCAGGTACCCCTCGGCCTCGAGGGTCCGCTTGGCCCCCTGGAGGTCCTGATACTCAATGCGCACCTGGAGATCGCGGGGCACCTCGTCCACATAAATGCCCGGCAGCGAGAGGCAGCCCTCGAGCCCGCCCTCCTGCCCACCGCCCCGGTGGGTGATGACCGGGTTGACCATCACATAGGTCTGCTTGACCCGGGTCTTGAGCGGGGCCTCCGGGCCCTCTTCCTCCTCGTCGGAGTCATGATATTCCGCCGCCACAAACACGCGCTTGGAGACCCCCACCTGGGGGGCCGCCAACCCCACCCCTCTGGCCTCAAACATGGTCTCGAGCAGATTCTCTGCCAGCTGGGGCAAGTCGGCGAACTCTTGCACCGGCAGGGCTTTTTTCTTCAAAACCGGGTCGCCGTAAAGGCGGATAGGGAGGATCTCAGCCATAGCTCCTGGGCTGATTGTACCGGTTGGAGCCTAGGCCGAAGGTGGACGGGGTTAGAAAGGGCTTACCTCGAGCCGGTGATGTAGGACTCCAGCTCGCTGATCATCAATTCCTGTTGAGACATGATGGCCTTGACCACATCCCCAATCGAGATCACCCCTACCAGCACCCCCTTGTCCAGCACCGGCAGATGGCGAATCCGGTGGTGGGTCATAAGGTTCATGCACTCGGCCACCGTGGCCTCCGGAGCGATGGTCACCAAATCGGTGCTCATCACCTCCTCCACCTTGGTATCACGGGAAAAACGCCCCATCAGCACAATCTTTCGGGCGTAATCGCGCTCAGAAAAGATGCCCCGCAGCCCGCTTTCATCGGTCACCAAGAGGGCCCCGATGTCGTGCTTGGCCATAGCCTCCAGCGCCTCAAACACCGTGGCTTGCGGGGAAACCGTGACCACCGAACCTCCCTTAGCCTGTAACAACTGCCGTACCGTAGCGGCCATACCTCACCTCCAGGAATGAGGGTCTTGCCCCTCTCGAGCTGACGACATTGGGCTGAGGGTTTTATTGTAGCAGATCCACTACTGCCGAATTTGGAGAAGTTCCACGTCGAAGATCAGGGCCGAGTTGGGGGGGATATCCGGGCTGGGGCTGCGATCCCCATAGGCCAGCCTGGCCGGGATGATCAGGCGGCGAATCCCCCCCACCCGCATCCCCACGATCCCCGAGTCCCAACCTGGGATCACCTGCCCCGCCCCGAGCTGAAACTCAAAGGGCTCTCGCCCCTCCTTGCAAGAGCTGTCAAACTCCTTGCCGTCTACGGTGCGACCGATGTAGTTGACCCGCACGGTATCGGAGGTGATGGCCTGAGGGCCGCTGCCCTCCTTGAGGTCTTCGATCTTGAGTGCGGTCACCGAAGCGTTGGTCAGACCGGTAAGCGGGGCCGGTGGGTGGGCACAAAGGGTTCCGCTGGCCGCAGCACTGGCGGTTTCACGCTGGCGCAGGAACAGCCAAGCCCCCAGGGCCACCAAAATCACCACAATCGCCGCGACGAGGAGAGCGGTTCGGTTCATACTGCCGCCCATTGTAGCGGCTGGGGATGAGGAGAGCGCTCAAACGGGGTGCTTCAAGGCCAGCTGTCCACAGGCCGCCCCCACATCCCGGCCCCGGCTCCAGCGCACCGAGACCGGGATACCCTGAGCCTCCAAGGCCGCGGCGAACTTCAAGATGCCCGCTCGAGAAGTCCCCTGGTGAGGGGCCCCTTCCCAGGGGTTCCAGGGGATGAGGTTGAGGTGTGCGGAGAGCCCCTCGAGGTGCTTGGCCAGGGCTTTGGCCTGCCATTCGGCGTCGTTGAGCCCCTTGAGCAGCGTGTATTCCAGCGTTACCCGCCGTCCAGTTGTGGCATAGTAATGCCGCACCGCCTCCATGATTTCGGCGATGCTGTAGCGGTGGGCGGTAGGGATGATCTGCCGACGGGTTTCATCGTCAGGAGCGTGCAGCGAAAGGGCCAGCCGGACTTCCACCTCCTCCTCGGCCAAGCGGTAGATCCCGCGGGGAATCCCCACCGTAGAAAGGGTGATCCGGCGCGGGCTCATGGCCAGACCCTGGGGGTGGAGCATCCGGCGGATCGCGGTGAGGACGTTTTCCAGGTTCAGCAGCGGCTCACCCATCCCCATCAGCACGACGTTTCTAATCTCTCTAGGGGAGAACCCCTGATGGTGCGCGGTATAGAGGATCTGGTCAAGGATCTCCGCCGGGGTAAGGTTGCGTCCAAAGCCCATCCGCCCGGTGGCACAAAAGGTGCAGCCCGCTGGACAACCCACCATCGAGGAGATGCAGAGGGTCTTGCGCCCGGTATAGGGCATGTAAACCGCCTCGGTCTGTCGGCCGTCCAGAAGGGTATAGAGGTACTTCACCGAGCCATCGGCGCTCTCAAAGGGTTGCACCGTGGCGAATTCGGAGATCCGGTACTGGGCCGCCAGCTCGAGCCGCAAGGCTTTGGGCAGATCGGTCATGCCCTCCCAGTCGGCCACACCCCGCTGGTATAGCCAGGCCGCAACCTGGCCTCGGCGATACCGCTCCCCAGGCAGGGCCTCGGGCTCAAGGGCCAGCAGCGAGGCCCTGGGGTCGGCTTGGAATGGGGCCAGAGGTAACTCCATGAAATCCCAGTATAGGTGGAGGATGCGGGTATGGGTGTGGACAAAGGCTCTATCTAAAAACCCCTGCGGGCTTAGGGTTTACGGTTTTTGCCCCGCAGCAAGGCCTGATCCTCGAGCCACCTTCCTGCGCTCTTGCGCCGAGGGCCGAGGGCCAAAAGGGCCCCCAGGGCCAGCGAAAGCAGGCTCAGCCCCCAGGGCTTAATCCAAACCGCCAGAAGGAGGGCGGCCACCCAAAGGCCCAGGCCAACCCGCACCCGGTGCTCGAGCAGGGCCCTTAAGCCGAGGAAAGACACGACCCCCGGCAACCCCCACAACAGCAGACGCAGCAGGAAGACCGCGGCCTCGTTCACCCCAGCCTCGAGGGATTCAGCTCCCAATCCCCCACACCAACAGCGCGCCCAGATCCTCGGCGGGAACCGGCCAGCCCAGGATATGGCCCTGCCCGTAATCCGCGCCCAGCTCCTTCATACGGGTGAGCTGAGACTGCTCCTCGAGGCCCTTCGCCACGGCCTTGGCCCCGATGGCATGGACCATCTCGATGGTGGCCTTGGCGATTGCGGCGTTCTCAGTGGTGGAAAGCGCCGGGTTAAGCTTGAGCCAGTCCAGCGGCAGGCGGCGGAGCTGGGTATGGGGCAAGGGGGTGGTCCCGAAGTTGTCCAAAGCGATGGCCACCCCCAGATGCTTGAGCAGCTCGAGGTTGCGCCCGGCCATCTCGAGGTCGGAGAGCAGGGCATCCTCCCGCACCTCCAGCACCAAGATGTCCGCGCTCAGGCGCTTGGCCTGGAGCATCTCTTGCAGGTAGTTGGGGAAACTGGTGTCGGCCAGGGTCTCGCTCGATAGGTTAAGGCTGAAGCGGGCATTCACCCCGCTAGGCCGCCAAAGCGCGGCCTGCTCGAGCACCTTGTCCAAAGCCCAGCGGTCCTGAGCACTCATCAGCCCCACCTGCTCGGCCAGGGGCAAGAAGTCTCCCGCCTGGTGCATCCCCCGGGGCTTGGGCCAGCGCGCCAGGGCTTCCACCGCGACCAGCTCGAGATCCGAGAGGTTGAACAGGGGTTGAAAGTGCAGGGTCAGGCCGTCCTGGGAAATGGCCTCCTGCAGCTCCCGGGCTCCTGGGGTCAGGAGGCGGATCCCCCCCCCAGCGTCCAGCGCCGACTGGCAGGCTTGCTCGGCCTGCTGCCAGAGGCCTTCGACGGTAGAGGCATCCTGCGGGAAGAGGGAGATGCCAATCCCCACCTTGGCCCCTCCCAAAGCCGCCCGCAACCGACCCAACAGGCGATGGGCCACCCGGCTGGCCCCACCCGTCCAGCGCACCTCCGAGAGCAGCAGGGCGAAGCCCTGGTCACCCAGATAGGCCAGGGAATCGCTGGAGCGCAGGGTGTAGGCGATTTCCCGTGCGGCCTGCTCGGTCTGGGGACGGTTTAGCCCCTCAGCCCGGATCCGCATCAGGGCCAGCGAACGCCCGTGTCGTTGAGCCAGCGAAAGAGCCTGGGAAAGGTTGAGCTCGAAATCCGAGCGCCGGACCGCCAGGGACTTGCGCTCTGGGGTAGCCAGACGCAGATCAGCGCTTGCGGGCCGCAGGATACGCTCGATGACGCCCCCAACCGCTAAGGCCAGGGTTTCATCGGGAGCGGACCATTTTCTCGCGGCCAGGTTTTCCAGCCACAACACCCCGCGCAAGCCCTCCTCCCCGTGGAGCGAGACCTGAAGCGCCGCACCAATCCCCCGCCCCACCAGGATGTCGCGCAGTTCAGCCATGCGGGCATCCTGACGGGCGTCATCGGCAGCGACCAAAAGGTTGCGCTCCAAAACCTGAAAATACACCGGGTGCTTCTCTGGGGTGAGGTTTTCCGGCGGGGTGACCGACTCGGGATACTGCCCAACAAGCTTGAGGGTTCGTTCGTTGCCTTCCCGCAGCCACAAGCAGATTCCCTTGAGGCCCAGCCCAATCAGCATCTCGCCGATCTTGGGCAGGGCCTCCTCGAGGTTGGTGAATCGGCCCTGCGAAAGCTCCAAAATCGAACGCTGCCAGGACTCCTTGGGCATGGGGTTGACCGCTACCCCCTGCGACTCCACCAATAGGGACTGGAGGGCTTCGATCAGGGCTAGCTTGGCCCGCTCATTGAGGTTATACCCCTTCTGTCCAAGGTGGAGCCTGGGTGAGGCCCAGACCAGGCGGCTCGAAACCCAAGACTCCCCGGTGAGCAGGTTGAGCAGGAGTTCCTGAGCTTCCTGGGGCCGCAGCACAACCCCCCCTACCCCACCGAGCCGTACCGCCATCCCTTCGGGCAAGTCTTGATGCTCGATCAACAGGGTGGCTCCCTCAATGGAGAGTGGAGCAAACAGTTTCCAGCCAACCTCGTTCACCAAAATTCAATCCTTTCGTATAAACCCACCTATGCTTACTGTAACAGCCTAGGCAGAATGCGGGTAGGTCAAATATCACGCCGGCCCGCCTCGGCTCGAGAAGACCGGAGGCTGGCCGCCCAATCCGTCAGGAGCGCCGGGTGGGTCCCCCTCAATCCGCCCAGTACCCCGCTTTGCGCAGCTCCGCTTCCACCGCCGGTAAAAGCCGGAGATAAGCGGCTTCCAGGCCCATGGCCCGCAGGGTGGCTCCGGCAGCCGGAACATGCCCACCCCCCCCGAGGCTGACCGCCACCGCCTGGGCCGAGACCCCCCCCCGGCTGCGGATGCTGAGCTTAACCCCCTCTGGCCGCTCGCGCAGGAACACCGCGATCTGCGCACCCTCGGCATAGCGGATCTGGCCCACGAAGTCGTCGGAGTCCTCAACCTCGAGCCCGGCGGGAAGGTGGGCGGTGACCAGCAATCCCCCGAAGTGAAACCGCACCGTTTCCATCACCTGGCCTAACGCCCGGAAGTATTCTGGGGGCCGCCAGCGGAGCCGATCGGTGAGCTCCGCCAGCTCCACCCCGTAGCCCACCAGTTCAGCCGCCGTATGCAGCACCTCAGGGGTGGTGTTGGCAAAAGCGAAGTTGCCGGTATCGGTGATCAGCCCGGTCAGCACCGGGGTAGCGATCTCCGGGGTCCAGCGCACCCCCAGCAGATCAATGAGGTCTTTCACAATCTGTGCGGTGGCGGACTTAGAGGGGTCCACCACCCAGAGATCGCCAAAGCGGGGATTGGTGCCGTGGTGGTCCAGGTTGATCACCCTGCCCTCCACCGGCGCCCCAGTCACCCGTCCTGGCTCGGCGGAATCCAGCACAAGCAGGGTGGCCCCTTCAGGAACCCTCTGAAGGGCGGGATGCAGCTCCTGGTCTCGAGCCAGAAACCGCAGGTAGCGCGGGGGCTCGGCAATCCAGATCACCTCTTTCCCCAAGGCCTTTAGGGCCCGGGCCAGGCCCAAGGAAGATCCGATGGCATCCCCGTCCGGGTCTACGTGGGTCACGATGTAAAGAGGGGTTTTCAGGGCTTTGAGCGCCTCTGCCACAGCCTGTAGATGCTCGCGGTAATGAGGGTCAGGATTATTGGAGTTCATATCGTTTCACTATACGGGTTGGGGGAGAACCCCTCCGCCCCGATATTTTAGGGCAGCCCCCAAGCTTTGGCCTCAGCACGGGCTCCTTAGAGCGCTCTTCACCTATGAATCCTTATCCCAGACAGAACCGCGGCTGCCGGGAAGGGCGGCCACGTCTGTGAAGAGCGCGATAATTGACATCTCCGGCCCGACCTTTGCTTATAATCCCCAAGAGCATGGAACGCTTAATCCCCCCCACCCTTTCCCTCAAAGGCCGCCTGCGGGTTCCCGGCGACAAATCGGTAACCCATCGAGGGCTGATGCTCGGTGCTTTGGCCCAGGGCGAAAGCCGGCTGCACTACCCCCTCAAGGCCGGGGACACCCTTTCCACCGCAGCCGTCATGCGGGCTTTGGGAGCGGAAATCACCGAGCAGGGCGAGCATTTTCACATCAAAGGGGCGGGGCTGCGCCTGCAGGAACCCACCGACATCCTCGATTGTGGCAACGCCGGAACCCTGATTCGCCTGGTCAGCGGTCTGCTGAGCGGGCAGGAATTTTTCAGTGTGCTGACCGGGGATGCCTCGCTGCGGCGGCGGCCCATGGGCCGGGTCACCAAACCGCTGTTGGCCATGGGGGCTCGGATTGAAGGGCGCGACCGGGGCAACCTCGCCCCCTTGGCCATCCGGGGGGGTGGGCTCACCGGCATCCATTACGAGCTGCCCATCGCCAGCGCGCAGGTCAAGAGCGCGGTGCTCTTGGCTGGGCTCTTTGCCGACGACGACACTGAGGTGGTGGAGCCGGCTCCTACCCGCGACCACACCGAACGGCTGTTTCGGCACTACGGATTGCCCATCGAGGTGGAGGGGCGCACCGTGCGCACCCGCCGGGCCAGCCCCTTTGGGGCCAGAGACCTAACCGTGCCCGGAGACATCAGCAGTGCGGCCTTCTTCATCGTGGCCGCGCTGATCACCCCCGAGAGCGAGGTGCTGCTCGAGGGGGTGGGCCTCAACCCAACCCGTACCGGCCTGCTGGGCGTCTTGAAGGAGATGGGCGCAGACCTGACCTGGGAGGTCACCGAGGGACAGGATGGGGAGCCGGTGGGCTGGATCAGAGCCCGCAGTTCCGCCCTCAGAGGCATCTCGGTAGACCCTCGGCAGATCCCGCTGATGGTGGATGAGGTGCCTGCCCTGGCCGCCGCCGCCGCCTGGGCCGAGGGCGAGACCCACATCCCAGGCCTCGAGGAACTGCGGGTCAAGGAGTCTGACCGGGTAGCCGCCATCGCCCAAAACCTGCAACGCCTGGGGGTTGGGGTGGAGGCCGGGCCAGACTGGCTGCGCATTCAAGGGGGCAGGGTGCAGGCCGGGGTGGTAGAGCCCTTCCATGACCATCGCATCGCCATGGCCTTCGCGGTGTGTGGGCTGCCGGTGGGGGTCAGGGTGCAGGAGGCTGAGTGGGCCAGCATCTCCTTCCCGAGCTTCTGGGAAGACCTCGAGCGCTTGAGCAACCCCGCATGACCCCACCGAGCGTGAGCCCCGCTGCCCCCATCATCACCATTGACGGCCCTTCAGCCTCGGGCAAAACCAGCGTGGCCCGGCTGGTAGCCCAGCGGCTGGGCATTCCCTACATCTCCAGTGGCCTGCTCTACCGCGCGGTGGCCCTGATGTGCCTGCTGGAGAACGTCACCGCCGAGGAGATCGAACACCGGCTGGGGAAGTACCGCCTCGAGCTGCACCCCACCCCAGAAGCCAACCGGGTGTTGCTCAACGGCAAGGACGTCACCGAGAGCCTGCATAACCTCGAGGTGGATGCGGTGGTCTCCGCCGTCGCCAAGCGCCCTGGGGTGCGCGCATATGTCAATGCGGTGCTGCGCGAACTTCCCGGCCCTTTTGTGATTGACGGGCGGGATATGGGCAGCACGGTGTTTCCTGAGGCCAAATACAAGTTCTACCTCACCGCCTCACCGGAGGTACGGGCCTCGAGGCGGGTGCCCGAGCGCGACGCAGCTTATGAAACCGTGCTGGCCGAGATCTTACGCCGGGACCAGGCCGATGCCACCCAGAGCGCTCCGGCCAAAGACGCTCTTTTGCTCGATACCAGCCACCTTGATCTGGATGGGGTGGTGCAGGCGGTTCTGGGCCACCTCACCGAAAGGGCTGGCCCATAGGCCAGCCCCGATCTGAAGAGCACCCTATATATCGAGTTGGGCATAGCGGGCGTTCTCTTCGATAAACTCTCGCCGGGGCTGGACATCGCTGCCCATCAGCTCATCGAAGATCTGGGCGGCGTAGGAAGCGTCCTTCATGTCCACCTTCTTGAGCACCCGCTTGCTGGGGTCCATGGTGGTCTCCCAGAGCTGTTCGGCGTTCATCTCGCCCAGACCCTTGAAGCGCTGGAGCTCGTAGGGCTTGTCGCCGATGCTGGCCAAGGCCTTCTTGAGGGCCTCGTCGTCGAAGAGGTACTCGATGGTTTTGCTTTTGCCCACCCGGATGCCGTACAGCGGAGGCTGGGCCACGTAGAGGTATCCCTGCTCGATGATCGGGCGCAGGTAGCGGTAGAAGAACGTCAAGAGCAGGGTACGAATGTGCGAGCCGTCCACATCCGCGTCGGTCATGATGATGATCTTGTGGTAGCGCAGGGTCTCGAGGTTGAAATGGGCCTCGTCCTGCGTTCCGCCAATCCCCGCACCGATGGCCGCCACCATGGCCCGCACCTCGGCGTTCTTAAGGGCTTTGGAGAGTCCCGCCTTCTCCACGTTCAAAATCTTGCCCCGCAGGGGCAGGATGGCCTGGAACCGGCGGTCCCGCCCACTCTTGGCGCTACCGCCCGCGCTATCCCCCTCCACGATGAAGAGTTCGGCCTCGGCAGGGTCTTCCGACTGGCAATCGGCCAGCTTGCCGGGCAGGTCGTCGGACTCGAGGGGGTTGGAGCGGCGCACCAAATCTTTGGCCTTACGGGCCGCTTCGCGGGCCTGGGCCGCACGCTGGGCTTTTTCATAGATCAGTTTGGCTACGCGGGGGTTCTCTTCCAAATACTCCGAAAACCTCTCGTAAACCACCTTGGAAACCGCGGTGCTCGCTTCGGGGTTGAGCAGCTTGCCCTTGGTCTGCCCCTCAAACTGCGGCTGGGGAATCTTGATCGAAACCACCGCCGAAACCCCTTCCAGCAGGTCCTCGCCGGTCGGCTCAATGTCCTTGTCCTTGACCAACCCGGCCTTCTTGGCATAGGCGTTGATGGCCCTGGTGTAGGCGGTCTTGAAGCCAGAAATGTGGGTGCCGCCGTCGGCGGTGGGGATCATGTTGGCAAAGCTGACCAGATTGGCGCTGTAGCCCTTGGTGTGCACCAAACCCACATCCACCCCCACCGCCTCGACCTGGCCTTGCAACAATACCGGCTTGTCGTAGAGCAGTTCCTCGCCGTCGGCGCGGTACTTGGCAAAGGAGCCCACCCCGCCCTTGTCCAAGAAGACCTCTTCCTTCTGGTGAATCTCGTCCTTGAACACCAGCTTGAGGCCGGCCACCAGGAAGGAGACCTCGCGCAGCCGCACCCGCAGCCGGCTGGCCTCGAACTTCTGCTCGGCGCCAAAAATCTGTGGGTCGGGCCGGAAGGTGACTCGAGTTCCCCGCTTGCCTTTGGCGAACTCATCCACCACGTGGAGCCGCTTGACTACCTCACCCCGGCTGAACTCGATGCGGTACTGCCTATCGTCCCGAAACACATCCACGATGGTGAATTCAGACAGGGCATTGACCACACTGGCCCCCACCCCGTGCAGGCCTCCGGCCACCTTATAGGCCCCCTCCTCGAACTTGCCCCCGGCGTGCAGAACGGTGTAGATCACCTCCACTGCGGGTTTGCCCTCTCCGGGCATATAGTCCACCGGCACCCCCCGCCCGTTGTCCTCAACGGTGAGGCTGCCGTCTTTGTTCAGGGTGGTGATGATCTCGGTGGCATACCCCGCCAGGGCCTCGTCCACCGAGTTATCGAGGATTTCCTTGAACAGGTGGTGATAACCGTCGGATTGGGTGCCGCCAATGTACATGGCCGGGCGGTGACGAACCCCCTCGAGCCCCTTCAACACTTTAATCTTGGTCGCGTCGTATTTCGTATGGGCAGTAAAGTTAGCGCTCACCTCACCAGTATAGCATATTACGTTATAGGCGTAATCAAATAAAGGAGCGCTCCGAAATACGAAATCGCTGTGCTGGGCAGATTTAAAGGGCCCTCTCTTCCGGGGGGCAGACTGATGCTAAAGGGGCTCGAGCCGATCATCGTCTGTGGCATCTTCGTCCCCGTCGGTATATTTCGCGGAAGATTAAAAGATGGTTTGGGTTTCAATTTCGATCAGAGCAAACTCGCCCCCCACCGGAGCGACGGGACACAGGCCCTGCTGGGCTGGTCCAGTCCAGCCCACTAGCGTTTCACCGAACCCACCGCACTGATTGCGGTATCCACGTGGGTTTGCAGCCGCAGCCGCTTGCCCAGCTCACGCCACCAGATGTAGGCCGGACTATCCAGGCGCTTGATGCCTTCGATCAGGGTATCGCGGCGCCAGTTCTTAAGCCGCAGCAGGAACAGGTTCAGGAAGAGATCGCGGTACTCCGGGTGGGTACGGTCCATGTGAAAGTGAAACCGCAAACCCCGGGCCTGCGAGAACGAGACGATGATCGGAACCCCCTCCGGGCCTTCCAACGGGATCTCCACCGTGCTGTCGGTGAGCGTGCTGCTGTTGACCTCGTACTCTTCCTGGATCATCCCGATCTCTTTGAGGATCAGGGCAAAGGCCCGCAGCTCGAGCCCGTTGAGCTCGCGGTAGAGCCGGTCATACAGTTCAAAGGTTGGGCTGTAGTGGAACTGCTCCCCCGGCTGGGTAGCCCACCACATGGCGTACTGGCCTTTGGGCGGCATCAGCGAGGCCTGCACGTAGAGCCGGTCGCGGCGCGCGATGGACTCCACCTCTTCTGGGTAGATCGAAAGCAGGTCTTCGGTGCTGTAAAACACCGGGCGCAGCCGACCCCACTTGCGCCCAAGCTCCTGTAGGGCGATGTAGTGGCCTGCGGCCCTGGCATCGGCGATAGGATAGAAAAACAGGTCATACTCGCCGTCGGGGGCCCGCACCCGCAGGGGAATCTCCACCACCCCCTCCTTGGTGACCCGCAGCACATCGGCTTCCAGCACCTCGAGCCCCGATTTTCGGAACAGGGTCTCAACGGTGGTAGCGAACATCAGTTGGTTGGCCTTGCGAACCTCGGGGGCATCGCTGGGAATGATGCGCTCCACCAGGACTTTGGGCCACTGGGCAGGGGCATTGGTCAGGAGTTCTAGCATAGGTATCAACGCGAAGAGGTCCAGCGCTCTAGACCCCAGGGTATACCCCACCCGGTGTTCCGCTTGTGATATTTGCCAGCGAGGAAGGCTCTGCGGGCTGTAGGAGCCGGTATAGTGGGGGTTGGTATGAGCCACCCAGCCCCCGATAACCCCAATGTTTCACAGCAGAAGCACCCCGCCCGGGACTGGGAACGCTTCGTGTCCCGACAGGTAGCCGAACAAACCGCGGAGCACCGCTATCCCCTGCGCCGCGTGCTCGAGTTTCCCCCCTTTGAACCGCTGGGAGCGGCCCGAATGGCCGAGCTCGAGGCCCTCACCGCCCGCGCTACGATTCCCGAGCTACAGGCCGAGATGGAAGCGGGGCGGCTCAGCGCAGTCGAACTCACCCGGTTTTACCTGACCCGCATCCGACAGCACAACGACCGGCTGGGGGCTTGGCTCGAGGTCAACCCACAGGGGCTCGAGCAGGCGCAGCAGCTCGACGCCGAACGGGGTGCCGGGCGGGTACGCGGGCTGCTTCACGGCATCCCGCTGGCCCTCAAGGACAACCTCGCCACCGCTGCGCCCCTGCACACCACCGCGGGGGCTGCGGCCCTCCGGGAAGCCATGGCCGACCGTGAGGCCTTCATCGTGCAGAGGTTGCGGGCGGCTGGGGCGCTGGTGCTGGGGAAAAACAACCTCTCGGAATGGGCCAATTTCATGACCACCCACTCGGTCAACGGCTTCAGCGCCCTGGGTGGGCATACCCGTAACCCCTATGGCCCTTTCGACGTGGGGGGCAGCAGCAGCGGAACGGCGGTAGCGGTAGCCGCCAACCTGGCCGTAGCCGGGGTGGGCAGCGAGACCTCCGGCTCACTGGTCTATCCGGCTGCGCAAAACGGGATCTTCACCCTCAAACCGAGCCTGGGGCTGGTGAGCCGCGACCGTATCATCCCCATCACCGAGGCCCAAGACACCGCGGGGCCCCTGACCAAAAACGCCACCGACCTGGCCGTACTGATGGGGGTCTTGACCGCCTACGACCCCGCGGACCCGCTCACCCAACGGGCCAAGGCCCTCGAGCCAGGGGCGTTCGCCCTCCAGGGTGGATCCTTGGCCGGGCTGCGGATAGGCTGGATAGAGCACACCCAGCGTACAGGCGACCTGGAGGGGCTAGGGCTTGTGGTCCAGGCCTTCCAGCGGTTGGGGGCCGAGGTCAAGGTTCTGCCCTTTCCCACGCGGGAAATTGAGATGCTGCCGGTGCTGCGCTATGGCCTGCGCGAAGGAGTCAACGCTTACTTGAGGGCCACCGGAGCCCCCATCCCCGATCTGGCCGCGGTGATCGCCTTCAACGAGGCCCACCCGGAGGCCGCGCCCTACGGGCAAGACCTCTTGATCGCCGCGCAAAACGAGGGCCTGGCTGCTGAGGAATATCACGCCCTGGTCGAGAAAAACCGACAAGTCGGGACTGAGGTCCTGGAGGGGCTGATGCAGGAGCATGAAGTCTCGCTGCTGCTCACGGTGAGCAACAGCCTCTCGGCCTACACCTCCACCTCGGGGTTTCCGGTGCTCACCTTTCCAGCGGGCTACCGCGCCTCGGGTGAGCCGATAGGGGCTTCCTTGGTGGGTAGGCTGCTCGAAGACCCCCACCTGATCGCGGTGGCCCAGGCCTTGCGGCCGCACCTGGAACCCCGCAAAACACCGGTCCTGTAGGCTAGAGCCATGCTCGAGGGGCTTGTTGTACTGGTGGGGCTGGGTCGGCTCTTGACCCTGGTCGGGCTGGTGGTGTTCTTCCTGCTGGCCTTTCCGCTGCTGGTGCGCGAACCCGCCCGCTGGCAGCTGGGCTTCTTCAAAGCCCTGGCCTATACTGCGGTCCTGACCGTGCTCCTGGAGTTTCTCCTGCGGGGCCCCTCCTGGCTTCACGCCTCCTATGGACTGATCAGCGCGCTGCTGCTGCTGTGCGTGTCTGGCCTCGAGCCCGGAGGGTGGTTTCGCCGGGGGCTACCCCACCCACCCGAGCGGGTCGGGCAGTACTTCTTCTGGGCCAGCTTCGTGGGGTTTTTGTTGTGGGAGCGTTTCATCCAAACCGGCTGAGCTGGGTGTGAATGCTCTGGGCGATGCGGCCTGCGGCTCCCGGTTCGCCCATTGCGGCCTTTCCCGCCTCCTGTGCCCTGCGGCGCAGGCCCTCGTCCTCTAACAGAGCCCGCACCGCCTGGGCGATGGCCTCTGGGCGCGGCTCGGTCAGGGTCAGCGCCTCCCTCAGCAAGCGCCGCTGCCCCTGGGCGAATCCCAGCGTGTACTGCGGTCCGCCGGTGGGAAAACCCACGATTGGAACCCCATACCCCGCGGCCTGTTCCGCTGCGGTCCCGCTGGTGGAGAGGGCCACCCTCGAGCCCAGCAGCGCGGTCTTGAAGGCGCGTTCCGCCCACACCACCCTCGTCCCGTCGGGATGGGTCAGCCACCCAGCCCCCCCCCACTGCCAGCCTTCAAGCCTAAGCGGATCCAGCGGCAGACCCGCCCATGCGACCACCGGGGTCAGCCCGGTGGGCTGGAGCCGCCGGCAGGCCTCGAGCATTTGGGGCAAGCTCTCGTAGGCATCGGCCCGCGAGCCCGGCAACAGCAGCAGGTAGGGCGGCGGAAGGGGTAGCGGCTCCTCCCCCTCGAGCGCGTCCAGCATGGGGTTGCCGAGGTATTGGACGTTGGGAACACCATGTTCTTGAAGCCAGCCCGCAGCCTCGGCCTCGCGCGGGTAGACCCGCACCGCCCGGCGCATCAAAAGCCGCTCCAGCCCGCCGTAAGGCTGGGCCCACCCCCCCTCTCGGCTGGCCCAGGCCCGTACCGAAACCAGGGGCTGCATTTGAAACAGCGGGCGGATGCCGAACAGGCTGCCCACCAAAAGCCCGTAGATATCCCCCACCACCAGCGTCGCCATCGCCCCTCGAGCCGCCCGCCGCAAGGCCCGGTAGTGCCCCAGGCTCATCGAGAGCCAGCCCGCCCGCAGGTCCTCCCAAAACGCGGTGGGCTGACCCAGCACAAACCCCCCAGAGGGCATCTCCCGGCGCGGCCCCAAGACCACGAACCCCGCCCGCTCATAGGCCCTGCCCCGACCCACCAGGGGCAAGGCCGCGATGGCATAGCCCAGGCGGGTCAGCTCGAGCCCCAGCCGGGCCCCGATGATATCCTCGCCATGCCCATTGGAAACGATTACAATCCGCCCCACCCCTCCAGAATACGGTCGGAACTGGGGTTAGGCCGGAGGTGAGGCGGACTCGTCGGTGGTGCGCAGGGGATCTGGCTGGGTGGAGAGCAGCTTCACCGCATCGTGTGGGGGGTCCTCGAGCTCAACCCGGGCCCGCCCGGCCACCTTGGCTCGGTACATGGCCTCGTCGGCTCGGCTCAGAAGCCCCGCGATGCTGTCGCCCTGGCGGTAGCAAGCCACCCCAATGCTCAAAGAGATCTCGAGGCCCGAAACCGGGTTGGCCACGATGGCCTCGAAGAGCCGCCCCGAAAGGGCCTGGGCCTGGGCCAGATCGGTCTCGGGCGCCAGCACCAAAAACTCCTCGCCTCCCCAGCGGGCAATCTGGTCGCTGGGGCGCAGCCCTGCGCTCAGCCGACCGGCCACCTCGCGCAACACCTGATCCCCCACCGCGTGCCCGTGGTTGTCATTGACCCACTTAAAGTGGTCAATATCGGCCAGGAGCACCGCAAAGCGGCGGTCATAGCGCTTCGCCCGCTCGAGCTCGGCCTCGAGGCACTCCTGCATGGCCCGGCGGTTGATCAAGCCGGTAAGGGCATCGGTATGGGCCATCAGGTGCATCTGGGCGTAGTGGTAGCGCAGATGGGCAAAGATGTACAGCAGGAGAACATAGGTAAGGTTGGAGAACACAAACTGCAGCATGGTGTTGAGCGCGCTGAGCTCCAGGGGCGGCCCCAACAGCAGCCCCAACCCCCCCGCGGTCAGCCCAAGGCTCAGGTAAACCGCCGAGAAAACGATGGCCTGCCGCCGCCCCAGCAGCACAAAGGACATCAAGTAAACAATGGGGAACCACAACAGGCCGGGGCTGAGGCTTTCAGGGTGGTAGTACAAGCCGTGGTTGGTCTCGTAGAAAGCCCCGACGATCTCATATACGCCCATCAAGCTGAGCCCGATCTGCCAAACCCGCCGAATCTGAGCCCTATTCCACAGCAGATAGAGCTCGAGACCCGCAAATCCCAGGGCCAGCGGCAGCAGCAAAAACCGGTCCACCGGCCCCAGCTTCCCGCTCAGCAGGGAAAGCCCCCAAGCCAATAGGGCCGCACAAGCCCCCACCGGCAGCAACCACAGCGTGACCCGCAGGCGCAGCGCCTCGAGCGGATCGGCCACCTCGAGGGTCTGGTAGGGGTTGGGAGGACGACGGACAGACATACAAGGTTACAGGCTAATCTAACACAAAGGAGTGCGACAATCGGACCCCCTGTAAGAGCCGTCCACTGCGCTCCAAGGCCGCTCCTTGCCGGGTCAGGGGGCCAGCGGAGATTAATTCTGCAGGGATCGGATCAGATAGTCCGCAGCCGCCCAGCCGCTCTCGAGGGCCCCTTCTATCCGCGCCCCACCGCACCAGTCGCCGCAGAACACCAGGTTGTCCTGGGCTAGAAACCGCCAGGGATGAAGTACGGTGGGCTGTGCGTAGCGCCAGCGGTGGGCCAGGGCCAGGCGGTACCGCCCCACCCAGTCGCCCAACAGTTGGCGTGCCGCCTCAAGCATCGGGGGGAGCACGGCCTCGGGGGGTTCCTCGAGGTGCGCCGTGCTCCACTCGGGGCTGGCGTGCAGCACCAAAACCGGGGGGCCCTCGAGGTTGCGCTTGGTATGGTCTAAAGCCGCCCAGGCCAAGACCGGATGGCGGATCTCCAGCCCCACCCAGTCGGTGTAGGGCAGGGTCTCAAAGACCAAAATGGCCGCCCAGCAAGGGGCAAACCGCACCGCCGCCAGGGCCTCCTGTACCGCCGGCTGGAACACCTCTCCCCTAAGCTTCAGGGCCTGGGGCGCGGGCAGATTGAGGAGAAGGGCCTGGCCGGCTCGAGCCGCACCGCCCTCCAGCCCCACTTCCCAACCTGCTGCGGTCCGTCGCAGCTCCTGCACGGTGGCCTTGGTCTCTACCGAGAGCGGAGCCTCCCCGGCCTCGAGCCCCTGAACCAGGGCTTTTCCTAGGGCGCTCATCCCATCCGGGCAGATATACCGTGGATGCGGAGAACCCCGGGCCTCAATTCCCCGCTCGGTCAGCAGCGAGAGGCCCTGCGTCCACTCCCGCACCACCCCGCGACCTACGAGCTCGGGCAGGATCATCCGCAGGTTGGCCCCTTTGGCGGTGAAGTACTGGGCGCCGTGGTCAACCCGCAGGGTTTTGCCCTCCAGTTCGATCCAACGGGTCGCCGCCCGGCCCGAAACCCCCCTTGATTTGTCCAGCACGTGCACCCGCAGCCCCGCCCGCACCAGCTCGCGGGCGGGGCTGCGGGTGCACGTGCTGGACAAATCAAGGG
>NZ_QWLB01000053.1 GCF_003574355.1 Meiothermus granaticius NBRC 107808 | reverse complement strand
GGATGGGGGCGGGTGGGGGCGGGTCGCGCAGGATCAGGATCTGCCCAGGCTGAAGGGTATCCCCCTCGAGGCCGTTGCGCTTTTCTAGGCCGCGGAGGTCCAGCTTGAAACGGTCAGCGATCTCCCGCAGGGAGTCGCCGGGTTGGACCACATAGGTGCTGGGAAGGGCCCCCTGCGCCCAGCTTGTCCCCAGTAGCCCAGACCCAATCGCCAACAGCAACCCCCACACGGCCTTTTGGCTTGCCCAACCCATCTTGCACCTCCTCTACAGCTCGAGCAGTTCTTTGGGGCTTTTCGAGAGCACCTGGTGCCCCGACTCGGTCACCCACACCAAATCCTCGATGCGCACCCCGCCCAGGCCGGGAATATAGACCCCAGGTTCGATGGTGACGACATTTCCGGCCTCGAGCACATCCTCTGAGGTCTGGGAGAGCGAGGGCCCTTCGTGAATGAAAAGCCCCACCCCGTGCCCCAGGGAATGGGTGAAGAATTCGCCGTACCCCTGGGCTATGAGCAGCTCTCGGGCCATGCGGTCGAGTTCCTTGCCGCTTTGGCCGGGTCCTACCGCTTCCAAGGCCGTTTCTTCAGCCTGCTGTACCGCGGCGTACATTCGGCGCAACTCCTCACGCACCCGGCCCACCCCTACGGTGCGGGTCATGTCGGAGCGGTAGCCCTGGGTGACCGCCCCGAAATCGAGGGTGACCAGCTCACCGGCTTGGATCTTTTTCTCGCTGGCCCCTCCGTGCGGCATCGCCCCGCGCTCTCCTGAGGCCACGGTGATGCTGAAGGCGGCCCCCTCCGAGCCCCGGCGGCGCAGGAAGAACTCGAGCTCCAGCGCTACCTCGATCTCGCGCACCCCCGGCTGGATGAAGGGCAGGATATGCTGGAACCCCTCATCGGCCAGGGCTGCAGACCGGCGGATGGCCTCGATCTCCTGCGGGGTCTTCACCCGGCGAATTCGGTCGAAAACCTCGTGGGTGGCCACAAACTCCACCTTGGGGAGGCCTTTGCGCAGGGTCTCGAGCTCGGCTACGCTCAGGGCCTCGGCCTCAAACCCCACCCGCCCGGTAAGGTACTCCGAAAGCAGCGCGGGCAGCTCGTTGCGCTTGAGCAAGATGCGGTGGGGAAAGCGCTGCTCCTTGGCCTCGACCAGGTAGCGCCCATCGGTGATGAACACCGGGCCGCTGCGGGTGAGCACCACCTTGCCATCTTTGCCCTCAACGAAACCCGAGAGATACCGCACGTTTTCCGGTTTGGAGACGTAAAAGCCCTCCAACCCTAACCGGTCTAACAACCCGTTGAAGTCCACCCGCCCAACTCTACCCGCTCGAGCCCGATAATGCCAGTGAACCTTCACCAACCGGCGGGGTCGGGGGCCAGTTACGCCCTCTCCAAGCTAAATCGGGCCGCGCCCTCCTCATCGGCCCGTTCGGCCGCAAAACCGACCGACTCGGCCCTGGCAAACCTGAAAGCCTACCGCGAAGGGATCCCTGTGTTTTTGAATCCGGTATCAGCGGCTTCACGTTAGAAATAGGAGTGGCCTTCAGGGGATTCGGGGAAGGGCCAGGAGCTTCCATTGCCAGGTGCGAAACTCGGCCTGGCTGGGCTTATGGCCCTGGTAATAGGCGCCCAGGATACGCAACTCAACCCCTACCCCCCCGCGGAAGTAGTGCAGGGTAGGGCTGGTAAAATAGCCTTGGTCTTCCTGAAAGCGGGCCCCATCGGGGTCGTGGGGAATTGGTACCAGGTGCCCAGTCAGGGTTCGATAGTATTCCTGGGCGGTCACACGCTGGGTATTGATGGTTTGCTTGACCATCAGGGTGAACTCGAGTTTGTCGAGCTTGAGGGTATAGCGACAATCCTGGAGGGTGATACTCCCCGATCGCAGGTTCAAGGCAGGCTTGGCCTCCAGCACCGTCACCCCCAGAGCCGACCCGACCTGGGCAGAGGTTAGGGGGCAAGGGCTGGACGGGCTATTTTGGGCCAGGCCAATGGCTAAAGGTAGCAATGCCAGAATTATGAGTCGGAGCATGGTGTATTCCCCTCATTCCACCCAAGCAATTTTGGGTTAAACCCAACCCCAATTGTACAGTGCTCGGCGCGAGGACAAGGGTCGCCCGCAATTGCGCTTTGATACCAGAACGGCTTTGCATTAGGCTTTGCTGAGCCCAAACTTGACGGCACCCTCCTCGTCGGACAGTTCGGTGAGATAGCCCACCGGCCCTGTTTGCTCCAGCGAGAGGGCCAGGGTTTCTTCCTGGAGCCGCTGGCCAAACTGCACCAGGGACTCGGCGTATCTGCCCTCGGCGGTATAGGTCAGGTGGATGCGATCCGAGATGTTCAGGCCCATCTCTTTGCGGGCTTGCTGCACCAGCCGGATTAGGTCGCGGCTCAAGCCCTCGAGCAACAACTGCTCATCCAGTTTGACCTCGAGGGCCGCCAGATAGCCATCCTGCTCCTGGGCCGAGTAGCCTTCGGGCGAGAGGGCCTCGAGCAAGAGCTCGTCGGGGCTGAGGGCGTAGGTTTCCCCGCCGAGCTCGAGGTGTAGGCTACGCCCGGCCTTTACCGTCTGGGCCACCATCTTGCTGTCTAGTTCGGCCAGGGCGGCCCGAATGGCGGGCACCCGCTTGCCGTACTTTTTGCCCATCACCGGCAGGTTGGGCAACACCCGGTAGGTCAGGAGTTCCTCGCCCAACCCCAGCACCTCAACCTGCTTGACGTTCAGTTCCTCGGCAATTTCATCGGCAAAATGGCGCAACCCCGCCAGCTCGGCTTCGCTGGGGGCCGTTACCAGCACCCTGGGTAAGGGCATCCGGGTCTTGACCCCACTGATGGCCCGCGCACTCCGGGCCAGCCCCACCACCTTCACCACCGCCCCCATCTGGGTTAGCAGGGTCTCGTCTAGCAGCGCAGGGTCGGCTTTGGGCCAGTCCGACAGGTGTACCGACTCGGGGGCTTCGGGCCGCACCTTCCGCACCAGGTTTTGCCACAGGGCCTCGGCCACAAAGGGGGTGAAAGGGGCAGCCAACTGCGCTACGGTAACCAGGGCCTCCCACAGGGTGGCGTAGGCCGACTCCCGGTCGGTGGGGTCGTCGTTTTTCCAGAAACGGCGGCGGTTGCGGCGAACGTACCAGTTGGAAAGTTCTTCCACAAACTGCTCGAGTTCCTTTCCCGCTCCACGGGCATCGTAAGCATCCAGCCTGGCCGTGACCCGTTCAACTAGTTGCTGCAGGCGGGCCACCAGCCACCGATCCATCTCGGGCCGATCCGCCACCGCTGGGCGGTTTTGCAGGTTGGGCCGGTCCAGGTTGGCATACAGCACGAAGAAGCTGTACACGTTCCACAGCGTGCCCAAAAAGCCCCGCTGGGCCTCCTGCACCAGCCGCTCAGAAAAGCGCTTCTGCTCGCCCGGCTCGGAACCGGTAAAGAGGTACCAGCGCACCGCGTCGGCCCCGTACTGGTCGAACATCGGCAAGGGCTCCACCACGTTGCCCTTGCTCTTGGACATCTTGTGGCCCTTCTCGTCTACCAGGTGCCCCAGGCAGATCACGTTTTTGAAGCAAGGCTGGTCATAGAGCAGGGTCGAGATGGCGTGAAGCGAGTAGAACCAGCCCCGGGTCTGGTCAATGGCCTCGCAGATGTAGTCGGCGGGGAAGTGGCGTTGCCAGAGCCGGTAGTTTTCCTCGGTGCCGGGGAGGGGCTGGCCCTGTTCGTCCAGTAGCAGATGCCACTGGGCATAGGGCATGGCCCCGGAGTCGAACCAGACGTCGAGTACCTCGGGCACCCGGCGGAAGGTTTTGCCGTTTTTGACAAAGGTAATTTCGTCCACGTATGGGCGGTGCAGGTCCAGGTCGGAGAGGTCGCGGCCTGCCAGCTCCGAGAGTTCGCGCACGCTGCCCACACAAATTTTCTCCGAACCGTCCTCCGAGACCCAGAAGGGCAGCGGGGTGCCCCAATAGCGCTCGCGGCTGATGGCCCAGTCCACGTTGTCCTTGAGCCAGTTGCCGAAGCGCCCGTGTTTGATGTGTTCGGGGAACCAGTTGATCTTTTCGTTGTTGTCGTAGAGGGCCTGGCGGAAGTTGGAGGTTTTGATGTACCAGCTCGGCTTGGCAAAGTAGAGGATGGGGTCGCCGGTGCGGTCGTGGAAGGGGTAGCGGTGGCGAATCTGGCCTGCGTGGTACAGGACCCCCCGTTCCTTCATGATGCGAATGAGCCCCTTGTCGGCATCCTTGAAGAACTTGCCGCGCTCGTCGGTGACCTGCATAAGGCCGTACTCGTTGGTGCCAAAGAGCAGGGGGGTGCCGTACTGGCGGGCAAGCTCTAAGTCCTCGGCTCCGTAGACCGGGGCCTCGTGGGCCACCCCGGAGCCGTCTTCGGCGCTCACAAAGTCGGCCAGGGCCACAAAGTGCATCACCGGCCTGCCGTCCGGACGCTTTTCGCCCGGCTCCTTCAGCACCCCCAGCTCCACACCTACTTCGGGGAAGGGGGGGGTGTACTCCCACCCCTCGAGGTCTTTCCCCATAAGGTGAGCGACCACCTCGAGCTCTTCTTTATGCAGCTCCCGGAGCCGCTCCACCGCCTCGGCGGCAAAAATCAGAGGTCCCACCGAGGGGGAGCGCACTACCGCGTAATCCATTTCGGGGTTCACCGCCGCCATGGTGTTGGAGGGCAGCGTCCAGGGGGTGGTGGTCCAGACCAGAATGGCCAGGTTGCCCAGATCCTCCAGCCGCACCCCCTGGGCCATAAGCCGCTCGCGCACCGCCGGGGGGGTGGTTTCCAGTTTCAACGGGAAGCGCACATACACGCTGGGGTCGTCCACCTCGCGGTAGCCATCGGCAATTTCGTTTTGTGAGAGGGTGGAGGAGATGCGCGGCGATAAGGGCACCACCTTGTAGTCCTGCACCACCATGCCCCGGTCCCACATGCGCTTCAAGAGGTTCCACACCGACTCGATGTAGCGGTTTTGGTAGGTGATGTAGGGGTCGTTCAGATCCACCCAATACCCCATCCGCTCGGTGAAGTAGTTCCAGTCCTCGATGTTGGCAAATACCCACTCGCGGCACTGCTGGGTGAACTCGGCAATCTGCTCGCGGTTCAGGGTTTTGCGGCCCAGCACCCCTAGCTTTTTCTCCACTGCAATTTCCACCGGCAGGCCGTGGGTATCCCAGCCCCCTTTGCGGGTGACGTGGTAGCCCTGCATGGTTTTGTAGCGCGGAAAGATGTCCTTAAAGCTACGGGCCAGCACGTGGTGCATGGCTGGCTTGCCGTTGGCGGTGGGAGGGCCTTCGTAGAAAACGAATTTCCCCTGGGGAGCGGGTTTTTCCCCTGATTTCTCAAAGATGCCCTGTTGCTTCCAGAAGGCCAGCACCTCAGCCTCGAGGCTCGGGAAATCCGCAGCCCCCACTTCCTTGAACGGCTTTTTCTCCTCTACCATCCGGTCTCCTTCTGAGCGGGAGCGCTAAAAGGTGAGTCCGCACCCGGACTCCATTTAGGCTTCTCAGGTGCGGACGAGATATTCATCCCGCGTTACCACCGCACTTCCCAAAACTGCTCCAAAGCCGAGGCGCTCTGAACGAGTTTTAGGCGCTTCATTGGCGCTGTTTCGGGCGCACCCGTCAGGGTCTAGTTGCCTCTATGGAGAGGGGTTCTTCCTGAGTATCGGGGGTGATTTTCAGCCCGCGCGCATTCCCCTGGCTCGCACCCTCCCAGGCTCGCTGTAGCAGACCTTGCGGAGCGCCTCGGGCGTACTCTTCCCCGGCTTTACATCAACCGCAGGCTGTGTTAGGCTTTGCGGTTGGTGGTTCGCACCTTCTAAGGTAACAACCCCCAACCCCTGAGTCAACCAAGTGCGGTTTTCCCTCGCCCAGAGGCCTTGGGGAAAATGCCCTTGCTTATTGCACGCTCAGAGGAATATACTTCTAAAGGTTCCACAACAATCCACAGCGAGCGCCGTGCTTCTGGGTTATGCCGTTGCGGGACCGCGAGCTGTGATACCTGCCCCAAATGCCCACCATAGGGAGCCACCCACGATGCCAAGATCCAACCCCGATCCAAACGCCAGTACCCAAACCGCTCTGACCCGTACCGGCAAGAAAATTCGCCGTAAGACCTCTGAGCCCAGCCTTCCCCTGAGCTATCAGGAGCTTTCCAATCGCATTCTGCCTGAACTGCATCTTCTGGCCGCGGAGGCCGGGATTCCCGACTACAAAAAGCTCTCCAAAGACGAGTTGGTGATGACCCTGCTGTCCCAGGAGGCCAGCGATGAGGGCTTGCGCATCGCCAAGGGCTACCTCGAGATTTCCCCGGATGGCTATGGCTTCTTGCAGGAAAACCTCTACGTGCTCGAGTCGCGCAGCGTGATCGTTTCGGCTGGGTTAATCAAACAGTACCAGTTGCGTACGGGCGATTATGTGGTGGGTAAGGCCCGGGTTCCCCGCGAGAATGAACGCTATGGCACCTTGATGAAAGTGGAGGCGGTCAACAACTTGGACCCTGAGGCCGCAGCCAAGCGCCCCAAGTTCGATGACCTGATCCCGCAATTCCCCGACCGACAGCTGATCCTCGAGACCTCAGGGGAGGAGTCTTCCAACCGGGTGATTGACCTGCTGGCCCCCATCGGTCGGGGGCAGCGTGGGCTGATCGTGGCCCCACCTAAAGCCGGGAAGACCACCTTGTTGAAAAAGGTGGCCCGGGCTGTGCTGCGCAACGAGCCGGATGTCAAGGTCATTGTGCTGCTGGTGGACGAGCGGCCGGAGGAGGTCACCGATTTCCGCGAGAGTGTGGAGGGGGCCGAGGTCATCGCCTCGACGTTTGATGAGCCGCCCCAGAACCACATTCGGGTGGCTGAGTTTGTCCACGAGCGCAGCCGCCGGATCGTGGAGGAGGGTGGGCACGTGCTGATCCTCTTGGACTCGATCACCCGTCTGGCCCGGGCCAACAACCTGGTCACCCCGCCCACCGGGCGCACCCTATCCGGGGGTCTGGACTCGGCGGCCCTGCATTTCCCCAAGCGCTTCTTGGGGGCTGCCCGCAACATCCGTGGGGGAGGCTCGCTGACCATTTTGGCAACCGCTTTGGTGGAAACCGGTAGCCGTATGGACGATGTGATTTTCGAGGAGTTCAAAGGCACCGGCAACATGGAGCTGCACCTCTCCCGGCGCCTCGAGGAGCGCCGCATCTTCCCGGCAATTGATATCCTCAAGTCCGGTACCCGCCGCGAAGAGCTCTTGCTGGGCGAGGATGTGATCCAGAAGATGTGGCTGCTGCGCAAGGTGCTGGCCGATATGGATCCTGCCGAGGCCATGGAGATGCTGCTATCGCGGCTCTCGCGCACCAAGACCAACCGAGAGTTTTTAGCGACCTTGGCCGGGAAGTAACCCCATTGATGAGTGGATTTCTTAATACGCTTGCAACCTTGTCCGAAAAGTGGTTATACTCCCCGGGGAACCTGGCGTTCTAATCCAAGGCCGTGTGCGCCTCAAGATTAGAAGGCCCCTAACGAAAGGCTGAGGCCCGGCTGAGAATGGGCTAAAGCCCAGTAGTGTGGCCTGAAATCGACAGTGTTTGTCGGAGGTTGATCTTGCCTATCCATGAAGTTTTGAGCGGGGCCCTGGCCACGGGAGTTCTAAGCCTCCCCTTCGGAATCCCCCAGGCGGGCCTGCCCAAAAGCGCTGAGATTGCGGTGGCCGCTCCGGCTAAGAAGGGTTGGGCGCTGTATACCGTTCAGCCCGGCGATACCCTGAGTGCGATTGCGGCTCGGTTTGGTGTGGAGGCTAAGGCCATCATGTGGTCGAGCGGGATTACCAGTGTGGCCCTTCATCCGGGGGATGTCTTGCGTATCCCGCTTACGGATCTTGCGACAGACGCGGCCCATCTTCCCCCAGGGGTGCGGGAATATACGGTGCGTTCCGGGGATACTGTGGAGTCGGTGGCCCGGCGATTTGACCTCACCCCGTTGGGGCTGATCTCGGCCAATCCGGCCCTGGACAGCCTGGATCGCCTCGAGGTGGGTTCAACCCTCTATATTCCTACCGGTGAGGCGGGGCTGCTCCTTCAGCTCAAGAAGGGCGAGACCATCAAGGACTTGGCGGCACGCTACGGACTCAGTGTGGCTAAGGTGGCCAAAGCCAATGCCCTAAAGTCGCCCACCGAAGTCAGCGCGGGCGACTTCATCTTATTGCCTGGGGTTCAGGCCAAAGCCACCTATAGCAAGCTGTTGGCCTTGCAAACGGCTGAGCGCAAAGCCCGGGAAGAAGAAGCCCGGCGGCAGCAGCTCGAGGCCCAGCGCTTGGAGGCTGAACGCCAAGCCAAGCTCGAGGCCCAGCGCAAGCAGCAGGCTGAGCAGGCCCGCCAGCAGGCTCTCCAGCGACAACAAGCCCAGGCGCGCTCACGCCAGCAGAGCCAGAGCGAGGTGCGCCGGGCCAACTATGTGGTGGCGGCTGCGGGGTACCGCTATCCGGTGACCAACTTTGTGATCACCACCTACTTTGGCCAGCGTGGGGCCTATCAGCGGGTGCACACCGGTATCGATTTGGCGGCTCCGATGGGTACTCCAATCTACGCCGCTCGAGCGGGTACCGTCGAAGAGGCGGGCTGGAGCCCCTACGGGTATGGCCTCCACGTGATGCTCAACCATGGGGGTGCGGTGGAGACCCTGTACGGCCATATGTCGCGGATTGTGGCCCGTCCTGGGCAGTATGTGGAACGGGGCCAGCTGATCGGATATGTGGGCTCGACCGGTTGGAGCACCGGTCCACACTGCCACTTTGAAGTGCGGGTCAACGGGGTGCCCCGCAACCCCCTGGCCTATCTTCCCTAACAACCGCAGGGGTGCGGCCTAAGCCTCGGGGCTTAGGCCCTTTGGCGTTCCTTGTGTGTGCAGATGCTTTCCGCTTTGGGCCTTTGGTCTTAAGCTAAAAGGGTTGGAGGAGCTATGGAGAAAGGTACGCTGAGGGTCAAGACAGGGTTCGCCGAGATGTTTAAGGGCGGGGTGATCATGGACGTGGTCAACGCCCAGCAGGCCGAGGTCGCTCAGGAGGCCGGGGCTGTGGCGGTAATGGCTCTGGAGCGGGTCCCTGCGGATATTCGCGCCCAGGGTGGCGTGGCCCGGATGTCTGACCCCAAGTTAATCAAAGAGATCATCTCAGCCGTCTCGATCCCTGTAATGGCCAAATGCCGCATCGGCCACACGGTTGAGGCCCAGATCCTCGAGGCCCTGGGGGTAGACTTCATTGACGAGTCCGAGGTGCTTACCCCTGCGGATGAGTCGTTCCACGTGGATAAGTTTGCCTTCAAAGTGCCGTTCGTCTGCGGAGCCACCAACATTGGGGAGGCCTTGCGCCGCATTGGCGAAGGGGCGGCGATGATCCGGACCAAAGGCGAGGCCGGCACGGGCAACGTGGTTGAGGCGGTACGCCATGCTCGGAGTGTGCTGGGCAGCATTCGCCAGCTTCAGGCCATGCCCCGTGAGGAGCTGATGACCTTCGCCAAAGAGAACGGGGCGCCGTATGAACTGGTGCTGTGGGTGCACGAGAACGGCAAGCTGCCGGTGGTGAACTTTGCGGCAGGGGGGGTGGCTACCCCTGCGGACGCCGCCCTGATGATGCACCTGGGGATGGATGGGGTCTTTGTGGGTTCGGGAATTTTCAAGTCCGGTGACCCCAAGCGCCGGGCCAAAGCCATCGTGCGGGCGGTTACCCACTACAACGATCCGCAGATTCTGGCGGAGGTCTCGGAGGATTTGGGCGAACCGATGGTGGGGATCAACCTGGACTTCCTGTCTGAGGAAGAAAAGCTCGCCAAACGCGGCTGGTAAGCCAATTTTCACCCACCCTCCCGAAGTCCAGGGAGGGATTTTTGGGCTTGGTATAAGTTACGCCTCTGTTACGCAATACGTGACCTAAACTGCTACACTCGTAACGTATATGACAACGGGGGCTACCATCGCTCTAATTGTGCTGGTTACGGTTGTGGCTGTGTTCCTGTTGAGGTGGGGGATCCCGGCTTGGCTCCGGCAGAGGGCCGAGCGGGCGTTGGGCCAGCTCGAGGCCATGTACCGCTATGCCCGCCGCCATAACACCTTTGTGCGGCGCCATAAGGGACTGCGGTTTGTGGTGGTGCTGGGCAGCCGGGGCTTTCACTACATGCTCGAGGGCCACAGCGTCAGCCGGGCTCGCCTGCTACGGGCCCTGGGAGAGGGAGGGGAGGCCTTGTTGCTCAAGGCGGAAGGTGAGGAGAACCGTCATGGCCCGACCCCAACCTTTACCACCGCGGTGGCCTAGACCCCCCGGCAGCGGGACAGGATGGCCTCGACGTATAACGCAATTGCGATGGCTCAACAGACAAGCGTCAGGTCTTGGGTGTAGACTCAGGCCATGGCACCACACAGCGATGCTTACTGGGAGGAACGGTTTTCAGGCCGGGCCCGTCAGCGTATCCAGAGCTCAACCATCCGCGAGTTGCTCAAGCTCACCCGCCAGCCGGGAATCATCTCGTTTTCAGGGGGGCTTCCGGCCCCGGAGCTGTTTCCGGTAGAGGCCCTGGCGGCAGCCTCCGAGCGCATCTTGCGGGATAAGCCCAGCGAGGCCTTGCAGTATGGGCCAACCGAGGGTTACCCCGAGCTGCGCGAGTGCATTGCGGCCCAGCAGGGGGTTGAGCCCGAGGAGGTGTTGATCGTCTCGGGATCACAGCAGGGGCTGGACCTACTGGGAAAAGTGTTCATCCACCCTGGGGATCAGGTTTTGGTGGAGGCTCCAACCTATATGGGGGCTCTGCAGGCCTTCAACCCTTATGAGCCGGAGTACCTCAGCGTGCAACTGGGGGATACCGGGCTCGAGATGGATGTGCTCGAGGCGGCCCTGCAAACCCGCCCCAAGTTCATGTATGCCCTGCCGACCTTCCAGAACCCCTCGGGCTGGTTGCTGGATTTAGCCCAGCGGCAGCAGCTGGTGGAGTTGGCGGCCCGCTATGAGGTGCCGCTCATCGAAGACGACGCCTACGCTGCGCTGTATTTCAATGGGAAGCCGCTGCCCACGCTCTTTGAGCTGGACCGGGCTCGAGGCTCAAACAACGTGATTCGCCTTTCGACCTTCTCCAAAACCCTCACCCCTGGGCTGCGGGTGGCCTGGGTGATAGCCCCCAAGGTGGTGATCCGCAAGCTGGTGCAGGCCAAACAGGGCACCGATCTGCACACCCCCAGCTTCAATCAGATGCTGGTCTATGAGGTGGCACAGGGGGGGTTGGGGCCGCAAATCGAGCGCATTCGGGCCAAGTATCAGCGTAACCGCGACCTCATGCATGCGGCCCTGTCGGCCCATATGCCGGTTTCAGTGCGCTGGAATCGGCCTGAAGGCGGAATGTTTTTGTGGCTGCGGCTGCCCGAGGGGATGAGCGCTACCGAACTGTTCAAGCGTTCGATCGAGCAGAAGGTGGCTTTTGTTCCAGGCCTGCCCTTTCATGCCAACGGCGGGGGGGAGAACACCTTGCGACTCTCCTTCTCTCAGCCCACCGAGACCCAGATCCAGGAAGGGATTGCTCGGTTAGGGCAGGCGGTGGAGAGCTTACTGGGGATGGTCTCGAGCTGAATCAGGAGACCGCCCCCTCGAGCTGGAGCACCTTGGCCTTTCGACCGGGGCGCAGGCGGCGGTAAATGAGGATGGAGGCCCAGATGCCCAGCACCGCGACGCAATCCCAGAGGGTGCCAAACCAGATCTGCTCCGAGGTGCGGTTGTACAGCCCTAGATTGTAGAGCACGCCGATGGCCAGGATATGCCCGGTAAAGGTCCATAGAGAGGCCGACCCCAAGGGCACCAGCAACCAGCCCAAGCCCCGGTAAAGCGGCTTCCACAGCCAGGTCACCAGGGTGTAAGCGGCCCCAATGTAGACCGCCGTGAGCAGCAGGCGCATCGGCGAGAGGTTGGTTTTGTGCTCTTCGCCCAGCGCCAGTGCGCTCAGCCCTGGCCACAGCGGGCTGCCGTGGGCATAGTTCCAGATCAGGAGTGTCCCTAGGGCCACCACGGCCACACTGAGCAAATCCCGTACCGGGGCCACGCGGGCCAGCATGCGGCTCAGGTCCTCGCGGTGGTAGCCCAGCACCAGTCCGCCATAAAACAAGAACTGCCAGGCTGCCGGCAGGAAATAGGTGGCAAAGTTCTCAGGGTTTAGACCCACGGCATCTGGGCGGTACTGGCTGATGGCGTATAGGGCGGCGGAAACCAAAAAGGCCAGCCAGCCCTTGCCTCGGAACAGGGCCAGCAATACGATGGGCGCCAGCAACATGAACAGCACATAGAGGGTGAGGATCTCTGAACCTGCATAGCCCTGATGCATGGTGAGGATGGGAAGAACTGGCTCGAGCCAATTCTCCCTTGGCCAAGGGCTATCCCACACCTTGAGACCGGTCAGAAGGCTCCAGGCTCCAAATCCCAACGCGATCAGAATGGCGGTGCGGTATAGCACCACCGAGCGCAGCAGCAACCGCTCCACCGACTGGGCGAAGCTCTCCCGGGTCGCCAAGAGCCCCAGGGTCAGGCCTGAGATGAAGTAAAACCCCTCGGCAGCACTGGTGTAGAACTGAATATTTCCGGTGAGGTTGAAAAACCAGGAGTTGGCCCCCAGGTGGTCTACGGTCATCATGAATAGGCAGTAGCCCCTCAGGAAGTCAATGCGTAAATCGCGGCCCCCCTTACCGGAATAGGCCAGAGATCGGAACCAGGAACCCATCACGCCTTCAGGATAGCTTGCAATTCCCTTTGGGCTCGGGTTGTTTGCCTCTGGTCGCGTGACCGATGGCGTGAATCTTGGGCTGCGGGTGTTACCTCCTGCCAGGAGCAGGGATTGTGCTGTTGCTGCGCGAGGAGCGGGGAGACCTTTTCGCAGTCCGCTCCAGGATTACTCGAGGAATTCGCGTGTCTCAGGGCCTGTCTCGTGTTGTATGCCCTGAGACAGCAGCACCAGCATCGGCCAGGCTACCACCCAAGCAAGCAGCAGAAACAGCAAGATATCCACAGCTCCAGGCTAAAGGGCGGGTGTCAGCAGGGGGTCATTTACCCCAGGCCCCCATCGCCTTTGCTATCCCGGGGATTGCGAAACTGCTGGTTGGCCCGAATGCCCGCATCGAAGTCAATCTCGGTGGGAGGAAGGTCGTCCATCTCCACGATTACCGAGGGGTTGCTGGGGGTAGAGCGCGGGTTCGAGGGGATGCGGAAGCGTAAAAGTACCAGGGCTGCTGCCAGCAGCAATGCTCCCGCCACAATCCAGGCCATATCCTATGCTACCCCTCCACAGGCGGGTTGCGACAGCCTTATCTGGGCGTTACCTGTGGCCAGGTGCGTTAATGGGGGTTTCAATCGGCAGCAGCATTTTGCTGCTCTAGCAGTGGATTGGCTGCGGTGGATAGTCGGGTGTACCGCTCAAGGAACCGCTCTTTGGCCTGGACTCCCAGAAAGCCCGGTGGGGTTAGCTCCGGGGGCAAGCCGGGGTCGAGGAAGAGGTTTTTGCGTGCCTCGTGAATCAACCCGGTGAGCTGAACGAAGGCCTCCTCGGGGCTTTGGGGCTCACCGGGGGGTTGAGCCAGGAAGGCCCGGTAGCGCTTTTGGGCCTCCTCGAGGTTGAAGGATTTTTGGATCAGCCTCAGGGGTTCGGTTGAGGAAAAGCGCTCGGCCTGAAACAGCTCAACATAATCCTCCAGACCGTAGAACTGGATCAGGTTACCCGCTGCCTCGAGGCTGGCATTGGGGCTGATCCAGACCCCTGGGGTGGGGGTACCAAACCCCAGCAGCACCAGCTCATTGCGGAAGCGGTCCCGCACGGTGCGCTTGGCCTCAGGAACAGCGTAAACCAGAATGCGCCACCGCCCGTCCCAGGGGGAACCGTAGCTGTAGAGCCGGCTGCGCACGGTTTGCACCTGCCAGGCCACTCGAGCCGAGAGCCGGTAATAGGCCTTGCGCCCCACCCGCTCCGGCACGATCCAGCCTCGCTTGGCGCTGCGCGAAAGGGCGGCCCGCACCGCGGGTTCGCTAAACTCAAGCAGCTCCATCCAGCGGATGAGATCCCCTACCCAGGCGCGGTTTTGGGGGTAGAGATACTCCATGTACAAGGTGAACAGATAAGACCGAGCCCTCACAGGTCCAGTCTAAAGGGTAGGGCTGGAAGGGGAATGGCGGGTTCTGGGGCCCTACACCCCAAAGAGACAGCGAGGTGGGACAAACCATCTCCGCTTGGCCTGCGTATGGTAGCTTGAGCGGGCATGAGCCTCGAGGCTTTTTCCGACGAGTCCCTGCTGGCCTTGGTCGCTAGGGGCGATGAGGAGGCGCTTCGGGTGCTGTTTCGCCGGTATGCCAAGGCGGTGCTGGCGCTGGCAAAGCGGATGGGACTGGATGCGGCCACACGGGAGGATTGCGTGCAAGAGGTGTTCGGGCGAATCTGGAAAGGGGCCGAGACCTTCGACCCTCGAAGAACCTCAGCCCGGAGCTGGTTGCTGGCGGTGGCCCATCACGGGGCGGTAGACTTGGTGCGCCGCCAGGCCGCGCGACCTCAGGCCCTAGAGCCCGACCCCGAGCACGAGGAGGAGGCCTTTGACCTGGCAGGCCCGGGCCTCGACGAGGGGGCTGCCCTCGACCGCATTCGCCTCGAGAGGGGGCTGCGCGCCCTTTCCTTTGAGGAGCGCCAGGTGATTGAAGTCCTTTACTATCAGGGGTACGCCCACCAGGAGGCTGCCGCGCGGCTGGGTCTTCCGCTGGGCACCCTCAAAACCCGGGCCCGGCGGGCGCTGGAGAAGTTGCGGGAGGTGCTGGGTGAGGCTTGAGGAAGCCCGGGAACTGCTCCCGCTCTATGCCCTGGATGCGCTTTCGCCGCAGGAGGAGCGGGAGCTCGAGGCCGCCCTGCGGCTTTACCCCCAGCTCCAAACTGAACTAAACGCCCTGCAGAACACGGTTGCGGGGCTGGTGACTGGGCTCCCGGCTGAAGAGGTCCCGGAGGGGTTCGAGGATCGGGTAATGGCCCGACTGCCCCACCGCCCGCGGGGATCGGAGCCCAAGGAGGCACCGCGGCCAACAGCCCCTTTGACCCGCCGGGGGTTCCTGCATTGGCTGACCCCAGCCCTGGCCGCTGCCCTGCTGGTGGGGCTGGTTTGGACAGGGAGTGCGGCCTGGGGCTGGGTGCAGGCCTTGGGCCATCCCGATACCCGGGTGGTCACGCTGGTCAACGCCCAAGGCCAGGTAGTGGGTCGGGCCCTGGTGCGCCCAGACCGACAGACCCTGCTGGTGGTGGATCTGCCTCCTCCGGCGGGAGGCAAAGTGTATCAGGCCTGGGGGCTGGGGGCTGGGCCGCCTATCCCGCTCGAGACCTTTAGCCGGCGGGTTGCGTTGTTGTGGTTGCCCCCACAAGCCACCGCCCTGGCGGTTTCGCAGGAACCGGCGGGCGGTAGCTCGAGCCCCACCCAGATTCTCGCCTTGCCCCAGAACTGAGGCGGGGCTACAGCAGCTCGAGCCCGGGCCAGCCGCTCAGCAGGTCTTCTTCGGTGAGGGCTTCGCCGCTGGCCTCCGGGGTCCAGGCCAGATAGGCGGCCAGCATGGTCACCGGGGTGGTGGAGGATAGGGCCATTAGGGCTTGCTTAGCCCCAGCCGCGCGCAGGGGCTTGGGCACCTCGGGGAGGGTTCCGTGGGCGGCCACCACCATCGTCACCAAGATGTAGCGCCCATCCGGTTCGGCCTTGGGCTGGTAGACCGTGTTGGTCTCGAGCTTCCCCTCGAACTTGCGGTAGGTTTCCACGGATTCGGAGCGCACCTGGGTCATCCATTGGTCGAACTGCCCCTCAGCTCGATCCAAAGAGCCCCGCCAGGTCTCGTAGCTTCCAAAACGCCAACCAGCTTGGTCACGCAGCAGCAGTACGGCCGCATCATCAACCAGGTCGGCCAGGCCTTTGGTGCTTTCGGTTTCGGCATTGTTGGCCAGCGTCCGCAGGGCGGCTTGGAGCTGGGGGGTGTACAGCGTGGCAATGCGCAGCCTCGAGACCTCGGCCTCGGCTTCGGCCCCACCTCCCCCGGAGCTGGCTCGAGCCAACCCCCGTACGATGGCAAACCCCACGAAAATCAGCCCAGCAAAGAGCAGAATCCCCGTAAGGCCGATCCCGCTGCTGAACCCGAACCCTGGACCAACGACGATGGGGGCGCTGGGGTAGTAGCCGCCGGTGCCGCGTGGGTAGCTGGGATAGCTAGGGTAGGTGGGGTAAGACGGGGCTGGGGAAGGGTTGACCTGTGGGAACGAGGGGGTGCGAAACCCACCCCGCCCCCCCACCCCGCCCCCTGAGCGCTGCGCTAGGGCTGGGCTGGCCTCGAGGCCTGCGAGGGGCGTTGAGCAGGGGGGCAGCCCTCCCGAGGCGAGGAGCCCGATCAGCACCCAGATGAGAAGGCGTTGCACCCCTTCAAGATACCCTATCCGGGCGGAAGAACGTTGCCAGGGGCAGAGGGGGTCCCTGGTTTGGCGATGGCCGAGCCATTACCCTAAGAAGCTGTGGAGACCCCACCTAGCCTTTATCGCTCGATTCGCCTGTACCGCCTGTTTCTGCCCTTGCTGATCGCCCTGGTGGTCGTGCTGTTTGAGCTATCGCTGCTGCCCTACGGGGGGCAGCGGCTTGCGTTTTGGTTGCACCTGGGGTTTTACAGCCTGGTAGGTCCGTTGGTCACCTGGATGACCCTGGAGTGGATTGCCCAGCAGGTGCAGGAGCGCGAGCAGGCGCAGCTGGCCCTCGAGCAGGCCAACCGCCGCCTGGAAGCGGTGGGCAATGTGCTCAAGGGGGCCTCGGTGGCCGAGAACCTCGAGCAGGCTTTGCAGGCTGTGGTGGGGGAGGTGGCCCATTCCTTGGGTCGGGGAGCGGCCATTACGGTAGAGGGGGTGCGGGCCGCCTCGCCGGGGTTTCAGGGCCAGCCCGAGACGACCTTCGCGCTGCCGCTGGGGGAACTCAACGGAACCCTTGAGGTGGATCTGTCCCGTCCCATCTCCCGTGAAGAGCGGGGTTTTCTCGAGGTGCTCGTAGCCGAGGTGGTGGGGGCCTTGGAGGGAGTGCGGGCTCGAACCCGCGACCTGCTCACCCTGTATGAGGTAGATCAGGCCCTGCGGGCCGAGGCCAACCTGGAAAAGCTTCTGGCTCGGCTTTTGGAGCGCATTTTGGAGTGGGCCGAGGCGGAAGGGGGTGGGGTGTTCCTCATGGATCCAGAGCGTTTCCTTCAGCCGCAAGTGATGCGGGGTTTGGATCTGCCCCCCCACGCTTTTGCCCCCCAGGGGATTTGGCAAGAGGCCCTCTCAACCCCGGTGTTCGTGCAGGAAAACCTTCTGGCGGTGCCGCTGAGCACCGAGGAAAAGAGCGAACGCTCGTCTGCAGCCATTGGGCTGATGCTGGTACGGGGCCAGGCCGGAATCCTGCAGCAAAAGCTCCCCTTTTTGCGCTTCTTGGCGGCTCAGGTGGCCCTGGCGGTGCGCAATGCCCAGGCCTATCTGCGGGCGGAGGAATTGGCCCTTACCGAGGAGCGCAACCGCATTGCCCGGGAGATTCACGATGGCATCGCTCAGGCGCTGGCCTTCATGGCCTTGAAGCTGGACTTGGTCGAGCGGCTGCTCACCACCGATCCGAGCCGGGCCCTGGCTGAGCTGAACCAGGTCAAGGAAACCCTGCGGGCCCAGATTCGCGAGGTCCGCCGCAGCATTTTTGCCCTGCGCCCGATTGACCTCGAGCGCTATGGCTTTCTCGAGTCGGTGCGCCGCTATGCCACGGCGTTTGCCGAACAGGCGGGGTTTCGGCTGCGCCTCGAGCTGCCCGAGCGGCTCGAGCTGTCCCCGGCTTCCGAGCTGGTTTTCTTTCGGGTGCTGCAAGAGGCCTTGGCCAACGCCGCCAAGCACGCCCGGCCCTCGCTGGTGCAGGTCTCGCTCCAACCTTTGGGGGAGCGAGGGGGGCGGCTTGAGGTGCGGGACAACGGCAGGGGCTTCGAATGGGGCTCCACAACTGCCGGGATGGGGGGGTTTGGCCTAACCCAAATGCGCGAACGGGTCGAGGCCCGGGGGGGGACCTTCGCGGTGAAGCCGGTGCTCGGGGAAGGCACCACGGTGCAGGCCGAGCTGCCGTTTTAGAGCCCTAGGGGGATGCGATGGGTAAAGCGAACCTGGTCCTTTTGGCGGACTCCAATCCAGAGCACGTCCAAGGTGTTGGGGAGGGTGAGCTCGAGGGTGGCGGGGCCGCTGAGGTTTTGCCAGAACTGGGGCTGCGCCCCTACCGAAAGGGTGTAGCTCCCCGCAGGCAGGGTAAAGCGCACCTGTGTTCCGGGAACCCGGCTCTTCTCTATGCGGCTGCTGAGCTGTACCCCCCGTTCCCCGGGCTGTACCCCCCACCAGGTTTGGCCATCGAAAAGCCCGTAGTCGGGGGTGGTCCCCGGAGGCAGCTCGAGCCGGGTGTTGATCCGGCCCTCCAAGGTGGCGTACAGCCCTCCCCCTACAAACACCCCCAGTTTGCTGGGCGCCGAGCCCACCAGGGCCACCGTCTCACGCTCGGCGATGGCCGGGGTGCGCGAGACCTGAGGGTCGAAGGGTCGAGCCACGAAGTTCTGCACCACCATCACCTTATCGCCCTTGCGCACCAGGGCGACCCCTAGATGGGTGAAGCTGGGGTTGAGCAGGTTGGCCCGGTGCCCTGGGCTGTTCATCCAACCGCTAAGGGCCCGCGCGGGCACCTCGGCCTCGGGATACCCCTGGAAGCTGGCCAGGTTTTCCCCGGTGACAACCTCGAGAATCCCGGCCCGGTGCATCCGGTCGGCGGAGGAGAGGCCCTCGGGCGTTTGGTGAGCGAAGTAGCCGCGCTCGAGCATGTCCCGGGCGTGCTGGCTGGCCGATTGATAGGCCAGGGGCTCCCAGGCCAAGGGGGGGAGGCCAGACTGGGCCCGTAGGGTATTGGTGCGCTGAAGCACCTCGAGCTCCAGCGCGCTTTGTGCCAGCGCCAGCGGGGCCAGCAGCCCCAGCAGTAGGACCCACGCTTTCATCCCCTACATCCTAGGCTTTACCCCCGGAGCCCTGGGTTTATTTTCCCTGCCTGGGGTGTGAGAACCTCGAGCTTAACGTAACCTAAAGACAAGCCATGTCTGGGGTTTGCCTGCGCTTGCTGGGAGCGCCTGCGCTGGAGCAGGCGGGAAGGCCGCTGGCCCTGCCCACCCGCAAGCTGTGGGGGCTGCTGGCGTATCTGGCCCTGGAAGGCCCCGCCCCCCGGAGCAAGCTGGCCGGGCTGTTCTGGAGCGAGCAGGACGAGGCCACCGCGCGGGGCAACCTGCGGCGCGAGCTCAACCGGCTGCGGCATACGCCGATCGCCACCCTGCTGCAAACCGACCGCGACCTGCTGCAACTGGGGCCGATCCAGACCGACGTAGCAGAGTTCCAAACCCACCTGAAGGAAGGGGAACTCGAGCCCGCCCTGGCCCTCTACCGGGGGCCGTTGCTCCTGGGGCTGGAAATCTCGGGCGCGGAGGGCTTTGCCGAGTGGCTCGAGGCCCGGCGCGAGGAGCTGGCCCGCCTGTGGCGCGAGGCCCTGCAAAGGCAAGCCGAACGCCTCGAGGCCGCCCGCGACCTGCGGGGAGCCCTCTCGGCGCGGCTGGCACTCCTGCGCGAAGACGAACTGCAAGAGCTGCACCACCGCGAGGCCATGCGGCTCCACGCCCTCCTGGGCGAACGGGAAGCTGCGCTGGCCCGCTTTGCCCGGCTCCAGGAGCTGCTCCGCAAAGAACTGCGCCTGGAGCCGCTGCCCGAGACCCTGGCCCTGGCCCGGCAGATTGAGCGGGGCCAGGGCCAGGGT
>NZ_QWLB01000052.1 GCF_003574355.1 Meiothermus granaticius NBRC 107808 | reverse complement strand
CCCCAAGCAGGTGGGGCTAAGCCCAGCCCGCTGCCCCCGCTCGAGGGCGGTCGTCGGCTGATCCCTGCGGCCCCTTCGGTGCGCCGGTTGGCCAGAGAGATGGGGGTGAACCTGCTCGAGGTGCTGGGCAGCGGTCCGGCGCATCGGATTAGCGAGAGCGATGTGCGCCGCTTTGCCGAGGGAGGAGGCACGCCTGCCCCAGCCCCGACCGCCGCACCTGCCCCGGCCCTCCCTGAGTTTGCCAAGTTCGGCCCCATCCGCCGCGAAGCCATGAGCGGGGTGCGCCGCGCGACGGTGCGCAGCATGGCCCAGGCCTGGAGCACGGTGCCCATGGTCACGCAGTTTGATAAAGCGGATGTGACCGAGATGGAGGCCCTGCGCAAGCGCTACGCCCCCCGGGCCGAGAAGCGCGGCGGCAAACTGACCATGACCGCCATCTTGCTCAAGGTGGTGGCTGCGGCGCTGCGGCAGTTTCCCAAGTTCAACGCTTCGATTGATACCGCATCCAACGAGGTGATTTTCAAGGAGTATGTCCATATTGCCGTAGCGGTGGATACCCCTAGCGGCCTGCTGGTCCCGGTGATCCGCGATGTGGACAAAAAAGGGGTGATTGCAATTAGCGTGGAGCTGGGCGAGATCGCCGCCAAGGCCCGGGACCGCAAGCTGACCCCTGAGGAGATGCAGGGGGCCTCCTTTACCCTCTCTAACTTGGGGGGGATCGGCGGAACCGGGTTCACCCCCATCGTCAACTGGCCCGAGGTGGCCATTCTGGGGGTCTCGCGATCGGGGCTCGAGCCGGTCTGGAATGAGGATAAGGGGGAGTTTGAACCCCGCATCCTGATGCCCTTTAGCCTCAGCTACGATCACCGCCTGATTGACGGTGCGGACGCGGCCCGCTTCTGTCGCTTTATCGCTGAGATGCTCGAGGATCCTTTCTTGCTGGGCTTCGAGGGTTAAGCCTGGCCTGCGGGGAGGCCACGACACCAAGCCCCCAGGTTTTCCTGGGGGCTTGAGGCTTTATAGCTGAAGAGTGCTCTAGAACAGGGCAAACAGCTCCCACTGCTGGGCCCCGCTGCTGTTGCAGTCCCACTGCTGCACGTTGGCCCCCTCGATTGCGCTGCCCCCGGCTACGTCTAAGCACTTGTTGCTATGGGTGGCCACGATCTGGTAGTTGGTCCCGTTGGGTTGGATGAGCCACTGCTGGTTGGAGGTGGGGAGGTAATCGGCTTGATCCACATTGGCTCCTGTTCCGGTGGCGGCGGCGCCTCCTGCAACCTCGAGCGCCTTGCCGCTATTGAGCGAGGTGAGTTTATAGGAGTTGCCGGCCCGCTCAATGCGCCAGCGCTGGTGGGCTCCGTTGCTGCACGTCCCCTGCTGCACATTGGCCCCACTCAGCGTGGATCCACCGCTCACCTCGAGGCACTTGCCGCTGTTTCCGTTCACCAGCAGGTAGTCTCCAGGCTGGATCTGGGTGGGTAGGCTAAACCCTGGCAGGCTGCGGAGGAGCGCCTCCAGGTCCAGCCGCTGGACGTTGTTGCTCTTTTTCTTGTTCTTTTCGTTGACGCTGAAATCCAGGCTGTTCCAGAGGTAGGTTTGGAGCTTGGCCCGGTCCACTGGGCTCGACATCTCCGAAAGGGCTAGGGCGATGGCTCCACTGAACAGCGGTGCGGCGAAGGAGGTGCCGGTGGCCGCCGCGACCCGGTTGCCGGGGAAGGCCGAGTAGAGCTTTTCCCCCGGGGCGGTGGCGTAGAGGGCCTTGCCGTAGTTAGAGAAGCTCGAGAGGTAATCGTTGGCATCTACACTGCCAATTCCCATCACAAAGCCGGTGATGTCGGGCAGCCAAGAGAACTGAGCCGGGGAGGTGATCCCGTCCTTTTTGCCCTCGTTCCCTGCTGAGGCCACAATCCGTGCCCCTCTGCTCTTGGCGTAAACGCTGATGGTGTGCAGGGCCTCGCTGTTTCCCGCCGTCCCGATGGAGACATTGATGACCTGAGCCCCGGCGTCCACCGCATAGTTGATCGCACTCACGATCTGGGAGACGCTGCCGCTGCCGTCGGGGTTGAGCACCCGGATGGGCAGAAGGGTCGCTCGAGGGGCCACCTGAAGGACCAACCCAGCGACCGCCGTGCCGTGGCCATAGGCCTTGCCCCCAGCAACCTCCTGAGGGTTGGTATCGCCATCGATAAAGTCCCGCCACTCATTGGGGGGGGCCAAGCGGTTTTTGAACATCGGGTGAGCGGTATCAACCCCGGTGTCAATCACCGCCACCTTGACCCCTGCTCCAAAGTTGCGGCTGATGCCGTGGGCCTGGTAGAGTGATACCTGCATCCACGAGCCAGTGTTTTGGCTGGGGAGTACACCGGGTAGGGCATTGGCGTTGCCGCCAGCCCAGGCGTCCCATCCACCGGCCCAAGCGTCCCAACCTCCCGCCCAGGCATCCCAACCCCCGGCCCAGGCATTGGCTCCCTGGGCCTCGGCGATCTCCGGGCTGGCAACCGGGAGGTCGGGCTCGAGGGTCACGCCCTGCAACGAAACCCGCCCATCTAGCGTGGCCGAGCGTACCCGTTCGGTTTGCTCTTTGGTGAGCCGTACGATGGCAAAACCCGCCTCGGGCTGCCAAGCCAGAATCTGGCCGCCATAGGTGGCCTGGATGCTGTCGCGGCTATCGCTGCTGCCCAGCCGGAGGGTCAGCAGGTAGTTCTGCGACTGGGCGGTGGGCGGCTGCGGAGGAGTAACCTTGCCCCCGCAGGCGCCCAGGAACACCATTGCAGCAGCGGCCAGCGCGGCAACCACTCCTTTCCTGAGCCTTTTGATATACGTCATCCCATCGCTCCTTTGCGAACTCTGAACCCAGGGATAGGGTTCCGCATGAGCTGAGGGTAGTTTGGGGGAGGGTCCTATGCCAGCGAACCCAACCGTTTCTTGTGTGCAAACGTAACGTTACTGCCAAAAACGCGATCCCTATAGGATTCTAGAGCCCCGCGTTATGAGGGGTTACGGCGGGCTTTCGGTATGAACGGGAGCTCGAGCCCTGCCAACCTCAATGGAAATCGTACTCGAGCCCTTTGTTTCCGCCTTCGGCGTGGATTTGGGCGTTGAACGAGAGGATGATCCGATCTTTTTCCCCGTCGTAGGGCATGGCTTTGTGCAGCAGCCAGCTGGGAAACACCACCAACACGCCTTCTTCCGGGGTCACATCGAAGGTGCTTTGCTGCATATAGGCATTGCCCATGTCCATGTGGGCCCCGCCCAACAGGTTGAGCCCCTGGCTATAGAAGCGGGTAATGCCGTTGAGCACCCCTAAAGCCGGGTGTTGACGCCGCTGCCCCACCGGGTCGATCTGCACGTAGTACACCCCCGACCAGGAGCAGTTGCCGTGGTTGTGGATGTCGTGGAAACCATAGCGGTTTTGGATCTGAAACCAGGCCCCCACCACGTGCATTTGCAGCTTTCCAGTCCCCAGGCGCTTCCAGAGGGGGGCGTTCATGGCTTGGGCAACCTCAAAGACACTGCTCGAGACGAAACCGAAGAGGGCCTGCAGGGCCGGGCTCGAGTAGCGCTCGAGCAGGTCGTCGCGGCTGCTGTAGACATTGCCCCGCATTCCCCCTTGGGCCTCGAGTTCTTGGTAGAACAGCCGCACCAGTTCGGCATTAACCGCCTCACCGTGCTCAAAGCGCTTGACCAGAATGGGGGTGGGCCACAGAAGTTGCACCGCCGGATTCATGGCTCTACCTTACCCCAAACCCCCGGTCCCCCTGGAGGAGCTTAGCGGTGTTCGATATCCGGCAGGTAGGTCCGCCAGGCCTCGGGCAGGCTGGGGAGGTCGGCGACCAACAGCAGCCCGTGGCGAGGTGCTGCGGGGCGCCGGGCCAGCTTCATCCCGGCTTCCTCAGGGGTGCGGTTTTTCTTCTTAAGGTTGCAGGGCCGGCAAGCAGCCACCAGGTTCTCCCAGATGCCCCGCCCGCCCCGGCTTTTGGGCAGCACGTGGTCTACGGTGAGATCGGAGCCCTTCTTGCCGCAGTACTGGCAGGTGTAGGCGTCGCGGCGCAGGATGTTGCGCCGGTTAAGCGCAAGCCGCCCCGGAGGGCGGCGAATGAGGCGTTTGAGGCGAATGATGCTGGGAATGGGGTAAGGGGCCCTCGGAGTTCGTAGGTATTCCCCGCTTTCCTCGACCGTCTCAGCGCTGCCGTTCATCACCAAGATGACCGCTCGCTTTACACTGGCCAGGCCCAGGGGCTCATATCCGGCATTGAGCACGAGAATTCGGGGCGAGTCGAGGTTCACCGCCCCAGGATACCGCAACAATGTCAGGGAATTCCAGACGGAGGCACAAAAGGGCCGTGTAAAACGGGGGGCTCGAGGATGATCAGTTGCCATACTCCGCAGCCGATGGCTGAAAATTGAGGTTGCTTACAACCGGATCCTATGGATTCGGCGCATCATGCTCTTCGGAGGTGGTTCATGATTCGTTCCGCAGATGCGGTATGGCAGGGTCAGCTGCAAGACGGCAAGGGCCAGATGAAAGCCCAGAGTGGGGCCTTTGATGTGCCCTTTTCCTTTGGAACCCGCTTTGGGGATGTACCGGGAACCAACCCCGAAGAACTCATCGGGGCGGCCCATGCGGGGTGCTTTAGCATGCAGTTCAGCGCCCTGGCTGGGCGAGCGGGGTTTACCCCTGAGCGGGTGGCCACCACCGCCAAAGTACATGTGGAACGGGTGGGAGAGGGCTTTGGGATTACCCGGATCGAGCTGCACCTCCAGGCCCATATCCCCGGCATAGACCAGGCCACCTTTGAGAAACTGGCGCAGGAGGCCAAGGTTTCCTGCCCAGTGTCCAAGGCCCTGGCCGCGGTACCGGAGATCCGCTTAGAGGCAAAGCTGGTTTAGCCTTAGAAGATAGCGCTCAGGCCAGTCCTCGTAAGGGGCTGGCCTTGGCGAATTGGGTCACTTCGGCCCGCTCAGGGGCCGCCAACTCTGCCCGGGCTCCATCAGCCGGGCCTGGGCCGCGGGACCCTCGGAGTTGGCTTCATAGGGCTCGGGGTGTCCGGTTTTCCAGGCAGCCAGCACCGGCTCGAGGATGCGCCAGGACCACTCCACCTCATCGAAGCGGAGAAACTGGGCATGGTCGCCCTCGAGAATATCCATCAGCAACTGCTCATAGGCCGAGAACTCGGTCTCGCCCTCCTGGAGGTAGGGGGTGGTGAGGGTGACTTGGCGATCTTCAAACCCGAGCCCCGGTCTTTTGGCATTGACGATGAGATCCATCTGCTCCGAAGGTTTAATCTGGAAGACCAGCCAGTTGCAGGGGGTCTCCCGTTGGCCCAGCGGAAGCCCCGGCACCGGCCGGAACTGAACCGCGATCTCGGCGTAGCTGGCGGCCATTCGCTTGCCGCTGCGTAGATAGAAGGGCACTCCCTGCCAGCGCCAGTTGTCCACATAGAACTTCAGAGCGGCAAAGGTGTCGGTGCGCGAATGCGGTGGGATACCGGGCTCCTGGAGGTAGCCCGGAACCGCACGGCCCCCGATCAAACCAGCGGTATACTGCCCCCGCACCGCAAAGCGGTCCACCGCTCCTTCAGGGATAGGCCGCACGCTGCGCAGCACCTCTACCTTATGCTCGCGCAGCACCTCGGCGCTCCAGACCGAGAGGGGTTCTAAGGCGGTGAGGGTGAAGAGCTGCATGAGGTGGTTTTGCAGCATGTCGCGCAGGGCGCCGGCAGCGTCGTAGTAGCGCCACCGCCCCTCTAACCCCAGCGTTTCGGCGTAGGTGATCTGCACCTGGGCGATGTGGGCGCTGTTCCAGATGGGCTCGAGGAATCGGTTGGCAAAGCGAAAAACCATCAGGTTTTGGGTGGTCTCTTTGCCCAGGAAGTGATCAATCCGGTAAACCTGTTCCTCGTCCCACTCGCGGTGAATTTGCTCGCGCAGGACCTGGGCGGAGGCCAAGTCCCAACCGAAAGGCTTTTCGATCACCAACCGCCGCCAGCCCCGCTGGATATCGTTGAGACCGGCTTTCCCCAGGGCTTCAGCGGCCTGACCGAAAAGCTGAGGGGGAAGGGCCAAGTAGAAAATGCCGTTGTCTGGAACCAACGGGCCCAGTTCCTTGAGTTTCTCTGGGCTAAGGTCACCGCTGCGGTACTCGAGGTGTGAGCTGAATTCGTTCCAGGTTTTGAGGTCATGGTGAGACTCGAGCCCGGGAATTCCCTCCTTGATATGGGCGATGAACTGTTCACGGCTCCAGTCCTCCATGGCATAGCCCACGATCTCGAGGGGCTCGAGCAAATCCAGGGTGTACAGGCGATAGAGGGCGGGTAGCAGGAGGCGACGGGTCAGATCACCGGTAGCCCCGAGGATGACCAGGGTAGTAGCCATGGCTTGTAGCCTAACCGATCGGTTGGGCGGCAGATGTGGTCAGGCTCAAACATTCATCCCTATGCCCGCAGCTCTTCGAAGTCCTCCTCCCAGAACTCGTGGGGTCCACGCTGCAGGGCAGCCGCATGGCCGCGCAGCTCCACCCGCCGAATCTTGCCGGAGATGGTCTTGGGAAGCTCAGCGAATTCCAGGCGGCGAATGCGCTTGTAGGGGGCCAGGTTTTCCCTCGAGTAGCGCAAGATCTCCAGGGCCAGCTCGCGCGAAGGAGTGTACCCTGGAGCCAGGGTGAGATAGGCCTTGGGCACCGCAAGCCGCTCAGGGTGGGGGGAGGGCACCACCGCGGCTTCGGCCACCGCGGGGTGTTCAATCAGGAAGCTCTCGAGCTCGAACGGGCTGATGCGGTAATCGCTGCTCTTGAACACGTCATCAGCCCGCCCCACGTACCAGAAATACCCATCCGCATCGCGCCGGGCCACGTCCCCGGTGCGGTAGTACTCCCCGCCTAGCGCGAGGGTGGTTTTGGCGGGGTCACCGGCGTACTCGGCCATCAAGCCTATGGGCCGGGGCGAGAGCCGGATGCTGATCTCGCCTTCCTCGGCCTCGCGGTCCTCCGGATCCAGCAGCGCGATGCTGTACCCCGGCATCGGCCGGCCCATGGCCCCAGGCTTGACCGGCTGACCAGGGCTGTTGCCGATTTGCAGGGTGGTCTCGGTCTGGCCGTAGCCGTCACGCAGGGTCAGGCCCCAGGCCTGCCGCACCCGCTCGATCACCTCAGGGTTGAGCGGTTCGCCTGCGCCTACGGCCTCCCGCAGCTTCACCGGAAAGGCCTTCAGGTCAAGCTGGATCAGCATCCGCCAGACCGTAGGGGGCGCGCAGAGGGTGGTGATCTCCTGGCCGACCAGCAGCTCCAAGACCCGCTTGGCGTCGAAGCGCTCGTTGAACAAAAACACTGCCGCCCCCACCGAGAGCGGGGCGAAGAAGCTGCTCCAGGCGTGCTTGGCCCAGCCCGGTGAGCTGATGTTCCAGTGTCGGTCCCCCCTTTGCAGCCCGATCCAGTACAAGGTGGTGAGATGGCCCACGGGGTAGCTGGCATGGGTGTGCAGCACCAGCTTGGGCTTACTGGTGGTTCCTGAGGTGAAGTAGAGCAAAAGGGGGTCGGAGGCCTGGGTAGCACCGTCAGGAATGAAGATGGGGGAGTAACCCTGGGCCGCCTCGAGGGGGACCCAGCCCTCTGCGGCCCCTACGCTGATGCGGGTGAAGCCCCCCAAACCCGAAAACTTGGCCACCTCGCCCGCTTCGACCACTGCAAACCTGGCCCCACCCCGCTCGAAGCGGTCGCGCAGGTCGTCTGGGGTGAGCAGGGTGGTTGCGGGGACGGTCACCGCCCCCAGCTTGATGGCCGCCAGGAAGGTGGCCCAAAGCTCAGGGAGGTTGGAGAGCATCACCAAGATGCGGTCTCCGCGCCGCACCCCTTGAGCCCGGAGGAAGTTGGCGATTTGGTTGGACCAACGCTCGAGCCCCCCATAGCTCAAACTCCCGCCCTCCCAAAACAGCGCGGGGGAGTCCTCGAGCTCCAGAGCCAGGGGAGCGAAGTGCTCCAGGGCCCAGTTAAACTCCGTCAGCACCGGCCAGTGGAACCCCTTCACTGCGCCAGCGTAGTCTTCTTGGTGCTGCTGTAAAAATGCCAGCGCTGCGCGATACGCCTCTACCGCCATGGCTTCACCTCGATGCCCTCGAGCATACGGTTGGCCGGCCCAAAGCCGCAAGGCCTCCGACAACCGGGTACCCCAAAGGGCTCAGGGCGTTGGGGGCCAGGAGGAGCTTCCATGGGGCAGAATCTCGGCCCAGCGGGTTTCACCCTGAGGCTGGAGCCGCACTTCCAGGCTGTCTGGAAACACCCTTGGATCCCCCCACTCGATCAGCACCAGCCGGGCCTCAGGCAGGTAATCCTCGAGGCCGAGGTGGTACAGCTCTTCTTGGTCGGCCATCCGGTAGGCGTCAATGTGCACGATCAGGCCCTGCGGACTGGGGTATTCGTGGATCAGGGTATAGGTTGGGCTGGTCACCTCTCCCCTAAACCCCAGGGCCTGGGCCAGGAACTGCACCAGGGTGGTTTTGCCAGCCCCCATCGGGCCGGTCAGAAGGACCAAGGCTCCTTCGGGCAACCCTTCCGCCAGGCGCTGGGCCAGCGCTCGGGTGTCCTCGAGGGTGCGTAGCTCCTGCCGCCTCATGGTTTCTGCAGGCCTTGGGTGGCCAGGTGGATGGCATAGAGCGAGGTGGTCGCGGTTATGTAGAGGCAGTTCTTCTCGGGCCCCCCAAAGGTCAGGTTGGCCACGGTCTCAGGGACCAGGATCTTGCCCAAGCGCACCCCTTGGGGGTCATAGACCTGTACGCTGTCCCCAGAGCTGGTGAAAAGGTAGCCGTGCACATCGAGGCGGAACCCGTCGGGCAGCCCTGGCTCGATTAGGGCGAAGGTGCGCCCATGGATGCAGCGCCCCTCCACCACATCGTACGCGCGAATCTCGCTGGGGACGCTGGGGTCATGAGAGGCCCCGGTTTCCGAGACGTACAGGATTTGCTCGTCGGGGGAGAAGGCCAGGCCGTTGGGTTTGACCATTTCGGTGATCACCGCCTCGAGCGCCCCGGTCTCGGGCTCGAGGCGATAGACATAGCACCCCTCTTGCTCCTGGGTTCCACCGTAGCCCTCGTTGGGTTGGATCAAACCGTAAGGGGGGTCGGTGAACCAGACGGTGCCATCCGAGCGCACCACCACGTCATTGGGGGAGTTGAGCCGTCGGCCCTGGTAGCGGTCTGCCAGCAGGGTCCAGCGGCCATCGGGCTCGAGGCGCTCCACGCAACGCTTGCCATGCGAGCAGGCAATCAGCCGACCTTGGAGGTCGCGGTAATGGCCGTTTTGGAAATGCGAGGGGTTGAGATACTCCTGGAGGCCTTCGCGCGCGCTGTAACGCAGCAGGCGGTTGCCTGGAATGTCGCTCCAGATCACCGCGTCATCTTCAGCAAAGTACACCGGACCCTCGCTCCAGGTCGCCCCACCGGCCAGCCGCAGGAGCCTCGAGTCCGGGCGCAGGAGGGCCCGAAAACGCTCGTCATAAACCTCAACGCCTTCCACGTGGCCATTCTAAGGGGCCCTCGGCCCATAGGGCCACCGATTCAATGCGAAATTGAGCTGGAGCGCTGCGGCCTCGGCCATCTCGAGCCGAGATGGCTATACTGTCAGAGAACAAAGTGGGGAGTCCTTGGAAGGACCCTTACTGAAGGGTGCAGGAGGCCTCCCAGGCTCGAGGGGGAGGCGCTTGATCAGAGTGTGGTTTCGCCAGGCTTGGCGCGGAGGAATACCAATGGGAGCAGACATCGGGGTCATCGGATTGGCGGTAATGGGGGAAAACCTCATCCTGAACATGGCTTCTAAAGGCTTTACGGTGGCGGCCTACAACCGCACCACCGAGAAGGTCAGGGAATTCATCGAAGGGCGTGCCGCCGGGAAATCTATTGTAGGGGCGTACTCATTGGCGGAGTTTGTCCACCAGCTCGAGCGCCCGCGTAAGGTCATGCTGATGATCAAGGCTGGAAGCGCGGTGGATGCCATGATCGCTCAGCTGGTGCCGCTCTTGGAGCCCGGCGACATCCTGATTGATGGGGGCAACAGCCACTACGCCGACACTACCCGCCGTACCCGCGAGTTGGCCGAGAAAGGCCTCCTCTTCATCGGAACTGGGGTTTCAGGGGGGGAGGAGGGGGCCTTGCACGGCCCCTCGATCATGCCTGGAGGTAACCCGGCCGCCTGGGAAAGCGTTAAGCCGATCTTCCAGGCCATCGCGGCTAAGGTCGCCGATGGCACCCCCTGCTGTGACTGGGTGGGGCCAGAAGGGGCGGGACACTTCGTCAAGATGGTACACAACGGGATCGAGTACGGCGACATGCAGATGATCGCTGAGGCCTACAGCCTGCTGCGCCGGGTTGCTGGCCTTTCCAATGCGGAGTGCGCCGAGGTGTTTCGCCAGTGGAACCAGGGCGAACTGGATAGTTACCTGATCGAGATCACCGCCGACATCCTGGGCAAGAAGGATGAGGAGACCGGCCAGGATCTGATTGACCTGATTCTCGATGCAGCTGGGCAAAAAGGCACCGGCAAATGGACGTCAGTAACCGCGCTGGATGTGGGGGCCCCGACCAATACCATCGCCGAGGCGGTGTTTGCCCGGCTCCTCAGCGCCCTCAAAGAGGAGCGGGTGGCGGCCTCCAGGGTGTTCGAGGGACCTGAGGCGCGGCTCGAGGGAAGCCGGGCGGCTTTTGTTGAGGGGGTGCGCCAGGCCTTGTATGCCAGCAAAATTTGCAGCTACGCTCAGGGCTACCAGCTGATGCGAATGGCTGCGGCGGAGTTTGGCTGGGAGCTCAACTATGGCGGGATCGCCCTGATGTGGCGCGAAGGTTGCATTATCCGGGCGCGGTTTTTAGAGAACATCAAGGCGGCCTACACCCAAACCCCCGACCTGCAAAACCTGCTGCTGGACGAGTACTTTGCTCAAACCCTCAATTCGCACAGCAAGGCCTGGCGACAGGTGGTGGCCCAAGCCGTGCTGCACGGGATTTGGGTTCCAGCCTTCAGCTCTGCGCTGGCCTACTTTGACGGTTACCGCACCGCAACCCTCCCCACCAACCTGGTGCAGGCTCAGCGGGACTACTTCGGGGCCCACACCTATGAGCGTACCGATCGGCCCAGGGGGCAGTTTTTCCACACCAACTGGACCGGTCATGGGGGGACGACCAGCAGCAGCAGCTATAACGTCTGAGCCCAACTAAACCCGCAGGGCCGTGGGGTACCAGGAAAGCCACTCCAGCGAGGGGATGAAACTGCCCAGCAGCTCGGCTTGGCCCTCGAGTTCAACCTGGTTCCCAGCCCCAATCAGCAGGGTATCGCCCCAGCCCAGCCGCCCCTCGGCCCAGCGGGCTTCGCCGCGGATCAAGGTCAGGAGCAAAAAGCTTTCCTGGGGGGCCTGTAGGGCCAGCGAGCCCCCCAGGGCGTAGCGCTCGAGCACGAAGGCCTCTGAAGCCAGAAGCAGTTCTTTAGCCCCCCGGACCTGGGGCTGAGGCTGGGGAATTGGGGTGGGCTCGAGCTGGGCGACCTCGAGCCCCTTCTCGAGGTGCAGCTCACGGGGGCGGTTGTAGTCGTAGAGCCGGTAGGTCAGATCCGAACGCTGCTGTACCTCATACAGCAGCAATCCCGGACCCAGGGCGTGGATGGTTCCAGCAGGCACGTAGATCACCTGTCCCGGGGCCACCCGCTGGCGGTGCAGCCAGGGGTCTACCTGACCGCTTCGAAAGGCGGTCTCTAGCTCGGCCCGCGTTGCCTGACGCTCGAGGCCGTAGATCAGCTCTCCCTCTCCCTCCAGGACATACCAGGCCTCGGTTTTGCCGTGGAAGCCGGTCTGGGCCTCCACGGAGTGGGCGTAGGCATCCCCAGGGTGCACCTGCACCGAGAGCCACTCGGCGGTGTCCAGAAACTTCACCAAAAGGGGCAGCTCGAGGCCGTAGCGCGCGTAGGGGGCGCTGCCCAAAAAGGGGGGACCCAACCGGGGCAGCACCTCGATCAGCTTGCGGCCTGCGTACTCACCGCCTCGAACCCGGTTCTGCTCGTAGGCCAGCCACAGTTCCCCGATAGGCGGTTCAGCCGACAGGCCCAGCCGTTCAGAGATTCGCCGCCCCCCCCACACCCGCTGCTCGGGGTGCGCCTCGAGACCCAGTGCGATGACGCCGCTCATCTTCCCTAGATGCTACGTTTTGGGCGAATAAATTTCCAACGCCCTCCAGACCTCGAGCAGATCGGGGTTCAGCGGGCCCGGATTTTGTGCAAGGTGCGAAACCTTCCGGGAATTAACCGGGAGCCTAAACTGAACCGCCTTGATCATGGCTTAGACTATCCCCAAACCGCACCCCCTCAATATGCGCATCCTCGCCCTATCCGACCAGATTCATCCCTTCATCTACCAAGCCCGTTTTCCCAGCAACCTACCCCCTTTTGAGCTTGTGCTGGTCGCGGGGGATCTACCGGGCAGTTATATCGAGTTTGTCGCCACCAAGGTGAGCGTACCGGTGGTCTATGTGTACGGCAACCACAAGGAAGAGTACGTGCAGGACTATCTGGGCAACCTAACCCCACCTGGAGGGGCGATCCCAGCGCACGGGCGCATTGTGCGGGTGGCGGGGCTGCGGATTGCGGGCTGGGGTGGGGCCCCCCGGTACAACGACCGCGACTTCGGCCAATACGCCGAGAGCCAGGCCCAGATGCGCTTTCTGTCGTGGTATCCGGTGCTTACGCCTCGGAGGCTGGCCAGTGGGCATGGGGTGGATATCCTGCTGTCGCACGCCCCGCCCCCCGGCCCCCATGCCGGAAGCGATTTCGCCCACCGCGGCAGTACGGCTTTAGGCTGGTTTCACCGGCTTTACCGCCCGAGGGTGCACATTCACGGCCACGTCCACCTGTATGAAGCCCAACCGCAGCGGGAGTACGTTAGCTCGGAGGGAATCCGGGTGATCAACACCTTCGAGTACACCCTGATCGAGCTATAGCCTTCACTTGATCTTGATGCCCTCCAGATTCTCCTCGGGCTGGGGAAACTCCATCTTGAGCCCCTCGAGCGTCTCCACGATGATCTTGGAGACCAACCAGTTGCGAAACCAGTTGTGATCGGCAGGAATCACGTACCAAGGGGCATAATCGGTGCTGGTCTCGCGGATGGCGTCTTGGTAGGCCTGCATGTACTCCTTCCACAAGGCCCGATCCTCGAGGTCCCCCTTGCGGAACTTCCAGCGCTTCTCCGGGTCATCCAGGCGCTCTTGGAGGCGCTTTTTTTGCTCATCTTTGGAGACATAGAGGAAAAACTTAAGGATGGTGCAGCCCTCGTCGCTGAGCATCCGCTCAAACTCACGGATATGCCGGTAGCGCTGCTGCCATACCTCCTTGGGCACCAACTTGCGTACCCGCGCGACCAGCACGTCCTCGTAGTGGCTGCGGTTGAAGATCACCATCTCGCCTTTGGCTGGGGCCCGCTGATGGATCCGCCAAAGGTAGTCATGGGCCCGCTCCTCCTCACTGGGAACCCCAAAGTTGGCCACCTTGACCCCGGTGGGGTTGACCCGGTCGAAGACCACCCGAATGGTGCCGTCCTTGCCCCCAGCATCCAGGGCCTGCAGCACCACCAGCAGCTTATGGCGCTTTTCGGCATAGAGCAGGTTTTGCAGGCTGGAAAGCCGCTCTCCCAGGTGTTCCAGCTCCTTGAGGGCGGCCTCTTTGCCCCCGTTAAACCCATTGGTATCGCCTGGGTGGTAGTCCTCGAGCTTGAAGCTGCCGTTATCCACACAGTATTGCTTCATGGCAGGATCCTACCCCACGATCTCCACGATGGTTTCGATCTCCACTGGGATGTCCCAGGGTAGCTCGGCCATCCCTACCGCGCTCCGTGCGTGCAGACCCCGCTCCTCCCCATACAGCTCGACGATCAGATCGGCGAAGCCGTTCAGCACGGCGGGTTGTTGGTTGAAGCCTGGGGCGCTGTTGACGAACCCCAGCGACTTCACGAAGCGGATGGGCTCGAGGTCCCCCAGCTCGGCCTTAATCACCGCCAGCAGGTTGAGCGCGGTCAGCCGGGCGGCCTGATAGCCTTGCTCGAGGCTCAACTCGCGCCCCAGTTTGCCCACCAAGACCGGCCGGCCATCCCGCATGGGGCCGTTTCCGGAGAGGTAGAGCAGGTTTCCGCTACGGCGGGCAAAGCGCATCTGGACCGAAGGCGGTGGAGATATTCGGGGCAGCTGTAGCCCCAAGCTGGCCAGCCGCTCCTCTACGCTCACGCTTCCTCCCGCCGCCACTCCCCCGACTTCCCACCGGATTTGTGCAGCAGGCGCAGATCGGTGATTTCCAGGCCCTTGCTGGCGGCTTTGAGCATGTCATAAACGGTGAGGGCTGCGACCGCGCAGGCGGTCAGGGCCTCCATCTCCACCCCGGTCTCGGCTTTGGTTTTGACCGTGGCTCGAATCCAGACCTCGGAGCGCTCGGGGTGAAACTCGAGCCCAACCTGGGCACTGCTGAGGGGCAGGGGGTGGCAGAGCGGGATCAGCTCAGCCGTTTTCTTGGCGGCCATGATTCCAGCCAACTGGGCCACGCTCAGGGGATCACCTTTGCCCACCCCCCCCTCCTGCAGGGCTACCACAGCCTCCGGCGGGAGCCGCACCTTGGCCTCGGCGGTGGCGCTGCGCTCGCTGGCCTGTTTCGCACTGACGTCCACCATGCGGGGTTTGCCGTCTTCAAAATGGGTGAGTTTGCTCATGAGGGATAGCGTCCTCTATCACTTCCACTAGGGCAAGCGTCAGCCTACCACAGCGGTGGCGGGCAGGGGATTACCCTCTAGGGTCGGCCCTGGGGGCGTCGCTTTCCGGAGGGGAGGCGCTCAGAGGATTGCCCAGCAGGCGCTCCACCGTTTCCAGCAGGGTACTGAAGGAGATCGGCTTGATGAGGTAGGCCTCCACGGGCAGTTCTTCATCGGTTTCGGCCTCGCGCCCGGTGAGCATCACCACCGGTAGGTCGGGGTGGGTCTGGCGCAGCTGCCTCAGCACCTCGAGGCCGTCCATCCCGACCAGCATTCGGTCGAGGAGGACCAGGTGGGGGTGGAACTCCCGGAGCAGCTCGAGCCCCTCGCCGCCCTGATTGGTAGCCCTGACCTCAAACCCGGCCAGCTTGAGCCCCCGACGCAAAAAGCCCAAAGTGCCAGGGTCATCGTCAATGATCAGGACCCGCTGCATGGCCTCAGTCTATATACCCGCTCTCTGATCGCTGCAGTCGTGAACTTTCAAGTTCATGACCCTCCGCGGATCCTCTTGTGGGAGATAAGATGACCGCGAACGGAAACGGGGACTAACGGAGGCTAAGATTCACTATGACCCTGGGCGACTTCATCAATGAGTTCGGCGAAGCCTATACCGCGGTGGGCCGCCCCCCGCTCGAGGGGCGCCTGGTCGCCCTGCTGCTGGCCGGGCCGGAGCCGCAAACCCTGGCCCAAATTTCCACCGCCCTGCGGGTGAGCAAATCGGCTCTATTGCGGGTGGTGCGCCCTATGGTGGAGCGCGGTGACCTCAAGCGCTGGCGCGAGCCCAGCAGCCGCGAGCACAGCTTTGCCCTGACCGATCACGCCTACATCCACGACCTGCGGGTGCAGATTAACAGTACCGAGCGGGTGCTCAAAGCCATCCAGGCCATGCGCCAGAAAAAGCTAGACCCCCACAGCCATGCCCAGTTGGAGCGCCAGGCCGAGGTGAGCCGGCAAATCCTTCGCTGCCTCACCTCTATTGTGAGCCCCATCGAGAAAGACCAGGAAAAAGACCTACAGAACCACCTCGAGCGGGACTGGGATGCCTTGCCCCCCAGCCGGGGTAGGGGGCGCAACCCCAAGAAGGACCTCAGCCCCAAAGACCTGGACTAAGGGTGGACCCTCTCCTGATCTTGATCGGGCAGGGCGGCTAGATGTCTTTGCGCTCGAAGATCAGCAGCGCCAGGGCGGCAAACCCCACCGCGTAGATCAGCATCAGGGAGAGCCCGGTGGCCACCTGTTGGCTGACGTAGAGGTTGAGGTAGCTGGTGAAAAGGAAGTCTTTGAGCACCGGGAACACCACCAGCAGCCGCATCAGGAACAGGGTGGAGACCGCGGCCAGGGCGGCTGAAGTGGTGGAGAGGAAAATCACCGTGAACAGCAAGGCCAGCGCGGCCAGCGGCCACAGCACCATCGCGGCCAGCAGGTGGGCCCGCAGCACCTCGCGGAAGGCCGTTCCGGGAGAGATATAACCAATCCCGGCGAAATCGCCGGGGCCCAGGCCGGTTCCTCCAAAGAACCCACCCAGGCCGAAGGGAAGCCCAGCCACCAGCGAGCCCAGCAGGCTAACCGCGAGCAGCAGCACTGGGTAGAGCAAAACCATGGCGATCTTGGCCAGCAGAAGCCGCCAGCGTGGGCTGGGGCGCAGCAGCACCGATTTGAGGGTGCCCATGCTGACCTCGCTGCCCAGCACCTCGGCACTGGCAATGGCCACCAGGAAAGGGAACAGGAACTCCATGCTGGTGCGCAGCACCAGGGCAGGCACCTGCCAGCCCGAGACCAGCTCGAGGCCATACTGCCCCCGCAACCCCGGGGCAAAGGCCCAGAGAAACGGCAGGAGCAGGGCTGCGGCTAGCCCAATCTGCACCGAACGCAAACGGATCAGCTTGCCAAACTCCCAGGCCAGAATTTTTAGCATGACTGGCCTCCCACGGGGGGCTTAGCCCTCAGTTCAGCATCAAGCATGTTTCACCCTCTCCCGGTAGTATTCGTATAGGTCGAAGTAGTCAGGCTCCAGAAACTGTACCTGGTAGCCCTCCCGCACCAACGCCGCCAGGGCGGCGTTGGGTGAGCCCTCGAAAACCACGCTCACGTCCCGTAGGCTGACGTTGTGCACCCCAGGCACAGTCCGAAGGAAGGCATAGGCCCGGGCTGGGTCGCTCACCCGCAGGCGGTAACGCTCGCCCTTTGAGCCCAGCCGCACCTCGTCCAAGAGGCGGCCCCCCCCCAGGATCCCTACCTTGTCGGCATAAGCGGAAACCTCGCGCAGATGATGGGTGGAGAGCAGCACCGCTACCCCCTTCCAGGCCAGCTCGGAGAGGATCTCATGCACCCGGGAGATGCCCTGAGGGTCTAAGCCCGAGGTGGGCTCGTCGAGGATGAGCACCTGGGGTTCGTGCAGGATGGCCGAGGCAAGCCCAAGGCGCTGGCGCTGGCCCAGCGAGTAGGTGCGTACCGGCTGGTCGGCTACCGCCAGCAGCTCGAGCTTGACCAGCATCTCCCGAATCTTGGTCTCGCTGCCCTGAAGCTCGCTTAGAAAGGCCACCATCTCGAGGTTCTGCCGTCCGGTAAGGTGCGGATAAAACGCCGCAGGGGCTTCCACCACAGCCCCTAGAGCCCGCCGTGCCGCGTGCCCGCCGTTGTAAAGGTCAGCCCCCAGCATCCGTACGGTGCCCGAGGTGGGGAAGGCCAGACCGGTCAGGAGGCGGATCAGGGTGGTTTTACCCGAGCCGTTGGGCCCGGCTAGGGCATAGACCTCGCCCGGCTGTACCCCAAAGGTGATGCCCTCGAGCACGGGCTTGCGTCCGTAGCGCTTGACCAAGGACTGCGCCTCGAGGGCCGCGCTGGGGGGCATGGCCGTGCCGGTACTGACCGTGTCGTTCATGCCGGAGATTATACCTACGTAACGCCAGACCCCCGGGTCATGTTTGGTATCTGCTCATTTCATGTAACGCGGGCTCCCACAAGCAGACACCCCTGCTCAGAGGCCTGGGCTCAAGCAGGGGCTTGGTCTTGCTCACGAACTCGGGCGCCTGAGCGCCGCTTTGGTGCCGGGAAGGGGACTTGAACCCCTACGCCTTTACAGGCACTACCCCCTCAAGATAGCGTGTCTACCAGTTCCACCACCCCGGCAGGGCAAACATTAGGTTAGTGGGCGAGCAGCCCCTTGTCAAGGACGTAGGGGGGGTGTACCTTGCTCCTTGAGCCCGTTAGGGTCAAGACAGCTTGGCACAATGGCGCCACCTGCAGGGTGGCCCTTCCTGGTGCTTGGGGCGTGTAGTCCAGGCTTAAAGTGGGGAAGCCGGTGTGAATCCGGCACTGTCGCGCAGCGGTGAGGGCTGAGGCCTAAGTCCGAATACCTGCCAGGAAGTCTCCAGACCCGATATGGAGACACCTCTCGCAATGAAGAGGGAGTTTTCGGGGAACCGTAACCACTCGCGCCCCACTCCCGGGGGCGTTTTTCATGCCTCCTCAGCGAATGCCAAGCCGCCCGCGCGGCTCAGGAGGCAGACCAAGGTATGAAGCGAATCCTGTGGTTCATAGGGCTGGCCCTCAGCGTCCAGCTAGCTGCGGTTGGGTTGGCGCAGTACCCGCGCACCCTGACCGACGACCTAGGCCGGAGCGTTACCCTCAAGGCCGCACCCAAGCGCCTGGTGGTGATGCTGCCCTCGCTCACCGAGACGATTTGTGCCATGGGGGCTTGTGGGCGCATCGTAGGGGTAGATACCTATTCAAACTTCCCTGAGGCGGTGAACAAGCTGCCCAAGGTGGGGGGGCTCTACGACCCCAACCTCGAGGCCATCCTGGCGCTCAAGCCTGACCTGGTGTTGATCTCAGTGTATGGCAAGCTGCAAGAGCCCTTGGAGAAGGCCGGAGTGCCGACCTTCGCCCTAAAAATCGAAAGCTACGACGACATTGCCCGCACCACCCGGCTGCTGGGGCAGATTTTGAACCTGCGCAGCGAGGCCGAGCGCCTGATCGCCAAAATTCAGGCCCAGGTGTATGCGGTGGAGGCTAAAGCCGCGGCCACCAAAGACCGCCCTACGGTGTACTACGAGATTGACCCTACCCCCTATACCGCAGGCCCAGATTCGTTCATCGGGGTGCTGATCGCCAAGGCTCGAGGGGTGAACATCATCCCCAAAGAACTGGGGGCTTTCCCCCAGATCAGCCCGGAGCTGGTGGTGCAGAAAAACCCCGATGTGATCGTGCTGACCCACCCAGGGCTGGCCGATTTGAAGAAGCGCCCAGGGTGGAGCGGGATCAAGGCGGTAAAGACGGGGAGAATCTGCGACTTCTCGAGCCAGGCCGACGACGACCTGCTCTCCCGTCCAGGCCCCCGGGTAGCCCAGGGGCTGCAACTGCTGGTCACCTGCTTTCATGGTAAATAGCACCCTTGTCTCAGGAGACGCCATGCAAAAACCGATGGTGTTTCTGGGTTTTGTGGGCTTGTTTCTGGTAGCCCATGCCCAGAGCTTCTCAATGACCTTCAACTACACCACCAATCCGCTGTTCAACGGCTCGAGCTTCTACCTGCGGCCCTCCTATGGCACCAGCCTGGAGGGGCTGGACGACTTCTATTTCGGCATTTTCTCCACGCTCAAGAGCAACCTGAGCGCCACCCCCTTTTCCAGTGGGGTCTCGCTGACCATCAATCCCAATGTCAACTACAGCCTGCCCTCCTATAACCAGGGGCCCCTCTCGGTATACCCGTATGTGTACCTCGAGCTCTCCACCAACCTGCTGCCCAGCTTCAGCTTCTCGCCCTTTCTCGAGCCCGGAATTCCAGTCGGTTACGATCTGGGCGATGGCTGGAAACTGGGGGGCTCGCTCTACGGGGATCTATATTTTCTGCCCAGCCCAAGCTTCTACCTGAGCAGCTTCGGTGAGGTGCGGTACACCCCGCCGGCCCTAAAGGCCCTCACCGTGAGGTTGGGCAGCGACCAGTACTACCTTCCGAGCTTTAGCTGGGATGTCTATGCCCAGGCCGACTACAACCTAGACGCCAACAATACCTCGACCCTCTGGTTCGGCTATGGCCCGGTCTTTTCGGCCTATCTGCAGCATGTGATCCGGTTCTAGAGGCGCGATGGCCTTTCGTTCGACCCCTTCCCCCCCGTCCCAGCCCCACCTGGGACGGGGGGGCTATTCGCTGGGGCGGAGGGTGGG
>NZ_QWLB01000051.1 GCF_003574355.1 Meiothermus granaticius NBRC 107808 | reverse complement strand
CCTCACCGCTGCCCCTTCCCCCCGTCACCCCGCAGATGGGCTCGAGCCGGCGGATGGAGCTCTCGCGCACCCTGGCCAGCCGGGTGATGTCCTACCTTCTCTCCACCACCGCGGCCCTCAGCCGGGGGGTGCGCACCGCCGATTACTTCGTCAATAAGTTCGCTACCGTGCCCTCCATTCTGGTGGAGATCGGCTACGTGACCCATCCCATCGAGGGGCTCAACCTGCGCAACAGCGATTACCGAGACCGCATCGCCTACGGCATCGCTCGAGGGGTGCTGGAATACCTCGAAAACGACTACCCCACGGAATAGGGCCCGGCGCTCACCGCGGCACTCCCTGAACGGCCCCGGCCTGGAGCCGCTGCAAAAATCGGGTCTCTTTGAGCTTACCGGCCAGGTACTCGCTCAAATCGGGAGCCGCCCTGCCCGACTGGATCATGGCGGCCAGGCTCCAGAACTGCTCGAGCCGAATCTTCCCGGCCTGCCTCAATGCACCGACCTGCCGCAAGCGCCAATCGGTCTTGGGGTCTGCGGGAACCCCAGGGATGGCCCCCGCATCCGCCAAAAAAATGAACTGGGTGTTGGTCAAATAGCCACCCAGATAAAAGCGGAGATCCTCCGGCTGCCGGGCCCTCTCGACCCAAGCCGCCAGGGCATCGAACTGCTCCCCGCTCAGGTATCCCCCCAGCTTGAGGGCCGCAAGCCGGCGCTTCCCCACCGCAACCGGGTTGAGGGCTAGGGCGTAGCCCTCCGGGCCATAGAGCTTGGGGGTTTGGGTGTTGCCCCTGGCCGCAGCAAACTCCTCAACCTTGGCTGCAGCATAGGCGTGGGCTTCCCCCACCGTGACCAGGCCATCCCCATTGGCATCCCCCTTGCCGCTCATGGCCTCGAGCAAGTAGGTGGTGAATACCCCGCCGCCCAGATCGGCATCCTCCCAGCTGGGCTGGGTATCGGAGGAAGAGGCCAGGATGATATCCCCTCCAAGGGGGATCAGGGTCTGGGGTCTGGGCGCATCCTTGCGGCCAGGCAGGGCAAAGCTGCGTGAGCCCGGCTGGGAACGCCCGCTGAAACAAGCATCCACAATCAGGAGCAATCGGCCCCGGCCCTCGCTCTCGCTCTTGACCAGGGCCTGCAGCTCGGTCAGCGGCAGCCAGGTCTCCTCATCATTGATTTTGGCGTCGCTGGGCATCATTGAGGGTTGGCCTGCACGGTTGGGCATACCGTGGCCGGAGTAGTACACGATCAGGGTCTCACCGGGGGCCAGCCGCCTCGAGAACTCCCGCAGCTCAGCCTCAATCGCGGTCTTGCTGGCATCGGTATCCAGGAGAAGCCGGACCTTGCTCACCCGCCCTTTGTTGGGATCGCGCAGGGCCTGGGCCATCTTTCGGGCATCGCTCTCGGCAAAGCTCAGGGGGGGTAGGCCGGGAGTTTCAGGATAGGGACGATAGTTGTTGATCCCGATGACCAGGGCGTAGGTTTGGGAAGCCTTAAGGGGGTCTTGAGCCTGGACCAGCCCGCCCAGCACCGCCCCAGACACCAGCCAGGGCAGGGCGTACAACCGGCCTGAGCACCCCATCGTTTGGCTCCGTTTCCTACCCTCGAGCGCGAAACAGCAGGAAGCGGGAAGACCACGTAGCCAACGCTCTTAATCCAGCCAAAAGGGTAGATTTACAGTATAGCACGGTAAAGACAGCTTTTTCATCTTTTCGCATTGCGTCCACAAGCACACCAGTGCTAGTATTAGCTGGAAGGTTTTAGTACAAGATATAGAGGGAAGACCTCCCTCGTTTTGCCCGTTTTAGCTTCCCCTCGAGCCAATACGTGGATAGCAGAAGCCCTCCGGCCTCAGCCCAGCCGCCCCGCCCCTGGCGGTCCTCAGCGCATGCCCAAAAAGCCCTGAAGCACACCCTGTTGGTGGTGCTGGTGATGCTGCTGCTTTCCTTTGTGCTGGCCCATAACCTTTTGGGGCCCTTCTCGAGCTTCATCAAGCTGCCCCAGGGCACCGCGCTGGACCAGCTGACCCGCACCCTGTATCACTTCGGGGCCCCCGCGCGCGGAGGATTTCCTTTGGTGGTGCTGGTGGAGCTGGACCAGCGCAGCGTCGAGAGGTTGAGCCCTCAGGGCTACGTCTTCAACCGAGGGCAGATGGCCCGTATCCTCACCAAGCTGATGGAGTATCGCCCTCGAGCAGTGTTCCTCGACTTCGACCTGAGCCAGCCCACCAATGAGGGAGGGCGGTATTCTGCCGGTGACGCTCAGCTTCTGCATACCCTGCGGGGGATCTCCTTCCCTCTGTTGCTGCCCGACCCGCAGGTGCTGGGGTTGCCGCTCGCCCAAGTTAACCCCCACCTGCAACCGGTGGCTGCCCAAATTTTGTATGACAGCGATGGCCAAGCTCGGATGATCCCCCGGCCCCGGAGCGGGCACCCCTTACCCGCAGCCCTGGCCCTGTACTGCGCTGGGGCTGGGCTCGACGAGACCCGTTGCCGGGAGATTGCCGGAGGGAGCGGGGAGGGCAAGCGCATCGTCTTCCGCGAGGTGCGCCGCTACGGACCCACCTCTGAGGGGGCGCAACTCTGGCCGGGGCTGACCGTGGTGGGCGCGCTCGAGCTGCTGGAGGGTACCCTGGCCCGATCGCCTCAGACCGAGGGGGCCCTCTTTTTGGTGGGACGCACGTTTCCCCTGGCCGACGATGCCCACTTCACCCCGGTAGGGCCGCTCCAGGGCATTGACATCCACACCAATGCCCTGATGACCCTCGCCACCTACCGCCACTTTTCCGAGGTGCTGCGGCTGGGCCCGGTGCTTCTGGTGCTGGCCGGTTTGGTCTTCATCTCGCTGTGGCTGACCTACGGCCTTCTGGACGGCGTGCTGCAGGCGAGCCGTTGGCGCGACCTGACCAAGTCCCTGCTCGAGACCGCAGTGGCCGGCTGGTTCTTGTTCTTTGCCGGGGTCTTGGTGTTGCAGGTGTATGGCCAGTTCCTGGACTACCTCTTCCCCATCCTGGCGTTTCAGCTCGGGATGCTGGCGGCTAAGGCATTTAAAGGAGGTAAGCGCAATGAAAGAACCCTCAAAGGTGAAAAGCCCTGATCCGGGGGCTAGCCCTGGAAGGAAGCCCTTGAGGCTTAGCGCCTGGATTTTGATCGGGCTGGGCTCTCTGGCCCTGGCGGGCCCGGCCCGGCTCGAGCTCGGCGGAAAAGCTCAGGTCACCCGTTCGGATGGAAGCACCCAAAGCTACAACCGCAGCGGTGGGGTGACCCTCAACCTCAACCTCGAGGCCGGGGACCGGGTGTGCGTGCTCGAGGGCAAGGGGCAGCTCTCTTACGGGGTCAAGGTCTACACCCTGTCCCCTTCGGGAACCTCCTGCTTCGAAGTCGCCAGGCCCAAAAGCTTCTGGGATAGCCTGGTGGCCAGCTGTCAGGACATCGGGGTATGCAAAAAGGAGGCTGAGAAGGCCTTTGTCAAAGAGGCCAAGAGCCGAGGGGCAGAGGGCAGTGTCCCGGTTCTGTACCTACCTGCCGACTACCGCCTCCCCACCTTGAGCCTGCCGATCAACGGGGGGGAAAGCCTGCGGCTCCTGAGCGCCTCCGGGAAGGAGATCCTCACCCTGCGCAGCGAGGCCCAAGGGGCCTTTGTCCTGCCCACGGAGAGGCTCCGGGGGGCCTCGAGGCTAGAGGTGCGCAACCCCTCCGGAGTGGTCCTCTACGCCGCGCCCATCCGCTGGGTCAGGCTCGAGGGCCAGGCAGCACCGGACAGCCTTTACGAGGCGGCCCTCTTCCTCTGGCTGACCCAGGAGGTGAGTTATGCCCCCGCCGCGTACAGCTATCTGGTGGCCGGGGGTAACCTCGAGCTAGCCCAGACCCTCGAGGCCCAGATCCGCAGCGAGTTCAAGGGCAGCATCCCCTAGAAACCCCCTGTCCGCAGGGCTCCAATCTGGAGCTAGTGCGCGGGGGCCTGGCTGAGCGTCAAGCGGATCACGGCCCGCTCGAGGGCCAGCCGGGGGTCTTTTCCCCCCTTGGCCGCCTTCTCTGCTTCCAGCAGGGTTTCCAGGGCCTCCTCCACCTCGGCTGGACTCATGCTCTTGGCCAGCCGCAGGGTTTGCTTGGCGGCATAGGGATGCATCCCCAAGGCCGAGGCCGCCTCGCCTTCCCCCAGCAAGGGGTTTTCCCGCAGCAGGGCCCAGGCCCTGGCCACCCGCACATACTGCCAGGACAGCGCACCCAAAATGCGCAGGGGATCCTCGCCCCGCTCCAGCAGGGCTCGAGTCTGTTTGAAGGCCGCACTGAGCTTACCCTCGGTGGTCGAGCGGACCAGATCGAAGCCGGAGAGCGGAGCCTCCAGCGCGACCAGGGCCTGAACCTTCTCCAGCGTCAGCGGGGAGGGCAGCAGGGCCAGCTTCTGTAGCTCCTGATCTAAGGCCTCGAGGCCCAGCGCGGGGTTCTCCGCGCTGCCCCTCCCCCCAACCAGGCCCGCCAGGTAATTGGCGATCGCCGCCGGCAGTTTGAGGTCATAGCGCCGGGCCCGGTTGGTCAACCACTGGGCTAGCTCACGCGGACCAGGGGTGGGGTGGTCGCGGAGCTGAGCCCGCTCGGCATACCATTTCCGGCGGGCTGCGGTCGGTTTGGGGTCCAGCAACAGCACTGCAACCTCGGGCAAAAGCCCCTCCAAGACCTCCCTCAGCGGCTTCCACTCGGCCTCGGACAGCTCCCGCAAATCCGCACAGACCCCGCTCGGACCAAACAAGCCCCCGCCCGCCTCCTGGGCAATAACTGCGGGCTCTGGGGGGACCAGACGGGGGGGGATCCCCTGCAGCACAGCCTCTGCCCGCAGGGCTTCTCGAGCCAGAAACGCATCCCCAGTAAAAACCTGAATCACACCCCCTACAGTCTATCCGAGGCGGGAGGGGGCCGGTTGCCCATGGGGTTCAACCCAAGGCCTGGGGGCTCACCTGGCGCTCCCGCCGCAGGAAGAACAACAGGCATAGCGCCAGCGGGATAAACCCCAGCCAAAGGTTGGAGTAGGGGAAAAACAGCGAGACCGCCAAAATCCCCATCACCCAGCTCTCCCAGCGGGCCAGCGCCCGACGGGTATACCCTACGGTCGCAGCGCTCATGAAGACAATCGCTGCCGCGGTGAAGAAAAAGCGCTCGAGGATGATCAGCCAGCCCTCTACTCCCCCCACGCTCTGAAGCACCGGTAGGATCAGGAGACCGGTTCCGGTAAAGGACAGCAAAAAGAAAAACCCGACGATGTACTTCGATAGGGCCACTCGAGCGGCATACACCCCGGTGGCAATGGGATCGGTTTTGAAGACCGACGCGGAGGCATAGGCTGAGAGGGCCACTGGCGGGGTCACGTCTGCCAGCACAGCGTAATAAAACAAGAACATATGGGTGGCCAGCGTTGCCGCCAGCGTGGCCTGCTCTGTCCCTAGGCCATACCCAAGGAAATTCGACTTGGCTAGGGCGATGATGGCCGGTGCGGTGAGCGAGGAGGTCAGCACATACGTCGCGGTAGGGGGGACCCCCATCCCCAGTATCAGGCTAAACACCGCGGTGACCAGTGTGGCTAAAAGCAAACTTTCACCGGAGACCTGCCCCAGAAAGATCGAGAACTTCGAGGGCAACCCCGTGATCACCATCATGGCGAAGACTAGGTTGGCCGCTACGATCGCCGTACCAATGGGAATGAGCTGGCGGAACCCTTCAGCTAGGCCGTTTACAATGGGCATAAAGCCTTTAGGGCGCAGCGTGGGGTCGAGGTAGGCCACCAGGATAAAGATCAGGATCGCAAGGCAGACCGCTGTCGCCACCTGAAAGCCCAGGTAGAGCATGGCGATGATGACGAGGATGGGGATAAAGATCGTGCTGTAGCGCAAGGCATAGCCTCGGCCCAGGGCCTCATCCGCCCCCACCGGGGGAAGCTTGGCCTTACGGGCGTAAAACTCATTGAAGGTGAGCACCGCCAGCAGGTACAGCAGGCAGGGCCCTAGGGCCATGATGATCACCCAGGCGTACTTGATGTTGAGGATCTCCACCATGATGAAGGCGATGCTCCCCAGCACCGGCGGGGTAATGAGGGCGATGGTCCCGGAGGTAGCAACCAACCCCGCACTGGTCATCCGGTCATAGCCGGCTTTTTCGTAGAGCGGCTTGGTTAGGGTAGCGACAAACTGGGTATCGGCAGCCCCTGAGCCGCTGAACATCCCCATAAAGATCGAGGCCAGGCCGGTGACCCGCCCCGGGGTCTGAGGGGTGCGGCCCACCAAGGCCAGGGCGATGTTAGCGACCACCCGGCCCAACCCCAGCGACCCGATGATTCCCGAAAGGATCGTGAAGTACACCAGGTACTTGGCGGAGACCCCAGTGATCAGGCCGTAAATTCCGGCTTCGGTTTCGTTATAGGTTTTGCCCAGAAGCAGATCAATCCCGTTCTTAGCCCCCCGAAAAGTGCCTGGGACCAGATGGCCATACAGGTTATAGGCCAGGAAGATGAGCACCAAGCTGGGCATGACCGGGCCCAGCAGTCGGTTGACCAGCCCCAGCACCAGCACGATCAAGCTGAAGCTCATCACCATGTCCCAGCCTGCCGGGAGCACCGCCCGGTAGACCAGCTGCTCGTAGTTGATCAGCTGGTAGGCAAACGGGGCGATGGCCAAAAGGGCCGCCAGGAGATCGGTATAGCGCCGCCCCTTGGGGATAAGAGCCGGAAACACCGCCACCCCCCAGGCCAGCGTCCCCACCAGCTTCCCCAGAAGCGGAATCTCTACACCGCGCACGTTGGGAACCCAGAAGGTGTAGAGAAAGGGCAGGGACAAGGCCACAAACACCCACGAACCCAGGGTACGTTTGGCCGGTCTGCCTTGGGCGGTGAGCAGGTAACCCGCAAAGACCAAGAAGAACACGTGGGTAGCCCGCTCGAGCTGCACCGTATCCAAAAAGGTGAGGTTCAGCCTGGCCAGCGGGGTAAAGGGGTGAACCACCAGATAGAGGCTGTACAGGGCTGCCACCAGCAAAACCCACCAGGTAAGCCGCCCTAGCAGGGTTCTCCTCGGCGTCTCGTGGAGTTCTGTCTCCATCATCCCTCCGTATCAAAGGATCCCTGGGCTCAGCGGGCAGACCGGGGGGTGAAAGGATTGCGCCTCACCCCCACTGGCCTCCCAAAGTCCCGAGCCTGAGCGCGGCTCTTATTTGATCGCGCCTACCTCTTTGAGGTAGCGCAATGCCCCAGGGTGAAAGGGAATTAGGGTTTTCGCGTTGTAGAGTTTGGCCGAGGCCTCGAGGGTGGTATCCCTTGCAGCCGCGGTAGCCGTTTGCAGGGTCTGGAGGCCATTGAAAACCGCCTTGGTGATGCCATAGGCCAACTCATCGGGCATCTCCTTGGGGCAGACGAACACGTTCCCGGTAAAGAGCGCCGGGGTGTCGTTGAGGGTGTTGTACACGCTCTTGGGCACGGTGCCGGTACTCAGAATCCCGGGGAAGCGCTTAAGCAACAGCTGTGCGGTGGTGCTGTTGGCGGTTACCGGCACCAGGCGAAGCCGCTTTCCGCTCCTGGCCAAGGTCTGGCCCACATCCACCACGCTGCTGGTGGGCACCCCGCCCACCCAAAAGTAAGCATCAATGGTGCCCTCGCCCAAGGCCTGGGCCGACTCCGCGGCGGGCAGGCGCTCCCGCTTGGCGAAACTGGATGGCTCCACCCCAGCCCCCTGCAGCACCAGCAAGGCCAGGTTCTCGGTGGAGCTGCCGGGCTGCCCTGTGGAAACCCGCTTGCCTTTGAGGTCTTGCAGCACCTTAATGCCGGATTGCTCGGTGGTGACGATGTGGATCAGGCTGGGGTACATGTAGAACAAAATCCGCTGGTTGTCGGCTTTCCTGTCCTTAAAGCGGGGCTCGCTACCGTTGTAGGTCACCAAAGCAGCATCGGTGGTGGTGAGGGCGCAGTAATAGGTGTTGGCCCCAGGATCGGTGCGATCCCGCAGCAGGAGCAGGTTATCGTAGGAACCACCGGTCTGCTGGGCGGTGGCATCGGCCACCCCGCTCTCGCTCAAGAGCTTGGCCACCGCCTGGCCATAGAAGAAAAACACCCCACCGGTAGAACCGGTCGGGATCACCACCCGGGGTTTCTGGGCCATCCCCAGGCCCGCCCAAAGCGCCAAGACCACACAGATAAAGATCTGTCGCATAAGGTTCACCTCCAGAAAACCAAACTGCATTGGTGATGAGGATTATAGAGGGAAGGGTTCTAATTTGGTATGGGGGTTAGCCCCAAACAATGCCCAGGCGTTTGTCCATGGTGTTGTGGAAGGCCTGGCGCTGCCCTATCTCCGAGATCTCTGCGGTTCCTCATCTCAGGTGTGAGCTTTACCGCTGACCCGTGAGTCAACTTTGCTTTATGATGAAAAAGTGCTGTCTTTAGCCCTATTGCGCGACCCCCAATATCGCACCTACTGGATTGCTCTGTTTCTCTCCCAACTGGGCAGTTGGATGCAAGCCGCTACCCAGGGCTGGTTGGTGCTCGAGCTCACCGGCAGCGCAGAGCGATTGGGGCTGGTGGTGGCCTTACAATTCGTGCCCTCGCTGCTGTTTTCCATTCCTGCCGGAGTGCTCTCTGACCGTTATAGCCGGCGCAATCTGCTCTATCTAACCCAGAGTGGAATGGGCTTGTTGGCTTTGGTGATGTCCCTCCTGATCATCAGCCATACCGTTCGTTACGAACACGTGCTGATCTTCGCCTTCCTCTATGGCGTGTTCAACGCTGCCGACCTTCCGGTACGGCAAGCCTTTACCGTAGAGATCGCAGGGCGTGACCGATATCCTGGGGCCATTGCCCTCAACTCGTTTGGTTTCAACACCAGCCGGGTGATTGGTCCAGCCTTGGCCGGATTGCTCATCGCCGGGTTAGGGCTGGGCTGGAGCTACTTCGCCAACGCACTTTCCTTTGTCCCCTTGCTGCTGGTCTTGCGCAGGGTACCGCGACTGACCCCCCAAACCCAACCGGGCAGTGTGCTGAAGGATGCCCTCGAGGGACTCCACTTCGTGTGGAACCACGGGTTGGTGCGCCAGGTAGTACTGCTCATCGGGCTCTCGAGCCTCTTCGGGATGAACTTCGCCACCATCGTGCCGGTATATGCCCGGCTGCAACTGGGGCTGGAGGCCCAGGGCTATGGTTTTCTGATGTCGGCGGTGGGGCTCGGCAGCATCGTGGCCGCGGTGGTTCAAGCCCTCGGAGCAGGTGCGCGGCCCTTACGGGCGGTTCTGGGCAGCCTGGTGCTGGGCGGGGCCCTCGTGCTCCTGATCTGGCCCCTGCCACCCCTGTGGGTTGCAGCGGTCCTGGCTTTGGGGGGGTTGGGCATGATCACCACCAACATCAACGCCAACACCACCGTCCAACTGATCGCCCCCGATCGCATTCGGGGCCGGGTGATGTCGGTGTACTCGATGGTGCTCTTGGGCTCAGGGCCGCTGGGGGCCTACTTATCGGGTCTGCTGATGGAACACTTCGGGGCCCGGCAGGGGGTGGCTGCGATGGGGCTGCTCACCCTTTTGTCCACCCTGTACCTAATGCGCTTCCCCTGGCCCCGCAGGCTTGCGCTTGCCCCCACCCCTCAGCCCGCTCCGGTTGCTGGGGCTGCCGCGGACTGAGGGCCTTTAATCGGACACAACCTCGAGATCCTCCTCGGAATCCGGTGGATCCAGAAGCCCTTGCGCCTCGAGCTGCAGGAGATCTACTTTGGCCGAGCGCTCTAGGCTGTCTTTGCTGTACACCCCGGCCTGCTGCAGCTGTTTGGCCAGCCCATCCACCCCCTCAGGAGAGGCATACTGCAGGGTGATGGGCAGGTTCAACACGTCTTGCAGGCGCACCTTGTAGATCTGGTCGAGGCTCGAGAGGGCCTCTACCAGCTCCTGGGGGGTTTCGAACCCCTGGCTTACGATGTTGCGGTGAGGGCGCGGGTGGTTGGTGGTGGCGGTGCTGCCCACCAGCAGATCAAAATGCCGCTCTCGGCGGTAAACCCAAAGCTGGATCCACTCCGACGCCCCTTGCAAACTGCCCACCGCAAGCTGTCCCGAAGTCATCACCAAAACCGCTTCAGCCAAGCACATTTATCCCCAAGTCTAGAGCCATAGCCGCAAAACCCCGGGTATTTTTACCCAGAACAGGCCCCTACTGTTTGGGTTACTGGAGCGTTACAGTACGGGGGATGCTAACCTTAGAGACCATCCAAGCCGCGGCGGCCCGGATACATCCCTACATCCACCAAACCCCAGTGTTCACCAGTCAGGGGCTTGATCGCCGCTTTGGCAAGCGCTTGTTTTTCAAGGGGGAGCACCTGCAAAAAACCGGCAGCTTCAAGGCTCGAGGGGCGCTCAACGCCGCCTTACAGCTGCAAAACCCCAAGGGCCTCATCGCGGTCTCCTCGGGCAACCACGCCCAGGGGGTGGCCTACGCCGCACAGGTCATCGGCAGACCCGCCCTGATCGTGATGCCCCAAGACGCTTCCCCGCTCAAGAAAGCTGCTACCCACGCCTATGGAGCCGAGGTCTACGACCAGGGGGTGACGGTGGAAAACCGCGAGCAGGTGGTGCGCGAACTGGCCCAAGAGCTGGGATACGAGCTCATCCACCCCTTTGATGACCTGCGGGTGATGGCCGGGCAGGGCACCCAGGCCCTCGAGCTGCTCCAGCAGGTACCCGAGCTCGATGCGGTGCTGGTTGCGGTAGGGGGGGGCGGGTTGATCTCGGGGATTGCCACGGTGGTAAAAACCCTGCGTCCGGAATGTGCGGTGATCGGGGTCGAGCCTGAAACCGCCAACGATGCCCAGCAAAGCCTCCAGGTCGGCACCCGCATCAAGCTGATGGGTGCGCCCCAGACCGTGGCCGACGGGGTGCGGACCCTGGTGGTGGGGGAACACACCTTCCCGGTCATGCAAAACCATGTGGACCGAATTTTGACCGTTCCCGACAGCGTAACCCTCGAGGCCCAGGGCTTGATGATGAGCCGCCTGAAGCAGGTGGTGGAGCCCACCGCCGGGCTGGCCTTGGGCCCTTTGCTGATGGACTACGACCTACCCCAGCGGGTAGCGGTTATCGTGTGCGGGGGAAACTGGCTGCCGGCCTGATCGTCCCGCTATCCAAAGCTCCGCACGGCCTCGAGCACGGCCTCGAGCTGGGCCTCTTCGAGAAACGGATGCATCGGCAGGCTCAGCACCTCGCGGGCAGCCCGCTCCGCCTCCGGCAGCGAGCCTTCAGGGGCCAGATCGCGATAGGCCGGTTGTAGATGGGCCGGGAGTGGGTAATGAACGCTGCTGCCGATCCCTCGAGCCTTTAGGTGCTCGGCCAGCCGGTCGCGCTGGGGATGGCGTATGGTGTACTGGTGAAAGATGTGCAGGGCATAGGGGGCCTCGTAGGGGGTCTGGACCACCCCTTTCAACCCTTCGCTGTAGGCATGGGCGATCGCGCGGCGGCGGGCATTCCAGGCCTCGAGGTGCGGCAGCTTGACCCGCAGGATGGCCGCTTGCAGGGCGTCCAGCCTCGAGGTGTATCCAGCCGGGCGCACATGATGATACCGCGCGGCCTGCCCGTGGGAGGCAATTAACCGGGACTCCTCGGCAATAGCGGGGCTGCGGGTGGCGATAAACCCGGCATCGCCATAGGCCCCAAGGTTTTTGGTGGGGTACAGGCTAAAGGCTCCAGCCATTCCGATCGTCCCCACCCGCTGCCAAGCCGGGCCGGCCCCTTGGGAGCAATACCGGGCTCCAATGGCCTGGGCCGCATCCTCCAGCACGCTCAGGCGATGAGCCTGGGCGAACTCCACGATTGCCTGCATCGGCGCGGCCTGCCCGTACAGGTGTACCGGCAGAATGGCCCGGGTGCGCGGGGTCAAGGCGGCCCCCAGCCCCTGCGGATCCAGGTTGAAGGTCTGTGGATCAATATCCACCAGAACCGGGGTGGCCCCCACGTGCTGGATGGCCTCGATTGTGGCGATAAAGGTGAAGGGGGAGGTGATCACCTCATCCCCTGGCCCTAGGCCCATGGCCCGCAGGGCAATGAACAAGGCATCGGTTCCAGAACCCAGGGTGATGATGTGGGGCACTTCCAAATAAGCGGCCAGTTCGCCCTCGAGGGCCTCCACCTCCGCTCCCCCCACAAACCCCCCGGAGGCCAGCACTCGGCTCACCGCAGCATCAATCTCATCTTTTAGCTCTTGGTATTCACGCTTGAGGTCTAAAACGGGAATCATCCAAAACTCCTAAGCGTAGTCTACGGCAGGGCGCTCGAGCCCGCTCTAGCGATACAGCCCCTTGCCCAAGCCCCAACCCAGCCCCAGGGCCAGGGCATTGGCCATCCAGGCGGCGATCTCCGGAGCAATGACCCCGGTCAAGGCCAGGGTTTTGCCGATGGTAAAGACCACGTAGTAGAGGATGGTCAAGATCAAGGCGCTGGCCAGCGCGCCACCTGGGCTGATCCCACGGCGCACCGCCACCGGGAGGGCCAGAAAGAGCACCGCCAGGTTGGCAAAGGCCAGCGCCACCCCGGTATGCCACTGGGCCCGGGCCTCCAGCCACTCCTTGGGGGAAGCCGCCGGGGCCTGCAGTTTATGCCACCAGCTCGAAAGCGGGATCGAGGACTCAAACCCGCCCCCAGCGTACTGGGCCTCGAGGTCCTGTTGGCTGCGGGAGAGCTGGATGCTGAGTTCGGCCCCCGGCGGCCCCAGGTTTTGGGCCTTAATGAAGCCCTGCAAGTAGGCCTGAGCCTCGTCCAGGCGGTTGAAATCAGGCAGAGGCAACTGGGCCAGATCCAGCGTGAAGACCCGATAGTCCTTGAAGACCAGGCGATGCCCCTCGAAGCGGGCGCTCCGGGCCAGGATTACCGTGAGGGTTTGATCCTGCCACCGCTCCAAGCGCACCCCCACCACGGCCTGGGCGGTGGGGTCGTAGTGGGCGAAATACAACCGGTAGGGACCTACCGCCAAATCCTGCCCGGCCAGCCGGAACAGGGCATTGCGCTCGGGGACCAAGACATTCCAGTACATCAGCACCGAGGTCCGGTTGGCCCAAGGGATCACCCACTCGGCCAGCCCCAGCGATACCCCTGAAAGTATCAGCCCTCCAATCAGGAAGGTGCGGGCTGTGCGCAATACCGAGATGCCCCCGGCCTGGATTACCAACAGCTCATTCTCCCGGGAGAACCGTCCGTAGGTCAGGAGCACCGCCAGCAGCATCGCCGTGGGCAGGGCCAGCGAAACCGCCGCCGGGATAAAGAGCAGCATCCACTCGAGCACCTTCCAGCCGCTGGCCGCACCCAGATACTGGGCTCTGGGCAGCACATTGGTCAGGATGCCCAGCACCACATACAGCACCAGCCCAAAACCAAAAATCGGCAAGGCCTCACGCAGGAAGTAGCGGTCCAGGCGGGTCATGAGCACCGGTTGGGCCGCTCGGGGCGGGGCTTGAAGAGGCACGGCTGGGCCTGTTTTAGCGATCGGAAGGCTCTAAAGGCATTGGGCATAGCAGGATCAGGGGTGGGGAGGCTCATCGCAGCTCGAGGCCAAATATAAACTTTCCGGCTACCGTCTCGTCGGGGGTTTGCGGGATGAAAATGTATTGATACCCCACCTTCCACACCACGCAGCAGTCGGCGTAGCGCAGCTCCAATCCGGCCCGGGTCAGGCCCCAGCCGGTTCCGGGACGTTGGGTGGTACCGTAGTCGTACCCCACCCCGATACTGGGGGCCAGGCTAAAGCTGTCGGTGCAGGACAGGGGGTTGGGGATAAAGCCGAGCTGTAGCTCTCGGCGCTCGATGTCTTCCAGGCCATCGGAGCGGGTGACCTTGCCGTAGCACCCCACGCAGAAGTTGTACTGGGCCCAGAGCTCACCGAAGGGCTCTCTCAGCCCATAGCGAACCGCCCCCACCAGCTCGTTCGCCAGCAGGTCCCCACTGGCTCGAGCGGTGAGGCCAAGGTAGGCCAAATCGCCGGAAATCTTCTGGGTGGCTGGATGGCGCTCGAGCCAGAAACGCCCAGGGCGGTTTTCCGTGCTCCAATCGTAGCGCAGCCCCAGGCTGAACTCCCCGCTGTAGCGGCCCTCCAAGCTCCCCCCAAACACCAGGTAGGTTGGCCAGCGGTCGTAAAGGGCGATTCCGGCAAAAGGCTGAAACTCCAGGCCAAAGGGGCCTTCTCGAGCAGCATAACGGTAGCGCAGCTCAGAACCAGTGGCCAGACCCTGCTGGGGGCCCATCTGCGGGTAGAGGTAGTTCTCATCACGGGCGATCTGGCCGTACACCTCGAGGCCCCAGCCGCCCAGCTCCCAGGCCTGCCGCAGGCGAAAACCGTAATGCCCATCCTCGGTGTTGTGGAGGAACAGAATGGGCCCATCCTGTACCAAGCTGCGGCTCTTGAGCCCACTGGCCCGCACCTCGAAATAGGCCCGCCCCTGGCGGTCTGTTCCCTCGGCGGCCATGCCCAGCCCCAGTCCGGGATCGGGGCTGCCCAGGTTGAGCAGCACCAGGGTCAGGCTCGAGGCAATCCCAAACTTTTGATCCGTCTTCACCGGAAAGTCCTGCAGGCCCACATTGAAGCCTTGGTCGAAATCGGCCCGCAGCGGCAGACTGTCCCCACTGCCCCGGCTGGGCAACCCTAGGATCTCCAGCAGGGACGACTGCGGGGTAACCTTTAGCTCCTGGAACTGGGCCAGCCCCAGGGTATGGAACTGCAGCTCGCTGCGCTCGAGCACGGCCTCTCCGGTAGCGGTATCGAAGCGCATGCTCTGGGAGAGCACGCGCAGATCATCCCCGCAACGGCAGGTGGTGACGCGAATGCCCTCGGCCAGCAGTATCTGGCCCTCAATCCGTCCGGTCTGGGCCCAGAAATGGTATCGAGCGGTCTGAACCTCAATTTCCTGAGCCTGCAACACCCCTGCGGCTTGGTCATAACGCAGTTCAGGCGCGGTCAGTTTCAGGCCTTGGGTGTCCAAACAGGCCCCGTCGCTGAAGATGGCCACCTCGCCGTCGTAGTCCAGGTTTCCTCCCCCCGCAATTCCCTGGGGGGTCTCGAGGGTGTAGGGTTTATCCGTGCATCCTCCCTGAGCCCAGGCCAGAGAAACCCAAAGGAACAACAGGGCCATCGGGGCAGCGATACCGACCCGCTTGGGCCATCCTCCCAGCCTTAGCACGCCCTACAGTCTATCGGCATAGCCCTGCAGCCGTTGGAGCAGGTTGGTTGGAACCTTGGTGCTGGCCTGTACCTTTCCGCCGTTGAAGCTCAACAACAGGGTGCTGTTGGCCTTCTGACCGCGCAAGGTAGCGCCGGCATCTTTGTAGGTGAAGTTTCCCAGCACCAGAGCCTGGTTTTTATCGGCATCCACCACCACTGTCTCCGCCTCGAGGCTGGGGCTGCTGGAGCGTATCTGCCCCTTGAGCACCAGCACATTCTCTCCCAGCAATAGCCCCTGCCGAGCGGTGATCTCCTTGAAGGTGCTCGAGCTGTAGCGCACAACCTCCATGCGCAGGGTATCGGGTTTTTGCTGGTACTCGAGGCTTTGGGCAATGAATTCCCCGTCCCTGCTCCTCAACCGAGCTTCCCTGGCCCGGATAAACTCTCCATCTTTGTACTGGATGTACTTGGCCACCAGCGAAAGCCCGCTCTTGTTGTCGGTGATGGTCCCTCCGGTGTTCAGGGTGTATACCCCGGTGGTGGCGTCCAGCTCGGAGTTGCCGTTGGGTTTGACCTCAAAACCCACAAACCGCGCCGCCAAAGCCAAGGAGGCCAGGAGCAGAGCCGCACACACTCGCTTCATGCTGCTGATTCTCCGGGTTCGCGGTTTGAGGGGGATGAGGGGAGGCTTTGCCCCCGCTCCATCTAGGGCTCAGCGAGGCTGGCCAAGCCGTGCTCTTGCTGAGTGATTCATGAGCAGATTAAGGCCTACGGATGGGCTATACTGGCAGCAAATGCGGTTTCTGGCCTTGCTCACGGTGCTGCTGACCATCGCCCTGGCCTTTCCACGTCTGGGGCTGCATGAAGGCTACACCCGAATGGTCTTTGACCTGGGGCCGGGTACGACCTATCAGGTCGCGCAGGGCGACGGAACCCTGACCCTGAAGTTCCAGGGCATCCGCCCGGCTGCTGACGATGCCGATGTGGACTCACCGCAGGTGGCTTCCTATCAGGTGGTCAGCGGGAAGAATGGCGCTACCGTGTACATTCGGCTCAAACCTCAGGTCAAGGTTAAAACCTCTCTGATGCAAGACGGCAATGGGCGGCGGCTGGTGGTGGACCTGCTGAGCAGCGATAAACCCCAGATCACCCCGACCTCGAGCAAACCCACCCCCAGCCCCAAACCTCGAGTACAGACCGATCCCGATAAAAAGCGGATCGTGGTGCTGGACCCCGGCCATGGCGGCATAGACTCCGGGGCGGTGGGGTATGTGACCGAGAAGGCCATCACCCTCGACGTGGCCTTGCGGGTCCGCAAGCTGCTGCAAGACCAGGGCATTCAAGTGGTGATGACCCGCACCACCGACACCCAACTCTCCACCGATAAGCGCACCGACCTGGGTCTGCGGGCCGATATGGCCAACTCCAAGCGCACCCTGTTCGTCGCCATCCACGTCAACTCCTCCCCAGGGAACTCAGCACAGGGCATCGAAACCTATTACTTTGGAGACACCATGGACAGCAGCCTGCTGGCCCAGGTTTACCGTGAGAACGGCGGTGGGACCCTGGGGCAGCAACTCACCCGCGAGGCCCAAACCGTGGGGCAGCGGCTGGTCAGCGACCTGCTGGCCCAGGCCAATCTGGTCTATTCCCGCCGTCTGGCCGAAACCCTGCAAAACTCGATGCTGAGCGCAACCGGTGCGGTCAATCGGGGCATTCACTCGGCTCCTTTTTACGTCATCCGCAACGCCCGTATCCCGGCGGTTCTGATCGAGATCGGGTTTGCCAACCATCCGGTGGAGGGCCGCAAGCTGGGGACCCCCAGCTACCGCGATACCGTGGCCCAATCCATCGCCGATGGCATCCTGCGGTTTATCAACAACGGTGCGAGCGTCAGCCGATGAGGGCGCAAGCCGTCCTCAGAAGAGCCTGTTGACCCCAAAGCGCAGCTGGATCCCAAAGGCCGCCCCTCCATTGACCAGGTAGAGCGTAGGGAGCACCTCGCCGGTGAGGTGAATCTCACGGGTGGTGCCGTAATCCACCCCCAGAATACCCCGCAGGCCAACAAAGCCCGTGCCCCCCACGTTAAGGTAACCCAGGCCTGCTCCCAGATAGGGCGAAAGCCGTCCGGTATCCAAGGGCAGCAGAGCATCCAGGCCCAGCTCGAGGTAGTTGGTAGGGGAAAGCCCCAGCCCCACACTGCCCCGCAAGGTGGCCTGGTCGAGCAAGTCATAGGCTCCCCCTTGGAGGAGCAACCCGGTCAGGCCGATCCCATTGATCCACTGGAAGTTGAGGCTAGCCCCAGCGAAGGGACGGGGGGTCTGGGCGAACGCGGTCAGGCCAAGGAACACTGCCAGGAGGATCCACCACCGCTTCATAGGCTCAATCATACGGGCCCATGGTAGGGCCGCGGGGCGAGGCAGCGTAACCTTAAAGTTTGTATAAGAGCCCCCTTAGACCTCCGTGCTACACTCCGCGCATGCGGGGAAAACTGGCTTCTTGGTTTTTGCTCGGGGGGATCTTAGCGGCCTGTGGAGGCGGTGAGCCTGGGAGCGGGGGGGATCCCCCTGCAGCCCAAAAAACGTTTACCGTAAGCTACACTCCCGCGCCCAGAGACCCCAAGAATCCCCAGCCCACCGACTTTTACATCCCCAAGGCCGGGGGCAGTGTAGACCTTACGATTACAGTGAACCTCCTCTCGAGCGAGACCCAGTCGGTACGCTTCATCTTCAGCAGCCCTTCTGGGATTGCGGCCTCGGAATCCAATTTCGTGGTCAACGGGAGCAGCTCCAAAACCATTCGGATTACCGCCCCTGCCAACCTCAACCAACCGTACTTCACCATCCAAGCGACCGGCCAAGACTCCAAGGGGAGCACCCGCAATCAATACTCAACCGCCGCAACCTTTACCTGGAAACCCCAATAATACCGAATTCAAAAAGACCGTGGACAAAACCAAAAAACCCAAGAGGTTGTCTTTTTGAATCCTAGAGCGGTTACCACGAATGCTTGGCGCAACCGAGGGCGGCTGGGACAAGCATTCGTGGCAGACGCGATAGAGCACACCCTCCCTGTCGGTCGGCGAAAAAAGCGTCTCCTTTCCAAGGGGCGGTATCGCCCTCCGCTACGCGGATCACTTCGGTCGGGTTGGTTCGTCACCATTCAGTGACGAATTGACCAAATCTGGCATAAAAAGAGGGCCTGGTTTCCAGCGCTAAAACGTCCCGCAGGTCATTTAGTTCTGCCCGGTGAGGCCACCCTCGAGACCCACATGCGGTACCCCTACCCCGCGCAGGTACACCCCACGCCAGGCATCCTCGGTGCTGAACCCCCCCTGTAAACCCTCGCCGTTCACCCCGGAGTCAAAACCGGGCTTGAGGTACTGACGGATGGTTCCTGAGTCTCCCGGATTTTTACCCGCGGGCAGGGCCTCGCCGTAGAGGTCGGTCCAGAAATAACCGTCCTGTTGGCCATCGGCTTTGTCCAGTGCGGCGATGGCATCGGTGTAGCGGATACGCAGGTTGCTGATGAACACCGTGCGCTCGTCCGCCACCGAACCCGTAGATTTCACCAAGTTGCAGGTGGTATCAGCACAAAAGGTTGCGGGGTTCCGAATGTCGATATTAAGGGCGCGACCGGTGGGATTTTTATCGCCCCAAAAGCTCATCCCCAGGGCCTTATTCCCTCCTCCATGCCAGTTCTCGTAGCCGCCGGGGTCTTGGCCGTTGCTGGAGACCCGCAGGTTCTTGGAGGAGTCGGTCTGGGCCTGAAGCTGGGCCTGGGTTACGGGCTGTCCGGTCTTGACGCTGGTACAGGTCAGGTTGACCGGTGGGTTGTTGTCGCGGTTGGAGATCGTAGCCCCGAAATCCCCCTTGTAGGCCAGTTCTGCCAGCAGTTCCCCGGTTTTGAGGTTGGTGACCGCAATCACCACGGTGTGGAACTGAGCACAGGCTCGAGACTGCACCCCGGTCTCGGAGTGAATGTTGATGTACCAGCCCTGGTTAGCCCCCTCGTCGCGGATGGCAAAACCCTTGAAGCCCACATGGAGCTCGGGCTGATCGTTGAAGCGCTTGGCCACGTACTCAAAAGCAGGCTTGTACCCCACCAGCGCGGGATCGGAGCCATGTTCATGGCCATAGTAGCACCAGTAGATGGGGTCAATCTGGGGATGCCAGGTCTTGTAATCCTGACCGTCTGGGGCGGTCACCCCATAGACCTGCTTGACCGTCCAGGCGTTCTCGAGCCAGTCCGGGCAGGTGCTGTTGGGCTGAGGCCGGTCGGTCTCGGCAATTCCTGCGGGCAGCGCAGGGGGTTTAGAGCCTACCCCACCCCTCTCCCCGATCAGTACGAAATAACGGGGTGAGTCCTTGCCCTTGGAACCGGCAGCCGGCGAGCCCAAGGCGATCTCCCCGGCCCCGAAATCTTTGGTAAAGGTGGTGTAGGTTTTGCTCGAGGTGCTCAAAGAGCCCTTTCCCCAACCCGCCAGCCACAAAGCGCTGTCCTCCCAAACCACCGTCACCCGGGCCTCGCGGTTCAGGTGTATCCGCACCAGGTCACTGCGCACCTCATCGGGCCAGAGCTGCACCTCGAGCACATCCCAGCCCTCATAACCCAGATACTTAGACTGGCGCGGCTTATACTTCAGCCCTCCGTAGGCAGCCTCGGCATGGCGGTCATCCCCCACCTCGTTGACCCAGTAGTAACGGGCCACCAGGGGCAGGTTATCTCGGCTGAGTCCTTGCTTGAAGAGCGGGTGATCGGTGGAAAGCGGAGCCAGGCTGGCCAGCGGTTGAGAGCCCGATCCCCCCAGCCCCCCCAAACTCCCGCAC
>NZ_QWLB01000050.1 GCF_003574355.1 Meiothermus granaticius NBRC 107808 | reverse complement strand
CTACGATGGGCTTTCGGAGATGCTGGGTGGGCCGCGGGTTCCGGGGGTGGGCTTTGGCCTCGGGGTGGAGCGGGTGGCGATTGCCCTGGAGGAGGAGGGGATAGGGGTGCCCGAGTCTCCCACCCCCGATCTGTATCTGGTTCCCTTGGACGAAGCCGCCAAGGCCGAGGCCTTGCAGCTGGCCCAAAGGCTGCGCCCGCAATTCCGGGTCGAGCTGAGCTATGCCCTTAAAAAGCCTGGGAAAGCCCTCGAGGAGGCCCTCAAGCGGGGGGCTAAATACGTGGGTTTTTTGGGCGAGGGGGAGCGGCCCCAGCAGGAAGTGAGCCTCAAACACCTCTCCAGCGGGCATCAGGTGCGGCTCGAGTGGAACGATGTGGCCCGCTGGCTGGGGGAGCGAGCCACCAACCCGCTTTAGGGACACCTATCGCTTTGCAGTCGGGGCAGAGCCCTAAGAAGGTCAGTACCCTGTATTATGTTATATGTTATAATAGTAGCCTATGATTATGGCTGAAACAGATAAAGCCGGTAAGAAGACCGCCATCGAGATCCTAACTGCTCCCCTGACCGCGGATGAGATTGAATGGCGGGTCCAGGCCAGCAAAAACGGCAAAACCTTGATTGCTCCGTATATTGATAACCGCGCGGTGATGAGCCGTTTTGATCGAGCCTTTGGGCCGATGGGCTGGCAAAACGCGTTTCATGCGGTTCCCCTGGAGGACGGGGAGGGCAAGGGGGGACGTACCCCTTCGAGCGGTGAAGCCCTCAACCTGGCTTGGTTGTGTGGCATTGGGGTCCGGGCCGAGGGCGGGGAGTGGATCTGGAAGTGGGACGGAGCCGGATCCAGTGACCTCGAGCCGGTCAAGGGGGGCCTCAGCAACGCCATGAAGCGAGCGGCAACCCAGTGGGGCGTAGGGCGCGAACTATACAGCTACCCCAGGGTATACATCCTGGGGGAGCATCGGTACGTTCCGTTTGAGGTGCTGAGGCGGCTAGAAGGTCTGCCGGCAGCGGTGGCCGCGGGTAAGCGTTTACCTGAGGTGATCCAACTGAATCCGGATGGGAGCGAGACTAAAAAGGCGGCGTGATTAACCCGGAGGGTCTGCGGCACCCTGTGGGTTGGCTGGGCTGAGCGGGTACGGAGCGTTCGACGTTTGCGTTCGGACGCTTTATGCTATGGCCCATGCGCCGTACGATGTACTGCGGCAGTGTCCGCGAAGAGCATATTGAACAAAAGGTGGTGCTGGAGGGCTGGGTTAATCGCAGACGAGACCTGGGGGGGCTGATCTTTCTCGACCTGCGCGACCGTGAGGGGATTGTACAGGTGGTGGTGGATCCGGGTAGCCCCTGCTACCGCCAGGCCGATCGCCTCCGCTCGGAATGGGTGATACGGGTCGAGGGCTTGGTGCGGGCCCGGCCCCTCGAGCAGGTGAATCCCAAGATTGCCACCGGCCAGGTAGAGGTGGAGGCCCAGCAGCTCGAGGTGCTTTCCGAGGCCAAAACCCTGCCCTTCCAGATTGATGCGGGCTGGCGTGGGGAGGAAGACCCCAAGGTGGCCGAGGAGGTGCGGCTGCGCCACCGGGTGGTAGACCTGCGGCGCAAGCGGCTGCATGAAAACCTGCGCCTGCGCCATAAGCTGATTACGGCGATTTACCGCTTCCTCGATGGCGAAGGCTTTGTCAGCGTGGAGACCCCGTTCCTAACCCGCAGCACCCCCGAAGGGGCCCGGGATTTCCTGGTGCCGTCCAGGCTCGAGCCCGGTTCTTTTTACGCCCTGCCGCAATCGCCCCAGCTGTTCAAACAGATGCTGATGGTGGCGGGCTATGACCGCTACTTCCAAATTGCCCGCTGTTTCCGCGATGAAGACCTCCGGGCCGACCGCCAGCCGGATTTCACCCAGCTCGATCTCGAGATGTCTTTTGTCACCCAGGAGGACGTGCTGGCCCTGAATGAACGGCTGGCGGCGTATGTGATGAAGGAGACCCTGGGGGTAGACGTACCGCTTCCCTTTCCGCGCCTGACCTACGCCGAGGCCATGAATCGCTACGGCTCGGACAAGCCGGAGCTCCGCTTCGACCTTGAATTGGTGGACGTGACCGAGGCCTTTAGGGGAGGGGAGTTCCGGGCTTTTGCCGAGGTGGAGACGGTTAAGGCTTTGGTGGTGCCGGCCAGTCTCTCGCGCAAGGAGATCGAGGGGCTGGAGGCCTTGGCCAAAAGCAAAGGGGCGGCTGGGCTGGCCTGGGCCAAGCGTGAGCACGGGGCGTGGAGCGGGGGCATTGCCCGGTTCATCCCGGAGTCGCTGGGCCAGAGGCTTGAGGTCGGTGAGGGGGAGACCGTGCTGTTCGTGGCCGGGGTATGGCGGCCCTCGGTGGAGGGTTTGGGGGCGGTGCGGCTCGAGCTGGGCCGGCGGCTGGGCCTGATCGGGCCTGGATACGCGTTTGCCTGGGTGGTGGATTTTCCCCTGCTGGAGTGGGATCAAGAGAATGCCCGCTGGACCTACATGCACCACCCCTTCACCAGCCCTAACCTCGATGACCTCGAGCACCTCGAGACCGATCCTGCTCGAGTGCGGGCGCTGGCCTATGACCTGGTGTTCAACGGCAGCGAGGCGGGGGGCGGCTCGATTCGTATCCACCGGCGCGACCTACAGGAGCGGATGTTCGCCCTGTTGGGAATTTCTGCTGAAGAAGCCCAAGAGAAGTTCGGCTTCCTCTTGGAGGCCCTTTCCTACGGGGCCCCACCGCATGGGGGCATCGCCTGGGGCCTGGATCGTTGGGTGGCCAATATGACTGAGGAGGACAGCATCCGCGAGGTGATCGCCTTCCCCAAGAACAAGGAGGGCAAGGAGACCCTCACCGGTGCTCCCAGTCCGGTAGACCCTGCCCAACTGGCGGTGCTGGGCCTGGCCCTAAAGGAGTAGGGTATGAGCAGCGGGTATCTCCCCCCTCGAGCCGGTTTCGCTGCTGCCCGGCCCTCTGAGGTATGCCGTGGCTAAGATTCCCTATCTTCTGGTTGATGCCTTTACCGAGACCCCCGGCGGCGGCAACCGGGTAGCCCTGATCCTCGACGCCCGGGGGATGAGCCCCGAGGAGATGCAGCGGGTGGCCGATCGGCTGCACCAATCCCAGGCCGCTTTTGTGACCGAATGGGATTCCGGTGGGTTTGGGGTGCGCTACTTTACCAGCTCAGGTGAGGTGGAATTTTCTGGACACGCCTCGGTGGCCTTAGCCCTGACCCTGGCCCGCGAAGGTCGGGTCCCGCCCCATACTAAAAAGCTCTACCTGCGGACCATCGGCGAGGCCCTTTCGGTAGAGCTGGTCGAGGAAAATGACCTACCCAGCAAAGCGGTGGTTCGTGGACCGGCTCCGCGCTTTCGCGACCCCCCCAGCTTTCGCACCCTGCGGGAGTTCATGGAGGCTTTGGGTGCGGATGAGCGCTATATGCACCGCGGCCTGCCCTACGGCATTGCGTTTACCGGCTTGTGGTCGTTGTTTCTGCCGGTGGTGGCTCCGGGGTTGGTGGATGGCCTCGAGCCCGATATGACCCGCCTCAGCGAGCTGACCGCCGGTCTCGAGCTGGCCACCGTTCATGTCTACACCCCGCTGGGGCCGCGCAGCTTTTATGCCCGCACCTTTGCCCCCCTTTTGGGCATCCCCGAGGATCCGGTCACCGGTTCAGCCAACGCCGCGCTGGGGGCCTTGCTGGCCCGGGCGCGGGTGGTGCCGCGCTGGGAGGGGGCCATCCACCTGACCGTACTGCAGGGCCACCGGCTCGGGGCCACCGGTTCGGTGGATGTGCGGGTGGAGTATGGGCCTTCGGGGGCAATCCTGGGGGTGTTTATCGGAGGCAAAGCGGTACTGGCCGAAACGGGGGTGCTCGAGCTGTAAGCTGTAAATCAAGGCTCCAGGCAATACACCGCTTCTTGACGGCGGGACAGCCATTCCGCGCCATTTGGGCGCACCACCACATCCTCTTCAAGCCCCACATACCCCAGCCCCTCGAGCATTACCCCCAGCTCGAGGGTGTATACCTCGTCCTCGCGCACCCTGCCTTCGGGGCTTTGGCCATAGCGGGGCCAGCGGGGGCCAAGCAGGGTGCCCCCATCATGAGTGGCCCGGCCTAGGTTATGGCCGGTAGCGTACTTGTACTCGGGATATCCGGCATCCGTGATGGTGGCGCGGGCCACCGCGTCCACCTCGTACCCTTTGACCCCAGGCCGAAGCTGCTCCGCTGCGCGATCTATCGCCCTTCGGACCACTGGGAAGGCGCGGGTCACCTCCTCTGGAACCCCCTCCCCAGGTCTGGGCCAGTAGTACACCCGCTGGAGGTCCGAACAATAGCCCCGCATTCGTACGCCGTAGTCGGTGTGGATCAGCATTCCGGGCTCGAGCCGCTTCTCAGTGGCCCCGGCATGGGAGGGCATGCGGCCAAAACTGATGTTAGGACAGCCGTTCCAGCCCCAAGCGGGCTCTAAACCCTCTTCCCGCAACCGCTCGTGCAGGTACTCCATGGCCTGAAGCTCACTCCACCCCAGGTGCAGATGGGCGCTGAGCTCCTCCAGGTGAGCCTCAGCCATCTCTACTGCGGCCTTGATCCGGGCCTGCTCTGCCGGGGTTTTAGCCGAGCGCAGCCCCCCCAAGAACTCCGCAGCCGAACCGAACTCGGCCTCGGGAAGGGCGGCCTTTAGCTTCAGGTACATCCCATGGGAAAGCCCGTCCATCATCGGGTTGTTGGGGGAGTAGTCGAGCAGGATACGCTGGGGGGAGTGTGCGGCCACTTCAGACCGCAGCAGGGCGGTGTAGTCTTCATCGTAGATCTGAACCTGCCAGGGGGCCTCGATGCTGGGGGCATCGAAACGCCCCGCGATGGCGGTGGCCTTGTGGCGGCTCAGGAGGAAAAAGGTGTCCCAGGTGAGGTGGGCCCCACTGAGGAGGGATAGGGCCGGTTCGGGGTGCTCGAGGTTCTCCCGCGTAGCGATCAACCAGAGCTCCCCCTCCTTGAGCTCCTGCTGGGCTTGGGCCAGTTTTTCGGCGTATAGATCGGTGTCGCTAAACATCGCCCCCCAATCTACCCTATCGCACCCTTCACCGGCGGCCACGGTTCTATACAGGACATAGCTTTCTTGAATGAGAGTGCTCTACGCCCTCAGGGCTTCATGCTCTCGGGGTACAGCACCATCTGCAGGTGGTTGCCCAGCACCTGCCGGGCCAACCCTTGCAAATCCGCGGCCTGGAGGCCGTCCACGATCTGGGTAAAGGTGGTGGTATCGTTGGGGTCGAGATCCCCGTATTGGGCGTAGCTGACCAGCCTCGAGAGCCAGAAGGTGTTGGTGCGCAGGGCTTCCTCGCGGCTGCGCTTGAGCTGCTCCCGCACCTTGGTCAGGTCATCCGCGGAGACCTCGTTCTGGATGGACTCGAGGGTTTGTAGGGTGGCCTTGACCAGATCCGCGGCCCGCTTGGGGTCGCAGGGGAAGGAGATCAGGTAGCTGACCTCGGTGTAGGGCTCGCGGCTGAGCCCACCGCTTACCCCCGGACTGTAAGCCCCTCCGAGCTTTTCGCGGATGTCCTCGGTCAGCCGCAGATCTAAGAGATTGTTCAGGGCTGCGGCCAGGACGGTGTTTTTGAGGCTATAGGGGTAGGGCTGGGTAAAGTACAAGGCCACCACCCCTCGCTCATCCTGGCCTTTATAGAAGGTGCTTTCGACCTGTGCGTTGTAGCGGGGTTTGGGGAAGACCTCCTTCCATGCCTCCCGCTCCGGCTTGGCGGGAAGGGTGCCCAGATAGCGCTGGGCGAGCTCCCGCAGCTTGGCCTCATCAAAACTGCCCACGAAGATAAAGGTGAAATCGGCTGCATTGGCGAAGCGGGATTGATAGAGGGCCAGGGCTTTCTCGCGCTCAACCGTGCGCAGGGCCTCGAGGCTCAGGGGCTTGCCGCGAAGGCTGCCGGGGCCGATGTACTGGTTGAGGGCATCCTGTAGCGGGGTCACCGGGTTGAGCGTGCGGTTTTGGGCTGCCTCGAGCCGCGCGGTGATCTCCCGATTGAAGATCTCCGGATCGGCCCGGGGCGCGGTGAAGTAAAGGTGGGCTAGCTGGAATAGGGTTTCCAGGTCCCGGGTGCTGCTTTGGCCGCGCAGACCCTCTTCGCGCTCCCCGATCAAGGGACTCACGCTGACCTGCTTTCCGGCCAGGAAACGGGCCAGCCCGTTGGCATCAAAAGGCCCTAGCCCGCTCCCAGCCACCACCGAAGCAATTACCATGGCTGCGGGATAATCCGCATCCGAGACCAGCGAGGCCCCGCCGGGGCTATAGGCCCGGAAGAGAACCTCATCGTTTTTGAACTCGGTTGGTTTGTACAAGACCCGTACCCCATTGGCCAGGACCAGCTCGGTGAACTCCTTCTGCGGGTTCTCCCGAAGGACCATGGCCGGGGCTGGAGGCTGATCAAAGAGGGAAGAGGCCAGCACAGCCTCTTGGTAGGCCTCTACGGGGCGGGCATCGGCCGCCGCCACCACCTTCTGGAGGTCGGCGGGGGTGAGCGGGGTTTGGCCGGGCTTTTGCGGGCGCAAGACCACCAGGTTGCGCGGCCCACCCAAGAAGCCCTGGGCATAGTCTCTCAGCTCCTCCAGGGTGATCTCCGGGAGGAAACGCTGGGCCAGGGTTAGGTCGGTCTCGGCACTGGTGGGCACCGCCCCGCTGAGGAAGCTGTCCGCTAGGGCATCGGCGAGGGTGCGGCTGTCTTGCTTGTCACGCTCGTTGTAGGTGGTTTCAAAGCTGCGCTGGAGCTGGCTTTTGGCCCGCTCGAGCTCTCCGGCGGTGAAGCCTAGGCGTGCCCTCTTAACCTCGGTCAGCAGCGCCTCCAAGCCCAGGGCTTCGCCGTTTTCTTTCACACTGGCCGAAAGCTGGTCAATATCGTGAGGGCGCACGTAGTTGCCACTGGCTACGGAAGCGGAGAGAAAGGGGGGATCGGCACTCTTGGCCCGTTCCGCCAGCCGCTGGTTCAGCAGGGTGGTGTAAAGCTGCTCGAGCACCAGTTGGCGGAAAGCCCCTGGGGTGTTCACCACTCGAGCCCCGCGCAGGGTGTTGATGCGCAGCTGGGTCTGGGGATACTCCGGGTCTTGAAACACCAGGTAGCGGTCGGTGTTGGCCGAGGGAATGGTGTAGCTGGGCCGGGGGGTCTCGGGGGTGGGGTTTTGGAGGGCGCTGAACTTTTCTCGGATAGCGGACTCCATCTGGGCTGGGTCGATATCACCCACCACCACCACCGCCATCAGATCGGGGCGGTACCAGGTCTGATAGAAGCGGCGCAGGGCTTCGACCGGTTGGCCGGTCACGATCTTCATATCCCCAATGGGTAGCCGGGCGGCGTAGCGCGAGCCCGCCAGGTAGAGCCCCAGGGTCTGGATCTGGGCCCGTCCACTAGCGGTTTTGTACCGCGCCCGCTCCTCCTCGACGATCACGGGGGCCTCGCGCTTCACCTCCTCGGGGTCCAGGGTGGCGCTGCCCGCCCAGTCCTCGAGGATGTTCAGGGCGGTGTCCAGAACGGCGGGGTCTTGGGTGGGAACCCGCAGCTGGTATACGGTCTCGTCAAAGGAGGTATAGGCGTTGAGATCCGCGCCAAACTGCATCCCCACCTTTTCCAGGAAGTTCTCGATGGACTGCTTGGGGAAGCGCCGGGTCCCGTTGAAGAGCATGTGCTCGAGGAAATGGGCCAGCCCCTTTTGGTCCTCGTCTTCCATCAGGGAGCCCGCATTGACCACCAGGCGCATCTCAGCCCGGTTTCGTGGTTCCGCGTTGGGGTAGATGTAGTAGGTCAGGCCATTGGCCAGCTTGCCGCTGACCAGCTTGGGATCGGGGGGAAGGGATTGCAGGGGGGGCGAGCCCAGACTTTGGGCCAACCCCACACCCCACAGCAGCAGACCAAACACCTGCAAGGCTCGGATCATGGGGAGTCTCCTGCTGGCAGTGTATCGAACCTGGATAAAGCTGGGATGAGGCTCTGGAGCCCCTACGCTGGCGCATCGGGCGGGGTTTCCCCCGGATCTTGCTGAGGAAAGGCCAGGAGGTATTCCAGGCGCAGCACCACCTGCGCCAGAGTGCCTTCGGCGTAATAGCAGAGCTTTCCCTGCGCCCCCTTGCGAACCCGCACCAGGTAGTGCTGGCTGCCGTCTTCGTATTCCACCGGGCCGACGGCCTCACTACGGTAGCCCAGGCGGCGCAGGGTGTAGAGAAATTCTTTGAACTGTATCCCCAGCTCTTCCGATGGCTTCATCGCGGCGACCAATCCCCGACCCATAGGGATTTGGAGCCATTATAGCCAGCCTCGGCGAAGTCAAACCGGAGGGCAAAGGGTTGGCTTGACTCGATTATTGCGAATGATTACTATTAGCAAGATATGACCCATAACGACGAACATAAAACCGTATTGCAGATCGTCCAGCCGGGGTTGCTGGGCTTGATGGACGGCTCGGTCTCTACCCTGGCCCCGATCTTTGCCACCGCAACCCTTACCGGAAGGCCTCACGATGCGTTTTTTGTGGGGTTTGCGGCCTCTTTGGGGGCGGGGATTAGCATGGGCTTGGCCGAGGCCCTTTCCGATGACGGGGTAATTTCTGGGCGGGGCAGCCCGTTGATACGCGGTGGGGTAACGGGGGGAGCCACCTTCCTTGGGGGGATGTTCCATACCCTGCCGTTTCTCATCCCCAACCTGCATACGGCGCTGCTCTTGGCGTATGCGGTGGTGGTGGTAGAGCTACTGACCATTGCCTACATCCGCTTCCATTTCATGAAGAGTCCGCTGGGCCAGACCATTGTTCAGGTGATCGTTGGGGGTGGGGTGGTCTTTGCGATCGGGGTTTGGTTGGGGCGGCTAGGGGCGGGGTAGAGATTTGGCTTGTGCTCGAGCGACCCCTTGGCGTATACTCTCCTCTTGGAAGGTGATTAAATGTCCATTGACCTGATCCTCCTTGTTCGCGCTTAGGTTTTGAGCGCTACCCGAACCCCGCATTTTTGTGGATATCCCTTTCCCAACATCCTCGGCGGCCTTCGGGCCGCCGAGTGCTTTGGAGGGAAGCCTTCTTTAGCTGATAGGAGAGCTATGCGCACCATTGAACAGCCCGTGGGAACCCACTTGGCGATGGAAGTCCACGACCTCAGGAAGGTGTTTCGCAAGCGCGAGGGACTGCGGGGAAAAATTAGGGAAGAATGGGCCTTGAAGGGGGTGTCGTTCGATGTTCGGGAGGGGGAGACCTATGCCCTGTTAGGTCCGAACGGATCGGGCAAGAGCACCCTGATCCGTATCCTCTCCACCCTGCTGCTTCCCGATGGCGGTGAGGTGCGGATGCTGGGCCTGCGGTTACCCCAAGACGAGACCAAGCTGCGCCGCCTGCTGGGCCGAGTGAGCGTGGATGCAGCGTTTTACAAAAAGCTCTCGGCCCGGGAGAACCTGCTGTATGCGGCTCAGCTTTACGGCCTCGAGCCCCGCGCCACTGAAACCAAGGCCATGGAGATTCTCGAGCGCCTGGGGATCGAGTCCCGCCGTTTTGGCGACCCCCTGGAGGAGATGAGCCGGGGGATGCAGCAGAAGATTGCCATTACCCGCGCACTCCTGATCAACCCACCCCTGCTGCTGCTGGATGAACCGACGACCGGCCTAGACCCCAAGAGCCGGCGCGATGTGCAAGGCTTTCTCGAGGACCTGCGGGCCCGGGAAGGCACCACCATCCTCCTCACCACCCACGATATGGCCGAAGCCGAACGGCTTTCCGACCGCATCGGTTTCCTGGCGGGTGGGTTGCTGGTGGCGGAGGGAACCGCCGAAGCCCTCAAGGCCCAAGCCGGTACCGAGGACCTCGAGGGAGCATTCATCGCCCTCACCGGCGAGGACATGGCCAAAGACGAAGAGGAAACGGTATGATCGAACGATTTGTGCGCCCCATGTGGGCTTTTGTGTTCCGCGACTGGCACCTCACCCGGCGCTACTTTAGCTGGGTGGTGGTGTTTGTGTTTTATGCCATCGTCAACTCGGCGACCATCGCCCTGATCGGCAAAGCCCAGGGGGATTTTCGCCTGACCCTGACGCTGTTGCTGGGGGTGTTGTTGTGGTCGTTTTTATCCGCGATGTACAACGAGATCGCCAACTCGATCTCCTATGAGCGCTGGGAGGGAACCCTCGAGTACACCTTCATGGCCCCGGTCTCGCGCCTGATTCACCTGAGCGGGGTCTCGCTCTTCGCGGTGATCTATAGCGTTCTGCGCACGGTGGTGATCCTGATTGGATTGGTGCTCTTCATTCAGGTCTCGGTCAGCGGGGCCAATCTCTTCGGCGTGCTGGTGGTGCTGTTGGTGGCCAGCCTGGCTTTCATGGGCCTGGGGTTGATGGCGGCCATCCTCCCGGTGATGTCCCCCGAAAACGGGGCCCAGGCCACCAACATCTTTCAGGGGGTACTGCTCCTGGTCTCGGGGATCTACTATCCGGTGGAGGTGCTGCCGAGCTGGGTGCAGCCCTTGGCCTATCTCTCCCCGGCCACCTATGCCCTCGAGGCCAGCCGCAAGCTGATGGGGATCAACAACCCCGACTCGGCCCCCGGCCACCTGATCGGAGCGCCGCTCTCGGCGGTACTGCCCGAGCTGGGGATTTTGCTGCTGATGGGGGTAATTCTGATCCCGGCGGGGCTATGGGTGTTTCATCAGGCCGAGCGCTGGGCCAAGCGCACCGGAAAGCTCAAGCGGACGGGATAGCCAGGCTCAAGGAGAACCGTGTTCCCAAACCCTGAAGTCCGGACGATGGTCACCCTGCTGCAAAGGGAGATCGTGGGGGAACTGGGGTGGAACCTCGAGGGGCTTTACCTCAAGGGTTCGTTGGCTCTGGGGGATTTCAACCCCGAGACCAGCGATATAGACCTGCTGGCCCTGGTGAAGGAGCCCCTGGCGGCGGAGGAGTTTGCCCGGCTGGCCCGGAGGCATGCGCGCATCCACAGCCTGCCCCAGCGCTATGCTAAGGAGGTCGAGCTGGCCTACGTTCCGGTGGGGGACGTACAGCGGTTTCAACCGGGGAAGGCCTATCCCGCCCTCGAGCGGGGAGAGCGGCTCAAGTGGAAGCCCCTGGGGGCCAACTGGGTCTTGGAGTTTTGGACGGTGCGCGAGCGGGGCGGGGTACTCTATGGTCCCGACCCCAAGGCCCTGATTCCCCCCATCTCTCCGGCCGAGGTTAGGGCGGCGGTACGGAGGGTGTTGGCCCAGGACTGGCTCGAGTGGGTGGCCACCTGGCGGGAACCTGGGTGGCAGACCCAGGCCGGGGAGATGCGCTTTGTGGTGGAGACCATGTGCCGTGCGCTGTATACCGGCCAGTCGGGCCGGCTGATCAGCAAGCCCAAGGCGGTAGAATGGGCGCTCGAGGCCTGGCCCCAACCCTGGTCTGGGCTGGTCCGGCAATCGCAGGCGTGGCGGGCGGGAGGCAAGGTGGAGCCGTCGGTGTGCGCCCGGGTGGCCAGGCTGGTGGGCTGGACCCAACAGCAGCTCGCCTGAGGTGGCCTGGATGTGAAGGAGATCAACCCCTGATTAACCCTCTCAACAGCCTCGAGTCAGCCGGGGCTCGGCTTTGCTTCAGCCTTTATTCGTACCCTCAGAACGGAGGTCTAAAGCGATGAAGAACAGACTCTGGTTGCTGGTCGTGGGTGGGCTGCTGGCCGGTTGTGGGCTGCTGCCTGGAATCGGGGGGCCGCAGGTCAATGGCAGCTTCAGCGATAGCCCCGATGGCACATACAAGTGGGCCAACGTCAACGCGGGCAAGGTGCGGCTGGCCCTGATTGGGGTAACTTCTTCCGGCATCACCAGCTACAACGGACAGGCCGAGGTAAAAGACGTCAATGTGTTCAGGGCCTACGCCTTGGAGCTGCCCAGCGCCCCGCCCGCCGGGGCCTACCGGGTTTATGCGTACTGCGATGCCAACGGCAGTGGGTCCTTTGACCCTGGGGAAGACATCGCGGACAGTGGCAGCAAGCTGCTGATCTGGGCTACCGCAGACAGCAGCTTTGCGTTTGGCAGTACCCGCTTTGACCTAAAAAAGGGTTGGAATGGCTACGACAGCAGCCAGGCCCTTAGCTCCAGCAACCCCTATCAGGGCGAGAACTACAACAACTACAACCTCACCCTGCGGGCCAACTGCCCCTAAGCTGACCCCCAGCCCTTAGCCCCCCGGTCAGGGGGCTTTTTTCTCGCAGGCCGAGTTGGGGTAAGTTGGGGATATGGTTAAGGCCGAAGGGCTGAGCAAAACCTATACGCACACCTGGGCCGTAGACCACCTGAGCTTTACGGTCGGGAAGGGGGAGGTCTACGGCCTGCTGGGGCCCAATGGGGCTGGAAAAACCACCACCCTGCGGATGCTGGCGACGCTGCTGCGGCCCAGTGCGGGCACGGCCGCAGTGGCCGGGTACGACATCCGCCAGCAGCCCCTCGAGGTGCGCCGTAACCTGGGGATCGTCAACGGCGGGATGCAGGTCTATGAGCGGCTCACCGGGCGCGAGGTGCTGCAGTTTTTCGCGGGTTTTTACGGGATTGAGGGCCGGCGCTTCCGGGAGCGGCTCGAGTGGGTGAGCGCGCTGCTGGGGATGGATCGGGTGCTGGACAAGCTGGTGCGGGAGATGAGCACCGGGATGCGCCAAAAGATCGTGATTGCCCGGGCCATTCTGCACCAGCCGCCGGTACTCTTGCTGGACGAGGCGACCGCGGGGCTGGATGTGTTTGCTCGGCGGGCCCTGCTGGATTTTGTCCTGCAGTATAGGGGGTTGGGCCATGCGCTGATCTACTCGACCCATGTGATGAGCGAGGCCGAGGAGGTGTGCGACCGGGTGGGGTTTATGCACGGGGGGAAGCTGGTCTATGAGGGGTCCAAGGCGGAAGCCCTGGCCTTGGGCCAGGGGAGCTTGGAGCGGGCTTTTATCCGCCGCCTCGAGGGGGGGGCATGAGCGCGGTGGTGCGCATTTACATCAAGGAGATGCTCTCGGTGTTGCGGGAGCGCCGGGTGCTCTTCACTACCTTGCTGCTGCCGATCCTGCTGATGCCCATCTTGATGTACGGCCCGCTGCTGTTTTTCGGCAACGCGGCCCGGCAGACCCAGGCCCAGGTGCAGAAGGTAGGGGTGCAGGATCTGCCGCCGGTGGCCCTCGAGGCCCTGCGGACCGCCCGGCTCGAGCCGGTGCCTACTGCTACCCCTGAGGCCGATGTGCGCGAGCAGCGGTTTCAGGCCGCGGTGCGCTTTCGGGGGGGTACCTTCACCATCTACGGGCGGCTTTCCGGAGCGACTCAGAGCAGTCTGGTGGTGGGCAAGATCGAGACCGCGCTGCGCGATTACAAGGACAGCCTGGTTGCCCAGGCCCTACAGGCCCGGGGGCTTTCCCCAGAGGTGCTCGAGCCGGTGCGGATCGTGACCCAGGATGCCTCGCGGGTGCAGGAGCGAGCGGCGGGGATCTTCGCGTTTCTCATCCCCTACTTCCTGGTGATCTTCATCCTGAACGGGGGCCAGGCCGTGGCCATAGACGCCACCGCCGGCGAGAAGGAAAAAGGCACCCTCGAGGCCCTGCTGGCCGCCCCGGTACCCCTGATGCAGGTTGTGCTGGGCAAGGCCCTGGCCACCCTCACCGTGGCCCTGGCGGCGGCCCTGGCGGGGGTCGGGGGGATCGTGTTGGGGGGAACCCTGGTGCGTGGGCTGTTTTCTGGGCTTTTGCAGGGAACCAACCCTGACCTGGGCGGGGGGTTGAGCCTCGAGCCCTGGGCCTACGCGGCGTTGCTGGCGACCAGCGTGTTGTTTGCGGCCTTAATGGTTTCGATCCAGCTTTCGTTGGGGATCTATGCCCGAAGCTTCAAGGAGGCCCAGAGCTATATGGCCCCCTTGCTGCTGGTGTTCATCGTACCGCTGCTGTTGCTGCAGTTTTCAGATTTCCTGATCCAGCAACCGTGGTTTTACCTGATCCCCGCATTCAACGTCATGCTGCTGCTGGACGGGCTGGTGAAGGGTTCAGCCGAGCCCTGGCAACTCCTCCTGACCTGGGGGAGCACCCTGGCCTATGCCGGGCTGGCCCTGGGCTTGGCTGTGCGGAGCTTTCAGCGAGAGGATGTGGTGTTCAGGAACTAGCAGGGCCGTGCCCTAGCCCAACAGGGCCTCGACAAACTCCCCCGAGTCAAAGGGTTGGAGATCGTCGGCCCGCTCGCCCACCCCGATGAACTTGATCGGAACCCCCAGCTCCCGCACGATGGGGACAAGAATCCCACCCTTGGCGGTGCCGTCGAGTTTGGTCACGATGACCCCGGTCAGCCCGGCGGTTTCGTGAAACCGCTTGGCTTGCTCCAGGCCGTTTTGTCCGGTCACCGCATCGAGCACCAGCCAGACTTCTCTGGGCTCCCCAGGGTCGGCCTTGGCGATGCTGCGCTTGACTTTGGCCAGCTCTTCCATCAGGTTGTGCTTGGTGTGCAGCCGTCCGGCGGTATCCACCAACAGCAAGTCCAGGCCACGGGCTTTCCTCGAGCTGGCCGCGTCAAAGGCCAGGGCTGCCGGATCTGAGCCCTCCGGCCCTTGAATCACCGGGATGCCCAGCCGTTCACCCCACAACCCCAGCTGGGCCCCCCCGGCGGCCCGGAAGGTGTCCCCGGCGCAAAACATCACGCTTCTGCCCTGGATGCGGTAGTACTGCCCCAGCTTGGCGATGGTTGTGGTTTTGCCCACCCCGTTGACCCCAACCATCAACACCACCTTTCCAGCCGGCTCCACGGTGGATTTCTTGGCGTTGGGGCTGAATCCGGCCTTGCGAATTTTGGCCCGGAAGGCATCCGGCTCGAGCTGCACCACCAGGGCCTGCTTCAGGGCCTCGCGCACATCGCGTTTCCCAGAGGCCCGCACCTCCTCGATGACCTCCTGAGTCGCGTCTACGCCCACATCTGCCGAGATGAGGGCGTACTCGAGCTCCTCCAGAACCTCCTCTGGGCTTTTAGCGTTCCAGGGCACGGATTTGGCGATGTTCTCGCGGGTTTTAGAAAGCCCTTCACGAAGGCGCTGCAACCAACTCATACCCCTCCAGTTTACCGGTTGACCGCCCTCTTCTGGGCTGCCGCTGGTGGGAGGGCGCGGGCGAACGGAGGCATTTGCTATGATGGCCAGGTTGTATGGTGGAACTGCCGACCCCGGAAAACCTCGAGCGCGCCGCGCAAATCATTCGGAGCGGTGGGCTGGTGGCCTTTCCGACCGAGACCGTCTACGGCTTGGGCGCCAACGCCTTGAATGCCATGGCTGCGGCCAAAATCTTTGAGGCCAAGCGGCGTCCGGCCTTTGACCCCTTGATTGTGCATGTGGCTGACCGAGGGATGCTGTCCCGGGTGGTCTCTGAGGTTCCGCCTGTGGCCGAGGCCCTGATGGAGCGGTTTTGGCCGGGACCCCTGACCTTGGTGCTGCCCAAGTCCGCCGAGGTGCCTGGGATCGTCACCTCGGGGTTGCCTACGGTGGCCGTGCGGATGCCCCGGCATCCGGTGGCCTTGGAGCTCATCCGCCGCGCAGGGGTTCCGCTGGCTGCTCCCAGCGCCAATCCGTTCGGGTATTTGAGCCCCACTCGAGCCGAGCATGTCGCGCGCATGTTGGGGGATACCGTGGACTTGATCCTGGAGGGTGGAGCCACCGAGTTTGGCGTGGAGAGCACCATCGTGTTGTTGGGGGAGCCGCCGGTGCTCTTGCGGCATGGGGCGATCCCCCCCGAGGCCCTCGAGGTGCAGCTGGGGCCCCTTCAGCGGGGGGTAGAGGAGCGCCAGAAGCCGCTGGTGCCGGGTCAGCTCCCCCAGCACTATGCCCCCCGTACCCCCATCGTGCTGGCCTACCCGCAGGAAGTGCCCCCCGAGCGGCGGAAAAAGGCCGGGTTTCTGGCTTTTAAGGATGTGCCCAAGGGCTTCAAGGTGGTCAAGGTGCTCTCCCCCACAGGGGATTTGCTGGAGGCGGCGGCTCATCTGTTTGAGGCCCTGCACCAGCTCGACCGCCTCGGCCTCGAGCAAATCTACGCGGAGCCGGTGCCTGAGGAGGGTTTGGGGTGGGCCATTATGGATCGGCTGCGCCGTGCGGCACACCCGCCTGGAGCAGCCCCCCCGGCCAGGGGTGAACCCCCAGGTTCCCAAGGATAACCTGCAGGCTCCAAACGGGGCCTAACGGCGGAGCCGCGGCTGTGCTTCAGCCGGTCCCGTCCCTCGAGCGGCCCGTGGGTGCGTTTAGCCCCGGGTGCGCAAGCTGGCGATGTTCGATGCCGATAATCTGGTCCATCCTGACTTCATAGCCTGCATGAACGACTACCTGGAGGCCCATCCCGAGGCCGAGGCGGTGCAGGGCTACCTCGAGACCAAAAACCCCAGCGATACCTGGATCACCCGCTCTTATGCGCTCTCCTACTGGTACCTCAACCGCTTCTGGAGCCTGGCCCGCGCTCACTGGGGCCTTTCGGTTGCCCTGGGGGGGACTGGTTTCGTGATCCGTACCCCCGCGCTGAGCCGCTCCGGCTGGGAGCTGCACAGCCTCACCGAGGACCTGGAGCTAACCATTCGCATCGTTCTGCAGGGTGGGCGGATCCACTGGAACGATGCCGCCTGGGTCTACGATGAAAAGCCGCTGACCCTGGCGGCTTCGCTGCGGCAGCGCACCCGCTGGGTGCGTGGGCAGTACTGGGTGCTCTGGCGCTATGCTCCGGCGGCGGTATCGGGATTTCTGCGCACTGGCCGTTGGCAGCACCTGGATCTGCTGGTGTTGCTGGCCACCCCGCTGCTCTACGCAGCCGGTTACCTAGCGACCCTGGGTGGTTGGGCGGTGGCCCTGCTGGCCCTACCGAGCCCGGCTCCGGAGGGGGTGGGTTGGCTGTCCGCAGTCGGGACCACCCTTGCTGTCCTGCAGGCGCTCCTCCTGACCGGCCTGGCACCGCTGCTGCGTTTTGGGCGCTGGGATCCCCGCTATCTGCTGATGCTTCTGCCCTATACCTTTTATGTCCTCACCTGGGCCTGGCCGGTTTTCACCGCACCCTTCCAGGCGCACGACCAGGGCAACTGGGCCAAGACCCCGCACACCCGGGCGCTGCGGCTGGAGGAGCTGGATGGCTAAAACACAATCGCTTCAGCGCCTAAAAATATACCCCGCCTCATGCTGAGGGGGGTGGCCAGCGCGGGCATTTTTATTCTGCTGGTGCCAAGGGGCGGAATCGAACCGCCGACACTGCGATTTTCAGTCGCATGCTCTACCGACTGAGCTACCTTGGCCCACGGCGCGCCCCAAAGGCGCGCCCAGTTGGCGCTCCGGACGGGACTTGAACCCGCGATCTCCCACGTGACAGGCGGGTATGTTAACCAACTACACCACCGGAGCATTGGCCTGTTTTGAGCCGCCGAAGACCTCCTTCAGACGGGCACATAGGATAATAGCGGCTGGCCCGAGGGGTGTCAAGCGCATGCCCTGCGAACCCGTACAGCCTCCGATTCTTTCCTGGCGCCAGGTGCTGCAGCAGCACCGGAGCTTACGCGGCATCGCTCGAGACAGCCTTTTGGCGGACTTCGGGGAGTCGGGGTACCGCAACCACTACCTGCCCGACGGGCGGATCGTGTATCCGGGAGAGGGCTTGGCGGGAAATCAGCAGCCGGTAGGGGGCAACCGGATCCTGCTGGGGGCCCTGGCCGAAGGGTGTCCGATGCGGGTGTTTCGCCGAGAGCGGCGGAATGGCTGGGTGGATCTCGGCCCCTATCGGGTGGAGGCGGTGGAGTATGTTTGGGAAGTGGCGGAGGGGCGCTATGTCTACCGGTTTACCCTGGCTCCGGTAGGGACAAGGGGCCGAGCTGGCCCAGAAATTGCCTGAGCTTGGCTGGGTCTTTGAGGCGGGGTGCGGCCTCCACACCGCTCGAGACGTCCACGGCGTAGGGGTTGAGCCGGAGGACGGCCTGGAGGTTCTCGGGGGTCAGCCCTCCAGCGACGATGAGCCGGGGATGCCGCAGCAGCGGGGAGAGCCACTCGAGCGGGTAGGCTTGTCCGCTTCCCGGAACGGCCCCGTCTACCATCAGCCCGTCGCAGGGATAGCCTAGCCAGGCGGGGTTGGCCGGGGCGGTCAGCTTGAAAACCTTGATGACCGGGTAATGCCTGCGGATGGCCTCAGCCCACTCGGGGGGCTCACTGCCGTGGAGCTGCACCACGCTCAGGCGAGCACGCTGCATGGTTTGCAGGACTTGCTCCGGGGGGGTATCTACAAACACCCCTACGCTGCTGATGAAGGGCCCCAGCTCAGCCACGATGCTCCGGATACTGGAGGGCTCGAGGTAGCGCTTGGTCCCGGGGGCCAGAATGAACCCCAGGGCCCAGGCCCCCAGCCCCTCGGCTAGCCGGGCGTCCTCGATCCGGGTAATGCCGCAGATTTTGGCCTTGGTCACAACCGCAGTGTACCGGCTGCCCCTGGGGCTGAGCGTGATCCGAATCCACCGGGCCAACGGTGACCGGGCAGGGTGTTCTTGGAGCCGGGGGCGGGTATAACTAAAGCCATGAAGATCTATACCAAGACCGGCGACGCGGGCGAGACCGGGCTTTACGGTGCAGACCGGGTGGCCAAGGATCATCCCCGGGTCGAGGCTTACGGTACGGTGGATGAGGCCAACAGCGCGATCGGGGTGGTGAGGTCTGCTTTGGCGGCAGCGCACCCCGATATTCAGGCCGACCTCGAGTACCTTCAGAACGCCCTCTTTGACCTTGGGGCCGACCTGGCCACCCGTCTGGGCAGTCGCTATGAGCGGAACCTGGTCCGCCTGGACGCGGCCGATGTGGAGCGGCTCGAGGCCCTGATTGACCGGTATCAGGAGGAGGCCCCGGCCTTTACGGGGTTTATCCATCCGGGCGGGCATCCTGCGGCAGCAGCCCTGCACCTGGCACGTACCATCGCGCGCCGGGCCGAGCGGCGCACGGTGGCTCTGGCCCACCAGGAGGCGATCAATCCGGAGGTGGTGCGCTACCTCAACCGGCTCTCCGATCTGCTGTTTACCCTGGCTCGAGTGGTGAACAAGCGCGAGGGCTATAGCGAGGAAGGGTGGCTGGTCAAGGGCCGCAGATAACCCTCGAGGTGCCGATGCGATTGGTCAGCCTTACCGCCTCCAACACCGAGATCCTTTGGGCGCTGGGCCAGCTCCCCAGCCTGGTGGGGGTGGATGATCACTCGGATTTCCCGGCTGAAGTCGCCCAGATCCCCAGGGTTGGCCCGGATTTACAGATCAACCTGGAGCGGGTCGAGGGGCTGAGGCCGGATCTGGTTCTGGCCAGCTTGTCCGTACCGGGGATGGAGCGGGTGGTGGAGGGGTTGGTGCAGCGTCGGCTGCCTCACCTGGTGTTGGATCCGCAGAGCCTATCCGACGTGTATGCCGATATTGAGCGGGTTGCCGAGCGGCTCGAGGTGGCTCCGCGGGGTCGGCAGGTCGTCGCGGCGATGCGGCAGAGGATCGCGCAGGCCAGGGGAAGGCTGCCGAATTGGGTGCGTCCACCTCGGGTGATGGTGGAGTGGTGGCCCAGGCCGGTGATTGTGGCTGGGCGGAAGAGCTGGGTGACCGGGATGCTCGAGGCCCTTGGAGCGGTGAATGCGTTTGCCGGGCTGGACCTGCGCTCCAAACCCTTGTTGCCAGAGGAGATCGAGGCCGCCCAACCCGACCTGATCCTGGTGTCGTGGTGCGGGGCCAAAAAACTGCGCCCAGAGCTTGTGCTCAAGCGGGGCCTGGAGGTTCCGGCCTTGCGCAATGGTCAGGTTTTTGCCCTTCCCGAGGCCTACCTGGGTCGCCCAGGGCCACGGTTGGCTGAGGGGGTCCAGCGGCTGGCCGGGCTGCTGGGCCAGCCGCCCTCCGCCTGGGGGTATGCTGCGGGGAGGCCTGCTTCGTGAGCGGGCTCAAGCTGATGACCGCCTGGGTGTGCCCGCCCCCAGGGGAGACCCTGCCGGAAGCGGGGGAAGGGCTCGAGGGGCTGATGCGCGCCTTCTACCAGGCCTTCCCCGAGTACGAAGGCTGCCTGAGAGCCTTCCAGGCCCCTCGGGCACCTCGGCATGTTTTCGTGTATGTCGCCAGGGACTGCTCGGGGCTGCTGCCCTGGGCCGGGGAGCATCTGCGGGGGCTGTTGGCTGGGCTTTTCCCGCAGGCCGAGGTGCGCGCCTACGGGAAAGCCTGGGTGGAAGCCTGAGGCCTGGCCCGATCCCGCTGGTAATTTAGGGGCGTGCAACCGTTCATCGCCCTGTTGACCCGCTTGAACGAGACCTGGCAAAGCCTTGGGGGGTTGGCGGAATCGCTCGAGCGCCCTCCGGCAGAGGTAGCCGCCTGGGCCCACCGGCTCAAGGAGGAGGGATACCCGCTGGAGCTGGGCCCTGAGGGGTACCGCTTGGCGCCCGGAACCCCCACCCCCAGGGCCCTAAAGCCCCTGTTGCGAGGGACCTTTGGGCAACTCTACCGCTATGAGGGGGCTTTGGGCAGCACCCAAGATGCGATGCGAACCTGGGCAGAGGAGGGGGCAGGGGAGGGGGCCCTGCTGCTGGCTGAGCGGCAGGAAGCCGGACGGGGGC
>NZ_QWLB01000005.1 GCF_003574355.1 Meiothermus granaticius NBRC 107808 | reverse complement strand
CTCCCACCCCACTGCGGGACCTGCCGATCCCTGAGCGGCTGGAGTTCTTCCCCCCCGACCCCCTTCGCTTTCCGGCCCTGACTTTAGCCTATGAGGCCGGGCGGATGGGAGGGGTTGCCCCCACCGTTCTCAACGCTGCCGATGAAATTGCTGTAAAGGCCTTTTTGGGCGGCAGAATTGGCTATCTGGATATCGCAGGGGTCCTGGAAAAGGTGTTGCAGCAAACCCCGGTCTTGCCCCTGACCTGGGAAAATATACTCCGATCTGACGCAGAGGCCCGAAAAAGGGCCGAGGAATGGGTCAGAACAAGAGCCTGAATCTATGCAGCTTCCCCCCACGAAATCCCCCAGTTTCCGCGGTTGGTGCGGTAGGGTTTGGCGAGGTTCCCCATGAGCCTGCTGTGGTTTTTGCTGATCATCGCCATCAGCATCTTTGTTCATGAGCTGGGGCATTACCTGGCCGCCCGGGCCCAAGGGGTAGGGGTGCGCAACTTCGCGGTGGGGTTTGGCCCCACCCTGCTGGGCTTTGAGCGTTGGGGCACTACCTGGCGGCTCAACCTCATCCCCCTGGGCGGTTACGCGGAGATTGAGGGGATGCAGCCGGGGGATACCCAGGGCTACGCGCAGCTTTCCGGCTGGGGCAAGTTCCTGATCCTAATTGGGGGGATCGTGATGAACCTGCTTCTGGCCTGGAGCCTTCTGGGGTTTTTAGGGAGCACTCAGGGCTTCCCCAATCTGAACAACACCAGGGCCGAGGTCTCGAGCGTGGTCCCGGGCAGCCTGGCCGAGCGGGTGGGGTTCAAGGCGGGGGACCAGATTATCGCCCTGGATGGCCAGCCCTTGACCGATTTCCAGGAGGTGAGCAAGTTTCGCGCCCAGCCCGGTGAAAAGGTTTTTACTGTGCTGCGCGGGGGGCAGACCCTCGAGCTGCGCTTTAACTGGGATGGCCGGGAACCCCGGCTGGGGATTGCCTACGGCCCGGTGGTTACCTATCAGCGGGAGCCGTTCTGGCTGGGTTTCGCCAAAGCGGCTTCCAACACCGTGACCCTCTTTCCCCGCATCGTCCGGGAAATCGTGGGGGGGTTGCTGCGGCTTTTCGAAGGCCAGCAGGTCGCTGGGCTGGCGGGGCCGGTGGGGATCGTAAACGCCACCTCGCAAGCCGCCCAGGCCGGGGGGTATGCGCTGCTGGTCCTCTTAGCCAACATCAACCTCTCGCTGGCCATCTTCAACCTCCTGCCGATCCCTGGCCTGGATGGTGGGCGCATCTTCGTGCTGGTGCTCAACTTCTTGAGTGGGGGCCGGATTCGCCCGGAGATGGAGGCCAGGCTGGCCTATGGCGGGTTCATCTTTGTGCTTTTGCTGATCGTGCTGGTTACAATAAACGACATCCGCAATCTGAGCGGTGGATGAGCCAGGCCGATTGCCCGAGGGAGCCGCTGTGAACGCCACCGTCCTGATCCCCGCCTACAACGAAGCCCTCACAGTGGGGGCGGTGGTAGGGGTGGCGGTGCGGGCGGGGTATCCGGTAATTGTGGCCGATGATGGCTCGAGCGACGCCACGGCCCGGTTGGCGGAGCAGGCCGGGGCGCGGGTGGTTCGCTTGCCGGAGAACCGCGGCAAGGGGGGGGCGATCGCGGCCGGGCTGGCCCAGGTGGCTACGCCTTATGTCATCTTGCTCGACGGGGATTTGGTGGGGCTGCGTCCGGAGCACCTGCAAACCCTCCTCGAGCCGGTAGAAGAGGGACGGTTAGACATGGCCATCGGGGTGTTCAAGTCCGGTGGGCTGATGACCGATTTCGGCAACCGGGCCACCCCCTATCTTTCTGGTCAACGGGCCTGCCGCACCGAGTTCCTGCGCGGGGTGCCCGGCCTGGAGGCGCAGCGCTGGCCCGAGCCGGCCATCACCGACCACCTCAAGGCCACCGGGGCCCGCTGGGAGTACGTGAACCTGAGCCAACTCCGCCAGGTCATGAAGGAAAAAAAGCGTGGCTTCTGGCGGGGGCTGGGGTATCGCTTGGGGATGTACTGGCACCTCCTGCGCTACCGTTGGGGCTCGAGGCGGGCCAGCTAAGCCTTCCGGTGCACCTCGCTACGGTCTTTCGCCGCGGGCGGTGTAGCATCAGGCTATGGACTTGCTGGAGCGTGCCGTTGAGGGGGAATTCCTTTCCGCTGAAGAGATCGTGAGCCTGTACGGGCTGCCCCTAGCCGAGGTGGCGGCGGCGGCCCATCAGGCCCGGCTACGCCGTACGCCTGCCGATACCGTCACCTACCTGATTGACCGCAACATCAACTACACCAACGTGTGTACGGTGGCCTGCAACTTCTGCGCTTTTTATCGCACCAAGCGCCAAGCCGACGCCTACGTGCTGACCTATGAGGAGATTGGGCACAAGGTCGAAGAGCTGATGCAAGTCGGCGGGCGGCGCATCCTGATGCAGGGGGGGGTGAACCCTGGGCTGCCCCTCGAGTGGTATGTAGGGTTGTTGCGCTACCTCAAAACCCACTATCCCGAGGTACGCATTGATGCCTTCAGCCCGGAAGAGATCCTGGGGCTCGAGAAGCTGACCGGTCGAACCGCTCGAGACCTGCTGGTCGAGCTAAAAGAAGCCGGACTGGACGGGCTTCCGGGGGCAGGCGGGGAGATTCTGGTGGATGAGGTGCGGGCCAAAGCGGCCCCTGCCCGAATCAAGAGCAGCGACTGGTTTCGGATTCTAGACACCGCGCAGGCCCTGGGCCTATACACCATTGCCACCATGGTGATCGGCTTCGGTGAGACCTACCTGCAGCGGGCCCAACACCTCTTGGCGCTCCGCCAGCAGCAGGAGAAGGCCCTGCGAGGGTATGGCGCTGGCTTTGCCTCGATGGCGATGTGGACGCTACAAACCGAGCATACCCGGCTAAAAGGCAAGGCCCCTGGGGCCAGCGCCCATGAGTATCTGCAGCAGCTGGCCATCGCCCGGCTGGCCCTGCCCAACATCGCTAATTTCCAGGCCAGCTGGCCCAGCATGGGGTTCAAGGTGGCCCAGGCTGCCCTGTATTACGGCGCCAATGATTTTGGCAGCACCATGCTGGAGGAGAACGTGGTTTCGGTGGCAGCCGGACATACCCGCACCAACGCTACCCTCAAGCAGATCCTTCGCCACATCTCCGACGCGGGGTTCGTCCCGGCGGAGCGGGATCCTTACTACAACATCCTGCATTACCCCGATGTCAACGCGGTGCTGAACGAGCCCGCAGCCCTACCGATGGCTTAGTGGATGGGCCACGGTAACCCAAACATCACCCTGGGGGTGTACCGGCATCTACTGCAACACGAGGGGCAAGGCTTTGTGATGGACCCTGAAGGCCTGCTCGAGCCCAGAACACAGGCATAGGAATCAAAAACGCAAACCGGGGCAACATTCACCCCGGTTTTTTGCGTCCTGGATTGGCGGGCGCGGCAGGATTCGAACCCACGACCTACTGATCCGTAGTTGGCTCGGCACCTAAACACGGCTAACCAAGGGGTGGCAAAAATGCGATAATGATCGCATTTCGTAACCAAGAGCTACCACCCCTAACCACCTGGGTTGCTACACGGTTGCTACATGACCTCTCGGACATTTTGGAGGGCGATATTACCTTCTGGAATGGCGTGTGTAACAGTGTACGGCTACCCTTGGTACCATGCAGACTTCTATGGTGAACGGTGGTGCCGCATCTGCGGAGCGAGAGTCCAAAGCCAAGCTGGCGTACTCGGTGGAGGAGTTTGCTCAGGCGGTCGGGCTGAGCCGCAACCACGCCTACGCCTTGGTTCGCGGGGGCATAGTGAAGGCGGTAAGAGCGGGTTCACGCTGGGTTATCCCCATCAAAGCTGTCGAGTGTTGGCTCGAGGACAAGGACGATTGCGCTGGCAGGAATCGATAAGTCTGACCCACCCAAAGCGGAGCAGATAATCTTCATATGTGCCCTGAGGGTTGTCTGCGATCATTCTGGCATTTGGCTACTGCCTCAGAATGTACAGTAAGAGCACAGATTTGTATCACTCGCTTTTCCAAGGGGCGTATTTTAGATGACGATACCGACGATACCATTGAAGGCTCCCTCCTCGACCAGCTCGAGAAACAGGATCTGATTTCGAAGGTCGGCACCTTACAGCAGTGGTCATAAAGGATTAGTCCATAATAGAGGCATGGCGTATTCGATGGTCTTACGACAACGGGCAGTGAGAGCCGCGAAGGAGTAAGGTAAAGCGGAGGCAGACCGGTGCTTTTCAGTGAGCTATGCGATGGTTAGACTCCGGGTCAAGCGAGCTGAGGTAGGCCAACTCGAAAACACGAGTGAGCGCGACGAGGTGGCTAGAGCCGCTTGGCTTGAGCCCCCAAGCCCGCTCGCCTAAAGTTCGTAATACACTCTAAACAATGCTCGACTATGTTTCGAGGCCGAGCTACTTACGGTATCCGCTGCTGCAGCGCCACCGCCTGAGCACGACTGTTGATGCCAAGCTTGTTGAACAGGCTAGTGACGTGGAACTTGGCGGTGTTCTGGGAGATGTCCAGCTTGCGGGCGATTTGTTTGTTGGAAGGCCCGGCTGCAATCATGCTAAGGGTTTCGCGTTCCCGCGGCGAGAGCGAAACTTCCTGCCCATTAGGCTCATGGGGGGCTGGAAATCCAGACTCAAAAGCTGCCTGATGGCTTCTTCTTTTTTCGAACTAGAGAGTTCCAGAACGAGAAACCGTGCCCAATGTACCGTGCAGGATAATAATGCGCAAAAACCTCGAGCTTATCTGGAACAGCCCATTTTGCTAATACACCCCAGATTGTGTAGCAGTATAGCAGAACCAGACTTTAGGCTCTATGGTTTTTTGTTGCCAACCTTTGCTCTACCCTAGCTGCAGTATGAGCAAAGTTCCTATCACCATTGCCTATGGAGATGGCATCGGCCCAGAAATCATGAAAGCCACCCTGGATATCTTGCAGGCGGCTCAAGCCCCCATAGAAACTGAGGTCATCGAGATTGGCGAGGGTGTCTATCTACGCGGACACAGCAGTGGCATCGAGGACAGCGCTTGGGAAAGCCTACGGCGCACCAAGGTGTTTCTCAAAAGCCCCATCACCACCCCTCAAGGAGGTGGCTACAAAAGCCTCAACGTAACCGTACGCAAGACCCTGGGGCTTTACTCCAACGTCCGCCCGGTGCAGTCCTATGAACCTTTCGTGACCACCAAGCACAAGGCCATTGATCTGGTGATCGTGCGGGAAAACGAGGAAGACCTCTATGCAGGAATAGAGTACCAGCAAACTGAGGAAGTCACCATGGCCCTCAAGCTGATCTCCAAGCCCGGAACCGAACGCATCGTGCGCTATGCCCTTGAGTTTGCCCAGCGGGGTGGGCGCAAAAAGGTGACCTGCATTTCCAAAGACAACATCATGAAAATAACCGACGGGCTTTTCCACCGGATGTTTGACGAGATCGGGCAAGAATACCCCAACATCCATAAAGAGCACATGATCGTGGATATCGGAGCCGCGCGGCTGGCCGAAATGCCCGAGCGCTTTGACGTGATCTTGGCTCCCAATCTCTATGGCGACATTCTTTCGGATATTGCCGCCGAAGTTGCGGGTTCGGTGGGTCTGGCCGGATCAGCCAACGTGGGCGACGATGTAGCCATGTTCGAAGCCGTGCACGGCAGCGCCCCAGACATTGCCGGGAAGAACCTTGCCAATCCCTCCGGACTATTGCAGGGGGCCATCTTGATGCTAGTGCATATCGGGCAACCTGAGGTGGCGGCTTTAGTCAAGAATGCCTGGCTCAAGACCCTTGAGGATGGCCTCCACACCAGCGACATTTTTGACGAGCGGGTCAGCCAGCGAAAGGTGGGTACTGCCGAGTTTGCCCAGGCGGTGATCGAGCGCCTGGGGCAGCAACCGGAGCGCCTGCGCCCGGCTAAGTTTGGCGAGCCCAGCAAGGAGCCTATGGTGCCGCCCATGACCCGGCGGACTCCAGCCAAAAAAGAACTGGTCGGCGTTGATGTGTTCTTCAACTGGCGTGGACAAAAACCCGAGGAGCTGGCCCAGTTGCTGCAACCGCACAGCAGCGAAAACCTGAAATTGATCATGATTACCAACCGGGGGGTTAAGGTCTGGCCAGGCGGATTCCCTGAGACCTTCCGCACCGATCACTGGCGCGGGCGCTTCATGGCTGCCCAAGGCCACAGCCCCGATCATCATGACCTGGTAGAACTGCTTAGCCGTCTGGCCAATGCTGGCCTGGACTTTATCAAGACCGAGCACCTCTATAACTTTGATGGCAAACCGGGCTATTCGCTGGGCCAGGGACAGTAGGATCGCTTGGAGCCGGGCGTGATTTGACCTGGCCAATAAGCCAAAGTCGGTTTGCTGTTCTAGTGAACCGGGGTGGCTGTTGGCTGCTTAGGGATTGCGATCTCCGCTTGGTAGGAGGCAGTGGAACCGGGAGGGATCCAGCTGGGCCTATTCAGCCGAGGAGATTGTCCAGGCCATCAGGATCAGCCGTAACCATGCCTACGTCCTGATCCGGGGGTAAGGTCAAGACGGTGCGAGCGGGCCCCCGCTGGGGATCCCCACTAAGGCAGTGAGGCGCTGGCTGGAGGGGGAGGGAAACGCAGCCATCTTGAGAGAGGTCTAGCGTTTTATACATGAAAATAGGAGGGGTTTCGACTATTCAATAGGGATAAGAAGGGGGTAGTGTTGTGATTTGCGATGACAACATACTAAAGCCGGTGCAGCCGGTTTGGAAGGCCCAGGAGATGGGCTACCCCTTGCCCGACTGGGAGTTCGACTACCACCCCGATCTGCTGCCTGCCCAGACACGGGTCAAATGGCTCCCGCGCATGTACCGGGCGTTGGTGCTGAGGGCTGAGGGCGCTGCTCGAGGGCGAACTGACCGAGCGCCAGGCGGCCAAGTACATGAACCTCGAGTACGAGGAGTTCGTGAGCCTGCGCAAGCACCGGCCGTACGGGGGTAGCGCGAGGGCCAAGATGAGCGGTTCAGATCGGTTTTAGTCGATCAGACTATGAGCTGCTTCAGCCCTTCACACCCTGGCTGATGCCCCTCGGTGAAATTGCGCGATTCGCGTTACTGGGAATCTGTCACAGCCATTGATCCCTAGGGCTGTTACCCTTAGGCTCAGGGGGCCGAGCAGGGGTCTAAGGCAAGAAACCTTCTTTCCATATAGGAACCATTGAACCCAATTTGCACCCCTATACCCCTAAGCTAACGAACATGAACCCGGGTTCCGCGCTCAGCCGCAGGTGGCTTGATCAGCCTCTTTGGGTCAAGGGGCTCCTGGCTTTGATCTTGCCGATATCGGTACTGGTGCTGGGGGTGATGCTTGCCCTGCTGGCTGGGCGGGTCGAGCGGGCGTATGAGGCTAGGGTGAACCACAGCCTGGAGGTGCAGCGGGTTCTCAATCGGCTGCATTTGGCGGCGGTTGAAGCCACGGCGCGGCACCGGGCCTTTATGCTAACCGGGGATACCCAGCTGTTGGACTTTTATCAGGCCGAACTGGAGGCTGCACGGGTAGCCCAACGCCAGCTCAATCAATTACTGGGGGACAGTATAGACCAACTGGCACGGGTGCAGCGGATTCGAGCGCTGATTGACCAATTGGGGAAGATCTCACAGGTGGGAACCCTTGCGCTCAGGGATGGACAGGCTAACCGAGAGGCCCTGAGCAAAGTTACCCTGCAACAGCGCCAGCTGCTGGACCAGATTCGCACCACCCTGACCGAGGCTAGAACCGAGGAACAGCGGCGGCTGGTGGAGCGCAGGGCGCTGGACCGGCGCTATCGAACCCTGGAGGTATGGGTGCTTAGCCTGGCCCTGGTTTTTGGGGTGCTGGGTGGAGTGCTAGCCAATCTGCTGCTGAGCAACGGAATCGTACGCCGGGTCAGACGCCTAGGACAGAACGCCCGGCGGTTGGCCCAGGGTCAGCCTCCCCTCCCGATCCCGCTGGCTGGGGATGAGCTGGGTCAACTGGCCCAGACCCAGCTCGAGACCCACACCCTGTTGCAGGCTGAGCAGAACCGGGTGAGACGGGCGCTGGCGGGTGGCGATCTGGTGCTATTCGAGTACGACCAAAAGACCGAACAGATCAACTTTGTCAGCGAACCCTGGCAGGCCGAGTCCTCGGGCTTTGCCACTACCGAACTGCCGCCCACCCTGGAGAGCTGGTTCAATTCCTTCCATCCCGATGACCAACCCCGCCTGCGAACCGCATGGACAGCGCTGCTCGAGGAGGACACCCCGCTCGATCTTGAGGTGCGCCGGGTACGGCCCGATAACCGGATGATCTGGCGGGAATTGCGGGCGCGCCAATATGGGGATCGGGTCTTGGGAACCAGCGCCAACATCACCGCTCGCAAGGAAGCTGAAAGTGCCCTCGAGCACGAGCGACGGCTTAACCAGGACATCATTCAAAATAGCCCTGCCAGCATTTATTTCAAGGATCTTAGTGGTAGGTATTTGTTGGTCAATGCCCAGCAAGAACTCCTGCTCAACCGAAGCAAGGCTGAACTTGTGGGCAAGACCGACTTTGAGCTGTTCCCCGCTGAGACTGCCCAGACCTTCCAGGAAAACGACCGCTTGGTTTTGGAGGCTGGGCAGCCCTTGACCTTGGAGGAATCGGGTCAATTGCCCGATGGTAGCCTGCATACCTACCTCTCGGTCAAGTTCCCCTTGCGCTCCCAGACCGGTGAGGTCTATGGAGTGGGCGGCATCTCCAGCGACATTACCCAGCGCAAACAGGCCCAGGCTGAGCTGGAGCGCCAGCGCGACTTGATGCAGGCCATCCTGGACAACACCCCAGCGGCGGTTTACCTCAAGGACAGGGCCGGTCGCTACCTGCTGACCAACCGAACCCACGATCTGGTGATGGGTTTCCCGATGGGTCATGTGATCGGAAAAACCGCCTCTGATGTCCTGCCGGCTGAACAAGCCGGGGTGTTTGCCCGCCAGGATGACCAGGTGCTGATCCGCCAAGAGGTCATGGTCTTTGAAGAAGCGATTCACCATTTCGATGGTAGCCAGCATATTTACCTTTCAACCAAGTTCCCGCTGTTTACCACTTCGGGCGAGGTCTACGCGGTGTGCGGGGTTTCTACCGATATCACCGAGCGCAAGCACCTGGAGGAGAATTTGCGCAAGAGTGAACAGCTCTACCGTACCCTGGCGCAGAACTTTCCCAGGGGGGCGGTGGCCATCTTTGACCACCAACTGCGCTTTTTAATGGCGGAGGGACAGGGGCTTTCCTCTTTGGGTTTGCATACCACCAAAGTGGAAGGCCGTGCCCTGATTGAGGTACTGCCCGAGCGGGCCCCAGAATTAGAACCCCTTTACCGCCAGGTGCTGGCGGGAGAATCGTTCTCTTATGAGGTGAGCAGCTCCAGAAATGGGCGCTTCTATCAAGTTCACTATGTGCCCCTGCTGGAGGACGGCGGGGTCTGGGGTGGGTTGATCGTGACCTACGATATCAGCGAAATCAAGTCGGCCGAGGCAGCCGCCCAGCAAGCTAACCGGGCCAAGAGTGAGTTTCTCTCGCGGATGAGCCACGAGCTGCGCACCCCCATGAACGCCATTCTGGGGTTTGGTCAGTTGCTGCAGATGGAAAACCCCACCCCGGCCCAACAGGAAAGCATCGAGCAGATCCTCAAGGCCGGGCGGCATCTGTTGCAATTGATCAACGAGGTGCTCGACATCAGCCGCATCGAGGCTGGGCGGCTGGCATTCTCACTCGAACCGATCAGTCTGGATGAGGCTTTGCGCGAGTGCTTAGACCTGGTACGACCGCTGGCCGAAGCCCGTCGGATTGGTCTGGTGCTGGAGGGTCTGGACGGTTGCCACCCCATCATCCAGGCCGACCGCCAGCGGCTCAAGCAGGTGCTCTTGAACCTGCTCTCCAACGCCATCAAGTACAACCGCGATGGGGGCAAAGTGATCCTTTTCTGCCAGGAGATGCCCCATCAGATGCTTCGCCTTTGCGTCCGGGACACCGGTCCGGGTATCGCCCCTGAGCTGTTGGCCCAGCTATTTACCCCCTTTGAGCGCTTGGGGGCTGACCGGCTGGGGCTGGAGGGCAGTGGGCTGGGCCTAGTGCTCTCGCGGCGCTTGACCGAGGCCATGCAGGGGCAGTTGGGGGTGGAGAGTCAGGTAGGGGAGGGCAGCACCTTTTGGATCGAGCTGCCCCTGGCGGTGGGAACCTTGCAGTCTGGGGATGCCTCGTCGCTGACCCCAACTGCTTTGGACGGGCTAACTGGAAACCATCGGTTGCTGTATATCGAGGATAACCTCTCCAACCTGCGGTTGGTGAAACGGCTGCTCTCGCGCTGGCCAGGGGTAAGTTTGCTTACAGCCATGCAGGGGCAGCTGGGGCTGGAGTTGGCCCTTTCGCAGCAGCCGGAGTTGATCCTGCTCGATGCGCATTTGCCCGATTTGATGGGCGATGAGGTCTTGACCCGCCTCAAGACTGAACCGCGGACCCGGGCAATTCCGGTGATCATCCTCAGCGCGGATGCTTCTGCCGGGCAGATCGAACGCCTGCAGACCCAGGGGGCCATCGCCTATTTGACCAAACCCCTGAACGTAGACCAGTTCTATGCCGTGATCAAAAGGGTATTGGAGGCCAACCATGGAGGCTAGGGAAACCATACTGATCGTGGATGATGAGCCTGCCAATGTGCTGCTGCTGGAGCGGATTCTCAATCGAGAGGGTCGCTATCAGGTGATCAGCACCTACGACCCCCGTGAGGCGGAAGCGCTGTATCGCCAAACCCAGCCCGATCTGGTACTGTTGGATCTGCATATGCCCTACCTGGATGGGTTTGCCTTGCTGGGGCAATTGGGTTCGGTTGTACCCAGCAGCGAGTACCTGCCCATACTGGTCTTGACCGCCGATGTGAACCCTGAGTCCAAGCACAGGGCTTTGCATCTGGGGGCCAAAGATTTTCTGACCAAGCCCCTAGATGGCCTGGAGGTGAGCCTACGGGTGAGGAACCTGTTGGAGACCCGTAGGCTGCACCAAAACCTGAAGGGTGACAACCAGCGTCTTGAGGGGGCAGTGCAGGCCCGTACCCTGGCCCTGGAAGAGGCCCAGATGGAGATTCTGGAGCGCCTGGCCCGGGCCGCAGAGTACCGCGATGATGAGACCGGAGAGCACGTCAAACGGGTGGCGGAAAACGCTGGCCGCATAGCGGCAGCGCTGGGGCTATCGGCACAGCAAGTGGAGATGCTCCGCCGCGCCGCGCCCCTGCATGACCTGGGCAAGATTGGCATACCCGACGGCATCCTGCGCAAACCGAGCAAACTTAGCCCTGAGGAGTTTGACACCATAAAGACCCATACCGTCATCGGGGCCAACCTGTTGGCAGGGGGTCGCTCAGAGCTGGTTCAGATGGCCCAACGCATCGCCCGCAGCCACCATGAGCGCTGGAATGGTTCGGGTTATCCAGACGGCTTGCAGGGAGAGTCCATTCCCCTGGAGGCGCGTATTGTGTCGGTGGTGGACGTGTTTGATGCCCTCACCAGCGAGCGCCCCTACAAACGGGCCTGGAGCCGGGTAGATGCCTTGCTGGAAATTCGCCAGCAGAGTGGGCAGCAGTTCGACCCTCGGGTGATCGAAGCCTTCTTGGATCTTGAGGTCTGAATCGACCCCCTGAAAGCCTATGCATCCTCCTCTCTCGGCCCGCAAATTGCTCACCACCCCGGTACCGGATGGGCTGGTGGTGATCGGAACCTTGGTTCTGCTGGGGCTGGGTGTGGCTTGGTTGGTGTTCCTTCAGGGCAACCGGGATGATCATGCCCAAAGTGCCCTGCTGCTCTCCCGCCTCGAGGCCACCCTCAACCTCCAGCGCTCTTGGGAAGTGCAGGGGTTAGAACGGGGGCAGATAAGACAAGAGCAACTGCGGCTGATCCAGCGATACCGCCACCAGAGCGAAACCCTATTTGCACAGCTGAGGCACGGACAACCCGGTTCGACCCGGACGGCCTGGTTTGAACAGCTATGGCAGGCCAACCGGGTGTATCAGTCGGCGCTCCAACAGGGGCTGGAATTGCTGCAGACTGGGCGGGCTGACGCGGCCAGGGCGATGAGTCGGCAAAGTATAGATCCCAGCTATCAGCGGTTGAGCCAGGCCCTCGCCCAGGCTGTCCAACAGACCCAGCAAGCAGCCGCATTAGCCCGCCGGGGTATCTTCTTCGACTTCGGATTGGGTCTGGGCTTGACCGTGCTGGCCCTGGGCTGGCTGTTCTGGCGCTTGGGCCAAACCCAGGCTGCGGCTGCAGCCGAGCGGTTGCACTATCAAGCGGTGCAAGAAAACGAGCAGTTTTTGCAGAGGGTGGCTGAAGCCACCCCGGATATCCTCTATGTGTACGACTTGACCCAGCAACGCAACCGCTACATCAACCGGGGGGTCGCGGGGTTGGGGTATAGCCCGGCGGAAATCGGGCAGATCGGTTCCAGGGAATCGCCCTCCCTCATCCACCCCGACGACCTACCGGGGTTTCGGGCCGCCCAGGGTCAGCTACAGGTCTTAGGGGATGGGGAGGTGCTGGAGGTTGAGTACCGGCTAAAGGCCAAAGACGGATCTTACCGCTGGCTTCATGACCGCAGTTTGGTTCTCGCCCGCGACCGTGGGCATCCGACCCAGTTGCTGGGGATTGCCCAGGACATCACCCGACAAAAGCAAGCCCAAGAGCGTTTGACCCGTCAGTCCCAACAGCGGCAAAGGCTCCTCAAGGGGGCTGAGCAACTTGTATCCAGCCTCTCCCTCCAAGAAGTGCTGGGACGACTACCGGTGGTGTTGGGAGGCATGGTTCCATTTGAGGCCTTGGGGGTCTACGATCTGGATCGGAAGCGGGGTCTATTGCGGCCGCAGCTATTGAGCGGGGAATGGATAACCCCGGAGGCGGGTAGCCAATTCATACCGCTGGATCAGGGCATAGTGGGTGCGGTGGCGCAGAGCGGACAGGCAGAGCGGGTCAACCAGATTCACCTCCAGGCCCACCTCGACCCCTATCCTGCCAGTTCGCAAGCATCGCGCCATCTACTGGCGCTTCCCCTAAATGCCCAAGGGCAGGTGTTCGGGGTGGTTGTGGTAGGCCGCAGTGACCCTCCTTTTGACCTTGAGGAGTTCGAACAGGTACAGCTCCTGGTGAACTATCTGGCTCTGGGACTAAACAATGCCCAACTCCACAGTTCAACCGCCCGTCAGGCCCAGGAACTGTCCCTGCTCAGCCGGATTCAACAGGCCATTGGGCAAGATCTTGAACTTCCGGTGCTGATTCGCACGGTGGTGGGAGCGGTAGCTGAGGTGTTTGGCTACACCCAGGTGAGCTTGTATTTGCGAGAGGGTCAGGAACTGGTGCTGCAACACCAGGTGGGCTATAGCCGGGTCATCGAGCGTATTCCAGTGGGTCAAGGGGTGAGCGGACGGGCGGTACAAAACGGCAAGGCGGTGTTGCTGGAGGATACGCAGAGCGATCCAACCTTCCTGGGTGCCATTGAAGGCATCGTCTCCGAGGTCTGTGTACCGCTATTTGATGGGGGCAGTGCGGTGGGGGTTATCAATGTGGAAACCACCGATGGCATGAGGCTTTCCCCGGAGGACTTACGGTTGATGGAACAGGTGGCCCAGCAGATAAGCCTGGCCCTGAAGCAAGCTCGGCTATACCAGGTGGTCAAGGAGGGTGAGGAGCGCTTCCGGGGCGCTTTCTACGAGACCTCCACCGGGATGGCCTTGGTTACCCTGGATGGGCGATGGCTCGCGGTCAACGATGCCCTCTGTGGGATGCTTGGGTATAGCCGGGAAGAACTCCTGAGCAAGACCTTCCAGGAGATTACCCATCCCGATGACCTTGAGAACGACCTGCGTCAGACCGCCAGGTTGGTGGCTGGGGAGATCGGGTCACTGCATTTCGAGAAGCGCTACCTGCATAAGGAGGGGCAGCAGGTCTGGGTGATGCTGGATGTGGCTTTGCTGCGTTCGGCTGGGAAGGCGACCGGTTTTATCACCCACATCCAGGACATTTCCCAACCTAAGCGACGGGAGCAGCAACTGCGCGAGAGCGAGGAGCGCTTCCGTAGCGCCTTTGATCTGGCTTCCATCGGGATGGCCCTGCTCACGGTCGAAGGGCATTACCTGCGGGTCAATCCGGTGCTGTGCGCGATGTTGGGTTACCAGCAGGAAGAACTCTTGGGTGCTGATTTTCAGCACCTGACCCACCCTGATGACCTGGGGCAAGATCTTGAGTTGGGGTATCAAGTCTTGCGGGGTGAAATAGAATCCTTTAGCCGCGAGAAGCGCTACCTGCACAAGAAGGGGCAGGTAGTTTGGGTGTTGCTCAATGTGGCCCTGATCCGCGACTCCACCGGTAATCCGCTCTATTACATCAATCAGGTCGTGGATATCAGCCAGCGCAGGCAGGTCGAAGAAGCCTTGCAAAAAAGCGAGGCGCTCTACCGCGGGATGGTGGAAGCCCTGGAAGAAGGCATCGTGCTGCAAGATGCTGGGGGTCACATTGTGGAAGCCAACGATGCCGCCGAGCGGGTCTTGGGGCTGACCCGCGACCAGATGATGGGGCGCACCAGCATGGATCCGCGCTGGCGGGCTGTGCATGAGGATGGCAGCGATTTCCCTGGCGATACCCATCCCGCCATGCTCACGCTACGTACAGGTGAACCCCAACGCAACGTGATCATGGGGATTCATAAACCTGATCGATCGCTGTCCTGGCTGCTGGTGAACACCCAAGCCTTGGTCGCTGCAGGGGGAGATCAACCCTACGCGGTGGTAACATCGTTTCTTGACATCAGCGAGCAAAAACGGGCAGAGATGGAATTGCGTGCCCTGCAGGAGCGGCTTTCCTCCCTTCTGACCAGCAGTCCGGTGGTGATTTATAGCGCCCAGTTGGGGGACAGGTGGCCCTTGGAGGTCTCGTTTGTCAGCGAAAACGTGCAGCGGATCACAGGTTTTGCAGCAGAGCGCTTTAGCGAGCCAGACTTCTGGGAGGAGCGCCTGCACCCCGAGGACCGCGAGGCGACCCTGGCCGATCTGCAACCCCTGCTCCAGCAGGGATCCCAGGTGCAGGAATACCGCTGGCAACACGCCGATGGCAGCTACCATTGGATGCGCGACGAGCAGCGCTTGCTGCGGGATCAGACCGGCAGCCCGCTGGAGGTGGTGGGTACCTGGGCCGATGTCAGCCAACAGAAAACCCTGCAGGAGATTCGGGCTGCCCAGCAGGCTGCTGAGCAGGCCAACCGGGCCAAATCGGAGTTCCTCTCGCGGATGAGCCACGAACTGCGCACCCCCATGAACGCCATTCTGGGGTTTGGTCAGTTGCTGCAGATGGAAAACCCCACCCCGGCCCAGCGGGAAAGCATCGAGCAGATCCTCAAGGCCGGGCGGCATCTGTTGCAATTGATCAACGAGGTGCTCGATATCAGCCGCATCGAGGCCGGTCGCATGACCCTTTCCCTGGAGCCCTTGCACTTGGATGAAGTGGTGCAAGAATGCCTCAACCTGGTTCGTTTGGTGGCCGGATCGCGCAACATTCAGCTAAACTTTCCTGCCCCAGAAAGCTGTCACCCCATCATCCAGGCCGACCGCCAGCGGCTCAAGCAGGTGCTCTTGAACCTGCTCTCCAACGCCATCAAGTACAACCATGACGGAGGGATGGTTAGTCTGTTCTGCCGTGAAACCGCCGAAGGTACCCTGATGGTGGGGGTGCAAGATACTGGCCCAGGCATTGCCCCCGAGTTGCTGGAGCGCCTGTTTACCCCCTTTGATCGGTTGGGGGCCGAACAGGGCAGGGAGGAGGGCACTGGCTTGGGGCTGGCCCTGTCCAAGGCGCTGATAGAAGCCATGCAGGGCAGGCTCTGGGCCGAGAGCACCTTAGGCCAGGGGAGTACCTTCTGGGTCGAGCTACCCCTGGCCAGCCCCATGCCCACGCTGGAGCCTGCCCGCCCAGCCATTGAGCCCCCCCAGGGCGTTCCCGATGGGGCGCGCAACCTGCTGTATATCGAAGACAACCTCGCTAACCTAAGGCTGGTGGAACGGGTGCTTGCGCGCTGGCCCAATGTGCAACTGCTCTCGGCCATGCAGGGGCGACTGGGGCTGGAACTGGCCCTTTCGCAACCCCCCGATCTAATCCTGCTTGACTTGCACCTGCCCGATTTACCCGGGCAAGAGGTGTTGGCCCGCCTAAAAGCCCACCCCCAAACCCGGGCAATTCCGGTGATCGTCCTCAGTGCCGATGCCTCGGATCATCAAATCGAGCGGTTGTTGACGCAGGGGGCGACCGCCTATCTGACCAAACCTTTGGATCTGGAGGCCTTCTATCGAGTCTTGCGAAAAGCCTTAGGTGGGTCAAGCGAGCAGACCCTCAACCCCCCGGCGTAGGTTTGGATATCAGCCCCTTACCTGGCTCGCCTCGACCGGGGGTTCAACCAGTCCACCAGCGCGCGCCCATAAGGTTCATGGCAATCACCGTGAGCAGGATCGCCCCTCCGGGTGCCAGCGCTACCCAGGGGCTCTCGCGCAGGAAGGGGTGTTGGCGGCCACATCTGTACCCCACTCGGCCAAGGGTGGCTGTGCGCCCAAACCAAACCCCAGACTGATTGTCTGCAGGATGGCCCTGCCCAGATTGAGGCTGGCCTGCACCAGCAACGGCCCGAGGCTATATGCCGCAGCACGATGCCCCAGTCCGGCACGCCCAAGTCTTGTGCTGCCTCGATGCAGGGCACCGCACCCACGCTAAGGGCTTGAGCCCTAGCCAGGCGGATGAACTGCGGAATCATACCGATGGCTACCGCCAATATGGGGAGGTATGAAACAACTGGTGCTAGACCCATCTTGGGCTCCCTGTTACCACAGAGAACCCTAGCTTAGTTGCGAAAACCACGTCTAGCCCATGACTCCCCACACCCACCAACAGTTGTTCATAGCCTTCTTGGTTGTTGGGCAAGCCACCTTGGCTTTGTCTCCCTCCCCCTGTCCTCAACTGACCACAACAGTTCTGTGGTCAGCGCTTAGAACCATGCTTCTATCAAGTTTCTGGGGGAATCGAGTTTGCTTGGGGCAGGAAGCACCTCTTTACATTGCCACGAAGGCCGAACGCTGTCGAGCTATCCTAACCTTACCATCAGTCCAGTCCCACAGAACGCTGTAAGAATTGGGTGAAGCCTTTGTCTAGAGGCTGGTAGGAACCGTACCCAAAAGTAGAGTGTCAGTTATGTTTGGGACATGGAACCAAAAGCGCGTAAGGCGTACCCGTCAGATGTGAGTGATGATGTGTGGGCATTTGTAGTGCCGTATTTGACGTTGTTGCCGCTGGATGCGGGACAGCGAAAATACGAACTGCGGGAGGTGTTCAACGCGCTAACCGGATGGCAAGGACGGTCGCACAGTGGGACTACCTTCCCCATGACTTTCCCCCTAGCCATATCATTAGCGAACAAGCCCAACGCTGAATGAACCGTGGAGTGTTCGAGAACTTGGTGCATGATTTGCGAGCAACCCTACGGCTGTTGAATGGTCGAGAGACTCAACCCAGTGCAGCTATCTATGATGGTCGAACTTTGCAGTCGAGTCCGGAGAGCGGTGAACGAGCAGGCTACGACGGAGCCAAAAAGCGCAAAGGTAGCAAGGTTCACATGGCCGTGGACACTCTGGGTCATCTGCTGGCTTTATTGGTCACTCCTGCTGATGAACAAGAACGTGCCCAAGTGGCGGAGTTATCCAAAGCAGTTCAAACAGTCACTAATGAGCATGTCGAAATCGCATTCGTAGATCAGGGCTATACTGATCCGGAAGCTGAGAAAGCCGCTGCCCATGAAGGTATTTCCCTGTGTGTGGTCAAACTCGAAGAGGCCAAGAAGGGCTTCGTCCTTCTCCCCAGGCGCTGGGTGGTCGAGCGCAGTTTCGGCTGGATGGCTCGCTTCCGTCGCCTCACACGAGACTACGAGCGTCTTGCCGATACCCTCAAGGGCTTTCACTGGCTGGCTTTCTCCATTCTGCTCTTCCCGAAAGTCATCCAAGCTTTACGTTTGGCTTCCTAGCAGGCTCTAGCTAACGAACTTAAGGCCTTGGTAGTTGACTAAGGGGCTAAACATGGCTAACCAAAGGGTACCAAGAATCCCATTCTTATGGCATTTTGCTACCAAGGATAGCCAAGCATAATTGGCTGGGTTGCTACATAGATTCGAGCATTTTGAGTGCAATATCGCCTTCCAAAATGGTGGTCGGGTGGCTACAAAGTTACCCTTGGTAATGAAGGTGCTTCCTTGGTAGATCGAGGTGAGGGTTAGTGGAAAAAGAAGCCATGACCAAGCTAGCCTACTCGGTGAAGGAGTTCGCTCAGGCGGTCGGGCTGAGCCGCAACCATGCCCACGCCTTGGTTCGCGGGTTCACGTTGGATGATCCCCTTGAAGACCGTAGAGATTTGGCTCGAGGGATGAAAACACCATGAATTTGGGAAAGACCTAGTAAAGATATGCATACGAATAGCAACATTACGGCACAGGCAAACAGGCATTTCCCTGCAAAAAAAGCAACAATTGGATTTGCAGTGGCTCTCAGTAAACAGAATTGGGATTGGTTACAGCAAGAGTAGGTTTGATTTTTCGTACCCCTAGGCGCATACGGCGTGTCAACTCTAAACTACCCTCTATCAACTCAAACATAGCCTTTGGATCGACTATCTTCGTGCTGAACCCGCTTCCCACGAATCAAAGCCTTTTTACCCACCTGACCAAGCGAAAGTCCTGCTGTTGCGGCTGGGGTTGCGCACCAACCCCTAAGGCGGTAGCTGAGCCCGCTCAGCCCATCAGGCCGAGTTGTTGTATCAGGCCCATCCAGTCCGCGTTGCCCCACCGGTCGGTCGGCTGGTCGGCCTGGTTCAAATGAATAAAGTTCATGCCTTGAATCCGAAAGATCTTATCTGTAGCGGGCATGCCCATGAATTCGCTGTTGTAAGTACTGGTGAACTCCAGCCGTACCGCCACCCGGTTACCCCAGGCCGCGAGATCTTTTGGTTCTACCTGGATTACTTCGGCTTGGTGGGATCGACGATTTGCACGATGCCGAGTTGCGAGTAGAAGCTCAGGTTGTCCACCACGTCCCAGTGCTCGACGATCTGGCCGTCCTTAATGCGGAAGATGTCCATGGCTTGGTAGTTAACTGCCTTGCCAGTCAATGGCAAGCCGAACCCTGCTGCTTTTTGTGTGCCCGTAAAGCTGGAGCGCACCACCACCCGGTCTCCCTCGGCAATTACGTCCTGGGGGGTTACCCGCAGGTCGGGGAAGGCGGTACGAAACTCGATAAAGGCTTTCTTGTACGCCTCGCGGCCGGGGGCAATAAATGGGTTGTGCTGGATCACGTCCGGCGCAATGATCTGATCCACCACCTCAAACTTACCCTGGTTCAGTACCTCCTCGGCAATGCGGCGCACCACGGCCTTGTTGCGCTCGAGGGTCGGATCGGTCGCGCCCTGACCCAGGGTGACAAATCCTCCCAAGGCAGTGAGTCCGGTCAGTACCAGCACATACATTAGGGCCTTGTTCATGTTCCACCTCCAAAGTTTCTACGCCTTTCTAGGCGCAAGCTTGCTACGACACTGGAGACGAAGCAGCGGGTCTATCTTTCGCCGTACCTGTACCGCGCATCAACCCTCGCCCAGCGGCGTGATTTCGACCTCGAAGTACTCGTGCAGGGGCAGAGACTCGGCTGCGGCCTGGGCAGCCTCAGCCGTATCGGCGCTGACCACCATCCAGCCCCGCCGTCGGTCGGCAGAAAGGTAGGCGGCAGTGACCACACCCGAGTCCATCAGTTGCTTGAAGCGCACCCCCTCGGCAGGCAACAAGGCCTGCATCGCCGCGTCCGGGGACCGGTTAAAGCGTAGTGAGGCCATGAACTTCATTGGGTCACCTCCTTCGGCTGGAAGCGCTCGGCAAACTCCATACCGAACCCCCCAAGGGTGCGCGGGGCCACACTGCCGACCCGCTGCACCACATCGGTCACTACGTTTCCATACCCGGAGGCAAATAGCCGGTACAACTCTACTAGATCATCGGCGTAGGTGGGCGGTAAACCCGCTTTGAGCAGGCTCGAGCGCGTGGCCTCCAGCGATACATCCACATGACGCACCACCCGGCCAAGACCTTCTGAAAGCGCCAAAGCGCTCTGGCTGGGGGTTAGGCTATGGGGGCCAGTGATGGTTAGGGTCTCCCCCTCCGACCCCCCGTTGGCCAAGAGTCCCGCTGCAACGACCCCCACGTCGCGGGCATCCACCCAACTGACATAAGCCTCGCCCAGTGGAAGGTAGAACACACCGCTGGAGGCGATGGTGGCGATGTGCGAAAAAAAGTTTTGCATAAACAAGTTGGGCTGCAGGTGGGTAAAGGAAATACCGCTGTGGGCCAGTTGGTCATCGAGTTGCCAGTGGGCACGGGCAAAAGCGATGGGAGAGTCCGGTGCAGCACCGTGCATCGAGACGTTGACGGCGTACTCTAGCCCGGTTTGCTTTGCGGCCTCGAGAAAGTTCCCCTGAAGCTCGAGGTGGCGGCCCGGCGCATTGACCAACACAAATGCCCGCTTAATCCCGTCCAGGGCAGCTCTTAGGGTCTCGGGTTGGGAGAGGTCACCGTGGACGATTTCCACATTGGAGTGTGCGAGCGAAGCGGCTTTTTGTGGCGTGCGAACCAGGGCGCGTACTGCAATCCCTTGACCAGCCAGCCGCTGAACCACGGCCCTACCAATGTTTCCGGTAGCGCCAACCACTAGGATACGGGGTTTCATAACTTAGCCTCCTGTCACCCATTTCGGGCGAGCTAAGGGTGAGTTTATTGTCCCACCGCCGAACGGTCTATGATAATATGTTCAAGTTTCTTGTTTACTCGTTCGGGGAAACGGGGGTTTTTGTGGATGTGTTGGCAGAGGTACTGGAATCGGTGCGTTTGGATGGTAGCCTTTACTCGCGGGCCGAACTCCAAGCACCGTGGGGCATGGGGTTCAAGCCTTCGAAGGCGATGGTTTTTCACGTGGTTCATGAGGGTCAGTGCTGGCTGCGGCCGGGCAGTGAGGCTGAACCCATTCTGCTAGGGGTTGGCGATCTGGCGGTGGTTCGCCAGGGTTTGGGGCATCAAATCGCCAGCGGCATTTCGGAAGCCGCTAGGGTCGAGCTGAGTGTAGATACCCGAAACCCCAGCTGTCAGCGGCTGCGCTACGGCAGCGGCGGCCCCTCCACCACACTGTTATGCGGCAGTTTTCGCTTTGCCCAAAACCCCGGACACCCCCTGCTGCCGCTGTTCCCGCCGGTCATTTTGGTGCGCGGTAAGCAGGGTCAGACCGCGCCATGGCTCGAGATGGCCTTGCGCTTCATGGCGGTGGAATCCGAGACTGAACGACCCGGTCAGCAAACCATCCTGCGGCGGCTCTCCGACATCCTCTTTGTTCAGGTGGTGCGGGCTTGGCTGGAGTCCTCATCGGATGAATCTATAGGTTGGATTCGGGGCCTGCGTGATCCACAGATTGGCACCGCTCTAGGTCTGATGCACCGCCACCCCGAGCGGCGCTGGACAGTAGCAGCGCTGGCGCACGAAGTGGGGTTGGCCCGCACCAGCTTTGCCACCCGGTTCAGGTCTTTAGTGGGCGAACCCCCGCTGGCCTATCTCGGACGCTGGCGGGTGAGTCTGGCCGCTGAACTGCTGCGTGAAGACGGCCTGAGCCAGGCCAAGGTGGCCGAACGGGTGGGCTATGAATCCGAGGCGGCCTTTAGCCATGCCTTCAAGCGGTACCACGGAACAGCACCCGGAGCTTACCGACGGGCAGCCCGAACAGCCGCTAAATGGCCCCGCTGAGCGGGGGCTGGGCCACCCGGCAGCGCACGGCAGCACGGCGGAAATTCAGCTCCTCGACCACCGCCACAAAGTACCGTACCTGGTCAAACTTCACCCCAGGAGTTTACTCGATACTGTAGAGGTATCACAGTTGAGCAATAAAGTATCGGACGAAATCCCTTTTCGGGAGGATTATTTTCTCTATGAATTCACCCAGAGTATCAGGATGGACTGGTCTGGAGGGGATATGAACGATGACGCGGGGATCGTGAAGCGCAGGGTGCTGGTGGTGGGGGCGACTGGGCAACAGGGCGGGGCCGCAGCCCGGCACCTGAAGGCACGGGGTTGGCGGGTGCGTGCGCTGACCCATGACCTCAGTTCGCCCAAGGCAGTTGCCCTTACAAGGGCTGGGTTCGAGGTGGTGCAAGGAGATCTCGACGACCGCCCCTCCCTCGAGGGGGTGCAGGGGGTGTTTAGCGTACAACCCTGGGAGGGCACCGAGGCTGGGATCGAAGACCAGATCCGCCAGGGCAAGGCGCTCGCCGATGCCGTGGCCGCCGCGAAGATCGGGCACCTCGTCCACTCCTCAGTGGACGGGGCAGAGCGCGGTAGCGGCATCCCCCACTTCGAGAACCAGTTTGTGGTGGAGGAACATATCCATGCCCTAGGACTGCCTGCCACCATCCTGCGCCCGGTGTTCTTTATGGAGAACTTCTACATGTCCTTCGCGCCGACCATCGCCAGCGGAGTGGTAGGGATGAATATGCGGCCCGAGATACCCGTGCAGATAATCGCGGTGGATGACATCGGGGCCATCGCAGCGGTGGCCTTCGAGGATCCCGACCTTATTGGGCAATCCCTGCCCATCGCAGGGGACGAGTTGACCATGACCCAGGTCGCGCAGGAGCTGAGCCGGGTTCTCGGACGCCCGATCCGCTACCAAGACTACGGTGATCTAGAGAGTGAGGACTTCCTCAGCCGCGAGTTCCGGGTGATGTTCGACTGGTATCACCATCACGGCTACCGGGCGGATATCGCGGCCACCCGCGCGCTCCACCCTGGCCTGCTGACCCTCGGGGCCTGGTTGGGGGCCAGCGGTTTCGGCCAAGTGCCAGCGGGCACAGGACAAGCCGGCCAACCCTAAGGAGGAATTATGGATGCTCCAAGCTGGCTTTTGCTTGCCACCACCGTACTGTTCCTCTACGCTACCGGTGGCTCGTGGATGCTCCAGGTGGTCAGTTACCCCACCTACGCGCTCGTCGGAGAGCGGGAGTTCGTACCATTCCATAAAGATTCGGGCCGCCGCCTGATGCCAGTGTTCATCCTCCCGGCGGTGGTCGCCTGCTTGTTTGCGGTCGCGTTGGTCTTCTGGCGATCCACCGCGATGCCCTTGTGGGCGGCGCTGGTCGCGGCGGGCGGTGGGCTGGTGATCCTGGGAACTACGTTTGCGCTCGAAGTACCCAAGCACAATCGGCTCGACGCGGAGGGGAAATCTCTGGCGCTGATCGCCGGGTTGATCCGCGACAACCTGCCCCGATCCCTGGCTTGGACGCTCGGCAGTGCTGTCTTGGTGTTTACCCGCATATACTGTTGTCCCGGTGAAGGGCCCTCAGTTGAGCGCGTCAGTCTTGGTGCGAGGGCGGGTCATCCGCCCCATCAACAGTTCGTAGAACCTCGAGAGATCCACCCCCGTCACCACTCCCCAGTTCTGTCAAGTTAATACTGGGGTACGCTGATTCGCCGTGCCTGACCCGAAGCCATACCGCCACCGTTTCCCCAGAAGCATCATCCAGCACGCAGTCTGGCTGTACCATCGATTCGCACTCATTTACCGTGACATCGAGGAGCTCCTTCTCCAGCATGGTATTCAGGTGAGCTACGAAACCATCCGCAACGGGTGCGGTAAATTTGGCCCCACCTTCACCAGGGAATTGCAAAAGCGGGAACCACAGCGTGGTTCTTGTTGGCACCTGGACGAGGTGTGCGTGAAGATCAAAGGGGTTATGGCGGGCAGTAGATGAGAACGGTGCTGTGCTGATCAATTAGTGAGCGGTAAAATTGCGAGGTTTTTCTGAATCTGCTTTACAGTTTTATGGTATTCTGTATCTATGGCAACTTCAGCCGAAAAGGTGAAAGTAACCCTGACCCTGGACCCGGAGGTGGTGCGGGCCTACCGGTTGGCGGCTGCACGTAAAGGTCTGCGGGACAATCAGGTGGTCGAGGAAGCCTTACGCGCGCAGCTCGGGGTGGGGGCGCTCGAAGCCCTCCTCAAAACCGCCCCCAAGATGGATGAGACCGAAGCGGTGCAGGCAGCCAACGAGGAGCTACGGGCCTATCGCAAGATCAGGCGCAAAACCAAGCGATGAGGGCGGTGCTTGATACCACGGTCTACGTCGCGGCGGCGCTCACTGAGGGCGTGAGCCACCGAATCGTAAAGGCGTTTATCGACGAGGGCTTCTTCACTGCCATCGTCAGCCACGACCTGCTTGCGGAGATTCGAGGCGTATTGCTGCGCCCTCGGTTCGGATTCACCCAAGGGCCAGTAGATCGGTACTTGACAGCTATCTTCTTCAACGCCGAGCTACACCCCGATGTGCCCGATCCACCCAGCCGCTGCAAAGACCCCGATGACGACTACCTCCTGGCGCTGGCTTTAGAAGCGAACGCCGATGTGGTCGTGAGCGAGAACTGGGACCTGCTCGAGGTCAGCCCCCTCGAGGGGAGAATACCGGTATTGAAAGCAGGGGAACTCCTGCGGCTGCTCAGGGAGGGCGGACTCGAGGGGTGAGTTGGGACCGTCTATGAGCCCTAAGTAAAACCGTGAAGCTGGATACGGATGGCGGGTGGTGATCCCGGAGGAGATGCGAAGCCCTCGAGCTGCACCCCGGTGTCCCAAGGGTAGCGGTCGAGGAAGCGGCTCAGCGCCCTTTACTCCCCAGAGGAGCCTGATCCAGCGTCACTTTTCCGGTTCATCCCCGCTCGCGTGGGGAATAGACGTGTACCACGCGGGCGGGCGCTCCGCCGCTGAAGCAGCAGCAGCTTCTTGGCCTGGTACCTCTGAAAGAGTTCTGCTAGACGGCCCATCGGAAGGCCGGAGCCCAGAACGTCAGTCAGCTCGGCATCGTGGGGCACCAAGCGGTGGGTATCCGAGCCATGACCGGAAAAGCTCAGGATTACCGTGTCGTCTGGTACCGCTCCCAGTAGGGTTTTCTCGAGCGCTTCCTCGATGTTGATCAGGCTGGCTTTTTCGTCGGTCAGCAGGTTCGCATCAATGCCAGGTATGCTATCGCTGAAAAGCGCCCAGAGCGCCTTGGCATCCTGAACTGCTCCGGTTAGGTCAGGAATATTCTGATCTGCATAACGATCAACATGAATACTGCACGTATGGGCATGGGTAATAGTATAAGCCATTCTGCTCATAACATAAGACTTTTCATACCATAAGACTTTCTACTGCCGGAGAATTGACCAGCAATATCTTTCCTGCTTCGCCAGATTTACACTCTGTTGGTAAAATTACCAAGTAGATCTTACCTAGACGAATATCATCGTTAACTGAAGAAGATGACATTTGACCCGGTAGGAATTGGACATGTTTACGAATTCATTTTGGCCCCTACCAAGCACAACCAAGAAGTGCCAAAAATCCCTTTCTTATCGCATTTCGCTACCAAGGCCAACCACCCATAATTTGCTGGGTTGCTACACGGTTGCTACATGAAAATTAGTATTCGTTTGGGCGATATTGGCTTTCAAAATGGTGTCTTTTGTACCTTAGGTCTATCCTTGGTACTAGGGTGTTACCGTTGGTAGTGATGGGTGGTGTGCTTTGATGAGAGAGCCCATATCAAAACTCGCTTACTCGGTAGAGGAGTTTGCTCACGTGGTCGGGCTGAGCCGGAACCACGCTTACGCCTTGGTTCGAGGTGGGGAGGTTAGGGCGGTGAAAGCTGGCTCGCGCTGGATCATCCCCATTAAGGCAGTTGAGCGATGGCTCGAGGGCCAAGAAAGCAGGGATACCTCGAGCAAGGTGTAGGGTCTTATGCAAGAAAACGGCTGTATTACTGCACATGCAAACGGGCACTCGTATGCATAAAGTCGTTAGACTGCCCCCGGCCCAAGGGTCGGAGGTGCCCTCGTTAGCCCCGACCCTCACTCCAGCGGACGGCCTCCGTTTTGGCATACGAGCCCAAGTGGTGAAGAATAGACTCATGGAAGCAATACACCACGGCTCAATCGCCCCAGGAGGTTCGGATGTTGGCTGCCCCGCTTGAGGAGAGCGAGACCGTCGATCTAAAGCGCGACTGGTCAAAGACCGCTATCGAGGCCCTGGCCGCCTTCGCCAACACGCGGGGTGGCTCAGTCATTGTGGGTGTTGAGGATGACGGCACGGTGGTGGGTTTCACCGCAGCCGACAGCGACCTCCAACGCATCGTCAACGAAGTGGTGACCACGACCGGCCTGCGGCCCGAGGTGAGGTGGCTCAACGCGTCGGGAGGCCAGCGGGTGCTCAGCCTGAGCGTCCCGCCCTCGCCCGTTCTGGTCGCCTGTCGGGGTCGCTACCTGATGCGGGTGGGCAGCACCAACCGGGACATGGCCCCCGAGGAGGTCGAGCGGCGCTCGCTCGAGAATTCGGGCCAGAGCTGGGACGCGATTCCCGTCGGTAGGGATCAGGAACTTCGGCCCGAGGCCGTCCGGCGGTTCCTTCGCCTCGCCCGCGCCCGCCTGCCCTGGGCCGACGAGACCGAGCCCCCCAAGGAGGTAGCAGACAAGCTCGGCCTGCGCCGCGAGGGCCGCCCCACCCGTGCGGCCCTGCTCGCCTTTGGCTACCGCCCGCAGGACGTAGCGGTGGGGGCGACAGTTCGGATCGCCCGCTTCTCGAAGGGGCGCATCCTCGACGACCGCACCGTCGGGGGCACCCTGCTCGACCAATTAGAGGGGGTGCTTGAGCGGCTACGCGCCTACCTGCAAGTCGGCTACACGGTGGGGGACAGGGCGGCGCTCGAGGGCAAGCCCGAGCTGGGGCTGCTCGAGCGGGCACAGCGGCGGGAGACCTGGGAGTACCCCTTCGAGGCGCTGCGCGAGGCCGTCCTGAACGCCCTCATGCACCGCGACTACGCCGATCCGGGCGATATACAGGTACGGGTGGAAGACGAACGCCTAGAGATCTGGAACCCCGGCGGGCTGCCGCCCGAGATGTCGCTCGAAGACCTCCGCCGAGAGCGCCACCCGTCAAGGCGGCGTAACCCGCTGGTAGCCGAGGTCTTCTACCACGCCGGGCTGGTGGAACGCTGGGGCACCGGAACCACGCGGATGATCCAAACATGTCTCGCCGTAGGGCTCCCTGAACCGGAATTCGCCCTCGCACAGGGCGGCTTCCGCGTGGTCTTCTCCAAGGATCTACTCACCCCCGAGCGCCTCGCCGCCAGAGGGCTCAACGAGCGCCAAGTGAAAGCCATGCTCTTTTTGAAGGAGAAGGGGCGACTTCGACGGGCAGAGTACGAGGCGGTCACGGGAGCCAGCCGCAGCGGGGCCGGGCGTGAACTCAGTGAACTCGAGGCGCTCGGCCTGATCCTCAAGGTAGGCACCACCGGGCGGGGGGCCTACTACGTCCTCAAAACTACCCAAACAACCCAAGAACTACCCAAAAACGACCCAGAGGGCGGGGAAACTACCCAGTAGTCGCTCCTCAAAGTCAGAGTAGACCGCCTGGAAAGCTGACTCCCTGCGGATTTTGCAGCAGTTGCCGCACGTGCGTGTGGTCATGCAGCCCCCCGCAATGCGGGCAGATGTGGCTCAGCCCAGAAGAAGTCGAAAGGAGCCTCCGCAGCTCCTCGCTTCGGGTAAGGCGCTCGAGCCGGGCGCTGTAGGGAAAAATCATCCGCTCCGCGCAGTGCAGGCAGCGCCCGCCCACCAGCGTCAGCCCCCAAAGCGCTCTGGGCGCGATCCCCAAGTCCTTGAAGTAGGCCCTGGCGAACCTCAGCACCGCCCGCCCGTAGGCCAGCTCGCCCCCCGACGCGGGCGTGCTCACCGCCTGCCACCGCGCCTGCACGGCCAGGGCCTGGTCGGTGTAGGCGGACGACTGCCTACCGCGCTCGCGGTCGTCCTTACGCCGCTCCTGGGCCAGCGCGTGGAGCTGCTGGCACTTGGGGCAGTGCTCGTCGGCCAGCTCTCGGCCCAGCGGGGTGAGGGGCTTGCCCTCGAGGATGTCCTCGGCGGCGAACTCGAACCACGGCACCCCGAGGGCGGCGGCCTTGGCCTCGGGCACCAGGTGGCGGAAGTAAACCTCGAAGCCCAGCCGCGCCTGTCCGCCGTGCGTCACCGCCACATCGAAGCGGAAGTCGCCGTGGGGCACCTCCTCCTCCACGGCATCCCAACCCGCCACCTCCTGAGCCCGCTCGAAGACGTGCCGCTCGCGGCAGATGCCGTCCACGCCGGGGCAGTGCTGCCGCCAGGTGAACCTCGAGTGGGCCTGTAGCTCCCGCTCCACCTGCTCGCGGAGGCGGGCCTTGGCGGCCTTATGGGTGGCGCTCTCGCCGCTACAGGTGCTCCTGGAGTCGGGGGCGTGGGCGAAGTGGGCTCGCTTCTTCCGGCCCCGCCGCAGGTAGACCGGCTCCCCGCAGACCAGGCAGCGGTAGGGTCGCCCCTGCGGGGCGGTGAGGGGGTGTACCACCCGACCCTCGGCGTCCTGGGCGAAGGGAACCGCGAACTCCTTGCTCACGACACCACCCTCGAGAACTCCGGGAGCTCGTCCTCGTCCGCCTTGGCCTGCCGGACGAAGACCAGGTGCCTGCGGGCGCGGGTCAGGGCCACGAACTGCACGCACTCTTCGCCCGCGACGGCGGCGGGGGTCTTGGCGTAGGCGGCCATCATCGCCTCGGAGTGGAGGATGAAGACTCGATCCGCCTCGTCACCCTTGGCCCGGTGGACGGTCGAGAACACAATTGGGTTCTGCTCCGCATCAAACAGGGCCAGGGTATGGCGCTCGAGTTCGGCGTAGGTCTTCAACCCCCGCTGGAGGCCGTCCTCTATGACTGCTCGGGCGGCGGCGTAGAGGTCGCGGCGAGCCTCCTCGAGCCGCGCCCGCATCTCCAGGTCGTGGCCCTGGGCGCGGATTCGCCCGATCTCCTCTGCTAGTAGAGCCTCGATGTGCGTGGCCAGCCCGGCAGGATTGGCCCGGCCCCGCCGCACGGCGGCCTTAGCAATCCTCAGAATCTCCTCGCCCAACTCCCGTCCCCGCACTGTGGCCCGCTGGCCCTGGCGTAGCATCTCTAAGCACCAGCGCACTAGCGGCGCGTTGTAGCGGCACAGCACAAGATCGCCCTGACGCAGCCACTTGGCCAGATGTCGGTCTTCGATCCAGTCCACCCGGCCCTCCGGCGCGTCGGGTGCCCACTCGATTTCGGGGGCGATCTGCCGGGCGAGGCGGACGTGGGTCTTGGGGCAGCGGTAGCAGACCGGCAGGGGGAGCATGGTGGCCTGGCTGCGCTCGACGATGCGCCCAATGGCATCGGCGTCCGCCCCAGCGAACCCGTAGATGCTCTGGCGCTCATCGCCCACATAGATGGCCCGGCCCCCCTCGGCCAGGGCGCTGAGGGTCAGCTCGAGCTGCGCTGGGCTGAGATCCTGGGCCTCGTCCACCAGCACGAAGTCGAACCGGGGCGGCGGGAGTTTGCGGCGCACCGGCAAGTAGAGCATGTCCTCGTAGCCCAGGCTCGGCTCGGGGCCGCGCACCGCCGCCGCGCCCACCCGAAGTACCTTGGGCACAGCCTGGTAGCACAGCCGCTCGAGGTCGAGGTCATCGGGCGGAGTCAGGTTGTACTGGATGGCCAGCTCCCGAACGGCCTCGAGGTCGGCGGGGTCGCAAAGGGTGTGCTGGGCGTAGCGCACCAAGTCCCGCAGGAAGACCTGGGCCTTGGTGAAGTCGTCCGCGCTCAGATCGCCCGAGGTCGCCCCCTGTCGGAGAGCCAGACCTGCCAAGCGAGCGTACTTGCCTGCCTCGGGGCGAATCCCGTCCAGCCACGGGTAAGCACTCTTCAGCGCCGACAGGCCGAGGGAGTGGATGGTCTGGGCCTTGACATGTTTGGGTAGGCGCTGCTGTAGTTCGTGGGCGATGTGCTTGTTGAAGGCGAGAAAGCGGGTACTGATGTCGGGCGGCAGAACCTTGGCGATCTCGACCAGGGTGGTGGTCTTGCCCGACCCGGCGGTAGCCTTGACTACCGCGTTGCCGCTGCCGTGGAGCACCCACTCGAGGATGTTCTGCTGGTAGGAGTTCAGGACAAGTGGGCGGGTCATGGGCGGGCTGCTCAGTTCGTCACCCAGCCCATGTGGACACTGGGGATTCAGGGCTGAGAAACAGCTCCACGATACCCACCTATGTTTGACAACGCTGTGGAGTTTGACCGTGAATCTCAAGCAGTCGGGAGGTTCTGCGACAGCGCCTCGCGGCACGGGCGACTTCCTTGCAAGCGCCGAGCCTTTTCGCGGCCTAAAACCTCTGTCAATTCCGAATCAGTCAGGGTGGCCAGTTGGGCGAGCCCCAGTATGCCTCGCTCCCTCAGCCACAACACTTCGCCACGGGTGAGCAAGCGCAGCTTGAGAAGCTCGAGAGAGTCATCCGGCAGACCATACTCTAGGCGCTGAAGCAGGCGCTCTAGCATGTTCTCTGGCAAGGAGATGTCTGGTCTGACGTGGGTAACGATGGCTGTCACCGGCCTAAGGTGGAAGCGGGTGCGGTCGGATAGCGAGCGCACGTCACCTGCTGCCACTCGAGCGAATGGGTTTATGTAGTAGCGGTTCTCGATTGTGCCCATCGGCTGACCCTCGATCCAGTCGAGAAGAACACACAAGGCTTTGCACCGCTTGTCGTAGGCTCCGTCCGCTCCGGCGAGTTTGGAGAGCAAATGGTGAATTTGGTTTCCCACCCGCTGAAACACCTCTCTCTTCCAGGCCCTGTCTTTTTCGTACTTAACGTTCGAGGGGAAAGCCGCTGCGTCCATCTCAGGCAACACCTGCGCCAAAGCTAGCAAATCAGCTACGGATAGCGACAGCGGCTGCATATCTCTAACGATGTTTAGAAGGCGCAGGATGCTGTTGTAGGAAAGCGAGGAGTTGGCCGCGATACCACCAAGGGCGCTGAGGGCAAGTTCGCCTCTGAAAGTTTCAACCAGACCGGCTTGCTCCATCTCCTTGACTAGCTCAGAGAGACGCAACTCGAGGTTCTTGGCCCAGTCCGGTCGGTTTCGGTTTAGCAGGTAGCCCCCATAGGTCTGGGATAACAGCGACAAGCCCTGCCTGAGCGACACCTTACCCACCTGGGCCAGCATCCGAAGAACCCAAGTCTCCAAATCGTTCGGATCGAAGGTGGAATGCATGGGTTCGGGATCTTGCATCACGTAGCGACTTAATAGCGTGTGAACCTGCATGTCGTGTTCGGCCAGAATGATCGCCCGCCCCTCGTCCTTTATCCCCAAACGGCCCGCACGGCCCGCCATATTCTTGACTTCGGCAACTCGAAAGGCCCGTCCGTCCTCGCCCATAAACTCGGTCTCGGCCAAGATGACGGTGGTGGCCGGGGTGTTGACCCCCGCCGCCAGGGTAGTTGTCGCAGTCATGACCCGAATCGGGCTATCCTTCTGGCGGAAGGCTGCCTCGATGATTGCTCGCTCCTCGCGCGACAGGTCTGAGGTGTGGAAGGCTGTTCCGCCTTGCAAACAGGCCCGCAGGCGCACGGATGCCTCGGACATATCGTCCTGAGGGAGGGCTTCAATGACTGACGAGGCCGGGGGAAGGCCCAAATCTTGACTAAGGTAATTGGCGGAACCCATCGCGCTGCCACGGACATTCCTAAAGACCAGTACTTGTTCTTTAGGGTCTTTGAGCAACTCTGAAAGCAGCGGCACCAGCACATCCTGAGCGCTGGATTTGCCGCCCCGCTGGATAATTCGATGCTGCTCAATAAGCTGCTGTTGCTTTGCCTGACCAGTCACGGGGTCTTTGTAGTAGTAGATGCCTCTTCGATCCAACACCCCTTCAACGAGCGGCACCGGGCGCTCAGAACTCACCAGTGCTGCCACACCCAGCCACTCGTGAAAGTGGTTGAGATCGCCGATCACCGCCGATAGCGCCACAAGTTGCAGTTGCGGCTCGAGTTCCCGACGGCTGCGGATCAGGCTCAGTATCAGCTCGACGACCACACCCCGCCCAGGGTCGGTCAGCATGTGAGCCTCGTCCAGCACGACCAAGCCCAAGTCGTTCAAGATTTTGGGGTTGTTCAGCGCGAGTCCCAGGAACATCTCGTAGGTCAGTACCGCCAAGTCGTACTTGCCCCTAATCAGAGACGCATCCTCATCTGCATAGTCTCCAGAGACCCGGCGCACCCTAAGCCCGAGGCTCTGCCCGTACGTGGCCTCGAACTGCTCGTACTTTTCGGCCACAAGCGCCCGAAGTGGCACCAGAAAGACGGCCTTCTTTCCTTGACTGACGGCCCTCGCCAAAGCCAGCTCGCCGATAAAGGTCTTCCCGCTCGAGGTGGGAGCAACCACCAAGAGCGAGTCCCCATCGAGCAAGCCGAAGTCGTTCACAGCCTGCACTTGCAGTGAGTTCAGGTTCGGGTACTGATCTTTCCAGCGATCAATGATGCTGGCTGGGAAGTTATAGGCCATCAGATCATCAAATGCCGCGCTGATCTTTCGGCGGATACGTGATGGGAAAAGGGTCTGGTATTGGGCTCCTGGCAAAAGCCTGGGCAGCAGAAGGCCACCGACAACCGCGCCCAGGATCACAGGTCTTTGCTGGTGACCTCGGCGGGCGGCCTCGGCGTGTACCTCCTCGGCAATCCGACTCACCAGGTCAAAGATGTTCACCGCCTCCTCTGAATCCATAAGGGTTTGGAAAAAGCTGCGGGTCAGAAGTCCGTGTCCCGCAACCTCCAGCGCCTCCTCGTCCTCGGCACAGGCGGCCAGGATGACTCGGCCTTCGCCAACCAAGCTCTGTATTCCAGGTTGAGATGCAAACGAGCGAACTCGAGCGTCCACGTGTACCACGCGAGCGGGCGCTCCGCCGCTGAAGCAGCAGTCGAGAATGAGCAGCAATTGTTTGGCCTGGCAGCTACGGAAAAGTTCAGCCAGACGGCTCATGGGGAGACAGGAGCCGGGGACATCAGCGAACATGGCGTCGTGAGGCACTAGGTGATGGGTATCCGAGCCGTGACCGGAGAAGCTCAGGATCACGGTATCGTCTGGTGCTGCCTCCAACAGGGTTCTCTCGAGTATTTCCTCAATGTTGACGAGGCTGGCCTTCTCGTCAATCAGTAGACGCGCATCAATGTCAGGTACGTTATCGCTGAAAAGTGCCCAGAGCGCCCTGGCATCCTGAGCCGCTCCAGTCAAGTCAGAAATGTCTGCATCTGCGTAACGATCTATCCCAATGAAGGCTGCACGTGTGGGCATAAGTATCAGTATAAGCTATTCTGCCAAAAACATAATTACCCCGTTTAGGGGTTAATCGGCGATGCCCCAGATTTTGAGGTTATGAGCGAGAATAGTAAGCGCCACACGAACTTCTAAGGCTCGTTTGGTTTGGTATTGGCCGAGGCGGATGTGGGCGTTGACCAGTTGAGAAAACACGGTTTCCACCCGTTTGCGGATCTTGGAATAGGGGGCTTTCCAGCCAGTGGCAGACCTTGAGTTCTTCTTGGGCGGGGTTACAAAATCATCTGAGAGGTAGGCTTTGTCTCCCAACTTGATCGGTTGACCCAAGACTTTGGCTACTTCGAGCAGGGACTGGGCTACTTTGTAATCGTGCTGATTGGCTGAACGAATGCAATAGAGGAAGATTTCACCTTTGGCTGATACAAAAGCATGGAGGCTGAACCCATAAAAAGCGCCCTGTTGGCTATACCCCTCCCAAGCCCCAACCACCTTACAACGCTGACGGCGTACCCATCTACAAGCCGGGATGGGCTGAGAGTCTACAATCACGTAGCGTCTAGGTCTTGTTTGGGGCATCAAAAGCAGTTGGAGTACCGGCAGGAGTTTGAACAACCGGGTGTAGGCTTGGGTGTAGCTGGGCAGATGCTCGAACATATCCCGCATCAACTGCCACCACAGCCAGGCGTAGGGGTGTTTGAAGTGAATCCTGGCCAAGTGCAACGCTAGTAGTTCAGCATCTCCCATCTTTTGGTTGCGCCACCAAGTTCGTGTGGGGAGTTTGCGGCTCAGCCAGCCTTTGACCTTGAAAAGATAGTAGCGGATTGAGGTATGATTTCTCTTGGGACGGCTCATATGCACCGTCCCTTTTCGCTTAATCCGGCCCCTTTGTCAAACCCCTAAACGGGGTAATTCTATCTATGCTGAAGAATTAATGGCTGAATTGCCTTAATGCATCAAGCTCCGCTGGTAATTTTACCAAGTTGTTTCCGTCTCAACGAATATCATCGTTAGTCAAAGAAGATGACATTTGACCCGGCAGGTATTTGACATGTCTACGAATCATCAGGCCACCGACTCCTACATCGCCTATGTGTTCCAGGGAATGTATGCGCTCATCGTGCTACTGGACGCTGGCGACGATGGGGCCGTGAGTGTCGAGACTGCTGACGACGTGGAACTCGTCTCGGCGGTTCAGCCTTCTCTCTATCAGCTAAAGCACTCGCTGGGAACCCCTCCCAAGCTGACGGAGAAAAGCGTCGGCCTTTGGAAAACACTTGGGATTTGGCTGGATAGTCCCTCAGTCACCCCGGCGACGCGGCTGGTGTTCGTAACTTGCGCGGAAATCCAGCCTGACAGCCCCCTGACCGCCCTCTGTATCTCTGATTCTGATCGCTCGAGCGTGCCGTCGCTGCTCGAGGCAGAGGCCAAACGGGTTGTTGGTGAAATAAGCGATGCCCGCAGAGCAGGCTCTTCGCCTCCCCACGCGGATCGGATGCGGCAGTGCGAATCGTTTTTACGCGTCTCGAGACAGGATCGGGAACGCCTGATCGGTCAGATCATCTTACAAGCGGAAAGCTTCGGTGCGGCGGAGATAGAAAGAGAGGTCGCTCGACGACTCGATAGCCTGGTCATCAAAAACATCAGACCATCGTTCTACCCGCGACTGATCGAGTGGTGGGACTTCCAGGTGACCAAAGCGCTCTTGGGCCAGCGGCCCAAGCTGATCGAGAAACAGGAGCTGTTGTCGAAATTTCATTCACTGATGAAAGAGTTGGATAGCGAAAGCCTGCCCAACGACTTTGGTGGGGTGGAGCCGCTGGAGAGCGACCTGTCCGGCGAGCTGGGCGGGCGCATGGAGCGGCAAATTCGACTCGTCAACGGAGGCCAGTCGCGGGTCTTGCGGGCGGCAAAGGCACGGTGGCAGGCCCGTAATCAGCGGGAGCGGTGGATGCGGGAGAATCTCGCCGTCGCAGCGGTGCTCATGCGGTTCGACGACCGCCTGGTGGGCGAGTGGGCCGATCAGCACGGCCCGATGTGTGACGATACCGCCGAGAAAAGTGATGACGAGAAACGCGAGGCTGGGAAAAAGGTTTTAGACTGGTCGCACAACACGGCTCCCGAACTGGTGGAACCTCCAAAGCCCTCTTGGAGTGATCCTTTCTTAACCCGTGGCTCCTACCAGCAGCTCGCGGAAGAGATGCGCGTGGGATGGCACCCTGAATTCTCCGATCATCCAAGTCTCCAGGAGGAGGGGGACTCATGAAAACCACCGACGTTTTCGCCGACACCAACCCAGCCCTCTGCTCCCTGATTCTCTACGCTTTCTCGTCGGCCTATTTGGAGCGCGATGGGCGTGGCCCAGAGCATCCCCTGATGTTTCTCCCTGTCCCCCTTACACTATCGCAGCAGTATGCCCAGACGTTCGACGGGACTAACTCCAGCACCGGACTGTATGCCTGGATAGCTCGGAAACCTGAGTTGCTCATCAGCCTAGCGGAAACCGTTCGTGCCGTTGCCCCATTCAGCCGAGAGGCGCTTTGCTTTGGGCTGTACCACGGCATGCTCACCCTATCTGACGAAGCTCGTATATTGCCCTCTACGAACTTCAAACTCACACCAGCTAGGCGGGGTCGCCTCGACCCTCAGGTCAGAGCAGTGTTGTCGTTGGCGAGCCGACTTGGCACTTGGGCGGCAGAGTCGGGCGGAACTAGGCAGGTCTATTACGCGCTGGGGATGACGGTATGAGACGCTGGAACCTTCGCAAGATCATCCTCTATAGCCACGACGACCGCCGTCGGGATGTTGACCTCGACCTCGAGAGCGTCAACATCATCACCGGCAAGTCCCACACGGGAAAGTCGGCCTTGGTCGAGATCATCAACTACGTCATGGGGGCGAGTGAGTGCCACATCCCCTCCTTCGTGCGCGATGCTACCTCCTGGACAGGGCTCCTGTGGGTACGGGACGAAACACAATTTCTGGTCTGTCGAAAAACTCCCACCGGTGCCCGTAAAGCGGACAACTCGGCGTACTTTGACGTGGGCAGCGAGCTCGAGATACCCGCCGGTCAGTCGGGTCTGTACCGAAAAGCCGACATTGACACCGCCCTTCATCAATTCGAGCGCCTGCTAGGAATACCCGAGGTGGAGGTTGACCCCTACTCCCCTGCCAGACCGAAGGAGCCCATCACCGTTAGGCACGTGATGCCCTACCTGCTCCAGGACGACTCCACCATCATTGACAAGGGTAAGCTCTTTTGGAGCAGCGACGAGCAGGACGAGAAACGGGTTGCCATAATCAACCGACTCCCCTTCTTTCTGGGCGTTTACGACCCTGCCACCATAGAACTCGAGGGCGAGTTGCGCCGCCTCCGCCGCGACCTCGCCATCCGAGAGAAGCAGGCTCTCGAGGCCCAGCAAATCGCTGGTCGGGAGGTCAGTCGGGCGCAAGCACTCCTGGCTGAAGCCCAGACCGTCGGGCTGATCGAGGCATCTCAGGCTGAAACCGATTTGGCAGGGATTATCGGCCTTTTGAGGGCGGCGAACACCTGGGAGTCCACAGAGCCGTCGGATCGGGGTGAGGGCCAGAACAGCAACCTCTCGACGCTCTACGACCGAAAGTTTGAGCTGGAAACCCAAGCGAGTGAGTTGCGGAGCCGCCTCAACTCCGCTGAACAACTGGGCAGTATTCGGCAGCGCTTTGGCGAGAATGCGATTTCACAGAGGAATCGCCTGGCTGCTGTCGAGATTGTCCCCACCCAGGCTAGCCTCGTCGCGTGCCCGACCTGCGCCCAGCCCCTCGAGCGGGTCTCGGAGTCCGTCCAATCCGTTCGGAAGGTCTACGAGCGAGTCCAGAGGGAGCTGGGCGATGTGGAACGGCAACGACCACTGGTGGCTCGAGCCTCGGAGGAGGTCAGAGAACAGTTGTCAGCCGTCCGCCTCGAACTCGAGCGCACCAAGCAACAGATTCGGGCTATAGTCCAGGAGGATGAGCAGGCCCGTCAGCGCCTCGATCTAGACCAGCGACGCTACCGAGTCATCGGACGCATCAGCCTTTACCTAGATACCGTTGCTGATGTGGAGGTGACGACTAACCAGGACGAGGAGGTCGCGGGTCTGCGGTCAAGAGTTGCCGAGTTGGAAGAGCAGCTCAGTAGCCAGACCAAGGCCGAGCTACTTCAGGAGAAGCGCCTCTTAATCTCGGGCATCGCCACGGAGATATTGCAGCATCTGCCGTTCGACGAGCGCTATCGCGGCGGGAGCGTTGACTTCAACCCCAAGGATCTTTCGGTCGGAGTTATCACCTCCAAGCGCCGCGAGAGCATGCGCAACATCGGCTCCGACGAGAACTACCTAAGCCTCCACCTTTCCGTGATGCTGGCTCTTCACCGCCTGTTCACCGACCTTGAGTCGCCCGTGCCCGGCCTTTTGGTGCTCGACCAACTGAGCCGTCCCTACTTCCCAGAGGACACCGAGGAGGTCGAGGTCATTTCACAGGATCGTGTATCTCTGAAGCGCTACTTCGATCTTCTATTCAGCGAGGTCGCCGAACAGGAGTCACTTCAGATTTTGGTGCTCGAGCACGCCTACTTTACCGATGACGAGGCGTTCAAGAACGCCACCAAAGAGCGCTGGATTGAGGGTAGACCTTTCTTAGTCCCTGCCGACTGGCCCGACGAACCCGTTTCCTGAAGGTACGTAAGGGTCATTTCACCCGCGAATCAATACAGGCTAAAGACTCAGCTTCCCCGCGATCTCCTTGACCGCCCTCGAGATGCACCCCAGCGACAGCTCCAAGGCCTTGGGGTTCCCGCCCCAGCTCAGGATGTAGTCGCGGTGGGCCTCGGTCTTGAGCCCGTAGAAGCGCCCCAGCACCGCCGCTACCGCCTCGGCCTCCGCCTCCACTCGAGTCTTGTCCGCCTTATACTCACAGCCCTCATAGTGCAGCAGGGCGTGCGCCCACTCGTGGAAGAACACCAACAACCGCCGCTCGTTGCTCAGCCGGGGGTGGAGAAAAATCCCCTTGCCGTCGGTCAGCCCGTCCTGTCGGGCCTCGAAGGGCAGCAGGTAGAGCGGCAGCGGGCAGGCTCTTGCGATTTCGGCCAGCACCTCGGGGGTGACCGCGCCCTCCACCTCGTAGGGCTCGGGCAGCGGGTCGCCCTCGGTCTGGCTCTGGTCGAAGACCACCGTGGGGTGGAAGCCCACCAGTTGCTCGCGGGTTTCGGTGTAGACCTTGCCGGTCTCGGGGTCTCTGACCTCGAGTTCCACCTTAGCCAAGCTAGGAGCCAGGATATGGATGCCCTTCTCGCCTTTCTTGACTCTGCGCCCCAACTGGTTCCAGCGCTTCAATCCCGCCACGCGGGTGGCCTTGGGGCATTGGAGGGTGATCAGCATCTGGTTGCGCACCGAGTAGTGGTGGAAGCGGCCCATCACCTCCAGGTAGTCGAGGAAGTGCTGGGTGTGCCCCTCGGCCAGGCTCTGGGCCAGTTCATTGACGTAGGTCTGGGTCTGCTCGAGCAGCCGCTCGGAAGCACTCAGGGGCTTATCCACACCCTTGTCCACAGTTTGGGTTGAGTAGTCTTGCGTCATCACTTCACCTCCGCCCCTGCGGGGCCGACGGCGCTCTTCGTCGGGTCAATGGAAAAGCCGAGGGCGGTCGCCCACCCCCGGCTAGCGGTCAGTTCGTCAGGCCGGGCTCAGGCCGCCTCGAGTTCCTCCCCCTGCGCCTCCTCGGCCACCGGGGGCATCTGCTGCACGCCCGCCGAATGACTTTGGAACTGCAACTCTTCGGGCAGCGGCTGCTCGGGCTTGACCTTGGCCAGTTCCAGGAGCGTCCCCACCGCCTCCTTGCGGCTCGAGAAGGGGATGTGGGCGTAGGCTGGGTCGAAGTCGCCCACTATTCCTGCCACCCGCTCCTTGCTGAAGGACTGCCAGAACTCGGGCGGCACGTCCTTCCAGGCGAGCTGCGCCCCCAGGTGCTGGGCCAGCCCCACCGCCAGGTGCGAGTCGCGGGTGGTGGGCTGGTAGCTGTAGCGCTCGTTCCAACTGCCGATGCGCCCCGCCAGCAGGGCCACGAAGAGCGCCTCGAGTTCCCCCCTGGGCAGTTCCGCCAGCGCCTTGAACACCGCCAGCGCGTCGCCGCTCACGCCCAACTCGAGGCCGCCCTCGCCCATGCGGGTCTGGGGCAGCCTGGACACGAACCGTTCCTGGACGGCCCGCGCGGCGGGGTCGAGCAGCCCCTTGTCGTCGGAGGAGCGCTCCCGCGAGTCGTGCAGATAGACCTCACGCTCGCCCAGCAGCCCCAGCACCGCCAGGGCCAGCGCGGCGTGGATGCCGCCCTGCCCGCCCAGGAGCGCCCGCTGCAAGGCCAGGCTCTTGAGGTTCTTGGCCTGGGCCGCGCCCTTGCGGGTCAGGGGCGGGCGGGGCCTAGGTTCCTCGCCGCCTCCCACCCCTGACCCTGCACCACGGGGGCCGGGCATGGACACAGTAGGCGGGGTGGGCTGGCTGGACACCACCCCCTCAAGCACCTCCACCTTGAGGGTGTTGGGGTGGACGTTGACCACCGCCCCGCCCTTGCCCTCCCCCTCGGTGGGCGCACGGAACGCCCAGCGGGGCAGGCCGTGCTGCTGCAAGAGCGTCACCGGGTCGAAGCCCTGGGCCTCGAGCTTGGCCTTGATCAGCGCCACCGCCTCGAGCTGTAGCCTGCGCGCCTGGGCCTGGTCGGCGAAGTGGGCCTCGGCATCGCCGAAGAGGTCTTCCACGATGGCCCCCTCGTACTGGCTCAGGGTGAACACCGCGTTGCCCACCGTGAGCACCGAGTGGCGCAGGCTCAGCCGCAGCGCGTCGGGGTCGAAGTCCTCGCCCCAGTTCTCCAGCAGCGCGACCTGATCCTCGGGGTCCACCAGGGTCAGGGTCTGGGCCTGCTCAAGGGTCAGCCCGTCTTCGCGCAACAACTCTTTAACCTGCGGATGCAGCCGCTCGGCCAGGGTGATGCGCTGGCGGATCAGCCGCTCGCTGAAGCCCGTCTGGAGGGCCAGGTCGGCCACGCTGATGCCCTTCTGCACCAGTTCGTAGAAGGCCTCGGCCTCCTCCAGGGGCTCCATGTCCTCGCGGAAGAGGTTCTCGATCAGGCCCAGCCGGGCGGCCTCTGCGTCGTCCAGCTTGCGGATTTCCACCGGCACCTGGTAGTCCTTGGCGATCTGTCCCGCCTTGAGCAGCATTTGGAGTGCTTTATAGCGGCGACCCCCGAAGACCACCTCATAGCCCTTCCTGGCGGGGCGCACCAGCAGGTTTTGCAGAACGCCTACCGCCTTGATTGAATCGGCCATCTCGGCGATGGCATCAGGCTTGTAGGTCTTGCGTACGTTAGGGCCGAGTTTGAGTTGCGAGAGTTTTACGGTTGACATTTATCCTCCTTTAGTTGCTGCGTTGTGGCCAGACCTGTTCCCATGCCGTGTAGGCCAGATCGGGGCCAAAAACCTTTGAGAGCAGTTCCCTTGCAGGCTCCCATTCCTGGGCGGTTCCGTCGCTGCTGATCCGCACGGCTGAGCCGAAGTGCTGTTGCAGCAAGAGCAGCGAGCCAGTCACCGCCAGGTCATAGGGTTTGCGGGCGGTCTTACAGAAGCTGAAAAAATGCCCGTTCAGGTCGAGAGTCTCCCAAGGAGCAGGACAGTAAACCCGCTCGACCGCGAAGGTTTCATGGTCGAGTTCTTCGGCTGCATCACCGTTGAAGGCCACCTCTTGTTCGCTCAGGGTGGGAGCGCCGTTGCCCCAAGCCCCACACACCACCAGGAGCCGTTGGCTATAGAATCCACCCGCTCCATTGGTGCGGAGCGGCAGGTGGTGCAGCAACACCCCCACATCATGGACGAAGCGGCGGAAGGTCTCGAGTTTGAGCTGTCTTGGTCTGCGCCAATAGTGCGTATAGCCCATCTTCACCTCCAAAATGAGTGAGACCGGGAATTCCGGTCTCGGTTGGGAGGCATGAACGGTTTTGTCACGCCTCGGCTGTGTTGTTGGTTGGCTTTAACGTGTCTGCCCCTCTCACCTCCTTACCCATCGGGGCCGGGCGTGGGAGAGATGGTCAGGACATTCAGGTATCGAGGTCGGTCGTCCACCCGGCTACCCGTTTTTTGCAGGCGCGAAGTGCAGTCAATGCTAACTGTAGAACAGCCTTATACATAACCTTACATTCAATGTAATATTTGTGTGTGGTTGATGCTCAACGAAAACACCAGCTCTTTACCTTGGCCGATCAACAGGCTGGGTATTTCACGGCGGCCTAGGCCAGGGAACTGGGGTATTCGGATCGGTTGATCCATCACCACAAGACCTATGGGAATTGGCTCGAAGCCGGTTGGGGACTCTACCGGCTGCATGATTACCCCTCCATGCCCGAAGAAGACTTGGTACGGCTGTACCTGTGGAGTAGGGATAAACAGGGTGAACCACAAGCAGTGGTCTCCCACGACACTGCTCTGGCCCTATATGGGTTGAGCGATTTGAGGCCCAGCCGATACCATTTGAGCGTGCCGCCAAGTTTTCGTAAGACCCCGCCTCCAGGGGTGGTTTTGCACAAAGCAAGGCTCGAGCCCTCCGAAGTAGATTGGTGCGGCAGTTACCGCATTACCGTTCCGCTGCGCACCCTGCTGGATGCAGCCCAAAGTGGGGTCAGCCCAGAACACATCGTTGAGGCTACACGACAGGCCCTCGAGCGCGGCTTGGTTCGCAGGCAGGTGTTGAAGCAAGCTATTCAGGGTCTGAGCGAGGCCCAACAACTTGGCTTTCGTGTAGCCTTGGAGGAAGCGTGAAGTACCGAACCCTCGCGGCTTTCCGCCAAGCCCTGGATGCCAAACTGCGTGAATTGGCGCAACAGCACTATAAAAGCCCGGAGCGTAAATCTCCGGGTTCGGGAAGGTGACAGCTAGCCCCCTAAGATGTCCTATCTTCCACAATACATCAATCCGCCCAGGCGAACGCCTCGGTTTGGAACCACTCGAGCCCCGTCTTCGGGTCGCGGTACACGGCACGACCGCGATCCACCAACCGGGTGGTCTGAGGTTCCTGCGGGAAGTGGGCCGACTCCCAAGGGTTTCCCTGGTCGGCTTCCCGCTCGAAGACGAACTCCCGGCCTGCGAGCAGCCCCCGCAGCCACTCCAGCGCCTCAGCGGGCTTTGGATCAGGGCGGTTCCACCAGCGGGTGTCGCCCTGCCAGCCCTTGAAGACCGGGGCCTGCTTCAGCCGCAGCACCCGCCCGTCGCTGAGTCTTAGCTCGCGGACTTTGGATACGAAACGTGGCTGAAGGGCTCGTCTGGCTGCCCGATGCCATGGCCGGCCCCACCCCGGTCTCGGCCCTAATCCACGCCGCCACCATGGTCACGGCGGGGGTATACCTGTTGGCCCGCAGCAGTCCGTTATTGGTGGGTGAGCCCGCAGTTGCCAGCGTTATCGTCTTTGTGGGCACATTGACCGCGCTGTATGGAGCCTTCTGTGCCCTGGGTCAGTGGGATATCAAACGCATCGTGGCCTATACCACCATCTCCACCCTGGGATACATGATGGTGGCGCTCGGGGTTGGAGCCTACGGGGCAGCTTTGGCCTTGTTGTTGGCCCACGCCTTCTACAAGGCCCTGCTGTTCCTCACCTCCGGCTCGGTGATCCACGCGCTTGGAGGTGTACAGGATGTGCGCAGGATGGGGGGTCTGCGTAAGCGGCTGCCCGTCACCCATCTCCACGGTCTGGTGGGTGCGTTGGCGATGGGGGGTGCCCCGCTGCTCTCGGGGTTCTGGGCCAAGGAGGCCATCTTGACGGCCAGCCTGGCCTCGCCTCAGGGGGGTGTCCTGCTCTACATCATGGTCTTGTTTACGGCCCTGGTCACGGCCTTTTATTCGGCCCGCTGGTATGTGCTGGTGTTTGGGGGAACCTACCGGGGATCAGCCCCGGTTCATGAGCCGCCCGCCCTGATGCGCTGGCCCAACCACCTGTTGGCGCTGGGTGCGCTCTTGATGGGTTACCTGGCCCTGCCCCAACCGCTGCCCAACGGGCTGGCGAGCTTTCTAGCTGGGACTTTGGCACCGCTGGAGTTTTCCGAGCCGTCACTGGCCCTGGAGTGGTCGTTGATTGCGCTGTCGGCACTGGTGGCCCTGGTTGGGCTTTATGCGGGCTACCGCTTCTTCCAGCGCCCAACCTTGCCGGAGGACTACCGCGACTTGGAAGAAATAGCCGAGCAGGGCTTTTATATCAATCAATTCTATGATGCGGCATTCTCCAGACCCCTCCAGGTGCTGGCCAGCCGGCTCCTGGCCGGTGATCGAGCCCTGCTGGGGGGGTATATCGCTTACGGGCGCACGATGATTTGGGCTGGTTGGTGGCTTGCCCGTACACAAAGCGGTTTCTTGCGCCTCTACGCTGTCGCTTTCTTCCTGGGTGTGGTCTTGTTGCTCTGGTGGGGATTGCTTCGCTAGGTTCTGGAGGTGTTGAGTGATCCGAAGACGCGTTGCCGCAACTCACCCCCCGTTTGGGCTGGTGCTGGCCGGAGGGGGAAGCCGGGGGCTGGCCCACGCCGGGGTGCTCCGGGCGCTCGAGCACTACGGCTACCGGCCTAGCGCCATCGTGGGGGTCTCGATGGGGGCTATCGTGGGGGCCACTTACGGCCTCAATCCCGACTGGTATCAAGCGCTTCTGCACATGGACACCACCGGCTTCCCTGAGCCACCCGCGCCGCGCTCCCTGGCTCTGGGTGAACGGCTGCGTTCGCTCAAGGCTTATCAGAAGGTGGCCTGGAGCGTACTCACCGCCTGGGGGCCGGGGCAACGGGCCTTGCCCTATGGGATGGTCTTGCTCGAGCGGCTCACCCTGGGGCGCGACCTCGAGGACTCCGCCCTCCCGGTAGCCGCCGTGGCGACGGACTTGGTCTCGGGGGAGCGGGTGGTCATGCAAGAGGGCAGAGCCGCCGATGCGCTCTATGCCAGTGCTGCCCTGGCCGGGGTGTTGCCCCCTTTGGAGCGGGAGGGCCGCCTGTTGGCCGACGGGGCCTATGCCGATGTGGCCCCCATTGACGTGGTAAAGGCACTGGGGGCTGCGGTGGTGATCGCGGTGCAGCCCAGCCCACCGCAGATGCCCAGCCGAACCGTGCGCAACGGGGTTCAGGCCATGATCCGGGCGCTGGAAATCTGCCACCACCAGCACTCCCACCTGCGTTTTGCTCAGGCCGATCTGGTTCTGGAACCGCGGTTTCCCTGGCCCATAGACACCCTCGACTTCGGTCACAAGGCGATCTGTGTGGCCGCTGGCATACAGGTGGTGCGGGCGGCGCTGCCGCGCCTGCGCGGACTGCTTGGAACCAACACCGTTTCGGCCTGATTCCCATGCGCCCCTCCCGCACTGCTCTCCTGAACCGCTACCGCGAGATCACCGCCGCCCTGACCCGCCATGGGCTGGGCTACCTGGTGATGGAACTGGGTCTGGGGCGCTACCTGCCCTTCAACCGGGGCCTGCTGCGGCACCGCCCGCGTGAGGCTCCCTACACCCGCGCCGATCACCTGCGTCTGGCGCTGGAAGACCTCGGCCCTACCTTCGTCAAGCTGGGGCAGGTGCTCTCCACCCGGCCCGACCTGGTGCCCCCCGACTGGTCGGTGGAATTTGCCAAGCTCCAGGAGCGGGTTCCGCCAGTGCCCTGGAATCAGGTCTGGCTCAAGCTGGCCCGCGAGCTGGGCCGCCCGCCCGAGGAGATCTTCGCCCAGATCGAACCCCAGCCGCTGGCGGCGGCCTCCATCGGGCAGGTTCACCGGGGGGTGCTGTATAGCGGCGAGGTGGTGGTGGTGAAGGTGCAGCGCCCTGGCGTGTACCGTCAGGTGCAGCTCGACCTCGAGGTGCTGCGCTCGCTGGCCCGGATGGCCCAGCGCCGCCTCGCGGCCTACGACCCGCTGGGCCTGGTGGAGGAGTTCGCCCGCACCATCCTGGACGAGTTGGATTACACCAAGGAGCGCCGTAACCTCGAGCGCTACGCCCAAAACCTGGCCGACACCGAGGGGGTGCGGATACCCAGGGTCTACCCCCAGGCTTCGGGCCGCGAGGTACTCACCTTGGAATACATCGAAGGGGTACGGGTGGACGACCTGGCCGGAGTTCAGGGTTATGGCCTGGATCCCGCCCAACTGGCGGGCCGGATGGCCCGGCTGCTCTTCCGCTCGGCCTTCGGCTGGGGCTTCTTCCACGCTGATCCTCACCCCGGCAACTTCCGGGTCACCCCGCAGGGGGAACTGGTGCTATTGGACTTCGGCATGGTGGGCCATCTGAGCCGCCCGGAGCGGGGAAGGTTGTTGGAACTGGTGCTCGCGGTGGTGGACAGCGACGCGGTCCGAGCCGCCGACCGCCTGGCCGAGCTGGGCGTACCCATCGCCCCCGGCCAGGCCACGGCCTTTCGCCACGACCTCGAGCGCCTGTTGTACCAGTACATCGAGCTTCCCATCGGGCAGATGCCGATGGGGGACATCCTGGGGCGCTTTCTGGAGATCGTGCGAGCCTACCAGCTGCACTTGCCCGCTCACCTCTCGATTCTCGCCAAGACCATCATGATGGCCGAAGGGGTGGGGGTGCAGCTTGACCCTAACTTTCACCTGGCTCCACTGGTCAAGCCCCTGTTCCAGCGGATCTTCTTGGAACGCCTGCAGCCCAAACAAGTCCAGGGCCGCCTGCGGGAGGGAGCCCTGGACTTGCTGGCCTTGCTGGAAGAGGGCCCGGCGGGGCTGCGCCGCTTGCTGGATCGGGTCGAGCGGGGGGAACTCGAGCTGAGGATACGCTCCGACCAGGAGTTCTTGCAGGAAATGCGTGGCATCGCCAACGGTCTGCGGCTTTCGGCCTTGACCATTGCCCTGATTCTGGCCCTGGCCGGCCTGATGATGGCCTACCACCCGCCGGGGTGGGAGCGCTGGGCAGGGTGGGTGTTCGGCGTGGGGCTGGCGGGAGTGCTGGGGTTGGGTGGATATCTGCTGCTGGTCTCCTGGCGCAAGGAGCGGCCCTAGCGCCACCACAATTGCCACTGGATATCGGCCCACAGCAGGTTGAGTGGGTTGCGTGGGTTGAGGGCTAAAACCAGCACACTACCCTGGCCCTGGCGCAGCCAGCCGGAGCCTGCCCTGCGCCACAGTCCCGCAATCCCGCCGGCCCACAGGCTGCCATCCGAAGCGACTACTAGCGTGGTAATCTCCGTCTCCGGGCTGCTCAAGGGGGTAAAGCGGTTTCCGCTGTCGTAGCTGACCCATAGCCCCACCCCCATTCCGCTCAGATAGAGTTCGCTGCCAGCCCCCACGGCCAGCGCGTGAACCATGGTGGTGCCGCTGGGGTCGGGTGGGGGTAGCCCCTGGGCCGGGAGTTTGCGCCAGGTCTGGCCGCCATCGCTGCTGCCGAAGAGTCTCTGGTTCATGTCCCAGGCGAAGTGCTGCCGGGGGTTCTTGGGGTTCAGGGTATAGGCTTCGAGGTTGGCGGGCAAGCCCTTGGGCTTGAGCAGGCGCAACGAACCCTCACCCCGCCACTCCGCCAACACCCCGTGCCCGGCCACCAGCACCCGGTTTCCCCCGAGCACCAGGCTCAAGGCTTCAAAATCGGTTTTTTTATAGAGGTCGCCCCAACTTCGCCCCCCGTCGGTCGAAATTCTGACCCCGTCGTGGTGGCCCAGCAGTATCCGCCCATCTGGCAGCCACAACAGCGAATGGATGCCCCGCCCACCGGCCTGCACCAGCGAAACCGGCTGGGCCAGGGCCAGGCTCAGGAAGATAAGCAAGGCCAGGTAGCGCATCAGCGGGGGTGAGCCTCCGGGGTCATTGGGTTTAGGCGTAGTCCCTCGATCGGCTTTCTCGCCAACCGCCACAGCATCCAGATGGCCAACCCGATGAGCGGTAGGGTGAAGATCTGGGTGGCGGTGAGGAGGCCCACCCCAAGGCTGGTATTCTGGTACACCTTGACCCATAGCGGATTGAGCCGGAAGGGTTCCTCGAACACCCAGCGCAGCAGGCTATACCACAGCACGAACTGCCAGAAGGCATAGCCATAGGGCCTTCCTGGGCGCAGCCAGAACCACACCGCTCCCAACAGCACCAGCCCGATCATCGCACCGTAGATCTGGGTCAGGTGTACCGGCCCCATCACCACCGCGCCGGCACAGCCCCCGTAGGCCAGGTCGAAGGTGCTGGTGCAGATACCGGGGAAGCCCGAGCCGGGCGGGAAGGTGTAGCCGATGGGCAGGGTGGTGAGCTGCCCGGCGCTGTCCCAGGCACTCAAGAAATTGCCGATGCGCCCACCGATGATGCCCAGCGCCACCCCCGGCAGGGTGGCCTCGAGGTAGGGGTAAAAGGGCAAACCGTGGCGCTGGTGGTAATACCAGAAGGCCAGCAGCCCCCCGATCATCCCGCCGTGGAAGGAAAGCCCCCCGCGCCAGACCTCGAGGATGCTCATGGGGTTGACGAGGAAGGCCTGGGGGCTGGTGACCACATAGAGCGCGCGCGCCCCCACCACTCCCCACAACAACGCCCAGAACACCGCCTGCTCGAAGCCCTGGGGGTCCTGGCCCCAGCGCCGCAGCAGGCGCTTGGCGATCTCGATGCCAACAAAAATAGCCAACACGATCAGAATGCCGTGCCAGCTTATGGATAAAGGGCCGAGGTGAATGGAACCGGGTTGCATGGGCCACCTTTCAAAACCTTTACAGCCCGAAGGCTTGGGATCAGGCTACAAGGTTCCTGTTAAGCCTGCGTAAAGCGGTAAACCAGGCCCTAGGCCCTGCCCAGGGGGCCGCCTACAACAAGGGGAAACAGGAAGGCGCCAAAGCGGAGTGTCGCGACGTTCCTTGGGCTGGGCAGGCGGACTCTGGCTGAGGGGCTCGAGGCCCTTTTGATGTTCAAGCTGGTTGATATCGGATATTGCGCAAGACAACCGGAATCACTCCTATGCCTATGAAAGGTGTCTCCCGCTACAGCGTTTCATCAAACCAATCACATACGATTTTCGCTTCATCCCTGGGGTGAGTAAGGGTGAGCGAGGGGTGATTGATGACCAAAGTCCCAGGAAGTGGCGAGGGAAATCGCCCGCACGGTCTGCTGATCGTGCCAACTGATCGATAAAGGGCCCAGTTTGATCCCGGTAGCGTCCATGGTGATCCTCCTTAGCTTCTCGAGTTCCTGTTTGGCAACCCAAGAGTCAGAGTGAGCCTAAGGCTTCCAGGTTAAGCTCTGATAAAGGCTGCAGAAAACGCTTTAGCGAGTCTTGCCACGGTATAGCCCGACCAGCAGCAACAGCCCGGCCACGGCTACGGCCCAGTCCCCCAGACGGGTGTAGAGCGTGGTGCGGGATTCTTGCTTGAAAGGAGCCAGCAAGAACCCCGGCTGTTTGCGGGGGATCCGCGCTACCACCCGGCCCAAGGGATCGATGGAGGCGCTCACCCCGTCATTGCCCGCCCGCAAGAGCCAGCGCCCGTTCTCGACGGCCCGCAGCCGGCCCATCTGGAAGTGTTGCAGCCCACCAAAGCTGGGACCAAACCAAGCATCGTTGGAGACATTGATCAGTACCCTGGCCCCGGCACGGGTCTGGATCCGGGCCACACTGGGAAAGATCGACTCATAGCAGATGTAAGCGCCATAGTCCCCGACTGTGCGGAGGGCGGTTCCCGGTTGGGTGTCGCTCAAATTGCTCAGCCCAAACGCCTGGAAGAACAGCGCGTAGACTCCACCCAGCAGGGGCCGCCAGGGGAAGAACTCGCCAAAGGGAACCAGGCGGCTCTTGTCATAGCTGGCAATGGGGCGGCCATTTTCAAACAGGGCCACCCGGTTGCGGTAGCCCCCCTCGTAGGCCGCGATCCCGCTCACCAAGGGGCGACCCAGCAGGGCGGCCTCCGGAGTAACTCGCTGCACCGCGGTCTCGGGCCAAACCACCAGATCCACCTCGGGGTGAGCCGCCAATCCAGTGCGGGTGAGTTGAAAGTAGCGCTCCTCGGCCGAGACCCCCTGAAGCTTTTGCAAGGGATTGATGGCCCCTTGCACGATCAGGGCCTCTTGATCTGGGGTGGCCTGCGGCAGCAGCCATAGCCATAGGGCAGCCCAGAGAGCCAGCACCCAGTACTGCCGGCGGCTCAGCCCATAGGCCACCCCTAGTACCAGCAGCGACAGCAAATAAACCCCGCCCGTGGCTGCCAGCATGCGCCCCGGGGCCTCGACCAGGGCATACCCCAGCAAACCCCAGGGGAAGGCCAGGGTGCCCAGGTTGGTGAGGTACTCCAGCAGCACCCATCCGCCCAGACGAGCCAGGGGACGGTTCGCTGTTAACCCGAACAGCAATCCCCAACTCAGGGCTTTGATCAGGATCAAGGGGACGAAGGGCAGCGCACCAAGCCAGGTGCCAAAGAGCTGGGTAAAGCTCTGCGGCAGCCAGATCAAGTGGAGGGTCCAGAAAGCCAATCCGGCCAAGAACCCCGCCCAGAAGCCCCCCTGGTTGAGCAGGAGGATCAGGGGTAAGGGAGCCAAGAAGCCGGTCGGGAGAGGAGGTAGGGTCAGGGCCAGGGCCAAGCCAGCGGGAAAAGGCAGCCAGGGTTTATTCGACACCCGAGGAGCTTAGAGGGTTTGTGTTCAGGCTGTGTTAAGCCCCTGAGGTTTATTCAATCTTTACACAAAAGGTGCAAGCTGCCAGGGCATGGACGCATTCAAGCTGGGGCCTTTTCTGGTGCCGGTGGCCAGGTTGCTGGTGATCCTAAGCTTGCTCGGGTTGGGTTTTGCTTCCGACTGGGTGGCTCGTAGGGCGGGCCAGCACCTCGCAGTTTGGGGTTCCAATGTGGGGCTGGTTGGGTTGGCGGTGGCCCGCATCGGTTTCGTGATGACCCATTTCTCCGACTTTGTCCGTGACCCACTGAATATTCTCTATGTCTGGCAGGGCGGCTTTGACCCGACCTGGGGGTTATTGGGGGGCCTGGCCTACACCCTCTGGCTCTTCCGCCACGAGCGCTACCTCATCCGCTTGACCCTGATTCCGCTGGCTGTGGCGGCAGGGGTGTGGTTCGGTGGTAACTGGGTAATCAAGATGGCCCAAGGCGATTCACACCAGCAAATAGCCGAGTTGCCTGCTCTGACCCTGTACCGCCTGGAAGATGGCAGCGCGGTGTCGCTCGCGGCCTTCAAGGGTCGGCCGGTGGCGGTTAACGTCTGGGCAACCTGGTGTCCCCCCTGCCGCCGCGAAATGCCCTTACTGGCCGAGGTAGCCAGGCAAACCCCGGGGGTGGAGTTTTTATTCGCTGACCAGGGCGAGGGACCCCAAACCATCGGGGCTTACCTCAGCGGCTTGAAGTTTATGATGGGTGGTGCGGTGCTGCTCGACCCTCAGCAGGCCATGAGCCGTACCCAGAAGGTGGTGGGTTTGCCAACCACCTTTTTCTATGATGCCCAGGGCAAGCTGATGAGCCGCCAAGTGGGGGAACTCTCCCGTGCGATGTTGAGTGCGCATCTGAGCCGTATCCGTTGAAGCGGTCTTCGCCGGGCAGCCCTGCAGGGCTGCCCCGATTGATCTGGGGAGCAGTTGCCAATGAAACTCAAACCACAACCCACAAATCATGATCACCGCTTCGTGCTTCAAGTGGTACAGCCGGGCCTGCTGGGGCTAATGGACGGTTCGGTCCTGGCTCAGCTTAGGCTTCTACCATACAGGCCGGTTGGGGGGAAAGGAGGATTATATGCATGCCCATGACCACACTCAGGCAGGCTCGACCATGCAAGGAATGCAAGAAGCCGTGCGGGCAGCACTCAATTGCCACGCGGTCTGTGCCCAGACGCTTCAACACTGTATTTAGAAGGGTGGAAGGCACGTTGAGCCAGGCCATTTGACTATCCTCCAGGACTGCATCCAGATCTGTACCACCAGTGCAGATTTTATGCTGTGCATTTCGCCCAGCCACGCCCGAGTCTGCGAGTCCTGTACCCAAAGCCATGAACAGGTGAATGATGACCCACAGATACAGAACTGCATTGAGGCTTGCCGCAGATGCGTAGAGGAATGCCGGGCAATGGCGAGGGCGGCATGAAAGCCAGGGTTGGTGTCATTTCATACTATGGTTTCTGGCCTGCTTCTGATGGTGTTGCTAGGGGCCAGTACCAGCAATGCCGTTCTTGATGATGCCCCGCCTATGGCGATGATGGGAGATGAGGGGTTAAAGTCGCTCCAGGCCAAAACCGGCCAGGCCTTCGATGATGATGCCAATCCCGATGCTGCAGAACGGGCAAGGTGATGCAGGACTCCGCGCTCTCGATCGAGTAGGCTAAGGCTGCTATCCACCGTTCCAATCCAGGTCAGGCCTTTCTTGAACGGATGATTCCCCACCGCCGGACCATCGAGATGTCCCAACTGGCCCTCAGGAGAGCCACCCGGCAAGAACTCAAGGGCTTTGCTCAAAATGTGATATCCGCACAAGGCAGGGGGGGTGAATAGTAGCGTACTTGGCTCAGGCTTGGTATGGGGTGGACATACCCTAATGGCAGTCTCACAAAGCATGAATCAGCCCCGCCCAGAGCGGGGCTGACCGGTGTACGTCGAGTCATTTAAGCGAGGCTAGTTTAAGGCGCATCCGGTAGATTTCCTGGGCCTGCGTTGAAGCAATGTCGGCGGCCAGTTTGACGATTAGCGGGTTTTGGGCTTTCTGCAGGGCCATAGTGGCCATCTCAATGGCCAAGGCATGGTGGCCAATCATGCTGATCAGGAACGTCTTGTCGGGACTGGCGGTGCTGGACTGCATGCCTGGCATGCTAGAGCCCATGCCTGGGGAACCCATTCCCATGCTATCAGAACCCATTCTCTGGGTCATCATGCGCTGGGCCGCCAGGTTGGTTCCGCCCAGGGCACCCAGAAGTTGCCGCATTTGGCTGATCTCCCGCTCTTGGGTTTGGATAATGTTGTTGGCCCAGGTGCGAATTTGGGGATCCTGGGTCTGGTTGAGGATCCCGCGTGCCATTTCTACCGCTGCCCGGTGATGGGGAATCATCATGGACAAGAAGGCTTGCTCAAAGGGGGCACCTTCCAGCATCATCAAGCCCTGGCCCATCATCCCCATCCCACCCTGGCCCATCATCTGCATCATCTGCATCATGGTCATGCCCTGCCCAGGTCCCGACATCATCCCCGTAGGCATGCCCTGTGGGTTCGTGCTGGGGGCTTGCACGGTTGGAAGGGTTTTGGGACTGCTAGGGGTCTGGTTCTGGTCATGATGGGGGTCGGCCTGGGCCAGGGCCACGCTAAGGGTCAGGAAACCTGCGGTCAAGAGGGCTATGAGCTTTGGGTTGGACATATCTTTCCTCCGAGGGCAGCCTAGGGCATGTGTGTTAAGCTTCAATAAACCCCCTGGGGTAAGGGGTACATTTGTCCCTGTGGCAAAGGGTTTGCGTATGACCCTGTGTAACGGGCTGGGGTTTGGAAATCTGTAGCCAGGGCCACTTTACCGTGGCTTAACACAAATGGCCTAGAGTCCCTCCTGGGAGGTTAATGTGGATAAAATTTTACCTGGATTGTTTTGGCTCTTGGGGCTGGCCCTGGCTCAAGGGGGTCATTCGGACATGCCGATGGGAGCGCCCCCTGCTGGCATGGTGATGACGTCGATGAGCGAACTCAACCGGCTCTCGGCCAAGGACTTCGATATCGCTTATATGTCCATGATGATCGAGCACCACCGGGGAGCGGTGCAGATGGCGCAGCAAGCACTCAAGGCTTCGCGCGACTCCCGCATCCGCAAGGCGGCTCAAGACATCATAGCCGTGCAGAACAAGGAAATCGGACAACTCACGGGTTGGCTCAGGGACTGGTACAAGGTAGCTCCCAGCCAGCGCTACATGACCCTGATGCGCAGCGACATGAAGGCCGTCATGAATACTGCGATGGAAGGCATGACCTCCATGGAGGGTATGGAAATGCCGGTTGACCGTTCCTTCCTCGAGGGCATGATTCCCCACCATCGGGATGCGGTGGTCATGTCGCAAAGCTGCCTGAAGCGGGCTGCCAAGGCCGAACTCAAGCAGTTTTGCCAAGGTGTGATCACGGTTCAGAACAAGGAGATCACTCAGTATCGAGCCTGGCTCAAGACCCTGAGGTGAGCACCCCCACTGGTTGAGGTGAGTCCGCTGGGGTTCGCGCAGGAAGCCACGATGCTTTCCAGAGCCGGGCTTAAGCCTAGCCAACCTGGCCGGAGTGATGGTGTTGATGATGGTTCTGATTTTGCTGGCTACCTCGCGTGACAGGGCCATGGGTGCCCTGGGAGCTTGGGCCTGGAAGTTTTTCCAACCCTTACCCGGTGTTTTATCTTTTGGCGCTGCACCGGATCTACTTCGTGTTCATGTGGTTCACCCTTCACTTTCGCCGACCCGTGTCCGACTGGTTTGCCTTTCTTGCCGCTCAGCCTGATTCTGGTCGGGTTTCAGGTCGTGGCCTTCGTGTGGGGCGTGATGCGGGACCGGCCGCCCTGAGACCCGAAAGGAGCCCCCGCCTAAACAGCCCCGAGGATGGCGCTGGAGGTGCCCAGATGAATCAGATACAACTCATAGACACAGTGGTTTGGCTATGGCTGGGGATGGCGTTGCTATCCACGGTCTATGTGACCTGGGACGCTTTCACCCGTAACCCCGAGCTAAGAGTAATGCGCTGGGGCTGGGTACTGGTCACGCTGTACATGGGGCCGATCGCCCTAGCCCTGTACGTGCTCAGCTGCCGCGAGCCCGCGCCCGGCACCCACGAGGCGTTTATCCGGCCGCTGTGGAAACAGGGTATCGGCTCCACTGTGCACTGCGTGGCGGGGGATGCCACTGGTATTATCACCGCTGCCGCCATCACCGCACTATTGGGCCTGCCCATGGGAATTGATTTAATTATCGAGTATGTCTTCGGCTTTGCCTTCGGTCTGCTCATCTTCCAAGCCCTGTTCATGAAGGACATGCTGGGTGGCTCCTACGCCAAGGCGGTGCGCAAGTCCTTCCTGCCGGAGTGGCTCTCGATGAACGTGATGATGGCCGGGATGTTCCCCACCATGATGGTCTTCATGATGGGCCGCGACATGCGGGCCATGCAGCCCGAGCAGCCGCTTTTCTGGGCGGTGATGTCGCTGGCGGTAATAGTGGGTTTTTTCGTGGCCTACCCACTCAATGTCTGGTTGGTAGCGGTCAACCTCAAGCATGGCATGGGCACGGTGCGCGCCCTAGGCCACGGGGGGCACAGCCTCGAGGCCGAGAAAAAACGGGAGCGTAGCCCCGGCCCTCAACCCCTACCTCAACCCACTAGTCAAATGGAGGGGATGTGATGGATCACAGCATGCACCAAGACCCCAAGGGGCAAGGCCAGGGCGGCATGGAAGGCATGAAGATGGAGGGTATGGAGATGAAGCCCAAGGTCACTGGCCCAGAGATCGCGGCGGTGACCCTGCTGACCCTGCTGGCACTGACGATAGGGGTGGTGGTTCCGGCCTTCAAGCTCAACCTGGGGCTGGGCGCTCGCGACGTGGGCGGAGCCATCATGCCCCCCGGTATGATTATGACCCGCGACACCCCCGGCGAGGCCATGCGCGACATGGCCGCAATTGACCCCCGCCGCACCGGCTATATCGCCCCGGTGGAGGCCAGGGGAGCCCAGGTCATGCAGCCCCGGCTGGAAAACGGGGTCAAGGTCTTCGACCTCGAGGCCTCGCAGATCGGCTGGAACATCCTTAGGTACCAGCGGGTGGAGGCCTACGCCATCAACCGCCAAGTTCCGGGGCCGACGATTCGAGTCACGGTGGGTGACCGGGTGCGCTTCAACGTGACCAACCGCCTGCCTGAGTCCACCAGCATCCACTGGCATGGCATGATCCTGCCCAACAACATGGATGGCCCGGCCTACATAACTCAGGCTCCCATTGAGCCGGGGCAGCGCTTTACCTACGAGTTCACCACCCAGCAGACCGGAACCTACTTCTACCACTCGCACCAGGACTCCGATCGCCAGCAGGGGGTAGGGCTTTACGGAGCCCTGATCATAGACCCCAAAACTCCGCCCGCCAAACCCAGCTACGATCTTGAGTACACCATCCAACTGCAAGAATGGCTCAAGCGCGAGGGCCTTACCTACCCCGCCATGATCATGGAAGGGGCTCTGCCCAACTACTTCACCATCAACGGCAAAGCCTATCCTCAAACCGACACCATCCGCATGAAGGTGGGCCAACGCGTGCTGCTACGCTTCATCGGCACCAACAACAACTTTGTTCACCCCATGCACGTCCACGGCGGCCCCTTCGAGGTGGTGGCGAGAGACGGAGAGACCCTCAAGGAGAGCGCCCGCTTCCTGGCCGACACCATCAATGTGGGGCCAGGGCAACGTTACGACATGGTCTGGACGGCCCGCAAACCCGGCAGGTGGCTCCTCCACTGCCACATTCCCCACCACATCAAGAACAACAACGTGGAGGAGCAGGGCGCTGGGGGGTTGACCATGTTGATCGAAGTGAGCCCATGAACCCGGTGGCCATCCTGGGATCCAGCGAGCTACCCGAGGGGGGCATGAAAACTGTGCTGGTAGGCGAGCAAGAGGTCTTGTTGGTGCGGGGGCAGGGACAAGTCTACGCCCTGCAAGCATACTGTCCCCACCACGGGGCTCCGCTGGTCGAGGGCGTCCTGAGCGGCACCCGGCTGGTCTGCCCCTGGCACCACGCTTGTTTTGATGTGAGGGACGGGAAGCTGCTCGAACCTCCGGCCCTCGATGCGCTAACCTGCTTTGGGGTGCGTCAGCAGGGCCAGACCATATGGGTGGAACCCGCGGAGCGGGTTCCACCCCCCCCTTCCCGGCCCCTAGGCAGCGCCCGGCGTACCCTGGTGATTTTGGGCGGCGGCGCGGCGGGCCAGTCGGCGGTGGAGGAGTTGCGCCGTCAGGGCTTTGGTGGAAGACTGGTGCTGATTTCGGCCGAGCCCGAACTGCCCTATGACCGACCCCACCTGAGCAAGGACTATCTGGTGCACGGGCTCGCGGCCACCGAGGCTCATGCCCACAGCCAGGGCGGGAAGCCCGAACAGCAAGAACCCCCCGCCCAGGAGGAAGGTAGCCATATGCACTCCCACCCCGCGCTGGCCCTGCGCGGCGAAGGGTTCTACCGGGCCATGGACATCGAGCTAAGGTTGGGGCGGCCCATCACCCGGCTGGATGTGCAAACCCGGCGAGTCGAGTTGGCGGGGGGTGAGGTGCTCAGCTACGACGCGGCGCTGCTCGCGACAGGGGGTCTAGCGCGGCGGCTCGAGATTCCCGGAGCTGACCTTGAGGGGGTCTTCAGCCTGCGCTCGTTGGGGGATGCCCGGCGGCTGGTGACGAGCGCCAAAGAAGCCAAGCAGGTGATCCTGGTGGGAGCCGGGTTTATCGGCATGGAGGTGGCGGCCAGCCTGCGGAAGGGAGGTCTCGAGGTAACCATAGTGGCTCCTGACCCGATTCCCCTCAAAAGAGTTCTGGGTGAGCGGGTCGGACGAACCCTGCAGGCGCTGCACGAAGCCCAGGGGGTGCGCTTCCGGCTGGGAAGCAAGCTGGCAGCTATCGAAGGTTCGGGGCGGGTCAGGTGGGTGCGGCTTGAGGACGGTGAAATCCTGCCTGCCGATCTGGTGCTGGTGGGGATTGGGGTGCGGCCTGCTACCGCCTTCGTGCAGGGGCTAGAGTTGGCGGAGGACGGCAGTGTGCCCGTGGATGCCAGCCTGCAGGCCGCTCGGGGCCTGTGGGCGGCAGGGGACATCGCCCGCTTTCCCGATCCCCAGTCGGGTCGGCCAGTCCGGGTCGAACACTGGCGGCTGTCCCAACAGCACGGGCGGGTAGCGGCCCGTGCCATGCTGGGGCTGGAGGCCCGCTACCAGGGGGTACCCTTCTTCTGGAGCGAGCAGTATGACCACAGCCTGGTCTATGTGGGGCACGCCGCGGGATGGAACCAGGAAGCCTACTGGGGGGAGCCGGAAACTGGCGATTTCCTGGCTTTTTACGGGCAAGAGGGGCGGTTGCTGGCGGCTTGTGGCCTCTGGCGCGACCGCGAGATGGCGGCCCTGGAGGAACTGCTACGCACTCGGAGGGCGCCCCCATTTTCGGCGTTTGAGGCCGAATCTTTTGATCTGGTGAGCCTGCTGATCTAGTCCCGGGAGAAGACCCGAATTCGGGCGCTTGCAGAGCTGAAGGTTCGGGTACAGGTTGTCAATCCAGTTTTTGGCTTAAGCTGAGGCATCGGCCAGTGAGAGGCTAAGGCTGTGCTGACGATACCCTCCGCAAGCGTTGCAGCCGCCCCAGGATCACCGCCCGATGCATAAGGTTCCCGTGCGAAGTCGCAAGAACCATGCCCCGTATCGGGCTTGAAAATGGGGTTTCATCCTGGCTTCAGCCACTGGTTTTAGGGTAATTCCAGATACCCATGGGCCGCCGTTTCTTGTCATGGGTGATGGCCCTCGCCACAGGTATGGCCTCAGCCCACCCCGCTGGCCTAACCAGCCCTGCCTTTGTCAACGGCAAGACCATCCCCAGCCACTACACCTGCCTAGGAGCAGCCGTCAGCCCGCCCCTGCGATTTGGTCATCTGCCCGCTGCAACCCAGGGCCTGGTGCTCATCGCCTGGGCTGGGAAGCCACCCCAGGCCCAGTGGGTGCTCTACGATCTGCCACCAGAAGCACCAGGGCTGTGGGAAAATGTGCCGTTGGGGGTCGAACCCGGTCTGTTTTTTCAGGGCCGCAACGGCCTGGATCGCCTGGGCTATAGCCCACCCTGCGCTGGCCTGCGCTACACCTTTGTGCTCTATGCGCTGGATGTCCCAGGCATGGGTCTGACCCCAGGGGCCAGTTACCGCGAGGTGTTCCAGAAGATGCAGGGTCACGTGTTGCAGAAATTTGAGTTGGTGGGATACTCGGGCGAAGGCCCGCCGACCGTTTACTGACCCCACTGCCCTCCCAGGGTGGGGTTGACAAAGATGCCCAGGGAGCGTAATCTAAAGTAGATACCCCACCCCCAGTGGGGTGGATAGATAGGAGGCAATCATGAACAATATCGAACTCAACGTCCAGGGTATGAGCTGTGGTCACTGCAAAATCAGCGTAGAGAAAGCCCTAAAGAGTGTATCCGGGGTGGAGAAGGTTGAGGTTTTCCTGCAAGATGGCCGGGCCATCGTAGAGGGCAAAGCTCCTGTTGACAAGCTGATCGAAGCGGTACAGGAAGAGGGCTACAGCGCTTCGCTAAGACGGTAAGGAATCGGGTATGAATGCCGTCGCTGAACACACCCTTCATCTGGATGCTAAAGTTCGCAAGGATGCTCAAAACCGTCTCCTGAGCGCCAAGGGACACCTGGAGAGCATCTTGAAAATGCTCGAGGGCGAGCCCTACTGTGTGGATGTGCTCAAACAGATCAGTGCGGTTCAGGGGGCTCTATCCAAGGTGGGCGACATTGTACTCAGGAGCCACCTTGAGCACCACGTAGCCAGCGCTGCCCAGCGCGGGGATACGGACAAATTGGTAGATGAGCTGATGGAAGTGCTCAAGTACCGCTGAGGCTGGTGGGGTTGAAGCCTTCGACCAACCTCAGCCAATCTGGTCCCTCCCCTGGTGGGGAGGATAGGGAGGACAGATGACCAAAGAACTCCAGATAGGTGTTCAAGGCATGACCTGTGCAGCCTGTGTAAGCCGGGTCGAACGGGGCCTCAAGAAGGTCGAAGGCGTTGAAGCTGCCAACGTCAATCTAGCCACCGAGAGGGCTACCGTTGCCTATGACCCGGAGAAGACCAGCCCTGCTCAGCTTCTGGAAAAAGTCAAAGAGGTAGGCTATACCCCAGTGTTGGCCGAGACCGAACTGGGCGTGACCGGCATGACCTGTGCGGCTTGCGTGAGCCGGGTTGAGCGGGCCTTGAAAAAAGTACCCGGTGTGCTGGAAGCCAACGTCAATCTGGCTACCGAACGGGCCAGCGTCAAGTATCTGCCCAGTAGTGTAGCGTTGCCGCAGCTCAAGGCCGCCATTCGCGACGCGGGCTATGGCATTCTGGAAGTGCAAGCCGGTAAGGATCGCGCCGATATCGAGCGGGAGGCCCGTGAACAGGAGATTAGGAGCCTGGGGAACTCGGTCAAGCTGGCGGCGGTCTTTTCCATCCCCCTGACCCTCATCGCCATGGTGCCGATGCTGTGGATGCCAGCCCATATGTTCTTGCTCTCCATAGCCCCCATAGAGGTCTGGAACTGGGTGATGTTGGCCCTCACCATACCGGTGTACTTCATCGCCGGTATGCGCTTCCACAAGACCGGCTGGAAGGCCTTGCGTTCGTTTTCACCCGACATGAACAGCCTGGTCACCATCGGTACCAGCGCGGCCTTCTGGTACAGCAGCGTGATCACCGCATTGATGAGCCTTGCCCCAAACCTGCTACCTGAAAAGGCTCAACATGTGTACTTCGAGGCGGCAGGGGTGGTGATCACCCTGATCCTGCTGGGCAAGTACCTGGAGGCCATCGCCAAGGGGCGTACCAGCGAAGCCATGAAGAAGCTCCTGGGACTGCAGGCCAAGACCGCCCGGGTGGTGCGGGAAGGGAATGAACTGGAAATCCCGGTGGACGAGGTGCTGCCCGGTGACGCGGTTTCGGTACGCCCCGGCGAGAAGATCCCGGTGGACGGCCTGGTTCTCTCTGGTTCGAGCTTCGTGGATGAGAGCATGATCACCGGCGAACCCATCCCGGTGGCTAAAGCCGAGGGAGCCCAGGTGGTGGGCGGAACCGTCAATCAGAATGGGGTGTTGACCTTTAGGGCCACGGCGGTAGGGGCGGATACGGTACTCTCGCAAATCATCAAGTTGGTGGAGACCGCGCAGGCTTCCAAGCCGGCCATCCAGGGTCTGGCCGATAGGGTGGTGGCGGTGTTCACGCCCATCGTGTTGGGCATTGCTGCGCTCACGGCAGTGATCTGGCTGATTTTCGGGGGTGAATCGGCGATTGGCTTTGCCCTGGTCAACACGGTTGCCGTGTTGATCATCGCTTGTCCCTGTGCGATGGGATTGGCAACCCCCACCAGCATCATGGTAGGCACCGGCAAGGCCGCCGAAATGGGGATCTTGTTCCGCAGGGGTGAGGCCTTGCAGAGCCTACAAGAAACCCAGGTGGTTGCCATAGACAAGACCGGTACACTGACCAAAGGCCGACCCGAGATGACCGATTTTGTGGTGAACCAAGGCTTTGAGCCGGATGAGGTCTTGCGCTTGGTAGCCGCGGCCGAAACCCAGTCTGAACACCCGGTGGCCCAGGCCATCGTGAAATCTGCAAAGCAAAAGGGCATCGAACTGCCGGAGGTGGTGGACTTTGAGGCCGTGCCGGGTTTTGGCCTCTATGCCCAGGTGGGCATCTATCAGGTTCAGGTGGGGGCCGACCGGTACATGAGCAAACTGGGTATTCCAGTCGAAGCCTTTGCACCCCAAGCGGCCAAGTTGGGCGATGAAGGCAAGTCGCCGCTCTATGCCGCCATCAACGGCAGGCTCGCGGCCATGATCGCGGTGGCCGATCCTATCAAGGAAGGCAGTGCCGAGGCCATTCAAGCCCTGCACCTACAGGGCTTGAATGTGGCCATGATTACTGGGGACAATGCCCGCACGGCTCAGGCCATTGCCCGTCAACTGGGCATAGACGAGGTGCTGGCCGAGGTGCTGCCCGGTGGCAAAGCCGATGCTGTCACCCAGCTTCAGGCCAAGGGCTACCAGGTGGCCTTTGTGGGGGATGGCATCAACGACGCGCCAGCGCTGGCGCAGGCCGACGTGGGTCTGGCGATTGGCACCGGAACCGACATTGCCATCGAGACCGCCGACGTGATCTTGATGTCGGGGGACTTGCGCGGGGTGCCCAACGCCATTGCCCTGTCCCGAACGACCCTTTCCAACATCAAGTTCAACCTGTTCTGGGCCTTTGCCTACAACGTGATTCTGATTCCGGTGGCGGCAGGGGTGCTCTACCCGCTCAATGGTTGGATGCTCTCCCCGGTGCTGGCTGGGGCCGCGATGGGGCTCTCCTCGGTGTTTGTGCTCTCCAACGCCCTGCGCCTGCGGCGCTTCCGCCCGCCCTTACGCGCAGCAGAGGTCAGGAATACCCCTCCGTCGGTGGCGGTGCCGGCCTAGGGATGAACCGGGATGATCCTCCAGGCCAGCCTGACCTGTCCGATTTGTGGCATGACCACCCGGGCCATCATGCCCACCGATGCTTGTCAACGATTCTTCGAGTGCCCCGGCTGTAAGACCATTCTACGTCCCAGACCCGGCGACTGCTGTGTGTTCTGTTCCTATGCGGACGTGAAGTGTCCACCCCAACAGGAGGAAGCATGGAAGTAATTCAAGAAAAGGACAAGTCCCTTGGCCTCTATGTGGCCAGTCTCAAGACCAGTAAGGATAAGGTTAAAGACCGCGAAGCCTTTGTGGCCCGCTCTCAGGCCAAGTACAACGCGCCAACGGTGGGTGGGTATCAGATGCTGGGGTTGGGCGGTTCGTGCGGCAAGCCCGCCTTTCTACTGCCCTTCCAGATCCGCTGGACAACCGAAAAGGTGCTGGCTTTAGAAGCTGTGGCTGAACGCTTTGGTATGTATATGGAATACGGGGCATACCCGCACCTCAAGCTGCCCGACGAAACCGAAATCGCCGCCGTACACGACTGGCTCCACGAGACCCACGTCTACCTGCGTCCTTCCTACGAGCGCAAAGAAGAACTGATTAGCGCCATCGCCGAGGCTCTAAAGCCAGCGGAGTAAGCCGATGCTGACCATCTTCTCGACCTCGTGGTGCGGAGACTGCAAAGCCCTCAAACAGGCGCTAACCCATCTGAACCTGCCCTTTCAAGAGATCGACATTGACCAGCAACCCCAAGCCGAACAACGCGTACTCACCCTCAACGGTGGGCGGCGCAGCGTGCCTACCCTGGTTTACGGGGATAAAGCTACCTCCCTCAGCCAGTTCTCCATCGTGAAGCTCAAGCGGTGGCTAGGGGAGGTTGGACTCCAGGCTCGAGTGTAAACGAGGCCCAGTTGCCCAAAACCTTTCTGCCCCTGCCCGCCCCGGTGCCTTCAGATCAACTTCACCTGTGGCCGGGCCGGGCGGTTTTTGTCGGGGTTGGCTATGACTCCAGCCGCCACCGCCACCTGGCGGTTCAGATGGGGGTGGCGCTTGAGGGCAAGCTTTAGGTAGCCGATGATCAATCCGGCCAAGCCTGTGCGGGGTTTGTGGTCGCTCCAAGTATCGCTCACACCGTAAACGCCGCAGGGGTGTCTTCGGTATTTATCTGGACCGAGTCACTGAGCGTGAGCGGGGTGCTACGCGATAGGCCAGGTCTACACACGCTCAACGCCAACACCGCCGACACCTTTTCCAAAGGGCTGACGGATTACCTGGGGCAAGACCTGCCGGGTTACGAACTTGATCGTCTTGTATTGCAGACCCTTGGACACCTCCTGCTACCCCCAACCTCTAGGATTGCTTCGCTGGTCGAGCTCTCACCCAGCCGTTTGCGGCATTTGTTTCAGACCCAGGTGGGAGTATCGCTCAAGCGCTATCGGGTTTGGCAGCGCTTGATGGCTGAGCGTGATGGGGGTCTCGCTCACCGAGGCTGCCCATACCGCAGGTTTTGCCGACTCGGCGCACCTCTCGAGGGTCTACCGCGCCACCTTCGGCCTCAAACCCTCGCCGGTTTTTGGCAATAGCCGTTTGGTTCAAGTCAAGCTGCACTCGGTCTGATACCTTCAGGGCTAGTGGTTAGGTTAGGTAATTATCAGTATTTGATGAAATCTCCGAAACGAGCCGCTCATCGCAAACCTGCAGATTTGATGGACATCAAAAATATCCAGAAATTAACTTACCAGAGCACTAGGGAGGGATGTGTGAGCAGTAAAAGTTTGAATCCATCGGGTCAAGTTACAGGTTATATCGCACCCCGCTTCAATTGGATGGTGGTGGCGTTCTCGGGCTGGATGGTGGGCGGGATTCACCTTGATGCTTGGGCGCACCACCGCATTGCCGAGACCTTGGAGACCTTCTTCACCCCCTGGCACGGGGTGCTGTACTCGGGGTTTTTGGCCCTGGCGGCGCTGCTGGTGGGCCGCACCCTGGCGGGAGTGCGCACTGGCCTAACCTGGCGGCAGGCCACCCCCAAGGGCTATGAGCTCTCGCTGCTGGGGGTGGCCCTGTTTATGCTGGGTGGGGTCGGAGACATGCTCTGGCACCTGGCGTTTGGTATCGAGGTCAACGTGGAGGCGCGCTTGAGCCCCACCCACCTACTGCTGGCCCTCGGGGGTAGCCTGATGGTCACAGGGCCGGTTCGTGCGGCAGGGGTACAAGGGCAGGCTACCCTATGGCCGGCGCTGATCTCGTTGGCCTTTCTGCTCTCGCTCTTGACCTTCTTTAGCGCCTATGCCAGCCCCATCAGCGACGGGCAGTTGGCCGCAGGAAACCGTCTCCTTAGCGAGCAAACCGCCTCGTTGCTGGAGGGCAAGGGAGTGGCGGCTATGCTGCTGCAGACCCTCACCCTGATGGGGGTGGTGCTCTTCGCCGTGCGGCGGTGGCGATTGCCCTTGGGATCCATCACGCTGCTGTTGGGGCTCTCCTCGCTGCTCACCATCGCCGCCCACCAGGACTGGTTTCTGCTCCCCGCCGTGCTGCTGACGGGCTTCCTGGGCGATGCCTTTTACGCCTGGCTAGGGCCTGCCCCAGGACATCTCCTTAGCCTGCAAGGATTTGCCTTTTTGCTGCCTGTGCTGTTCTACGTACTGTATTTCCTGACTCTGCAACTGGATGGTGGCCTCTGGTGGCGTGTCCACCTATGGGCCGAGGCCACCCTGATGGCCGGGATGGCCAGCTGGCTGTTGAGCCTGCTTCCGCTGGAGTCGGGTAAAAGCACCGCATCCTAGGCTCGTGTCGCCTCCTGACGGCGCACCCGTTGGGCAAAGCGGTCAGTGGCTCCTTCCCAGTTGCTCTGTATGGCCCTGAGGGCTTTGCTACTATTGCCGGCCCGTAGCGATTGGATGATGAACGAATGCTCCTTCACCGATTCCACCGCGTCTTTAGAGTCAAAATGGGCCAGTTCCAGGCGGCGCAACTTCACCTTCAAATCGGCCAGTATCTGCGCCAGCTCTTGGTTGCCCGAACGGTCAATCCAAATTTGATGGAAGGCGTTGTCGGCCTCAAGGGCGGCCTTGGCATCGTGGCGCTCGATGGCCTCACTTAGCTTGGCGTTGATCGCCTCCAGAATGGTGAAATCTGCTTGGGTCAGCTTGGGCTGGGCCAGTTCCAGGGCATAAGCCTCCAGTCGTTGGACGATCCCATACAACTCGTCGGCTTGCTGGGGATCGAGCAAGGCCACCCGGGTCCATTTATGCTTGGCGGTTTCGATTAGCCCCTCGTCTTCCAAGCGGCGCAGCGCTTCCCGCACCGGGGTGCGGCTTACCCCTAGTGATTCAGCCAACTCCATGTCTCGAACCATCTCACCGGGCTTTAGAATCCCCTCGACGATCCAGCCCCGCACTTGCTCATAGACTTCCTCGCGGGCAAGGGAGCGCTTGAGTTTTTTGACTTGGTGGGGGATTGGCATCGGTGTCCTCGGCTTTCAAGATACTACAACCCTTGACACCCAGTGTGCAATGTGTAATATATTGCTGTAACAAGAACATCTCCCTTGCCGCGCTTTAAGCGCGGAAGATTGAAGATAACCATACCTGAAGGAGCAGCCCGTGATCGACCTCCACAAAGCCCGTCTTGAGACCCCTGGGGTTAGTCAGGTGGCGCACTTCAATAACGCCGGGGCGGCCTTAATGCCCGGTGTGGTGCTGGATACGATCAAGGCGCACCTCGACTTGGAGGCTTACGCGGGTGGTTACGAAGCGGCACGGTTACGCAGGGTTGAACTGGCTGCGGTCTATGCTTCGCTAGCCCAATTGCTGGGCTGCACCCCTGCCGAGATTGCGGTGGTGGAAAACGCCACCCGTGCCTGGGACATGGCTTTCTACAGCATTCCCTTCAGTGCCGGAGACCGCATCCTGACCAGCCAGGCCGAATATGCCAGCAACTACATCGCTTATTTGCAGGCAGCAAAGCGCTATGGGGCAGTGGTCGAGGTCATCCCCAACGACGAACACGGGCAGGTGGATGTAGAGGCGCTGGAGCGGATGCTCCGGCAGCCCACTCGGTTGGTTGCCATTACCCATGTGCCCACCAACGGCGGCCTGGTCAATCCGGCCAGTGAAATTGGCTGGCTAACCCGCAAAGAGGGGGTGCTCTATCTGCTCGATGCTTGCCAATCAGTGGGACAAATGCCCATCAATGTGCAGGAGATTGGCTGCGATATGTTATCGGCCACCAGCCGTAAGTACCTGCGCGGGCCGCGCGGCATGGGTTTCTTGTATGTGCGGCAAGCGGTGCTTGAAGCACTGGAACCCCCTTTCCTCGACCTGCACGCCGCCACTTGGGTAGCCCCTGACCGCTATGCGCTTGACCCTACCGCCAAGCGCTTTGAGAACTGGGAGAGCAATATTGCGGCCAAGCTGGGCTTAGGGGTAGCCGTGGATTATGCCCTCGGGTGGGGCCTGGAGGACATTTGGGCGCGAATCAAAGGGCTATCCAGGCAGTTGCGGCAAGGGTTGGCTGAGCTATCGGGGGTTGAGCTCTGTGACCTTGGGGTCGAGCCCTGCGGGATTGTCTCGTTCAGACTGGAGGGGCACTCCTCCGATTCGGTGCGTGACGAATTGCTCCAGCAGCGAATCAACGTCAATGTATCGCGAGCCCCCTCGACTCTGCTGGACATGACCCGGCGGAGCATCAGCGATTTGGTACGGGCCTCGCTGCACTACTACAACAGCGAAGAAGAGATCGAGCGGCTTTTGCAGAGCCTGTTCAAACTATCCGGTTCGGCCAGAGTGCTCTAGGGGAGGAAGGTATGAAAAACATTGGGAAAGCGATATGGGTGGGTGCGGTGACGGCTATGCTGCTGGTGACCGGGGCGCTGGTGCAGGGGACCCGGGCTCAGGGGCAGGATCTGCTGGCGCGGGTCAAGGCCGCCGGGGTGCTGCGGGTCGCCAACACCCAGGCCAGCCCGCCCTGGAGCATGATTGATGACAACAAGCAATTGGTGGGCTTTGATGTGGACGTGGCCAACGAACTGGCCCGGCGGCTGGGCATTGCCAAGGTGGAATTCGTTGCAGGGCGCTTTGCAGACTTTGTCGCAGGCATCGAGGCCGGCAAATACGACATCGTGATCGCCGGGCAGACCATCACCGAGGAGCGCAAGAAGGCAGTGGACTTCTCCAATCCCTATCAGGCCATCAGCGTTTCGGTGTTCACCCGTCCCAGCCGTACCGGGCAGTTCAAGAGCATCAATGACCTGAATGGCAAGCGGGTGGCGGTGACTGCCGGTTCGACCCAGGAAAAGTTCGTGCGTGAGCAGATTCCTGGAGCTACCCCCAAGACCTATGAAAACGGCACCCTGGCCCTCTTGGATGTGGCCTTCGGCCGGGCCGACGCGGGGCTCTTTAACCGCTTTGTGGGTTCTTATTTAGCCCAGCGCAACGGCCTGCTGGTAGCTCCGGCCTTTGACCTTGGGGTGGAACTCAACGCCATGAGCTTCCGCAAAGGCGAGACCGCCTTCAAGGCAGCGGTGGACAAAGCCTTGGCCGAGATGATCGCCGATGGTAGCTTTAGCGCCATCTCTAAGAAATGGCTGGGCGGGCAGGACATGGTCGCTGCGCTGGTCAAGTACGTGAAGTAAGCTCTGGAGGGAGACCGAATGCTCGAGCTACTCCAACGCGCAGCCCCCTTTCTGCTTCAGGCCCTCTGGATGACGGTCTGGCTGGGGCTGGTCTCCTTCATCTTGAGCCTCATGGTGGGGTTTGTGGTAGCAGTGGCCCGGATGTATGGCCCCTGGCCGCTTAGATTCCCGGCGATTGCCTTCGTTTCGCTCATCCGGGGTACCCCCTTGCTCACCCAAATCCTGCTGGTGTACTACGGGCTACCGCAGTTGGGGTTTACCATCGAGGCCATACCTGCGGTCATTCTTACCTTGGCGCTGCACGCAGGAGCCTACACCAGCGAGGACATCCGGGGTGGCATCCAGTCGGTTGACAAGGGCCAGTGGGAAGCCGGCTACTCCAGCGGGATGACCTTCGCCCAGGTCTTGCGGCGCATCGTCGCCCCCCAGGCGGTGCGGGTCATCACCCCATCCCTGGGCAACCGCTTCATCACTATGATGAAGGATACCTCGTTGGCCTCGGTGGTGACGGTGGTGGAGCTGACCCGGGTGGCCGAACAGATCGGCTCGGCCAGCTTCCGCTACATGCAGATGTTTGTGATCGTGGCGGTAATCTACTGGGTCATCAACTCGTTGTTGTCGCTGGGCCAGGCCAAACTGGAAGAGCGGATGCGGAGGGCCTACCGGTGAATTCTCAAAACTCGAACCTCGCCGGAGTTCCCCACACCCACCCGGCTGGGGTCTGCCAAATCCGTGCCGAGAACATCCACAAGCGCTTTGGCAATTTAGAGGTGCTCAAGGGGGTTTCGCTCACCGTCAACAAGGGTGAGGTGGTGGTGATCATGGGGCCCTCGGGTTCGGGCAAGACCACCTTCATCCGCTGCCTCAACTTTCTGGAGGAGCCCGACCAAGGTCAGGTGATGGTGTGTAACCTGGATGTGGCCTGTGGCCTCAGGGTCGCTAGTCGCGAACGCAGCAGCAAGATTCGCCAACTACGGGTCAAGGCGGCCATGGTCTTCCAGTCCTTCAATCTCTACCCCCACATGACCGCGCTGGGCAACGTGATCGAGGGGCCGATCCAGGTGCTGGGGATGAGGCGCGATGAGGCAGTCAAGTCGGGTGAACAGCTTCTGGCTAAAGTTGGTTTAGCAGACAAGCGCGATGAGCACCCCTCCCGCCTTTCGGGTGGTCAAAAGCAGCGGGTGGCAATTGCCCGCGCCCTAGCCATGAACCCGGAGGTGGTGCTCTTCGACGAGCCCACCAGCGCGCTTGACCCCGAGCTGCATGAGGAGGTGTTACAGACCATGCGCCAGCTCGCCGGGGATGGCATGACCATGATCGTTGTGACCCACGAGGTCAAGTTTGCCCATGAGGTTGCGGATCGGGTGGTGTTCATGGCCGATGGGGTGGTGGTGGAAGAGGGACTCCCTCAAGAAATACTGGTCAACCCTCAGCATCCCCGTACCCGCAGCTTCTTGCGGTTGGTGGATCATTGACCTACGCTCCTCGGACTCCGCCTAAGCTGCCACCCTTGCGGCTTTATAATCCCTTAACACGAATCGCCTAACCTCAACCCAGCGGGTTTGTGATGGTGGGTGGAGGTGGAAGTATGTACCGTAATGATGCCGTGGTTCCGTATTTTGCCCTGGTCTTCTCGGCAGCCCTGTTCTTGATGGCCTATCTCAACACAACCAACCGGGTAAATGAACCACCGGTGATCGCTGGAGCCCCCCATGCCATGTCGGTGGGCACCATTGGCCTCTTGGCCTTTGGCATGGTGCTGTTTATCTACGGTTTTATCGGGTTGCTTTCGCGGTGGCTGGAGGGGAGCGAGCTTCGCCCTGGAGTTCATGACCCTGAGCCCAGCACCGCCCCCACGGTAGCCGGGGTCATTCTTTCCATCTTGCTGGTGGTGCTCTCGGGATTTTTCGTCCGGGTTCTGATCTATAGCAACAGCACCGGCAACAACCCGACCGCCTTGCAAGGAGGTCTTTTTGCAGCGATGATGCTGATCATTGCGTTGTTGCTTGCTATCTACAAGAAGTTCTTCATAAAGGAAGAAGTGCTCGCTGAGAGTGAAAAGAGTGATTTCCCTTGGTAGTCTGGTCGGGATTGCCCGTTTCCAGATCCCAGACTGTAGTGGGGCGTGTCCCAATTGATATTGATTCCAAGGAGAGGAATGCGATCCATCGGAGATGACCCAAAGGTAGTGGAGATTGCGCTCAAGGACTGCTATGACGCCTCCGAACAGGCGGGTCTGGAGCAGTACCTGGCCCGCCTGCCGGGGGTGACCGCGGTGCATCTGGACCGAACCCGCAGCGTGGCCCACCTCAGCTACGATCCGGCCCAGACCAACCCCGAGGTTCTACGGCGCCAGCTCGAGCAGGAAGGCTATCCTTGCACCCACCAGGATTGCGAGGACTCCTGCTGCCAGCCAGGCCATCCGGCGGTAGGGGAGAGCGACCAAGTCTCGCACCGACACGGTCACCCCCCCGTCCATTCCGCTCATTCTCACGATCCCGCAGCTTCTCCTCAAGCTATAGTGGGGCTGGAGAAGCCGGTAAACCACGCCGCGATGGGGCACGCCAAGGCTGCCCCAACCCACACCCATGCCGCCGACGATGAGCACGCTGGACATGGGGCGCACATGGTCAACGACATGCTGCGCCGGTTGATCGTCTCGGCCCTCCTGACCCTACCCATCTTGATCTTCTCGCCCATCGGGGCGGTGGTGGGGTTTCCGGAGATGCCCCCCTTTGGCATTTCGATGGGGCTATGGGGCTTCGTGCTGGGCACCCCGGTGGTCTGGTGGGGTGGCTGGGTGTTTATTGACTCGGCTTGGCGTGCCCTCAAGCGCCGCGAGGCCAACATGATGACCCTGATCGCTCTGGGGATACTGGTCTCCTATACCTATTCGGTGGCGGCCACCTTTCTCTTCGAGGGCGAGGTCTTCTATGAGGCGGCAGCCATCCTCACCACCTTGAGCCTGTTAGGGCACTGGCTGGAGATGCGGGCCCGCTACTCCACCGGCAAGGCGGTGGAGGCCCTCTTGAAGCTGGCGCCGGCTACCGCGCGGGTGTTGCGCGGCGGGCAAGAGGTCGAGTTGCCCCTGGAGCAGGTGGTGGTGGGCGATGTGATCGTGGTCAAGCCGGGTGACCGGATTCCGGTGGACGGGGAGGTGGTCTCGGGGTCGTCGTATGTGGACGAGAGCATGATCACCGGCGAACCCATACCAGTGGCAAAGGAAGCCGGAGCCAAAGTCATCGGCGGAACCGTCAATCAGACCGGGGCCTTTAACTTCAAAGCCACCGCGGTGGGGGCCGATACCGCACTCGCGCGGATCGTGCAGATGGTGCAAAACGCTCAGGCCTCCAAGGCTCCCGCCCAGCGCCTGGCTGATTTGGCCGGCAAATACCTGGTCTATGTGGCCCTCACGGCTGGAGCCCTGGCCTTCACCTTCTGGCTGTTCTGGGGGGTCGAGGGCTTTGTGTTCGCCCTCACCGTGGCGGTCTCCACCATCGTGATCTCCTGCCCGGACGCGCTGGCCCTGGCGACCCCCACATCCATCACCGTAGGGGTAGGCAAGGCTGCCCGGGACGGGGTACTCTTCAAGAACGCCACCGTGCTAGAGGCCACTGCCGGGATAGATACGGTAATTTTCGACAAGACCGGCACCCTCACCGAGGGTAAGCCGGCCCTGACCGATCTCGAGGCCGCCCCCGGCCTCAAGCCCGAGGATTTGCTCCACCTGGCGGCCTCGGCCGACCAGCCCTCGCAGCACCCCCTGGCCGAGGCCATCGTGCGCGGAGCCAAGGAGCGGGGCATCGAGGTACAGCCCCCCGATACCTTTGATTCCATTCCTGGTCACGGGGTGGTGGCGACCCTGCATGGACAGCGGGTGCTGATCGGCAACAAGAAGCTGATGGAGCGGGAAAAGGTGGAAGTAGCAGGCAATCCGGTAGCGGTGGATTTTGAAAGCCGAGTGGCCGCGCTGGCCGCCGAGGGCAAGACCGCCATGTACATTGCCGTGGACGGCAAACTGGCGGGCATCGTCGCGGTAGCGGATACCGTACGCAAGAGTGCACTGGAGGCGGTGCGGGCCCTGCATGGCATGGGGGTGCAAACGGTGATGCTCACGGGGGACAACCGCCGCACGGCTGAGGCGGTTGCCGGCCAGTTGGGCATTGACAGCGTGATTGCCGAGGTGTTGCCGGAGGATAAGGCCGCTAAGGTACAACAACTCCAGGCCCAGGGCCGCAAGGTAGCGATGGTCGGGGATGGAGTCAACGATGCCCCTGCGCTGGCCCAAGCCGAGGTGGGCATCGCCATTGGCGCCGGCACCGATGTGGCGGTGGAGACGGCCGGGGTGGTGCTGGTCAAAAACAACCCCGCCGATGTTGCCCGGAGCATTTTTCTAGCCCGTAAGGTGCGCGGCAAGATCAAGCAAAACCTCTTCTGGGCAGCGATCTACAACGTCATCGCGATTCCCATCGCGGCCGGGGTGCTCTATCCCAGCACCGGGCTCTTGCTCACCCCGGAGTGGGCCGCTTTCGCCATGAGCGCTTCCACGGTTTCAGTGACCTTCAATGCCTTGTTGCTCAACCGGGTACGCTTTAGTACCCCTGCGGTATGAACCTAATGCAACCCTGGGTCTACCGGGGCTCAACCGGCCGTGATCTGCGGCTGGATTGGCTGCGGGGCTTCGCTCTATTTGTGATGACCATCAATCACATCGGGGGCTACTCCTACTTTTACTCCATCACCGGCAACAACAACTTTTACATCAGCGCCGCCGAGGGCTTTTACTTTATCTCCGGCCTGACCCTGGGCATCGTATTTGCCCGCGACACCTTTGGCGAAGCCGTCAAACGCCTGCTGGCCCGCGCGGTGGTGGTATACCGCACCACCGTGCTCATCGCTATCGGTTTTGCCGCCTTTAGCCTGTACACCGGTTTGACGGTGTGGAATGACCCCTTCCCCAAAGACCAGAACTTTCTGGAATTCATCTTTTTTGTCCTGACCCTGCAAAAAAGCTACCACGGCTCAGATATTCTGCTGGCTTATGTGGTGTATATGATCCTGGCCCCGTTGGCGCTTTACCAGATGTTCAGTCAAAGGTCTTGGCTGGTACTGGCGGTCTCGGTGGGTCTGTACGCCTTTGCCCAGGCGTATGGCGGAGCCAGCGGTTGGCCGGTGGATCGGTATCATGCTACCTGGCAGATCTTCTTTTTCGTCGGTCTGGTGATCGGGTTCCACCGGGCTGAGTTGAGCCGGGCATTGGCCAGAAAGCCTTGGTTACGCGATGGAGCGGCGGCGGTGGTGCTGTTGGTAGCGGTGGCCTTCACCTACATGCATATCCGCGGAAACTACCTTTGGCCCGAACTGCCTCGGTTGGTCTTGGGCCAGGAAAACAAGATTGCCATGGGGCCGCTGCGGTTGTCCTTGGTGGCGCTGTATCTGCTGACTTTTTACATCATGGCCACTTGGTTTTGGAAACCCTTGAATACCCTTTCGGGTTGGCTGCTCATCCCGCTGGGTTCAGCCTCGCTGTGGACCTTTACCTGGCAGCTTATAGTGATCGTGCTGCTTTACAATATCCCCGCTTTTTACCGCCAGGATGAGCCCTGGCAGGGTACGTTCTGGCAGGCCCTGGGTGTCCTGACCATCTGGGGTTTCATACAGGGCTATCGCTGGCTGAGGCGGCGGATTGCCCCACAGGGTTAAGCCTTGAAGTGAGGCCGCTTGGCAGGGATAAAGGAAGCGGAAACCGCCTTGAGGGCGTATTCCGACCCGACCTGAAGTGGCAACCCCAAGCCACAATAGGCGTGGCAGTACGGACTCCTGTGACTCAAGGAGGCTCTCTCGTTCATCCCGGATAAATGGCCTACATCGAGCGTCTGGGGCTACTTAACCTGACCGGCGATATCCCCCTGTCTTTTTGGAGAAGCCAATACCTGCACGACGGCCAGCAGACCCAACCCAAGCAGCCCCCCCAGCAAGAATGAGCCGCTGCCCAAGGCATTCCCCAACCATCCGGCCAGGGGGTAACTGAACATCCACCACAGGTGACTCCAGGCAAAGTGGGCCCCGTACACCCGGCCTTGCAGCGCCTCAGGGGTGTGGTCGGCAATTAGGGTGTTGGTGGGTAGATTGACCCAGTTCTGTCCGACTCCCGCCAAAAACCACAAGAGCATCAGGGGAACCAGCGAGGCCATCGCGGTGGGGAGAATCGCCAGCGTGGTCAGCGTAGCTCCCAGCAAGACAAAGGTGGTGCGGGCAAGGCGCTTGTCCAGGGCTCCGGCGGCCAGGGCGGCCAGGGTTGCCCCCACCCCAAACGCGGCCATCACCCAGCCATACTGCCCATCCCCCAGGCCCAGGTTGCCTTTCACATAGCCCACCGTGTTCACCAGAACCCAGGCCCCCGAGATGGCCGCCACCAGTTCGAGCAGCAAGGCATAGCGCAACCGAGGGTCCACCCACAACCGCCGAGTCCCCTCGCGCAAGTCCGACCACCGGAAGACCTCGGAAGCCAGATCCGTTTTCACCTGTAGGTTGGTCCTCAAGGCCAGGATCAGCAAGGCCGAGAGGGCAAAGGTTGCCCCGTCCAACCAGAACAGGCTGCGTCCACCCAGCAGGGCCGCCAGACCCCCGGCGAGGCCCGGCCCCAGCACCCCCAACAATTCGTTGGTGGCGCTGGAAAGAGCAATTGCCTGGGGGTAGTCCTGTTTCGCCACCAGCGGCACGGTGGCCTGAAAGGTGGGGGTAAACACGGCCGTAAAGGCATTGAGCAAAAACATCAGGCCATAGACCTGCCAGACCTCGGTGGTCAGGGGAATGAGTCCGATAATCACTACCCGTGCGAGGTCGGCTCCCACCATCAGCGCCTTGCGGTTGACCCGGTCGGCCAGCACCCCACCCAAGGAAGAAAACAGCACAAACGCCGTCACCCGCAAGGTGAGGGCCGTCCCCAGCACCACGCCCGACTTCTCCCCGGCCAGCTCGAAGGCCAAGAGCGCCAGGGCCACCCAGGTAAAGGCGTCGCCCAACAGGCTGATGGTCTGAGCAGCATAAAGCTGGGCAAAAACCGGGTTGCGCAAGCTTCCGAATACCGACAGGGCTCGCACTAAGGCCTCCCCAAATTCATCGCCCCGTCGATATCGGGGTGATCCGCCAGCCCCATCCGCTTGTGTTGAGCGTGGGCGAAGGCTTGGCGTACCAACTCACCCAGATGGGTATCGCTGAGCCGGTAATAGACCGAGGTTCCTCTGCGCTGGGTCGCCACCAAATCCGCACCACGGAGGATGCCAAGGTGTCTGGAGACCGTGCTCTGGGGTTGCTGCAAAACCGCTACCAGTTCGCCCACCGAATGCTCGTGCTGGGTTAGCAACAATACCAATCGGGCTCGGGTGGCATCGGAGAGGGCTTTGAAGGCTTCAACGACTAATTTCAGATCGTCTGGATGGGGGGTGTTGGATAAGGCATGGTGTTTCATTGCCACAATATATTTGCTTATCCGAATAGATGAATGTAACTTGTGGCATCATACTTGGGATCTTTCGAGTCAGGCCTAAGTTTTTACAACGGCCAACCATATCTCCCCTTTAGCTATGGCACAACTGGCACAACGCTTGGCGTACGTTCCGCAGCACCTGCCCAGTCTGCATGATCTTGCTTTGGTCAAGTAGTCCAAGAATGCAGTAATGCGCTAAGTTGAAGGGATGGAGGACACCCGGCTGAACGACGCGCAGTGGGCGGTGATCGCGCCACTGCTGCCGCCCCAACCCGCCAAAGGCCGTAAGCGAAGCCAAGACCGTGAGGTGCTGAGCGGGATCATGTACCGCCTGAAAACGGGGTGTAGGTGGCGGGACATTCCCAAGGTCGAAGGCTATGCCCCAGGGAGCAGGTGTCATTACTGGCATGACCGCTGGGTCAGGCAAGGGCTGTGGGACGGGATGTGGCAACAGATCCTGGGGAGGCTGTGGGCGGCAGGGAAGCTGGACTTGAGTCAGGGCAGCTTGGAGGGCAGTCAGGTCCAGGTCAAAAGGGGGGCGATGCGAGAGACTGGGGGCACAAGGGCAAAGGCTGTACCGCGGTAGCCGTGACCGAAGCGCAGGGCATTCCCATCTCTTTAGCGGTATACCCGGCGAGCACCCACGAGAGCCAGGTGATCGAAGCCGTTCTGAGTTGCATTCGCATCCCTCAACCTGGGCGTAAGCCGCGAAAGCGTATCCGAGTGTTAGCCATGGATAAAGCCTTTGACTCCACCCCTCTGCGCCGCAGACTCAGGGCCAGAGGCATCCGTGCTTCCGTCCCCGAGCGCCAATACCAGCATCGGCGCAGACGCGGCCCCAAGCTGCACCCCGCCAGCACACAGCGCTATCAGGTGGAACGTTTACACGCCTGGATGGACAACTACCGCGCCCTGGTCATGCGCTATGAGCGCAAAGCCGAAAACTATCGAGGATTGCTGGTCTTCGCCGCACTCCTCATCTGCATTCGGGTGCTGCTGCACTGGTGAACCTATTCTTGGACTGGTTGCTGAAAGTGGGCTAGCCCCTCGAGCGCAACACCCAGCGCAAGTCCTCGAGCATCCGTTCGGTATTCGCGGGTCGTCCGTTGGCGTACAGCAGCCGCAGCCTGCCTTGGGGGTCAACAAGGAAGGTGGTGGCGGTGTGATCCACGTTGTATTCGGTGGCTGACTTGATGTTGCTCTTGATATAGAAGACCCCGTAGCCCTTGGCGGCCTCGGCGATCTGCTGGGGGGTGCCCGTCAGGCCCAAGAAACTGGGGTCGAAGAAGGCCACGTACCTTCCCAGCACCTCGGGGGTGTCGCGCTCGGGGTCGGTGGTAATTAGCAGCACCCGCACCTTGGATTGCTCGGCGGGGGTGAGAGTTTGGTAGACCTTTTTGAGTTCGGTCAGGGTGGTGGGGCACACATCGGGGCAGTTGACAAAGCCAAAGAACAGGTACACCGCCTTGCCCCGGAACTCGCTCAGGCGGCGGGTCTGGTTATTTTGGTCTACTAGGGTGAAGTCGAAAGCGGCCCGCTCTTTAACCAGGCGGGTTCCGTAGGGAGTGATGCGCTGGTTGGGGCTGCTCAAGTAGAGAAAGGCTGCCGCCGAGGCGACGACAATTGCCAGCGTCACCGTCATCAGGACGCGTAGCCATTTGACCAGGCGGGAAATGTCGGGGTTGGGAGAGTTGGGGGAGGTCTGCATGGAGCTGCTCCTATTTGTTCTGCACGCTCAGCACCACTCGAGCCGTGCCGCCGCCCTCGAAGCGCAGGTTGAGCATGATCCTTTCGCCCTCACGCAGGGGCCGCTGCAAGCCGATCAGCATAAGGTGTTTGCCGCCGGGTTTTAGCTCGAGCCGCCCCCCGGCAGGGATCTCCAGGAAGCGCACCTCGCGCATCCCTTTGACCTCCACCCCGTTGTGGGTCTCCACGTAGTCACTCATCGGCATCACCGTGCCCGCGACCTCGGCGGAGCCGCCCGTCAGGCGCAGCGGGCGGGCGCTGGGGTTCTCAAGCACCATATAGGCCACGGTGCTCTTGAGCACGGGCGGGGGCAGGCGTACCCAGCCTTCGATCAGGCGTACGTTGTTGGTCTGGGCCGCTGCGGCGCAAAGCAGCAGTGCACCCAGTAGGGTCAACATCTGTTTCATCGCGATCACCTTGTTCACGGGCGGACAACGAAGACGTAGTAGTCGGAGGTGCGGTGACTATCGGTGCTGAGCACCTGCCACATCACCACATAGGCTCCCGCTTTCAGCCCCACCACCACCTGTTTGCCGGTGCGGGAAGTGGTTTTGAGGCCGCTATCGGCGCGTTGAGGCTGGTCGTTCTTTAGCCGCAGTACCCGCTCAAACAGGGGCTCAGCCAGCGCGTTCAAGCGCCGGAAGCTCTGGAGGTCTTGGGGGGTGGCCTCGAGTGGGTAGACCTTGAAGGTCGAGAGCCGCATCTCCACCGACTCTTCCATGTTTAGCACGACTTGGGTGGGGGCGCTTTGCAGCACCGAGTTGGCTGCGGGGGTGCTGCTCTGGAGTCCGGCATGGGCTAAGGCGCTGCTAACTAAGGCAGTCGCCAACATGAGCGAGTACCGCGAAATCATTGGGGATGCTCCTTGTCGCTTGATGGTCACAGGTTTTGGCTGGCTAGTTGACGAAAAAGATGGCGTTCATGATGAAGGGCGGAACGGTCTTTCCGGGCATCGGGCGGCCCAGCAGCACCAGGAAGTAGGGGCCGCTCTTGGGAAACACCACCCTGCCCTCCATCCGCCCCGTGGCGGGGTTCAGGGCCAGCCGCACGCTGGTATCGGGCTTGGTGGTGGCGCTCACCTGCCCCTGGTAGAAGAGCAGGGTGCAGAAGCAGTCCTGGGGGTTGACCGGTTGCCCGGCGATGCTGATGAACTGTACCCAGGCCACGGTGGAGACCCCGACCTTGGGCTGGTCGTTGGGCTCGAACTTCACGTCCCCCTGCACCAGCCCCCCGTCGTTGAAGGGGTGGGCCAGGGCGATGCCGAACAATATGAGCATGAAGAGCAGACGGTTCATAGGATACCCCCGGATTCAGGGTTGCGAGGGCCGAGGCGGTCAGGTCAGGCCGGGCGGCGCGCGGGGGTCAGCGAGCCGCACCGCAGCCGCGACGACGGCCCATACTTCGCCGAGCGGCGGAGCTGCGACGACACGTTGTGCACGCATCTCGACGGTCACAGGTCTTCCGGCAATCAGATGGACAAAGCAGATCAGGCAGTGGCCCTGCCGCTCGTCGTGGGCGGCGTGGGGCGTGCCTGTGTCGCCCAGGCGGCAGAGCTGTGACTGGTTGAAGGCGGCGAGTTGCTCGAGCGAAGCCACCGCCTGAACGTTTCCAGGCGACATCACCAGGCTGCGGAACCCCAGTTGCAGCGCCAAGAGCAGCAGCAGAGCCATAAGCAGGCAATCCTGCTGGCGTTGAGGAGCGGACATGCCGAGGCGGAAGGGCATAAGCGGGGAACAAAGACGAGGCCAGAACGGAACCAGATTCACTAATACTTGAACAACAACTCAGCTATTATAAACCCAGCATGAATGAGTTCAAGCCCTTCTCTGACCCCCGCGTGCGCTGGGCGGCGGCCCTGCTGATGGCCCCCTTTTTCCTGCAACTGCTGGGCTTCGGGGCTGACTTTTTGGGTGCGGGGCTGTGCGGCGATTTGTTCGGGCGCAACAACCCGCTGGGCTTCCAGAGCCCGCTGTTCTGGTACGCGATGGGGTTCATGATTCTGCTGGGCTTGCAACTGGCCTACGGGGCTATCTTGTTGCTGGTGGGCCTGCTCGAGATGCCCCCCGAGAGTGCGAGGGGGTTGTTCGGCCTGGGGTTCGGGCTGGCGGCGCTCATTGCGGTGCTGTTTGTGCTGACCCGCACCACCGGGATTCCGGCCCCCGCCACCCAGGGTCTGGTGTTCGAGCGGGCCGACCTCGACCTGCTGTCGCTGCTGCTGGTGGGCCTGAGCCTGGCGGGCGGGCTGCTGCTGCGCCAGATGGGGCGTGGCCTGCCTCCTAACCCCCCGACCGCCGCATGAACCCCCTAGCCTGCCTCAATTCCCTTTGGCAGCGCCCCGAGGCGCGGCTGGGCGGCAAGCTGCTGGCCCTGCAAATCGTCATCGAGATTCCCTTTCTGATCCTCAAGGCCACCCTGCTGGCGGGCTCGGCGGCGGGCAATCCCAGGGCCTTGGCGCTGTGGCAGAGTGCGCTGCTGGTGGCGGGGGGGTATATCTGCTGCTCGAGGCGGTCTTTTGGCTGATGCAGCGAGCGCGGGGCAACCAGGCGCACCGCTGGTTCAAGTCGGAGCGGGTGAGGCTGGGCTGGGCGTGGAACCGGCTCCAGCGACAGGGCAGCAGGGGAGCGCCGTGAGGCATTCTAGGCGGGACGAGTTGCGGTCTGGGTGCTCTGGATGGCGACCTCCACTATATCCTCAGTGGGCTGGCGCACGGTGAGCATCTGGAAGCGGAAGCCCAGGGCCTTGAGCAGGCTAGAGAGGGGGTCGGTGTGGGCGGCGCTGTAGCGCAGCACCTCGAAGGCCAGCCCCGCCACCAGCGGCAGCAGCAGCACCCGCCCCAGCAAGCGCCACCACAGCACCTCGGGCGCGGGCATCAGGCTGTAGACCAGCACCCCGGTCAGGATCACGAAGGCGATGAAGGTGGTGCCGCAGCGGGGGTGGTAGGCCGACTGGCGTTGCACGTTCTCCACCGTCAGTGGGAGCCCCCGCTCGTAGGCCGCGATGGCCTTGTGCTCGGCCCCGTGGTACATGAAAAAGCGCCCGATCTCGGGGACGCGCCCGATAGACAGTAAGTAGCCCACCAGGATGGCGGCCTTGATCAGCCCGGCCAGCAGGTTGTAGAGCAGCGGCTGGGCGGCGGCGCTGACCAGCAGCCCGGCCAGAAAACCCGGCAGCACAATGAACAGCCCCAGCAGCAGCGAGAGGGCGGTGGTGGCGTAGAGGGCGGTCTTGGAGGTGGGCTGCTCCTCCCCGGCCAGCTCGGCGCTGCGCGAGAGGGCGCGGCTCGAGACCCGTAGCGCGTCGTAGAGGGCCACCACCCCCCGCACCAGTGGCCACCGCGCCCAGGCGAAGCGCTTGGAGAGGGCGGGGTCGTCGTGAACCTCGAGGTGGATGGCCCCGTCCGGCAGTCGCACCGCTAAGGCCCAGCGCTCGGGGGCTTTCATCATCACCCCCTCGAGCGCGGCGCTGCCTCCCAAGGCGGCGGGGGCGTTGAGCAGAAAAGCGCGGAACAAGGACGAAGTGCGGGTCGTAATCATAATAGGGTCTTACCTCCATGTGTCGTGCCCGTGGACCTCGGCCTCGCGCATGGCGGGGGTCTCGAGCTGCACCGTCACGTGCTCGATCTCGTAGCCCTCGGCGACGGCCCGCACCTGGGGGATCAGGCCGGGGTCGGGCTGCTCCATGACCAGGTGAACCGAGAGGCTGTTCTCCCCGCTGGTCACGGCCCACACGTGCAGGTCGTGGACGGCGCTCACACCGGGCAGAGCCGCCAGTTCGCCTTGCAGCTTGAGCAGGTCTATGCCCTCGGGGGTGCCCTCGAGCAAAATGTTCACGCTCTGCGAGAGTAGCACCCAGGTGCGCGGCAGCACCCACAGCCCGATCAGGGCCGCCAGCACCGGGTCAACCCAGTCCCAGCCGGTGAAGAAGATCAGCAGCGCCCCCGCGATCACCGCCACCGAACCCAACAGGTCGGAGAGCACCTCGAGGTAGGCCCCCCGCACGTTCAGGCTCTCCCTGCTCCCGCCCATCAGCAGGCGGGCCGCGATCAGGTTGACCACCAGACCGCCCAGCGCCACCAGCAGCATCGGCAGGCTTTGCACCTCGGCGGGTTGGTTGAGTCGTTTGTAGGCTTCAAACAGGATGTAAAAAGCCACGATGAACAGAATCGCGGCGTTGAGCGCGGCGGCCAGGATCTCGAAGCGGCGGTAGCCGAAGGTGCGGCGCGGGCTGGCCCGGCGCTTGCCCAGTCGGATCGCCGCCAGCGCGATCACCAGCCCCATCACGTCGGTGAACATGTGGGCCGCGTCGGAGAGCAGGGCCAAACTGCCAAACACGATGCCCCCCACCACCTGGGCCACCAGGTAGCCACCCGTGAGGATCAGCGCCCAGATCAGCCGCGACTCGGGTAGGGTTCGGCGGTCAGAATGGTCGTGGGAAGCGCTCATAAGGTCTTTAGGTTAGGGCATTCAAGCCGCGAACAACTCGAACAGGTAGAAGGCCAGAAAACCCACGAAGAAGGAGGCGGTGAGCAGCGGGGTCTCGGCGACGCGGTGGGCCTCGGTGAGCAGTTCCTCCACTACCAGGTACAGCAGCGCGGCGGCCCCGAACGACAAGACCAACTCGAGCCAGAAACCAGTCAGACCGGCCAGGAAGGCCCCGCCGATCAGCCCCCCCAGGGCCAGCGCGGCGGCGATCAGCCCAGTAGCCGCGACCACCGTTCGGGGGGCCGCGCCTCCCCCCACCATCGCCGCCGCCATGCTGAGGCCCAAGAACAACAGCTCCACGGTGAGAGCCGCTGTGACCAGCAGCCCCACCCGCTCCCCCGCTCCGAAGCTGCTACCCATCAGCAGCCCGTCAACAAACACGTCCACCGTCACGATGGTCACCAGTGCGGTGGGGAAGCCACGGGCCGGGGTGGACTCCGCCGCCTCGTAACCCCTCAAAAAACCCTCGAGGCCCAGCAGCAGGACCACCCCCAGCCCGAACCCCAACACGATGCCCAGCGAGTCGTGGAGTTTGTCTATCTCGGGCAGCACCTCGCCCGCCACCGCCGACGAGGCCACCCAAGACCCGCTCGATCTAGCGGTGTTGGAGGGGCTGCGTAATCGGGGGCTGCAAGCGGGCCAACGCCTCGAGTTTATCCCCTTCGACCCCGCCAGCAAGCGCTCCGAGGCCCGCTTTGTTCAAGGGGATCAAGTGGCCCGAGTGCTGAAGGGCGCAGTGCCGGTGCTGGCCGAATTGACTGGAAACACCCGCGCAGTTGAGGATGCCGAGCAGCTCGCGGGCCAAGGGATGCGGGTGCTGGCGGTGGCCAAGGGTTTCGGGGACGAGTTGAAGTTGGTGGGTTTGCTTGGGCTGGCCGACCCACCCCGCCCAGACTCCCCAAGCCTTATCGAGCGCTTGCAGCAGTTGGGGGTACGCATCCTGATGGTCACTGGGGACAGCGCCCCCACCGCCCAAGCGGTGGCCCGTCAACTGGGACTGGGTGAACGGGTGGGCTCGAGGGAGGCGCTGGAATCCGCCGAAGCGCTTATGCAACGGGATGCCTTCGCGGGGCTCTACCCTGAGGACAAGTTCCGTCTGGTGCAGACCCTGCAAGGCGCGGGCCATGTGGTAGGCATGACCGGCGACGGGGTCAACGATGCCCCCGCACTCAAGCAGGCCCAGGTGGGTATCGCGGTGGAAAGCGCCACCGATGTGGCCAAGGCGGCAGCCAGCTTGGTGCTCACCACACCCGGCCTTTCGGGCATTGTGGCGGCGGTAGAAGAGGGGCGGCGCATCTACCAGCGGATGCTCAGTTACACTCTTAACAAAATCGTCAAGACGCTCGAGATCGGCCTGTTTCTGGGACTGGGTCTACTGGTCTTCGGGGTCTTCGTCACCACTCCCAAACTGGTGCTGTTGTTGTTTTTTACCAACGACCTGGTGACTATGTCACTGGCCTCGGATCGGGTGGGTTTTTCCAAGGAGCCCGATCGCTGGGATATCCGCAAACTGATGGGTGCTGCTCTGGTTTTGGCTGTCGGTTGGCTGGTATTCTCGTTCAGTGCCTTTTGGGTGGGGCGTGAGGTTTTACACCTGAACTTGCCCCAGCTTCAGACCCTGGTGTTTCTGTTGCTGGTATTCGACTCCCAAGCCACGGTCTATATAGTGCGGGAGCGCAGCTTTTTTTGGCGCTCAAGGCCAAGTTCCTGGCTGTTGGTTGGAAGCCTCTTCGACCTTGGGCTGGTAGTGGCGTTGGCCGGGCTTGGCTGGTTAATGACCCCTATCCCACTAAATATGATTCTGGGCTTATTGGTAGCAGTGCTTGCCTATATGTTCTTGCTGGATGGGGTTAAGGTGTGGTTGTTCCGTCGGCTGAACCTGCGCTAGGGCTACTCCACGGTCATGCTCTAGTAATTATAAGGCCTCTATATCTTCACTTCAGCTTCATCTAGGCCCCTGAGCATCACGAGTATTTGAGATGGTGGGATTATCTGAAGTCACAAAACCCAAACAGGATTTCGATTTCCAGAATAAGGCTCTAACCAAGGAGGCTGTCGTGTTTTTTTCCCTCTCCCAAATCCTATTCTGCCCTGGAGGATTCCGCTGAACCGGGTCTTCCCTAGCCAAGAGTCGGTAGGTCCACGCCGGCCGTTTTCACGTTGGGATTTACTGGTGATTCCTGGGGTGATTGCGCTGTTTGTGCTGCTCGAGGTGGGCCTCAAAGGGGCCAGTCAGCCCTATGGCCCCAGTACCCCCGACCTGAGTGTCTCGCTCAACCCTGCCAACCTGCCCTACTACGGCCTGCGGACCCTCTTGCGCATGGCGGTAGCGCTGCTGTTTTCCTTTAGCTTCACCCTGATCTATGCCACAGGAGCCGCACGGGTGCGCGGGGCCGAGCGGGTGATGATCCCAATCCTCGACTTTCTGCAATCGCTGCCTATTTTAGGTTTTCTCACCGCCACCACTGCGACGTTTTTGGGGTTGTTTCGCGGGAGCCTACTGGGTCTGGAAGCTACCGCCGTTTTTGCTATCTTTACCAGCCAGGTCTGGAATATGACCTTTAGCTTTTACGCCTCGCTTACCACCCAGCCCAAAGAACTCCAGGAAGCCGCCCTAATGCTGCGGCTGTCGCCTTGGCAGCGCTTCTGGAAGCTGGACGTGCCACACGCCGTGCCAGGGCTGATCTGGAACACCATGATGTCGGTCGCGGGCGGCTGGTTCTTTGTGGTGGCCTCGGAGGTTATCAGCGTGGTCGGGCGCGACAAGAGCCAGTTTTTGCCTGGAGTGGGCTCGTATGTGGCCCTGGCGATCCAGCAGGCTGATGTACGGGCCATGGTCTACGCGGGCCTCACGGTGTTGTTGTTGGTGTTGCTCTATGACCAATTGTTCTTTAGACCACTGGTGGCTTGGAGTGAGAAGTTCAAGCTCGAGCTTTCCGAGGGCCAGGACACTCCGCAGTCCTGGGTGCTCAGCGCCTTGCAACGCGCCCGTTTTGCTGGTCGGGTGGCTCGGCTGCCGCTGCCGCTGTGGGAGTGGCTATGGCTCAAGACCGCGCTGGGCAGCCGTCCGGGCCGGGTGCGCGAGGCCAGCAGCCAGGCCAAGCAACAGCGCTGGTTGGATTGGGTCGGCGACACCCTTATCGCCGTGGTGATGGTAGCCTCGCTGGGTTACTTGCTGACTTTTTTATTTGGCCCTGGTTTGGGTTTGGCCAGCGGGAAAGTTTTGCGGCCCAACCCCAACCTCAACAGCGGGTTCTCCGTGGATTTAGCCAGGCGTTTTGGGGCGCTGGGGACCAGGGGTGTGAGAAAGGAGCCCGACCCGCTTGCGCTCTCCTACCGCATCGCGCTGGGCATCGGGCTGCACAACCTGGGTGAGGGTCTGGCCATCGGGGCGGCCTTCGCGCTGGGCGAGGCCGCCTTAGGCACCTTCTTGGTGCTGGGCTTCACCCTGCACAACATCACCGAGGGGGTGGGCATCGTGGCCCCCGTCGTGCGAAACAACCCCGGCCTTAGGCACTTCGGCTGGCTGGCGCTGCTGGCGGGCGGCCCCGCGATTCTGGGCGTCTGGCTGGGCGGCTTTGCCTTCAACCCAGTGCTGGCGACGGTGTTCCTAGCGGTAGGCATAGGAGCGATTTTGCAGGTCATCTGGGAAGTGGGCAGGCTGGTCGCCAAGGACAGTGCGGCCCTGGGTCAGCCGCTGGTTAACTGGGTCAACCTCGCGGGGCTGACGGCGGGGATCGGGGTGATGTACTTGACGGCCTTTTTGGTCAAGTTTTGAGCAGCTAGAGCTGCTCCAGCGCGTGCTCGAGGGCACCCCGCAGCATCGCGCCCACGTGGGCAGCGGCCAGGCGGTAGAAGACCTGGCGGCTCTCCTTGCGCGAGGCCACCAGGTTGGCCTCGCGCAGTACCCGCAACTGGTGGGACACCGCCGAGCTGCTCATGCCCAGCACCGCCGAGAGGTCACAGACGCAGAGTTCACCCGCCGCTTGAAGGGCCACCAGGATGCGCATCCGCGTGGGGTCGGCCACGGCCTTGAGGAGTTCGGATGCGCCGCCAATCAGCTCTGCTGGGGGCATCGCGCCCCTGGCCATCGCAACCGCCGCAGGGTGAAGGATATTGGTCTCGCAAACCTCGGTATCCAATGGTGGTGATACGGGCATATCAATATCAAATTAGCACAGGTGAGGCACTCGAGGGCGAACATGGTGGGTCAAGCAGGGACGGCTCGAGGCAGCGGCAAAGCGGCCCGCCCCCGACTTTCCCAACTCGCTGGCTGCCAGGTGTTGACCTCCTCTAAAATCGCATCGGTGACACTAGAAACAAGTGTGGGACTGATCGCGATTCCCACAACTCCACACGCGGAGTCAAGTCGCTCCTGCGACCCCAGGGGGTGCGCCTAGCGCATACCGGCGATGCCGGTAACCTGAAGGGAGTGGCCGTGGGCCATAGCCGCAATGTGGCTAACCTGCGCAACGTGGGCACTGGTGCGGAGTAATTTACCCCGTACAATACAAACCATTGCTGGTGCAAGCACTCGGGTATTCGTGGGAACCGCTCTGACATCCACGTCATACAACTCCTTGAGCTGGGTTTCGATATCCCGGGTGCTCATTCCCCGGGCATATAGGCTCAGAATGGCCTTATCCAACACCTCGGTGCACAGTTGTCCCCTAGCCATCAAGGGTGGTTCAAAGCTACTGTGCCGATCCCTTGGCATCTCCAACTCAACCACGCCGAACTCAGCTTGTACGGTCTTTCTGCTTTTGCTGTTCCTTAGCTGCTGGATTTCCCGCCACTCCGCCGGGTTGATGCCCCAAATGCACCGTCAGCTCGGTTTCCAAGGCCCGTTCAATCAACCGCTTACTCAATCCGCGCAGCATGGTATTGAAATCCTCTGGATTCTTGACTCCTTCAACAACTCATCCAACCCCCTGGAGTCTAGCTCGACCCCACCTGTACTCGCTTTTCTCATCTTGTGGCTCCTTCCCTATTTATCCTTCAGGGGTCGCACACAAAATTCTTTGCACTCTCCCTTAGGGCTTTCCCTCGAGGACATCCGCTCGCTACTGGAGGTTATACAGGAGGGTCAACCTCCTTGTGACAATGTGCACGGATTGTTGCAGCAAAAAGTAGCGTTACTCGATCAGCGCATCGCCGAACTCACTGCCCTCCGGGATGCACTGCCCCAGCGCCTATCCTGGGCTGAAACCCATCCTGACCCCGCCTGCGACGGACAAGACCACTGCGTGTATCTGGACTCCACCCCAGCCTGACCCCTTGACCTTAGAGCCCGCTCCAGGGTTTAGGGTAGCGGCATGGAGAACGTCAGCCATCAGAACAAACTCAAGGTTCCAGGGATGCACTGTGCCGGGTGTATCCGCATGGCAGAGGCCGCCCTCAGGCGCATACCCGGTACACAGCGGGTACGGGTGGATTACCTGCGTAAGGAGGCCACCGTGGTCAGCGAAGCTCCTCTAAGTGTCTCTATTTGCAAAACCCGCCTGGGCACTCAGGGAATTGCGCCACCAGCAACCTCCTTAGGCTAGCCTACCTAGACCGCTTTGCAAATTTACTGTGGCGCAACTTAGAAGCCCTGCTAGGCGAACTGCAAGCCGTGGGCTATCCTGCCCAACCCATACCCGGAGGGGGGCAATGAGCCACGACCTGCTAATTGTGGGTAGCGGCGCGGCGGGGGTGGCTGCGGCACTGGAAGCTGCTGCCAGGGGGCCAAAGCTACGGTCATCGAGGGCGCAACCCTGGGGGAACCTGTGTCAATGTGGGGTGCGTGCCTTCCAAGGCTTTGCTACGCACCGCTGAAGCCTTCCATAAGGCCGGACACCATCCTTTCAGGGCCTCCAGACCCAGGCCAGCGGTGTCAACCTAGCCAAGGTTATCCAGCAAAAAGACACGCTGGTGAGCCACCTGCGTCAGGAGAAATACGCTGAGGTGCTGGAAGCCGCGGGTGTCCCGGTGGTTCATGGGCAGGTTCGCTTTGTGGACGGGGAAACCCTGGAGGTGGAGGGTCAACCCCACCGGGCTGAGCGGTATGTGCTGGTCACCGGTGCCACTCCAACCTTGCCCCCCATTCCCGGTCTGATCGAGAGCCGACCCTGGACCTATTTCGAAGCGCTTTCCCCGGATACTCAGCCCAGACCCTGCTGGTCATCGGCGGGGGAGCCTTCGGCCTGGAGATCGCCCAAGCCTATGCCCGACTGGGCACAAAGGTGAGGGTGCTGGAGGCCACGCCCTACCTGCTTCCCGCCGAAGACCCCGAGCTGTCCACCCTGCTGCGGGGCTATTTAGAGGCGGAGAGGGTGCAGTTCCATATCGGCCGTAAGGTGCAAAAGGTGGTACGCAATGGCGGGTTTCAGGCGCACACCGATAGCGGGGTGTACTGCGCCGAACAGCTGCTGGAGGCCGCCGGTGCGGGGCTAGGGGCCAAGGGGGAGATAGGGGTCAATGAATACCTCCAGACCCGCAACCCCCGTATCTACGCCGCCGGGGATGGGGCGGGCTTGCCCCAGTACGTCTACGTGGCCGCCCAATCGGGTCGGATCGCTGCTCGCAATGCCCTTGGGAGGCAGGAAAAACTCGATCTCAAGGCTATGCCCCGGGTGACCTTCACCGACCCCGCCGTGGCGACAGTAGGGCTCAGCGAGGAGGCCCGTAAGCAATACGGTTCAGGTATTCGGGTCTCCCGGCTGCCCCTGGGACAACTCCCCAAGGCTTTGGTGCAGCACGACCAACGGGGAATGTTCAAGCTGGTGGTGGACGCGGAGGGCACCGTGCTGGGGCTGTCGATCCTAGCCTCCGAGGCCGGGGATGCTTTGCAAGAGGCCGTGCTGGCGGTCAAGTTTGGTTTGAACTATCATGACCTGATCGAAACCTTCCACCCCTACTTGACCCTAGCTGAGGGAGTCCGGCTGGTGGCTCAGGCGCTGGACACCGAGGTGGGGATGCTTTCCTGCTGTGCGTGAGAAAGTGAGGAACCGGGATGAAGGAGGAGCCATGAAGGTGGAACTCTTTAGTGCTGACTGTAAGCTATGTCAACGGACTGAGGTGATACTCAAGCAGCATTTCCCCAGGTGGATTGGGTTATCCACCTCGCTGGGGAGTGCCGGGATGGAAGCTGCTGTGCCCTGGTCGAGCAGTATGGGGTGCAGGCCAGGCCGTACCCAGCCTGGTTGTGGAGGGTCCGGTGGAACTGGTGGGGTTGCCACAGCCGCACGACCTGGAGCGCTCCGCCAGTTACTACCATTTAGGTCGCTCCCTATCTGGGGCCGCTAGGTCAGGACGCGGGCAATGGCCTCCACCGCCTTAAGCCCCGCGCCAAAGCGCATCATGGCCTGGCGGTGGCGCTCGAGTTCGCCGTAAGGCAGATAGCGCACATGGAGTTCAGCTACACTTCGGAAGGCCGGGCGCGAGAGTTGCCCCCGCACTTCCTCCTCGCGGTTATCGGGGGCCACCAGGAACAGCCCCTGCACCGCCTGACCCGGCACACCCAGGGCCAGATCCAGCATCCGTACAATGCCCGAGTAGATCGAGGTGCTGTGCTCGACCTCAAAGGCCGCCACCACTCCTCCGCTCTCCGTCAGCCAAAGCACATCGATCAGCCGCACCGCGTCGGCTCCTGGGCTGGCGGCAATAGAAAGCGGTAAGGTACTCAAGCAGCCGTCCCCCAGCTTACCCCCCGCGTACTCCCGGCTCCGGTCATTGGCAGCGACCCACACCGCGAAACCCAGGGCATGACCCAAATCGCGCAGCCAGCCCTGCACCTCGGTATGGGTACGATCCCCCTCGTGGGCTTTGCTGGCACTGGCCGCCTCCTGGCGCACCTTGAGGAGGTCGGCCTCCCAAGCTTGCACGGCGGTGGGGTCTGTTTCCCTGGGAGGAGCGGTATAGCGGCCACTGCCGAGGTCAAACAGCAGACCGGCCACCGCCCCCAGGTCGTTGGATAGCAGAGAACGGTATTCCTGATTGAGGCGCAGCAGCCCCGAGCGCATCGCCAGGTACTCGTCCCAGCGCCCCAGCTTGACCCTGCTGCCCATAAGGGCGTTGTAGCCTGCCACGATGGCGGTGTTGAAGGGGGGCATGTGGGTGGGGTGGAGGAAGTACATCAGGTTGGCGGCAGCGGGGCCGAGCCCTTTGATCTGCCGGGCATCGAGCACCCTTATGGCCTCGATCAGCTCGGCTTCGGTATGGCAACAGGCGCAGGTGTCCAGGAAGCGTCCAAAGGCCCGTTGATTCTCCGGGCTCTCGTAGATGTCGGGGATGCGCAGCTTGGGCTTCCACAAGAAGGCGTGGTCGGCTCCCTTGAAGATCTGGCGCTGCTCGGCGATCGAATGCACCACCGTTTCCAGGCTCGAGCCCCGGTACTGGTTGCCGAAGGTATTGGCCTCGATTTCCTGTACCACCTGCTGCAACCCCCGGCGGATGGAGCGGAAGTTTTTGAGCCGCTCCTCCCACAAAAACCAAGTGCTATAGGTGCTGCCGGGGTCTTCCTTCCAACGCTGAATCAACTCGCGGACACGCTCAGACATAGCCATGCTCCAGTTTAGCCTCGGGAGACCTGAAAGCCCGGTTTAGATGCCTTTGCTGGTTAGGGCTTAATACAGACTTTACATGAACCCGGTAACCTCAACAGATATGGCCTTGAGTCTGACCGGGGCTTTTCTGGCGGGGCTGCTGTCGTTTTTATCCCCCTGCGTGCTGCCCTTGGTACCCACCTATCTGCTCTACCTGGGGGCCGAGCACGGTCGCCCGATATTCAACGCAATCTTGTTCGTAGCCGGGTTCTCGGCCATTTTCTTGCTGCTGGGCTTACCCTTTACCCTGCTGGGCAACCTGCTGTTTGAGTACCGTAAACCCCTCACCTTGGTGGGCGGGGTCGCCATGATGCTGTTTGGCCTCTTTATGCTGGGGCTCAAACCCAAGTTTCTGCTGAGCCGCATCAATCTGCGCTATGAGGGCGATACCAGCCGCCCCTGGGGGGCTTTTGCTTTGGGGGTGGTACTGGGTATCGGCTGGACGCCCTGCATCGGCCCAATTCTCGGGGCCATCCTGACCCTCACCGCCACCGGGGCCGGGGTGCAGTTTCTGTTCAGCTATATCCTGGGCCTGGCCGTACCCTTCCTGCTGGTGGCCCTCTTTACCGACCGGGTGCAGGGATGGCTCCGGCGGGCCTCCCGCTTGACCTCAGGGCTCCAGATCGCCGGGGGAGCCATCCTGGTGCTGGTGGGTGTGCTGATGGTAACGGGTCAGTTTGCCCTCATGAACGGTTACTTCCTCAAGCTCACCCCTGAGTGGCTGCTGAAACATCTATAGAAGTGGACATGAACGATTGGCTCAAAGCCGCGATGGCCCTGCTGCCAATCCTGCTTCTGGGCAGCTTGGCCCAACCCAGTTCAGTTCAACTGCAGGGCATCCGCCACGAGCACCAGCGGCTCAACAACTGTGGCCCGGTGATCATCGGCATGGCCATGAGCTACTGGGGCAGCACCCTCACCCAGTATCAAACTGCGCCGGTCTTGAAACCCAACCGCGCCGACAAAAATGTTTCCCCTGACGAAATGGCGGCCTACGCCCGGAGCCAGGGGTTCGCCGTGAAGCAGGGGATCACGGGCGATCTGGCGCTGCTCAAGCGCTTGGTGGCGGCTGGGTATCCGGTGATCGCTCAGACCTGGTTTGTGAGCGATCAGGGCGGCATGGGCCATTACCGCCTGATTAGCGGCTACGACGATGCCGCTGGTTTCTTCTGGACCTATGACTCCTACAACGGCCCCAATATCCGCCCGGAGTACCGCGAGTTTGATCGCTTGTGGCGGGTCTACAACCGCACCTATCTGGTGGTCTATCCCAGCCGCCGCCAGATCCCGGTCAGCCAACTCCTCGGCCAGCGTACCGGCCTCGACTGGGAGTACCGCAAGGCCGCTGAGATCGCCCGGAAGGAGAGTCAGAGCCACCCCACCGACGACTTCGCCTGGTTCAACCTGGGCACTTCCTTGCTGTGGCTGGGCGACCCCCAGGGGGCGGCCGCCGCCTATGACCGCGCCTGGAGCCTGCCGCTCTACACCCGCTACGACCCTGGCCGGCCCCAGAACACCCTGGGAAACTGGCCCTGGCGCACCCTGTGGTATCAGTTTGGCCCCTATCAGGCGTACTTCGCAACGGCCGTTACCGCGAGGTGTTGGCCCTCGTCGACAACGCCCTGAGCCGAGCCAAGGATCTCGAGGAATCCTACTACTGGCGCGGCAAGGCCAGCGCCGCGCTGGGGCAGACCAGAGCAGCCAGGGCCGACTTCCAGACCGCGCTCCGGCTCAAGCCCAGCTACCGCGAGGCAGCGCAGGCGCTACAGGCCCTTCAGGCCCGGGCTTCGCGCTAGCGCCCACGGCGTACCAGGAAACCACGCCGCTGCCATGCCCCCGAGCCCCTGCTAAAGCGCTCCTCCTAAGGCAGATAATCCAGGGGGTCTACCGATTGTCCCCCCAGGCGAATCCGGAAGTCCAGGTGAGGGCCGGTGGAGTTACCGGTGGAACCCACATAGCCAATGAGTTCTCCCTGGGCCACTCGATCCCCGGCCTGTACCGCCAAGCGCGACAGATGGCCGTACTGGGTGGCAATATCTGCGCCGTTATCCAGCACAATATAGAGGCCGAAGCCGTAGTTGGACCAGCCAGCCACCTCCACCTGTCCGGCTCTGGCCGCGTAGATGGGGGTGCCTAAGGGTGCGGCCACATCTAGGCCGGCATGGAAGCGCTCGAAGGGAGTACGCCCACCATAGTAGGTGGTGACCAAAGGCTCCCCCGAACCCAAAAGCGGCCACTGAAACCCCCTGGGGGCATAGCTAGCCCGGCGCAGGATGGGCCTTCGGACTCGCGCCCAGTTGACCGTACGATTTTGCGTTACCTGCCAGACTGCTTCCGGCTTGCGACGCTCCTGGGCCAGCGGCCGGGCGGCTCGGGCCAGGCGTTCCTCGCGCACCGCCAACAGGCGCTCGTAGCTGCGGCGAGCTTGCAGGCCCGGCAACACGATCAGGTCGCCGTGGCGTGGCTGCAGGGGCTCTGGTACTGGTTGGCCCGAGCCAGCTGGCTGACCGGCAGGCCAAAGCGCTGGCTCAAGTCCAGCAGGGTCTGGCCCTGGCCCAGTTCCACCAGCAACCCCTTGACCCTCGTGGGGATGTACAGGATGCTGCCCAACCCCAGGCCATCCAGGCTTTGCAGCCTGGGGTTGGCCAAAACCAGTTCCTGCAGGGTGACCCCAAATCGGCGGCCTCGGCCGCCCAGGGTATCACCGGAGCGTATGGCGTAGGCCTCGATTCCAGGGGGGAGGCGTCCGGAGCCAGGATGGTCGGCCTTAATGGCGATGCGAAGCTCCTGACCTGGGGCGAGCCGCCTGGCCTCGCGCCCATTCCGGCCCCGGATGGCCGCGGGCGGTACCCCGTAGCGTGCGGCGAGCGAGGCCAGGGTGTCGCCTTTTCGCACCTTGTACACCAGCCAGGCCAGCATCAGCGCAGCAACTGCCTCAGATAGCCCTCGAGTTGCGATGCACTAAGCTCGCCCACATGCCGGGCCAGAACCCGGCCCTCTGAGTTGATAAAAAAGGTCTCCGGCAGCCCGTAGACCCCGTAGTCCACCCCCACCCGCCCCCGTGGGTCGGCTCCACTGGGGAAGGTCAGGCCGAACTCCCGGATGAAGGCCCGGGCCGCCTCATCCCCGTCTTGAAAGTTGATCCCCAGGAACAGTACCCGGTTCCGGTAGCGTCGCCAGGCAGCCTCAAGCATGGGCGACTCGCGGCGGCAGGGGGGGCACCAACTGGCCCAGAAGTTGAGCACGATGGGCTTGGGGCCGACGAGTTCGGAGAGGGTCAAGGTTTCACCCCACTCGGCTTGGTAGGGTTTAAGGGTGGGCAAGGCGAAGTCGGGGGCTGGTTCTTGCGCTTGCGCCAACTGTGAAGGCAGTGCGCTGGCGTCCCGGCGCATCCCCCACCAGAATAGCCCCCCCAACAGAGCGATCAAGAGTACACCCACCATGAGCCGCATACTCACCTACAAGAACCAGTACACCAGGATGTCGTAGAGCCCGGCCAGCAGCAAGACTACCCCGCCCGCCAGATTGAGCCAGCGCCCGCTGCGGCGTATCCCCGAGAGTACCCCGCCTTTGGACTGGCCTCGGTTGAGCAAGGCCAAGATCAGCAAGACCGGCATGGCGGTACCTAAGGCAAAGAGCGCGGGGAATATGAGCCCCGCGCCTGAGGCTACCGCCATAGGTAGCATCAGACCAAAGAACAGCAGAAACATGGTGGGGCAGAACGCCAAACCAAACGCGGTGCCTAGAGCGAAAGCGCCCAGGTTTCCGCCCCTGGCTTGAGCCCACTCGCCGAGCCTACCGGTTCCAACGGTTAGCCCCGGCACACGGATGAGCCCCAGCAGCAAGAATCCCATCCCTACCATCAACGGCCCCAGCGCCCGGCGAACCCCGGTGAAGAAGGCCCCTGGTGCGGTGAAGTTGCCCCCAAAGATCCAAACCGCGATGCCCGCCAGGGCAAGGTAAACCAGGGTCTTACCCAGCAAAAACCAAGTCACCCGCCTCCAGATTGAATTCTGAGGTGTATCCTGGGCAAACCAGGAAAGGGCAGCGGCATTGGTGGAGAGCTGGCAGGGCGCCAAGGCCCCCAGCAAGCCAAGCAGGAACGCCCCCAGCAAGGGAATTCCCAATCCCAGCCGTAAGGTGTTGATGGGTTCGGCCAGCCAGGTGTAGGGCTTATTGGCGAGGGCATAGAGGCCGGGAGCCAGTCCTGCCAGTTGGGTACCAAACGCCAGGAGGAAAAGCCCCAACCCCACTAACAACCCCCAGCCCAAGTAAGCCCTCATCGCACCGGGTTCTCGGGGCCTCGGCCCCGGAAGGCATCGATAAAGGCGGCGGCGGCCGGCGCATCCCAGGACTCCAGCCGCAACAGCTTGTTCCAGGCGGTAAGTTCGACGCTCTGACCGAGCCCCAGTTTGGGCACCACCACCAGTCCGTCCCAGGATCCGCTAAACTGCTGCGCCCAGGCCCGCAGCTGATCCTGGGCAGCCTGAGCCGAGGGGTCATAGTACACCACCACATTGCCATGCTCGAGGGCGTGAACCAACTGCTCTTTAGGCTGAGCCTGGCTATAAAAACCGGGATTGACCCAGCTTCCGCTGTGAGTCCCTGAGGTGGGCGGATCGCTCGAATAGCTCAGGGCTTGGCCCTCGGTGTGGCCTCGGCCATAGTCAGTCTGGGTCTCCACCCGCTTCAGGGCCGCCTTGCCCAATCCACTGAGGGTATCAAACTGGCTGCCGGCCTGCCGGCCTTGCCACCATGACCATCCCCCCCAGCCCAGCCCTAGTACGACCACACCGACTATGATCAGGGCCGTCCATGGAAACACCCTGGGTTTGGAGCCATACCGGGAAGTCTTTTTGCTGGGGGTCTGGAGGCTGGCCTGCCGATTGGTGGGATTCTTTGCCATAGGGTGTACTCCTAACGCCGCCAGATTCGACCGGTGCCGTCCACCCAGATCACCTCGGCGGGCCTTCGAGGGTTTACTGCCAGGGCCACCACCATCCCACTGGCAATTTGCCGCCATTCGGTGGAGGTGCGCAGCCAGAGACCGTTTTTACCAGCGGCATACAAGCCGCCGTCGGAGGCAACGGCCAGGGTCAGCAGCGTGGTCTCCGGCCCCGGTACGGCTGCAAAGCTGGCGGCGTTATCGCGGCTTTGCAACAACCCCAAACCGGGTACTGCGCTGTAGAACACGCCGCTGTGATCCATGGTCATGATGGGTGAGGCCGAACGCGGGGTTTTGCTCCACGTCCGTCCGCCGTCGCGGCTCATAAAGAGACCCCCCGAGGCTTCATGGGCAAAGTGCAGGGCAGGGTTGACCGGCGAGACCAAGTATCCATGCAGGTCGCTCCCCGAAAGCCCCTTGGGTTTGAGATCCCTAAAGACCTTGAGGTCGGTGCTCTCGGCGTAGATGTCGTGACCGGCCACGATCAAGCGCTGGCCGTCCCAGGCCAGGTTCATCGCATCCCAACCTTGGCGGCTCAGCAAGGCTTGCCAAGTACGCCCCCCGTCTTTAGAAACCTGAAGGCCGTCATGGTGCCCCAGTAAGATGCGTCCATCGCTCAACCAGAGCAAGCTGTGAACATCCCGGGTTGCAACCTGGCCCACCGGGCTCTGAGCCAGGGCCACTCCTAGATCCGCCAGGGCTAAAAACCATCGCATACGCCAGGCAGTGTATTGAGGGGATGTTAAGTCTGTGTAAAGGGCAGGGTGAACCAGAAGGTACTGCCCTGCCCCAGCTCACTCTCCACCCCCATTTGTCCCCTCATGGCTTCGACCAGCCCCTTCGCCACCGTGAGGCCGACCCCGGTGCCGCCGTCCTTGCGGCTTCGGGCAGGGTCGACCCGGTAGAACCGCTCGAAGATGCGCTGGCGGTACTCCAGCGCAATCCCAGGACCCTGGTCTCGCACGGCAAAACGTATCGCTTTTTGCTCAGCTGTGACCCCAACCGTCACCTGTTTGCCGACCGGGGTATGCCGTAGTGCGTTGACCAAGAGGTTGGAAAGCACCTGTTGCAGCCGCTCGGGGTCGGCCCAGATGGGGGGCAAACCAGCCGAGGCCGCGACCTCTAGGCCTACGCCTTTTTCCGCGAAGGCCAGGGCAAAGCGCTCCTGTAGCTCGGCCAGCACGCTGGGAACCTCCAGCGCTTGCGGGTGAACCTCCAGTGCCCCGGCCTCCACCCTGGAGACCAGCGAAAGGTCTTCGACCAGGCGGCTCATGGCCCGCACCTCTCGGTTGATACCCCTGGCGGCCTTTTCGCCAGGCAGAACCCCATCCATCAGCCCCTCAGCATAGCCTTGCAGGGCCGCCAGGGGCGTTCGCAACTCGTGGGCCACAGTGCCAATCAGCTCGATTCGGCTTCGCTCCACCCCCTCCAGGGCCTGGGCCATTTGGTTGAAATACTGAGCCATGGCTCCCAACTCGTCCTTGCTGGTGCTGCTCAGGCGTTTGCTGTAGTTCCCCTGGGTAATTTCCCGGCTCCCCTCGGCCATCAGGCTGACCGTATGCCCAATTCGCTTGGCGGTGAGATAGGCCGTGCCGGCTGAGAACAAGAGGGCCAGCGGCAGTGCCGAGATCATGGCGGTGGTCAGGGTCGAGCGAAGCCCCTGCTCGAGGTCCCCGTGCAGTTCTTGTCCGGCGGGACCGATGGCAGCCACCATCCGGTTGATGTGCTCGCGGTAAAACTGAGGAGCAAAGAACTCGGCCAACAGCACCAAGGCGAACACCGCCACCGCGATGGCAACCATGTGGGAGACAAACAGACGGGTAAACACATTCATAGTTCTTCCCTAAAGCGGTACCCTACCCCCCGAACGGTCTCGATGAAGCGGGGACGCTCGGCATCCTCCCCCAGTTTCTTGCGCAGCGACACCATGTGCACATCCACCACCCGGTCCACCCCAGGGTAATCCGAGCCCCACACCCGCTCCAGCAGCCGCTCTCGGCTCCAGACCAGACCCGGGTACTGAGCTAGGGTGAGGAGCAGGTCAAACTCCAACTTAGAAAGGGGCAGGGCCTCTCCCCCCAACAGGGCCAGCCGATCGCGGGGGCGAATGGACAGATCGGCGAAGATCAGTTCCTCCTTAAGGCCGCTGCGCCGCAACAGGGCCTGCACCCGGGCGACCACCTCCCGAGGGCTGAAAGGTTTAGTCACGTAATCGTCGGCCCCCAGTTCAAATCCCCGAACCCGCTCCTCCTCCTCCCCCCGGGCCGTGAGCATCAGCACGGGGAGTTCGGGGTGGGTCTTGCGCAGTTCCTTGGCTACCTCCCAGCCGCTCAAGTTAGGAAGCATCAAGTCCAGAACGACCAGGTCGGCACCGGGGGCCAGGCCCAAACCCTCTTCGCCGTCTTGGGCTTCGAGCACCCAGTGTCCGGCCTGTTGCAAGTAGGCCCCCAGCACCTCCCGGATCGCTGGGTCATCATCCACCAATAGCACCTTTGCCATAGCTCATTCCCATCCGGGGTCTGGTCTGGCCCTTGACCCATCGGCCCCCGAGCCCGGCGAGTGAGGTTTGCGGTCAGCCTCCACCTGCCACCGGGGTTCAGGCTTTAACGAGATTACCAAACCCCCCACCGCCAACAAAGCCAGTCCGGCCCAAAACAAGCTAATCAGTGCATCGAGCCCATAGCCGCCATTCCCCATCCCACCACCTCGCCATGACCCTAACCCCCCCAGGTTAAGCTCCTGTAAAGGCAGAGAAAAGGCTGAACCGAGACCAAGGGAACCAGTCCTGTGGTGTTTAGGCTGGATCGAAAATTACCGGAGTTCGTTCTTACTTGCTGAGATCTCGGCACCGTCTGGCCGCTTCGGCCGTCCTGGGTTCTATACGGCAGCATGGGTTAGGTTACGTCAAGCTAATCAACCTGGTCAGTGAATCCAAGAAGGAAACCCCGAAACCATTAAGGGAAAAGACAACCAGGCCAATCCCAAACCCGGCCCTTCGCCCAACTGCAACACTAGGCCAACGTGAACCAGGTGTACGCGCTGGAGTGGAGCTGGCTTCCAGTGGTGGGAGTCGCTGGCTATGGCATCTATTTAGCTGGGGAGGATGTTGGGATCCTTAATTTGGGCTCCAAATCCTTAGGGGCAGCCCAATCCAGGCGTGAAGGCTGGCAGGCCCTATCGTTCAGAGTTGACCGACCAAGCCGTCTTGAGGGTGAAGTCTGGATACCGGTACCCACGGGGCTCAAGGCCCATCATGGCCCGCCAGGTCATCCTTTAGGGATTCTACCTCGACCCTGCCGGCATAGAGGTTGACGATCTTGCCCTCCCCATCCAGCACAAAGGTCCAGGGTTGTCCCAGCACCCTGAAGCAGTTGGCGGTGGTGACCGGGGGATCGCCTCCGCTCAGGGCCACCAGGGGCAAGAAGGCCGGGTAGGCTTTTGGGCAAAGACCACCTGGGGGCTATCCTTGGGCTCACAGCTGATCACCACGAAGGGCAGTTGGTACTCCTTGGCGAGTTAGTGCAGCTTGGGAAACTCGGCCTTGCAGATGGGGCACCAACTGGCCCAGAAGGTGATGACCAGTGGTTTGCCCTTGAAGCTGGCGAGGGTATAGCTTTTCCCAGCGGCATCAGCCAGGCCATCTCGGCGACGGCCCAGGCAGCGGTGCTCGTGGTGGTCAGGATCGCCCGAGCGCACCGCGTCCAGGTCGCCTACGACCCCAACTACCGGCCCCGGCTGCGGGCCGAGCGCGGTGGACTCGAGGCGGCTCGAGCTGCGTTGGCGGAGGTGCTGCCGTACACCGACCTGCTGCTCCCCGGCTTCCCGGCCGACCCCGAGGTGCTTGGGCTGACGTCGGAGACCCCGCGAAGGGCGCTCGAGCGGTGCAAGCTGGAAACCCCCGTCGCCCGCCTTGAGGGCGACGACGGGGCGTACCTGCGAACCCAAGCATCACCCAAGTCCCGCCCGCGGCCGCACCGAGCGTCGTGGACACCACGGGGGCGGCGGCCAAGCTGGCCCACCGCGGCGCGATCCCGGCCGGCCGCAGCTTCCCCACCTGGCTTCCCCCGCCAGCGCCGTAAGGCGATGCCGGTCCGTCCTTGCGCCCCACTCCCGGTTTGTCCTCGAAGTCGAAGACCCTGGTTGTAAGCTTACCGATTCGCTCGAGCCCAAAGTATGCCGAAATAAGCCGCTTTGATTCAAGCCATCGTAGGCACCGTCAGCTCGAACACCACCCCGGCGTCGTACAGCTCGACCAGCACCTTGACGATAGCCAGCCCCAGGCCACTTTCCCGGGTGTTCCGCGACCTCGAGGCATACGCTAGAAACGGGCAATGGTCTGGGCAGCGCCTCCGGCGGGGGGCCCTCGCCGGAGTCTCGGACGCTAATCTCGACCGGTCCTGCGGGGCGCTTGACGGACTTTCGACCGTCTATAACGGCCCTTATAAACAATTGACTTTTGGTGTGTCCAGTTGTCGGAACTGGTTTCTAAATAACCGCAGCGAGTACCTCGCCACTACTCGAGCCGCGCTGAAATATGTTTTGCATCCCGCTAAAACGGAATGTTTTCGTTGGCCTGCTGTCCGCTTAAAGCCGATTTTGATTGTGCTTAACCAGGCTGGCGCTCCAAGAGTCATCCCTACTGTCTTCAATTGAGCAGCCGCCCGAGCGCCCCCGCCGCAAGATTCTCCTCCGCCCGCACGGTGAAGTAGACCACCCGTTGGAAGTACGCCTCGACCTCCTTCACCTGCCACCAGGGTGCTTGAAGCTCAGTCTGCTCCGCGCCCAGGCCGTCCAGCATCTGCACGACGAACACGGGGTCGCTGCTGTGAATTAGAACATTGGTATAACCTACCTTCTCCGCCCAACGCAGTCCCTCGAGTACCCCCCGATACTGCCCCAGCAAGTCCCACCCGCCCTCAATCCAACCGTGATCGCTGTGCCCCACCTCCGGAGCTAAAAAGGCCCACCCCGTTCGCCCTTCTTTTACCAACCCTTCCACATAAATGGCAACCGCTCCCATCCTCACCTCCCGCAGAGGCCGCCCCCGTTTTGGGACACCTGTGAATGCACGAACCCTCGAGCCGAGTCAACGTCGGCCCGGCCTGACCCCAATCACTCCAGGCAGATGCGCTGTAGGGGTCGAGTGGTTATCGGCTGGCTTGGCTCATGGCTTCCTCTGTACTTGGGTCGGCCCCGCTAGGGGTACTCGTCCGGTGGGGTCAACACCTACCGTGGGTAGGGCATTTCGTCTGGGTCTTTCTTGCTCTCGGTCAGCAGCGCGTCCACCGGAACCTCGAGCGCCCGCGCCAGCCGCCGCAGGTTGCGCAGGTTGGGGTTGATGCGCCCGTTCTCGTACAGCGAGATGTTGGCCTGGGCCACCCCGGAGCGGGCTTCCAACTCCTCCTGGGTGATCCCTAGGGCTAGGCGGCAGCGGCGCAGGTTGGTGGCAACTCCCTTCACGAAATCTACTGTAGAACGAGTTTATCCCCCTTGTCAATATCACCGTGATGAACTTGACACTTTTCTATTACCATAGTAATATTTGACTGTTGCAACGGCAAACGGGAGGCCCGAATGGCGACTACGGTGGACATGGCAAAGGTGGGCGAAGCCCTCAAGGACCGCAGAGAGAGTTTAGGACTCTCGCAGGCCGACCTGGGGCTGCGCCTCGAGCGCTCCCAGGCCTGGGTGAGCAAGCTCGAGCGCGGCCAGATTGACCCCAGAGAATTGTCGGCCCTGCTGCTGCGCACCCTGCTTTCTACCTTACGCTGGACACCTGAGGAGTTCGTGCGGGCTACGGGGCTGGAGTTCCCCGGCATCGAGGCCGAGGGGGATGAACCCGACGTTCGCAGCCTGCACCTCGAGGTTCACCGGAGCAAGGAGCGCGTCGTGCTGGGCCTGCCCGAACTGTCCACCTACAAGCCGCGCGACCTGCTGACCTTCTGGGACAGGGGCATCCTGGTCACGGTGTCCAGGGTGGACGAGCCGGTGCCTGGGGAGTGGGTGGGGGTCGAGTCGGCCAAGGGCCAGATGAACCTGTACCGCCTGACCGGGTACACCAGGCAGGGCAGGCCCCTGCTGGAGGATCTGGACGAGGCCATCGCGCCCCTGGAGCAGGGGGCCAGGCTGGTCGGGCGGGCGCTGCTGCGGATCATCGTCTAGAGGGGGAGGGATGCCCAAGAAGCGCGGCAATCACGAGGGGACGGTGTACAAGCGGGAGTCCGACGGCAAGTGGGTCGGGGCGGTCACGCTCGGGCACAACGCCCAGGGTAACCCCAAGCGGAAGGCGGTCTACGGAGCTACCCGGGCTGAGGCCGCCAAGAAGCTGGCCGACCTCCTGGACAAGTTCAACAAGGGCCTGCTGGCCACCCCCGCCACCGTCACGGTGGAGGAGTTCACCGAGGCGTGGAAGAAGCGCGAGCTGGTGAGCAAGGCCCAGAAGACCCGCTCGGCCTACGAGTGGGAGCTGTCCCACGCCCTGCGCCACCTGGGCAAACTGCGGGTGCAGTCCGTTCAACCGGTGCACATCCGGCGGATGCTGGACAGCATGACCGAGGAGGGCTGGACACCCAAGCCCACCAAGGCCCAGGAGCGCGAGGGGGTGCAGCCCGAGCCGAGGCCCTACACCCTCCGCACCCAGAAAATGGTCTTGCAGCGCATGCGCAGCGTGTTCCAGGACGCGGTGCGGCTCGAGCTGATCCACCGCAACCCTTGCGAGGCCGTCAAGGTCAGCGTCGAACCTTCCGAACCCGTGGGCCGGGTGTTGGACACCACCGAGATGGTAGCCCTGCTCAAAGCCTGCGATGCTCTGCTGGACAAGAAGGATGTCCACCCGATGGGAATGCTGTTCCGGTTGATGCTCGACACCGGGCTGCGTAAGGGTGAGGCTCTGGCCCTGACCTGGGCCGACCTCGACCTCGAGGCCCACCCGCCCCGGCTCTCGGTCGGCAAGAGCTGGTCGAACCTCAAGGGGGTCAGGGGCGGGATCATGACCAAGCCCAAGAGCAGAACCTCCAAGCGGGTGGTGCCAATCCCGCCGGGCACCGCCGCCAGGCTCCGCGCCCTCCGCGAGCACGTGCGGGCCAGCTTCGGCCAGGACGTTCAGGGCCTCTACCTGTTCGGCTCCCCCCTGCACAACACCCCCTTCGAGCCCAACGCCCCCAACCACGCCCTCACCCGCATCTGCGAGCGGGAGGGGCTCCGGCACATCCGCCCCCACGACCTGCGCCACACCTACGGCTCTGTGCTGTTGGCCAATGGGGTCAAGCTCGAGGTGGTGTCCAAGCGGATGGGCCACGCCAACCCCACCGTTACCCTCAATGTGTATCGGCATCTGCTCGAGGGCGAGCTGTTCGAGAACGTCTTCGAGGTCAGCGCCACGGCAGCGCCTGCCGCGCCTGAGTCCCCCGACCTGCTGCCCCACGGTCTGCCCGACCGCGACGCGGCCTAGGGTGGAGACAAGGCTGAGATGACACCGTGTACCATAGCTGCCCATAGGCCACCACCTGGGTTGCTACACGGTTGCTACATTTCGACCAAAAACCAGGAAACCCCTAATCGTTGTGATTGGGGGTTTCACCGTGCTGTACTCGTTTTATCTGGCGGGCGCGGCAGGATTCGAACCCACGACCTACTGATCCGTAGTCAGTCGCTCTATCCAACTGAGCTACGCGCCCTTTAAGCTGTGGCTGCGCTTGATCCGCAGGCGCTCTGTAGGGTAGCACAGGGCCTAAAGGCTGTCAATGCGTCTTTAACCCTGCCGCCTCGTATACTGGAAGCCAAATGCGCGCCCAGAGCAACCCCTGGTATGCCGTACTTTCTTCCTATTGGTTTTCCAGCAGCTTCAAGTGGTTTTTGGTGCTTTGGGTGCTCCTCCCAACCCGAATTGCCGAGCTTAGCCCGGAACCCGAGCGGGCGGGGCGGCTGGGGTTTTTATTCATCGTGAGCGCGGTTCTGGCGATTTTAGGCCCGCCGGTTTTTGGTTACTGGTCTGATCGAGTGGGCCGGCGAATGCCCTTTATCGCTTTTGGGGCGGTAATCACTGCGCTGTCACTGGTATGGATGGCCTTCGCTTCCAGCTACGCCCAGCTGGCCGTGGCCTATATCCTGCTACAGCTCTCCGATGACGCGATAACCGGGCCCTATGCCTCGCTGGTTCCAGATTTAGTGGCCCGCCGGAGGCGGGGGGTGGCTTCGGGCTGGCTGGGCATCCTTCAGGTGGTGGGCTCGGTGGTGGCTGGGCTCGTGGTTCTGCTCCCCCTTGGTCTCGAGGGGCAATTCTTACTCATTGCCCTGATTAATCTGCTGGGAGCTTTTTTGGTGGTGGCCTTCGTGCGGGAGGTTCCTGGGCTCAAGGGGCGCCCAGAGGGATTGGGGTCCAGTTTGCTGGCCCCTTGGTACAGCAACGATTTTCGCTGGGTCTGGCTGACCCGCTTTTTGGTGATGCTGGGCCAGTATGTGGTGCTGACATACCTGCTGTACTATCTGGCCGATGTGGTGCAAAAGTTTTCGGTTGCAGGCAGCTTGTATGCCAGCGAGCCGGCCCAAGCCACCGGACTGATGGGCCTGCTGATTGCCCTGGGAACTGTGCTGGCCGCGCTCCCTGCTGGGCGGCTCTCGGACCACCGTGGCCGTAAACCGGTGATCTACGTCGCGGGGGGTGGTTTAGCGCTGCTCATGCTGTTGTTCCTCATCCCCAACTTCACCTGGCTGCTGTTTTGCGCGCTGCTCTTTGGAGCCTTGTTTGGGGCCTACTTATCGGTAGATTGGGCCTTGATCTCCGATGTGCTTCCGAATCCCCAGGCCCACGCCACCGATATGGGGGTCTGGCAGATCTCGAGCATCCTCCCGCAGCTCCTCGCCGGCAGCTTGGGGGCCTGGCTGGGCAGTGTGGGGGCTCAGAGTGGGGGTTCGGGCTATACCCTGATCTTCCTTGTCACCGCGGTGTGTTTCGCCTTAGGGGCGATCTTGATCCGGCAGGTGCGAGGGGCAAGGTAAGCGGTAGGGAAGCCTTGATCTAGACCCAAAATTACCGGAGGAGACGTCGTTGGGACTTATGCCCTATGTTCCCTTGACAAGGGCGAATTCTCGCCCCATAGTGGTAAATCGCTTGGCGGGGAGGGATGGCCGAGCGGTTTAAGGCGGCGGTCTTGAAAACCGTTGTGGGCGTGAGTCCACCGGGGGTTCGAATCCCTCTCCCTCCGCCAAATCCCCACTTGGGGGGCCGGCTGCTCCAGCGATCGCCCTCGCGCTCAGGCAAAAAGTTGACGGGACTGCGGTTCGTCGCTAGACTTGTCTGTGCGTGGTTGGCCAAGGCCACTCGCGTGCAGTTCGGGGCGTAGCGCAGCTTGGATAGCGCACACCCTTGGGGTGGGTGTGGTCGGAGGTTCAAATCCTCTCGCCCCGACCAAACAGAAAGCCGCTCAGGACTCAAAAGCTCCCTGAGCGGTTTTTTGCTTTTTGGGATTGGCCAAACCTTGGAATGGGGGATGGGGCATCGGCAGTCCCCGGTTCTGCCCAGAACAAAGCTTTATAGGTAAGGAGCGCTCTGGCTCAGCGAATCAATCGCACGATCAGGGGGTAGCGGTAGGGCCGGCCATCCGAGACCGCCACCGCAGCCGCGATCATGGTCCAGAGCACGAAAACGCCCAGGAAGAGGGTCAGCAAAACGGCCAGCGGGATACCGATGATGCTGATGTAAAGAAAGACCACCACGATCCAGTAGAGGGTGAAGCTGATTTGGGCGTTAAGGGCTTCCTTGGCTTGCTCCTTGACAAACGGGCGGTCTGGGCCGAAGAGGAGGATGGATAGGGGAACCAGAATTTGCCCGATGGCGACAAGGTAACCGGCGATGGGGGCCAGGTGGGCTGCGACGGCCCAGTTGCGGTCTTCCTTCGGGGGGTGCTCGAGGGGGGCGGGCAAGGACTCCATGCCCTCATGGTAGCGCAAAGGAGGGGGTTAGGGGTTGGCCGGAGACCACCTGAACCGCACCCAGCTTCCTGGGCGCAGCTGGGCCACCCGAGGCCAGTCCAGCGGGTGTACCAGGGCGGGTTTACGGTAGCCGCCCAGGGTCCCTCGGTCGTTGAGTAAGAGGATTGGTGCGCCCCCAGGGGGAACCTGGACGGCCCCCAGCGGGGTGGCCTCGCTCAGGATCTCCCCCCCAGGAACGGGCGGGCCCTCCAGGCGGATCCCCATGCGGTCGGCGGAGCTGACCCTAAATGCCGCCCCGGTCAGGGCCTGCAGGGCTTCGGGATCGGCTTGAGGCCCTGGGAGCAACCGAATTGGCCAGTCCGGGTTGAGCCTCCAGGGATTGGTTTGGAACCCGGCTCGAGCCCCCCGGGGGTTAGCCGCGAGCACATCCCCCACCCTCAAGGCCCGACCGATCAGGCCCCGCAGGTCGGTGGAGGCGCTCCCCATAAACCGCTTCGAGGCAAACCCCCCAGCCACCGCCAGATAGCCTCGGGCTCCAGGGCCCTCCGGCTGAAAGCGCAGGGTTTGGCCTGGGTGCAGGAGGAAGCTCTGCCAGGGCTCGAGGGGCCCGCCCCCGACCACCGGGCGCAACCCGAACCCAGCGAAAGCCAGAACCACCGGGGCAAGGGCGGTGAGAACGGGGCCGCGCAGCGCCAGCTCGAGCACCGGAGCCTCCGCCGGGTTTCCCAAAAGCCGATTGGCGGCCTGGGCTGAGAGCGCATCTAAGGTCCCTGAACGGGCCAGGCCATAGCGCCCCACCCGGAAGCGGCCCTGATCCACCAGGAGGTCTAGCAAGCCCGGCTCCTCGAGGCGCAGCACCGGTTGGGTGAGCCCGCCGGGCAGCAGCTCCAGGGGCTCTGGCTCCGGGGGGGTAGGCCCCTTGGCCGGCACGAAGCGCACCCGGTCCCCAGCCTGAAGCCGGAAGGGCTGGGGGCGGTGAGGGTCGTAGACCGCCTCGAGGGCCGTACCCAGCAGATTCCAGCCACCCGGTGAGGGCAGGGGATAGATCCCGGTTTGCTCCCCTGCCATGGCCACGGTGTGCGCCGCAACCCGGCGGCGGGGCTCGGCCCGCCGGGGCAAACGGAGGGCGGGATCCACAGGGCCCAGGTAGGCAAAGCCGGGGGTAAACCCCAGGGCAAACACCCGGTAAAGCGGCCCGGAGTGCCGGCGGATGACCTCCTCGAGGCTCAGCCCGGTTTGCTGCACCGCCAAGGGGAGGTCTTCGCCGTCGTAGCGTACGGGGATTTCCTGAATGGGCCGATGCTCCAGTGGGCTGACCTCGAGGGCCTTGAGGTGTTGTGCGACCCAGCGCCGGACCTTGGCTCCAGAGACCCGGAGGGGGTCAAACTCCACATAGAGGTTGGCGTAGCCGGGAACCAGGTCGGTCACCCCGGGCAGGATCTGCTGCAGCAAGCACTCCAGCAGCGCGTGAATGCGGGCGCTGACCGCGGGGTCTAGCCGCTGCCCGAAGGGAAGGTAGAAGCCCCGGAGCATTAGAAGGTTTGGCAGGTGATGCCCTCGGCCTCGAGCGCAGCCCGGATGTGCCGCGCGATCTGCGGGGCGTTGGGGTGGTCCCCGTGAATGCACAGGGTCTCGGCCCGGAGGGCAACTTCATGCCCGTCCACGGTCTCTATCCACCCCTCCAGCACCATCTGCACCGCCCGGCGGGCTGCCTCTGCGGGGTCCTGGATGACCGCCCCCGGCATTCCTCGCGGGGCCAGAAGGCCCTGGGCGGTATATCCCCGCTCGGGGAAGGCCTCGAGGACCACCCGTAACCCCAGCGCCCGCCCCTCGGTCTCGAGGGCGCTGCCCCCCATCCCCACCAGGGGGGTGGTAGGGTCGTAGTCGCGCACCGCTTGGGCAATGGCTCGGGCGATCTCGGCGTCCCTGGCGGCCCGGTTGTACAGCGCACCGTGGGGCTTGAGGTGGTGCAGCGGCAGCCCCTCGACCCGCAGGAAAGCCGCCAAAGCCCCGATCTGGTACAGGGTATCGGCATACACCTCCTCGGGGGATGCCTCCAGATGACGCCTTCCAAACCCCACTCGGTCGGGATAGCCTGGGTGGGCCCCAACCGCCACCCCCCGGTACTGGGCCAGGCGGATGGCCTGGCGCAGGGTCAGGGGGTCCCCCGCATGAAACCCGCAGGCCAGGTTTACCGAGGTCAGCAGCCCGAACAGCTCCTCGTCGTGCCCTAGCTTCCAGGGCCCAAAGGACTCCCCCGCGTCGGCATTGAGGTCTACCGTCACGGACTTAGCTTACGCCGGGCAGGGGGCCTCAGTAAAACCCGGAGAGGCTGACCCCCAGGGTATACACGCAGCCCGTCACCTCGGTTTGTAGGACCAGGGTGAGCTTGTCGGGAGGGTTCAGGTTGGTTTTGGTGAGGTCAAAGCTGTAGATCAGGGTGCCCTTCCAGCGTCCGTCCGGGGTCTGCTCCCAGTCCTCGAGGTAGGCCCTTTGGTAGGGGGGCAGCAGCGCATTCTCGGTCTGAATTTCCAAGCGGTAGGCCTCACGCCCGGCCTCCTGGGCCAGACCTTGGATCTCGAGGTACACCTGTAGGTGCCCGCTGGGCAAGCGGGCTTGAGCGGTGGCCAGGGCGTCCTGAGCGGAGAGGAGCTTGAAGGCGTTGCGGGCGGTTTGGGCGGCTAGGACAATCTGATAGGCCTGCCCGGCCAGCATCAGCTGGGTAGGGCGGCTTCCAAACCGGGCATAGTCGTTGGGGGATTGCAGCCAGTGGCTCAGGCAGCTGGGTGGGCCGGAGCGCAGGCCCACCTCGGTTCCAGGAGGGAAGGCCCCCGCAGAAACCGCCAGGCTTTGCTGGGTGAAGGTGGGTACCGGGTGGCCCCGGCGATACACCCCGTCCACAACCCGTTGGGCCAGGTCCAGATCGGGGGCCGGAGACCAGGCCAGGGCCGGGGTGAGCCAGAGAAGCAGGGCCGTCCAGCGCAGAAGGGAGGGCAGCATAGGCTATCTCGCGGTCAGGAAAATCATCTGGCACGACAGCCCAACCCCCCGGATGCGCTCGGCATCCGCAGGGCTGACCACCGCCCAGTCGTTGAAGCTGGAATGGGGGGCATTGGCCGGGGG
>NZ_QWLB01000049.1 GCF_003574355.1 Meiothermus granaticius NBRC 107808 | reverse complement strand
CCCGCCGCCCCCTCCTCCAGTTATCCCCAACCCCGGACTCAACGGCTCCTACACCTATTTCTGCCGGGGTGGCCGCCTGTCCGTGACTTACTCTGGGGGCCAGGTCCGCATTTTCTATGATGGGGCCAACCGCCTCCTCAATCTTACCTCGCCCAACACTTATACCGGTGGCCCGTATACCTGGCGGGTCAATGGGCGCAACGGCACGCTCTACATAAATGGCCAGTTGGCCGATTCTTGCTCTTACTAAGTCCCTAGCCAGGTTCCCCCCACCAGCGTGGGGGGATTCTTTTTAGCGCCGCCGTCTGCGCCTGCCCTTGCCTGCTGTGGTTGGTTCGGGCAGGCCCTTAAGGCGGGCCTCGAGCGCCCGGATCTGGTCGCGGATTGCCGCCGCCTTCTCAAAATCGAGGGCCTCAGAGGCCTGCCACATCTCGAGCTCGAGCTGCCCCAGCGCCTCGGCCATCGCGTCAGGGTCCTCGAGCAGAGCCTCCTGGGTCGCCTCCTGGTAGTCCTCGGGCTTGATCATCTTGCGCACGGTCTTTTGCACCGTAGTCGGGGTAATGCCGTGCTCGGCGTTGTAGGCTTCCTGAATGGCCCGGCGGCGGTTGGTCTCCTCGATGGCCACCCGCATGGCCTCGGAAATGGTCTCGGCGTAGAGGAACACCTCGCCTTCCACATTCCGTGCGGCCCGCCCAATGGTCTGGATCAGCGAGCGCTCGCTGCGCAAAAATCCAGTTTTATCGGCGTCGAGAATCGCCACCAGCGAGACCTCGGGCAGGTCCAGGCCCTCGCGCAAGAGGTTGATGCCTACCAGGGCGTCAAAGTGACCCAGCCGCAGGTCGCGCAGCAGGGCTTGGCGCTCAAAAGCGTCCAGCTCATGATGAAGATAACGGGCCCGCACCCCATGCTCCACCAGATAGGCCGTGAGCTCCTCGGCCATCCGCACGGTGAGCACGGTGACGAGGGTGCGCTCGCCTCGAGCGGCCCGGGTACGAATCGCGCCCATCAGGTCTTCGATCTGGCCCTGGGCCGGCTTGACCGTGACCTTGGGATCTAAAAGCCCGGTGGGGCGGATGATCTGTTCAACCATGCGCCCACTCACCTCGCGCTCGTAGGGCCCCGGCGTAGCCGAGACAAACACCACCTGCCCGACCCGCTCCAGAAACTCGTTGAACTTCAGGGGGCGGTTGTCGAGGGCGCTGGGCAGGCGAAAGCCGTAGTCCACCAGGGTGCGCTTTCGCATATAGTCGCCGTTGTACATCCCGCGAATCTGCGGGGCGGTGACATGCGACTCGTCCAAGAGGGTCAGGTAGTCTTCAGGAAAGTAGTCCAGTAGGGTAAACGGGGCTTCCCCTGGAGCCTTGCCGGAGAGGAAGCGGCTGTAGTTCTCGATTCCGGGGCAGGTACCCATCACCTCGAGCATCTCGAGGTCATACAGGGTGCGCTCCTTGAGCCGCTGGGCCTCCAGCAGCTTGCCCTGCTGCTCGAACTCGTGCAGCCGGGCTTCCAGCTCGGCCCGGATCTGGGGGATGGCCTCTTTGAGGCGGTACTCCGGGGTGGCATAGTGGGTGGCCCCCAACAGCACGAAGCCCGGCAAGTCCTTAAGGCGCTCCCCGGTCACGGGGTGGGTCACGGTCACCCGGTCAATGTTGTTGCCCCACAGCTCAATGCGGATGGGCTCGGTCTCGTAGGCCGGCCAGACCTCCAGGGTCTCGCCCTTGGCCCGGAACTTTCCGGGCTCGAGCTGTAAATCCCCGCGCTCATACTGCAGCTCCACCAAGCGTTCCATCAAGGCCTCACGGGGAAGCTCCTGCCCCACCTCCACCACCAGGCTCAGGTTGCGGTAATCCTCGGGCGAACCCAGGCCGTAGATCGCCGAGACCGAGGCCACCACAATCACATCGCGCCGGGTCAGCAGGCTGCGGGTGGTGCTGTGGCGCAGCCGCTCGATCTCAGGGTTGACCGCAGCATCCTTCTCAATGAACAGATCGCGCCCCGGCACATACGCCTCGGGCTGGTAGTAGTCGTAGTAGCTGATGAAGTACTCCACCGCGTTTTCAGGGAACAGCTCGCGAAACTCTGCGGCGAGCTGGGCGGCCAGCACCTTGTTGGGCGCCATCACCAAAGCCGGGCGCTGCAACCGCTCGATCAGCTTGGCCATGGTAACGGTTTTGCCGGTTCCGGTCGCTCCCAGCAGGGTCACAAAGCGCTCGCCATCCCGGACTGCCTCCTCGAGCCCGGCGATGGCCTTGGGCTGGTCTCCCCTGGGGTCTGGGCCTTGATAGCGAAACATAGATTGTCCAGTCTACCCAATCCCGGTTTGTTCTGTCTATATCAGAATACAATCCCCTCCGCCACAGCCATACCCCCAAAATCTACCCTTGGGGCAAAACCAAACCCCGCCTGCAAAGGCGGGGTTGTTGGGTTCTAACCTCGGTTAGAAGTTGATGGTGTAGGTGACCTTGAAGCCGCTGCCCTGCGACACGGCATTGCCGTTGGCATCGGTCAGAGAACCGATGAAGGCACCGGCTTGCAGGTTGCCATAGGCCCACTCGAGGTACAGCCCACCCAAGCCACCGCTGGCGTAGGTTCGCCCAGTAACCACAGTATTGTTCCAGGGGTACTGGACCTCACCCGGGTAGGTGAAGATGCGGTCCGTGCCAATGCCAAACGGCGCATTGGTGTAGCCGCGGGCCGGGAAGATCGAGGTCGGGCTGGGGGAGAGGATGTTGGTGCCGCTGTACTGAGCGTAACCCGCCTTGAGCACGCTGCCCGAGACCAGGAACTCGTTCAGGTTGATGCCCACCCGCCAGTAGGTCTCCGTGGTGCTGTTGCCCACCAAGGGGTCTCCCGCAGGGCCTGCGGTGTAGTTGGTGGTGCGGGTCGAGAACCCACCGTCCAGGCTGGGCTTGAGGAAGAAGTTGGCCGGGTCGGTAGTCACCCCGATGCCGAACTTGAGGGTGTTCGAGCTATACACGGGGATGGTGGTAGCCCCGTCGTAGTCGAGGTAGCTGGTGACACTGCCGGAGAAGCTGTGGTAGCGTACCACCGGGTTCAGGTTGAGGAAGCCCAACAGCTTACCGCTATAGGCCGCCGCCGCCAGGATGTCGGTACCGGTGTTGGCGAACTGCTGGTAGCCCAAGCGGACATCCAGCCCAGGAACCAGGGCATTGCTGGCCTTGGGATCGTGGGTCAGGCGCACGCCGAAGCCCGAGGAGTAGCGGCTATCCTGGTTGTTGTAGGTGTAGGCGAAGAAGTTCCCGAAGTTCCCGATCGCGCCGCCACCGGTAGCCAGGGCGTCAAAGCCCGAGCCTGGGTACTGGTTGCCATTCACGGTGAAGTTGTTGTAGAAGGCGTTCAGCTTGAGCCCAGCGAACAGGCCGATATCCCCACCCACACCGTAGTAGTTGGTGGCGCTGAGGGCATCGCCGTTCAGGTTGGTGGCGCTGTCGTAGTAACCGCGCAGCTCAATGCCGCTGAGGATGTTGGCCAGCTTGATCTTGCCGTCCACCCCAAAGCCCCGGCTGTCAGGGGCATACGGGGCGTTGTCATAGCCGCCGACCCCAAACAGGAACTTGCTCGAGGCCAAGGACATGCCCGCCACGCCGCCTTCGTACAGGGGCGCGATGGCCCGGTAGTTGGCGTTGAGGCTAAGAATGCCCAGATTCACCCCACCGTTGATGTAGAAAGCTTGAGGGGTGGTAGCTGGGTTGCTGAAATCCCACACATCGGCATTGCTCTTGGTGGCGTCATAGGCGCCTTCCAGGCTGAGCAGACCGAACAGGGTGCCCTTCCAGTCCACACCGAAGCCCGCACGGTTAAAGCGGTTCTCGGCGTAGTTCAAGCCCAGGTTCAGCCCAAGCAGGTTGACCTCGGCGCGGGTCCCGAAGAAGTCCGTGGGATTGCCGGGGTTCGCCGGATCACCAAACACCAGGTATCCAGCGTTGTTGGTGGTGTTAGTGTTGGCATTACCCATCACCACGGTGAACTTGGGCGAGAGCGGCCAGTTGGTGCCGTTGAGCGTAGCAATGGCCCCGCTCATCGCGCCGGTATCGCCGTAGTCACCCGAGCCGTTGTCCGCGTTGTTGAACAGGTAGGGGTTGAAGACAAAGGTCAGGTTCTGCTGGTCGCTGTTGTAGTACTGAACGGAGAAGGGCTGGTTGTCCAGCTTACCATTGATGGTGGCCGCCCGCATGCGCAAGGGTGCGGGAACCCCACCCGAGGTGCTGGGGCTGGCTACAGGGGTAAAGCTGTTGATGGTGACATCGCTGATGCCCGTAGCCCCCACGTTATTGAACTTCACGCCAAAGTTGAGGTTGAGGTCTACCTCGGTGAAGTCCTGGTTCATGTCGCCGCGCCGCCACTTGGGCCGCACGTAGATCGAACCACCGTCTGAAGGCCCCACACCCGAGCTGAGGATGTTGTTGGGGAACAGGCGGTCAATGTCGAAGTCGCCGCCGGTGTTGGTGGTATAGCCGTAAGTGCCCGCGAGGCTGCCGGTCAGGCTGAACTGCACCGCCTCGAGCTTCTGCACTCGGGTATCAATCCCGTTCACCTTGTCGGTGAGGGCCACCAGGTCACCGCGCAGGGCAGTGGCAAACTCCTGCACCGCGTTGACATCTTCCTTGGTGGCGAAGCTGTTGACATCCACGCTACCGATGCTGCTCTCGAGGGCGGTCACGCGGTCTTGCAGGCTCAGCACATCCTGATTGAGCAACACTGCTAGCTCGTTAAGCGCCTTGATGCTATCGCCGTTGGCATCCACCTGGGTCTTGAGCGCGGCGACATCCCCCTCCACGCCATCCAGACGATCCCCCAGGATTTGGGACTGAGCCAAAGCGGTATCTGCGGCCACCGAAGCCGCTTCTACACGGTCGGCCAGGTCCTTCAGGGCATCTTCGCTCATCCCGCTCTGGCCACTCTGGCTCTTCAGCTCATCAATCGCAGCCTGGAGCTGGGCAATATCGTCCTTGGAGGCCGCATTGTCCTCCAGGGCCGAGACCCGTACCCCCAAAGCCGCCAGTTCCTGCACCCCATTGCGGATGGTGGTGAGGTCCTCGCTGCTCAGCTGCCCGCCGCTCACGCACTGACCGCCCTTTTCCAGCTCGGTGAGGAGCCGCTGGAAGATCAGCGCCGCCTGATAGCGGGTGAGGTTTTGGTTGCCCCGGAAGGTGCCGTCGGGGAAACCGATGATCAGACCGCACGCCGCAATCCGATCTACAGCTTCTTTGGCCCAGTGTCCGGCGGGAACGTCGGAGAACTGGGCTTGTCCGAAGCCTAGACCGACTACGGTGAGCAGTCCGGCTAGGTAGACCACCAGCTTTTGCTTCATTTCGCCTCCTCAAATCCCCCTAATCGGGAGACCCTTCTTGGGCCTCGAGAGGTTTTGCGGAGGCTGTGGATCGAGTTGCCGTGTTTCCTCTCCCAGCCTTCACAAAAGCCCCTTTCGGCCCGGATGCTTGGCAAGCGCTTGGAGCCCTCATGGGGCTCAATCCGCTCTCACCTTGCACATCCGTGGGCATCATACCGGCATCCAAACATTAGTGTCAAGTGTGAAACCCCACACAGGACGAAAAAAATGTATTATGAGGGCGGGATATTAAGCCCAGAGAGGAGGCTAGGCTACAAAGCGAGGAGCGCAGGGGGTGCCAGAGCCAGCGATGGTTCTTGCTCAGGCACCTTACGAGGTGGCGGTCTCAACCCAATTGAGATAAGCAGCAACACTGCGAAACATCGAAGGTTTCCGCGGATGCCGCCAGGGAGATGCCCCTCCCTCTCGCAACCTAAAGCTCGATCAGGAAAGCCAGCCGCGCGAGCGCTGGACAACTGGGGAGCAGGGCCCAACTAAAAACCCAAAGCGTTAAGCAGGGGTTACGAAGCGGAGATTTCGGTAGGGTTATGCCCGTTTGGCTTGTAAGGCAGCCCCCTGGGGGCCCGTAACCCCTGGATGTGCAAACGACGGCCGCAAGGCCGGGATTTCGCTTACTGTGGGGTGAGGACCAGACCCCCCAAGCTGAGGTTCAATATGTGTGGAATCGTGGGATACGTGGGTTTTCGAGAGGCATCCGATGTCGTGCTGGACGGGCTCAAGCGCCTGGAGTACCGGGGCTACGACTCGGCGGGCATTGCGGTCAAGGTCAACGGGCACCTTGAGGTGGTCAAGAAGGCCGGCAAGCTCCAGGTGCTGGCTGACAGCCTGAAGGAGCACCACCTGAACGGGCAGTTTGGGGTGGGGCACACCCGCTGGGCCACCCATGGGGCCCCCACCGACCCCAACGCCCACCCTCACATGACCGAAAAGGGCGAAATTGCGGTAATTCACAACGGCATCATCGAAAACTACCTGCCCCTCAAGGAGGACCTGATTGCGCGGGGGCACACCTTCAGCTCCGAGACCGACTCGGAGGTGCTGGCCCATTTGATCGAGGAAAAATACCAGGGCGACCTGGTCGAGGCGGTACGCCTGGCCCTCTCGGAAGCCTACGGGGCCTATGCCCTGGTAGTGGCCCATCAGAACCACGAAGAGATTGTGGTGGCCCGTACCGTGAGCCCGCTGGTGATTGGGCTGGGCGAGGGGGAGAACTTTGTGGCCTCGGACGTGCCGGCCCTGTTGCCCTATACCCGCCGGGTCATTTTTTTGCACGATGGCGATATGGCGGTGGTGCGCCGCGAGGGGGTACAGGTTACCGATCTGGCCGGCAACCCGGTGGAGCGGGAAGTGGTGACGGTGGAGTGGAGCCTCGAGGCCGCCGAAAAAGGCGGGCACCCCCACTACATGCTCAAGGAAATCTACGAGCAGCCCCGGGTGCTGGAAAACACCCTGGGGGGCCGCCTCTACGAAGAAGAGGCGGGGGTGGAGCTGGGTCTCAAGCTCGAGCCCACCCACTACGACAAGGTGCACATTGTGGCCTGCGGCACGGCCTACTACGCGGCCTGGGTGGGGAAGTATCTGCTGGAGGCTTTGGCCCGGGTGCCGGTGGAAATTGACGTGGCCTCCGAGTACCGCTACCGTGACCCGGTGGTGGACGACAAAACCCTGGCCATCTGCATCAGCCAGTCGGGCGAGACCATCGATACCCTCGAGGCCATCCGCGAAGCCAAACGCAAGGGAGCAGGCACCCTGGGGGTCATCAACGCCAAGGGTAGCAGCATCACCCGCGAGGTAGACGACACCCTCTACATCCACGCTGGCCCCGAGATTGGCGTGGCCTCGACCAAGGCCTACATCGCCATGCTGGCCGCCATGGCCATGCTGGCCGTGTGGATGGGCCGGGCCAAAGGCACGCTGGACGAAAAGACCGCACGGGAACTCCTGAGCGAGATGCGCAAGCTACCCCGGCTAGTGGAGGAAGCCCTGGAGCAGCGCCCCCGCATCGCCCACATCGCCGAGAAATACCACCAGGCCCAGGACTACCTGTTCCTGGGGAGGCACATCCAGGCCCCCACCGCCTACGAAGGGGCCCTCAAGCTCAAGGAAATCAGCTACATCCACGCCGAGGCCTACCCCGCCGGCGAGATGAAGCACGGCCCCATCGCCCTGATTGACGAGCGCCTGCCAGTGGTGGTACTGGCTACCCAGAGCCCCTTCTACGAGAAAACCGTCTCCAACATCCAGGAAGTGCGGGCCCGGGGCGGGCGGGTGATTGCGGTGGCCAGCGAGGACGATACCAAGGTACAGAAGTTTGCCCAGGACGTGATTTACGTGCCCAGAACCCACCCCCTGCTGGCCCCGGTGGTGAGCGTGGTGCCGCTGCAACTTCTGGCCTATGAGACCGCGGTGCATTTGGGGCGGGATGTAGACCAGCCGAGGAACCTGGCCAAATCGGTCACGGTGGAATAAGCCCGGCGCCCCCGGAATCACCCATAAACGCCGCCCACACCTGTGAAATTGCCCGCAGTGCTGCGGGCTCTAATTTTCTAATCTGGCGGGAATGGTATACCTTAGGCTAGCCAATTTTATGACCCCTACCCCTGCCCCAAAGCGTAACCTGGCCCGTTACCTCGCGGCTTTGCTCAATCGCTGTCCCAACTGGGTGGCGGCGCTCCCCGAAGCCCTATCGGGGCCGCAGCTTACGGCCCGCTCCCCTTCAGGGGTGGTTTATGCCTTCGATCTGCAAATGGAGGGGCCGGTGGGGGAGGCCGAGGTGGAGGGGTTGTATAAGGCCCTAATCCCAGGGCAGCGGGGGGTCATGGTTTGCCAAACGGGGGAGTACACCCCTGCGGCCCTCGAGCGGGCCCAGGAACACCAAATCCTCTTGTGGAGCTTCGAGCAGCTCGATTACCTCATCCTGGCCGCTGAACTCGAGATGAACGCCCCCTTGGCCTATGCGGGGCTCGAGGTCGAAGCGCCCAAAACCTATGCCCCAGAGGCTGAGCCCTCCATCACGGCCTCTGGGGTCTTCCGGGTGTAGCCAAGCCACTGAGGCCGAGCGGTATGGAGGAGGGTCCGGTCACTGCTGGCTAAAGGCCCGGAGTTGTTCCAGCAGCTCGAGGCCCGCCCCCCCGTCCAGCAACCCCTCGGCCAGCCTTACCCCCTGCGCAATGTCCGGCACCTTTCCGGCCAGGTAGAAGGCGGCGCCGGCATTCAAGGCCACCGCGTCCCGCTTGGGCCCGCGTTCCTTACCGCTCAAGATGGCCCGGGCGGTGACCGCGTTTTCCTGAGGCGTACCCCCCTGGAGGGCCTCGAGCGGGGCCGGCTGAAGCCCCACTGCCTCGGGGTGCAGGGTGTAGCTTCGGATCTGCCCCTCCTGAAGCTCCGCCACCCGGTTGGGGCCCAGCACCAACTCATCCACCCCTAAAGCGGACTCGAGCCCCGGCTCCCCATAAACCACCAAGGCCCGCTGTGAACCGAGGTTGTGCAGCACTTGGGCAAACGGCTCGACCAGGTTCGGGCTGCTTACCCCAACCAGGTTTAAGGTGGCAAAGGCGGGGTTGGTTAGGGGGCCCAGCAGATTAAACACCGTGCGCACCCCCAGCTCGGCCCGCACCGGGGCCACGTAGCGCATGGCCGGGTGATGGCTCCGGGCGAAGAGGAACCCCAGGCCCAGGGTCTCGATGGCCTGGGTAATCCGCTCGGGGGGCAGGTCAATCCGAATCCCCAGGGCCTCGATCAGGTCAAACGAACCCGACCTCGAGCTGGCCGCACGGTTGCCGTGCTTGGCCACCGGCACCCCCCCTGCGGCCACCACAAAGCAGGTGGTGGTCGAGACGTTGAAGGCCTCTGGAGCCACCCCACCGGTACCCACAATGTCCATCAGGGGGGCCCTGCGGGTCTGGATTCGCACCGCTGCCGCCCGCATGCCCTCGGCAAACCCCGAGATCTCCTCGACGGTCTCCCCTCGAGTACGCAGGGCCATCAACACCCCGGCGGTCTGGGCTGCGGTAAGCTCACCGGCCATGATGCGCTCCATCAGGGCTCGAGCCTCGGTTTGAGTTAAAGGTTCAGCGTGCAGGGCTTTTTTCAAGAGTTCCACGGTTCCTCCCAGAAGGCTTCATAACCGGTTCGGCTAGGGCACACTCGAGCCTCCAGAATACACGGCGGGGGGTTCACGGCTTGCCCTCGAGCAACCCTCGGGTATAGGCCGCCTCGAGGATAAAACTGTAGTTGCCAAAGGCCACAGAAGTGCTTTCCCAGGCCCGGTCCTCCAGCAGCCGCTGGGCCTTGGCCCAGGGATAAAACCAGCGCTTGTAGGCCAGAGAGAGGGGGTTGGCTCCGGTCCAGAAGGCCACCTCGAGGCTGGGGTGCAGCCCATAAAACTCCCAGGCCATCCGGCCCATGCTGCCCAGCTTGGCCACCATTGCCTCCAGGCACACCCGGTCCAGGTGCGCCGCCCTGGCCCCCACCGCCAAGCGCGGCTGGACCCCTTTAGCCCACAACCGGAGCCCCAGTTCATGCTCCTCCCAGCCATAAGCCCGAAAGGCCGAAAAGGGCGGATTGGGCAGCAAATTTCGACCAATGGATAGGCTGGCAAACCAGTAGCCCCCTTTGCCCAACACCGCCCCATTGGGCTTGCCGCGCACCCCTCCCTCAGCCCTAGCCCGCCAGTAACGGGTGAAGGGGGCGTTGCCCAGTTCCTCCGGAAGGTATGTGCGGCTGACCACCGCAACCCCGGGAAGCTGACCGTGCAGCTCGAGGTGGGCGGCCAGAAACCCCGGCTCCGGCACCAGGTCGTCATCGTTGAACAGCACATACCGCCCTCTGGCCAGAGCAAACCCGGCGTTGCGGGCTGCGGCCAGGCCCTGGTTGGGCTGGCGATGCAGGCGGACTCGAGGGTCGGCGATCCCCTGCAACCGGGCCGGGGTGGAATCGGTTGAGCCATCGTCCACTACGATGACCTCCAGATCCGCCCCCATCTGCCCCAGCAAGGCCTTTACCGTCCGCTCCAGCAGCTCGGCCCGGTTAAAGGTGGGGATAACTACGCTGAACGTTGGTTCCATGCGCCCCAGGAATACGCCAACTCGCGGTCTGCTCGAGGCCCAATCAGGGTTCTGAGCCAAGGCAAGGTAGCCATCTTCACCCCCAACAACACCGGGTGCACCCCCAGAGCCCAGGCAATCTTGGGATCACCATACTTTTTCCAAACCCGCACATGCGCTTCCCCCGCTGCCTTGGCCCGGGCCAAGGCTCCCTTTTGGTGGTCATAAGCCTCGTGCACGGCCTCCGCGGCCGCCACAAACTGAATCCGGGCCCCGGCCCGACCCAAGCGGTACCCCAGATCAGGATCCTCACCGCCATAGGCGCTGAAGGCCTCGTCGTAGCCGCCGACCTTCTCAAACAGGGGTTTGGGCAGGCTGGTGTTGTTGCCGGTGATGTTCCACCAGAACACCCGGGGCCCCCTCAGCTCCGCGGCCCCACTGTTGCGCAGGTCAGGGGGCAGCAGCAAACGCCCAACGGCCACAACCGAGGCCCCCGAATGGGCGTTTTGGTGGGCTTGAATCCACCCAGGCTGCGGAACCACATCGTCATCCGAGAACAGGAGGAGATCCCCTCGAGCGGCCTCCGCACCTCGGTTGCGGGCGAAGGCCACCCCCCGGCCGTCCCCCCTCCCGGTCTCGAGGACCCGCAGCGAATACGGGGGGTGATACTCGGCCAGGAACTGCTGGGTGTCGTCAGTGCAGCCATCGGCCACCACGATCACCTCGAAGCTGCCGGGTTGCCCCTCTAGGGCCCGCAGCTTGCGCTCCAGGGCTGCGCGGCGGTTATGGGTGGGCACAATCACCGAGATCATGGCTCTTCACATTGTAGGGACTAGGCACATAGCTTGAGAAAGTTGGCCAGCAGCCCCATCCCCGATTCGGTCAACACCGACTCAGGGTGAAACTGAACTCCGTGGGTGGGGTAGTGGCGGTGGCGCAATCCCATTACGGTATGCCCCCCCGCCTCCTCGAGCCACGCATTGACCTCTAAGGTTTCCGGCAAATCCTCGACCACCAGCGAGTGGTACCGGGTGGCCGAAAAGGGCCTGGGGAGCCCGGCAAAAACCCCGCTGCCATCGTGGGAGATCACACTGGTTTTGCCGTGCACGATCACCTTATGGCGAACCACCTGGGCCCCAAAAGCCTCTCCAATGCTCTGGTGGCCCAGGCAGACCCCAAGAATGGGGTACCTGGGGGCATAGGTCTGGATTAGGGGGACCGAAAGCCCAGCCTCTCTGGGGGTGCAGGGTCCGGGGCTTACCACAATCCCGTCAGGGTCGAACTCTCGGATGTCCTCGAGCTGGAATTGATCGTTGCGCCATACGGTGAGGTCGGCTCCCAGCTCCCCCAGGTACTGCACCAAGTTGTAGGTAAAGGAGTCGTAGTTGTCAACCATCAAGATGCGCTTCATAACCCCTCCTCGGCCATCCGCACGGCTTTGATCATGGCCTGGGCTTTGTTCAAGCACTCCTGGTATTCGTTGGCCGGAACCGAGTCATAGACCACCCCGGCCCCAGCCTGGATGTGCAGCTCGCCGTTGGCGATCACAATGGTGCGCAGGGTCAGGGCCACATCCATATGCCCGTCATAGGCCACATAACCAAAACTGCCGCCATAGGCTCCCCGACGGGAGGGCTCGAGTTCTTCGATGATCTCCATGGCCCGAATTTTAGGAGCCCCCGAGACCGTCCCCATCGGCAACACTGAGGCCAGGGCATCCAGCGGGGTTTTGTCCTCGCGCAGCTCCCCCTCTACCGTGGAGACAATGTGCATCACATGGGAATACTGCTCCACGCTCAAAAGCTGCGTGGGCCGCACCGTGCCATACTTGGCTACCCGCCCGATATCGTTGCGGGAAAGGTCTACCAGCATCACATGTTCAGCCCGCTCCTTCTCATCGGCCAGAAGCTCCTCGGCCAGAGCCCTGTCCTCGGCGGCATCCCGGCCTCGCCGCCGGGTTCCGGCGATGGGCCGGGTCGTCACCTTACGACCATCCGAACGAAGCAGGCTCTCCGGGCTACACGAGACCAGCAGCGCCTCTCCCAAATCCAAGTAGCCCATGTAGGGGCTGGGGTTTACGGAGCGCAGGGCCCGGTAGATGGCGAAGGGGTGCACGTTCAATGGAGCACTCCAGCGCACGGAGGGCACGAACTGGAAGATGTCCCCGGCCCGAATGTACTCCAAACCTCGCTCGACCACCCGCTCATACTCTGCCTGGCTGAGGTTTTGCTGGAACTCCATGCGTCGGCCTGCCCGCTCCCCCGGCACCCCTGGCAGGGGCCCATTGAGCTTTTTCTCTGCCCAGGCAATGCGCTCGAGGGCCTGGGCCTTGGAGGCGGCGTTCCCTTCCTCCGCCGGGGCCACAATGTGGAGCTGCTGCTTGAATTGGTCGAAAACCACCACCACCTCAGGCTCGACAAAGAGGAGGTCGGGTACCTGGAGCAAATCGGGTTTATCCGCTGGCAAACGCTCGTAGTAGCGGATCAGGTCATAGGCTGCATAGCCCACCGCCCCACCCCAAAAAATGGGCAGGTCGGGGTCGGGAACGATCGGGCGATGGATTGCTTCATACAGCGTGCGCAGGGGATCTTGGGTCTGGAGCACCTCGCCATTCAGGGTAAATACCCCATCCTTGGCCCGAAAAATGCGCCGGGCCCCCACCCCTACAAAGCTCCAGCGAGCCCAGGCCTTCCCCCCCTCCACCGACTCGAGCAAAAAGCTGGGGGCCGCCTTCTCCGAAAGTTTGAGATAGGCCGAGACCGGGGTCTCGAGGTCGGCCAAAAGGGTCTTTTTGATCGGTAGGGTGGGGGTAACCTTCGCTGAAGTAACCACAGTTTCCTCCTTGTGCGCTCTGATCCAAATAAAAAAGCCCCCGGATAGCTCCAGGGGCACCCACTGCTGCCGTCCTGGAGCTATCCGGGCCACCACCAGCACACCACGGTCCCATAGCCGAAAGCCGCAGGGCTGCGGCTTGGCAAGGAACCTTTGGCGATGGGGATACCAAGCATGGTTGAGGCTCAGTGTAGGGGCTTTACCTGAGTTATGCAAGCCCAGATTGGGCAATAAAAAAGGCGGCCTTTTGCCGCTGATAGTCTTAACTTACCACGGTATGCATCATTCGGCAAGCGTATGCGGGGGATCGGCCTGCTGAAGGGGGTTCCTAGGGTCTAGCATACCACAGCAGCTCATCCTGAATCGGCCCCTGATAACCGGCCAGATGAAAGCTTTCAAGGGCCAAGCGAGGGGCGAAGCGATCCATGAATTGCAGCACCGAGAGGGCCTGGGTGCGGTGCTGAGCCATGGCCCGCAGCTTCTGCAGCAGCGTCTCCATCGGGATGCGGCGCATATGGGTCGGCGGCAGCCATCCCTCGATGAATTCCGGGAGCGGCTGCGGTGGAGCGTAGTAAAACACCGCTATCCGCTGGCCGGAGTTCGCTACCGCGCGGGTGACGAACCGGTGGGTGGCCACGTGGTCAGGGTGGCGGTTGCTGCCATTGGGGCCGAAGGTGATGATGGCCCGTGGACGCAGCAGCTCGAGCCGCCACATCAACAGGTCCACGATCTCGGGGTGATCCGCCACACCTGTGGAACGGGCAAACCCCACCCCCCTAGCCTCGCCCTCAACCGCCCCGTTAGGACGAGCGTTGGGAAAGTCCATGAGCTCAAAGTAGCCGATCTTCAAAATCTCTGCGGCCCGGCGCAACTCCTGGGCCCGAAGCTCACCCAGGTGCTCTGGAGGGCAGAGGCCTAGGGTGCGCCCGGCTTCTCCATGGGTCAGGGTGATGAGACCGGTCTCGAGGCCCCGCTCGGCATACTGCAGGAGCGTCCCCCCCGCACCAAAAACCTCGTCATCTGGATGAGGCACGATCACCAGCAAATCCATAGGGCTATCATCCTGCTCCTCGGCGCCTCACTGCAACCCCACGCATAATACATCCAAGGCATATCAAGTCTTGACAGCGCTTTCAAAATCTGTTTTACTTTTTTCTCGAGAGCCCCACAACCGTTTGGAATGTTATGCGCGAAATCGTAACCTTGAGCGATGTGGCCCGGGAAGCTGGGGTTTCACCCAGTACAGTTTCTCGAGTGATCAATGGCACCGCCAAGGTAGCGAGCCGCAAGCGTGAGGCTGTATTAAAGGCCATAGAGCGTTTGAATTATCGCCCCAACATCATGGCCAAGGGGCTAGCCCAGGGACGCTCGCTCACCATTGGGGTAATCTCCCAAGAGATCAGCAGCCCCTATTACGGGGAGATGCTTAAAGGGGTAGAGCAAGCCCTAGAAGGAACCCCTTACCATCCCATTTTCGCCAGTGGACACTGGCGCGTGGACCGAGAAGAAGCCGCTCTCAGGGTGTTGGTAGGGCGGCAGGTAGATGCCCTGGTGGTGATGGATGGCAGTGTACCCCAGGAGCGCTTGCTGGAATTGGTCAACCTCATGCCGGTGGTGGTGGTGGGGCGGGAAATCCAAGGCCTCAGCTGTCTAAGCGTGGATAATGCCCAAGGAGCCTTTGACGCCACCCGGCACCTCCTCGAGCTAGGCCATCGCCGGATCGCGCATATCGCAGGCCCCCAATCCCACCCCGATGCAATTGAACGCCTAAAAGGCTACCGTCGGGCTTTAGGGGAGGCCGATATCCCCTTTGAGCCAGCTTTGGTGGTTGAAGGGGATTATCTCGAGCCCTCCGGTCTTCTGGCGGTAGAGGCCCTTCTGGCCCGGGGAGCCCTGTTCACCGCCATCTTCGCGGCTAATGACCAGATGGCCTATGGAGCCAACGTAGCGCTATATCGCCGTGGCATCCGTGTCCCGAACGATGTTTCGATCGTTGGATTCGATGATCTGCCCAGTTCCAGCTACTTTACCCCCCCTCTTACCTCCATACACCAACCCGGTCAGGAACTGGGCTGGGAAGCAACTCGGCTGGTACTGGCCCGGCTCGAGAATCGAGAATATACCCCCATATCTCCCTCGACTCGCCTGGTTGTACGGGAGTCTACCGCTCTTTTACGTTCCCCGGCTACCCGGCTGATGCACCAACCGACCTAGTTTTCAATCCCAAAGGAGGAATGGTAGCAATCACTCAGATCTGAAAGCGCTTTCAAAAGTCCGTCCTTGACCTAGAGCAGAATTCTCGCAAAGGAGTGTCTATGAAGAAAATCCTGCCCCTTTTAGCCCTACTCATACTGGCAAGCCTTGCTGTAGCCCAAAAGACTACGCTTACAGTGGCCGTCTTCCCCAACCTTGACGACTCTCTCAAAGCCCAAATTCCCCTTTTTAACAAGAAGTTTCCCGATGTTGAGGTCAAATTGGTCATTCAACAGTATGCTGATCATCACAATGCCCTCACAACCGCTTTAGCCACCGGACAGGGTCTGCCCGACGTGGCCGCGATCGAAATTGGCTATGTGGGGCGATTCGCCGAAGGACAAGGCTTCGAAGACCTTAACAAAGCCCCTTACAGCGCAGGGCAATACAAAAAGCTGTTCACGCCCTATACCATTTCCCAGGCCACTTCCTCTGACGGGCGCTTCATCGCTATGCCCACCGATATTGGGCCGGGCACCTTTTTCTACCGCAACGATATCTTGCAAAAAGCCGGTGTGGACCCTAAAAGCATGATGACCTGGCCCGGCTATATTGCCGCGGGTAGAGCAATCAAATCCTCCACAGGCTCCTTCTTGATCGCCGATGCAGCGGACGTTGCCTGGATCAACATCTTCGCAACGACCCCAGCTAATACCAGCCCCTACTTCGATGAGCAAGGCAAGGTTGTGGTGGATACCCCCCGGTTTGTACGGGCTTTCGAGCTGGCCAAAAACATCCGGGCGGCTGGATTGGATGCCAGAATTGGATCTTGGACCAATGAGTGGTATGACGCCTTTAAGAAAGGTACGGTGGCTACGCAATTCTCAGGTGCTTGGCTGATGGGCCATTTAAAAAATTGGATGGCCCCCGACACCAAGGGTCTGTGGCGAGTGCAGCAGCTTCCCGAGGGAATGTACGCCTCCTGGGGTGGCAGCTTCTATGGCATTCCCAGCGCTTCTAAAAACAAAGCCCTGGCCTGGGAGTTCATTAAGTTTGTCACCACCAATGATGAATCTCAGATTGCGGGCTTTAAGGCTATCGGGGCCTTTCCCGCTCTGCTGGCGGCCCAGAACGACCCTGTTTTTAATGACCCTGTAGAGTTTCTGGGAGGCCAAAAAGCCTTCTTGATTTGGCGCGATGCGGCTCGGCGGGTTAAGCCTTTGAAGGCCAACAAGTACGACCGAGTAGCCTACGAAATCCTGGGTACAGCCCTTTCACAAGTGCTGGACGAGGGCAAGGACGTGACTGCAGCTTTGGCCGAGGCCAAACGGCTCATCGAGCGCCGGATGCGTTAGAAATAACACGGGGGAGAAGGGGCACCCCTTCTCCCCCTTTCTATGGCTATGTGTGAAAAGTTTTCAAAGCAGCAGGCCACCAGAAAGGAGTGCCTGTGCAAGAGAGCCTGAGCAACCCACGGCCTAGTTCCAGCCCATCTGGCCTAGCCATGCGCTGGAGCAACTTCCAACGGCGTTATGCGCCTTATATATTTATCAGCCCCTTCTTCATTCTTTTCTTGATTTTTGGCCTTTATCCCAGCTTGTTTTCCTTATACATCTCCTTCCAGTCCTGGACCCCCAGCGACGGCTGGGGCCACTGGAAGTTTGTGGGCCTCGGGAACTACGCTTTCACCCTTACCGATCCCATGTTTTGGCGCTCCATGTGGAACACGGTTTGGCTAGGGGTGTTTTCCGGGATACCCCAACACCTGATCGCCATCCCCTTGGCTTTTGTAATTCACATGGTGTTGAGTCGGTTCAAAACCTTCGTTACGGCGGTCTACTTTCTACCCTATATCACCTCTTCGGTAGCAATTGCCCTCATATTCAATACCCTATTTGCCACCCACAATGGGGTGATCAACCTGATAATTGCTCATCTCCACACCTGGCCTGTGCTGGGTTGGCTCTTGCCCGATCAAAACATCAACTGGTTTATTAGTGCCAACATCAAGTATGCCTTGGCGCTGGTGGTGGTCTGGCAATTCACCGGTTGGAACACCCTGCTTTACCTCTCGGCCATCCAGGCCATCCCTAAGGATCTTTACGAGGCAGCCGCAGTGGATGGGGCTAGCAGGATACAGCAATTTCGCTACATCACCCTACCCCTATTGCGCCCCATGATGTTCTTCGCGGTTAGCCTGACCATCATTGGAAACATGCAGCTTTTTGAGCAGCCTTTTGTGCTCCTGAACGGTGGGGCCAGCACCGCCACTCCAGGAGGTCAGACTGCGGCCATGTACATGTACCGCACGGCTTTTGAGTGGCTCGATATGGGCACCGCAGCTTCTATCGCCTGGATTCTCTTCGCCTTCATCGGCATCCTGACCTACCTTAACAATCTGATCTTTGGTCGTACCGCCAGAGGGGGAGATTGACAATGAGGGAGCAAAAGAGAGGCGCTTTAAGCAGTCTTCTACTGCGCTTAGGGGGCTATATCCTACTGATATTGGGCGGCCTGCTAACCGTGGCTCCTTTTTACTTCATGTTTGTCTTTGCCACTCAGCAGCGCTCTGAGATTTTCGGTTTCCCGCCGCCTTTATGGTTCGGGGAGCATTTCTGGAGCAACTACCAAATTCTCTTGCAGAAGATTCCCTTCTGGCGGGCTTACTGGAACACCTTTTATTTAGCCTTCATGATCACCATTACCACCCTATTTTTCTGCAGCCTGGCCGGGTTTGGCTTTGCCATGTACAACTTTCGCTGGCGTGAGCAGCTCTTTGGGGTGGTGCTGGCCACCTTGCTGATACCAGCCATTCTGAACTTGATTCCCTTTTACCTGCTGATCTACCAGATTGGCTGGATCAACACCCCCAAAGCCCTTTGGGTTCCGGCCATGGCCGGGGCGGTAGGGATCTTCATGATGCGGCAGTACATCGTCGCGGCCATCCCCAAGGAGTTGGTGGACGCCGCCCGCATAGATGGGTGCAGCGAGTTCCAGATTTACTGGCGCATTGTGCTGCCCCTCATCCGGCCCGCCCTGGGCACGCTGGGCCTGATCACCTTTATTGGGGCCTGGAACAAGTTCGCTGATGTGAACGTGATTATGCGCACCCAGGAGACCAAAACCCTGCCGGTAGTGCTGCGTACCCTACAAGGGGCGACCGATGTGGAGTGGGGGGCCATCATGGCCGGTACCGCCCTCCTGGTAGCCCCGCTGCTCCTGGTCTTTGCCCTGGCCGCGCGACAGCTCATGGAGGGACTGACCTCGGGGGCGGTCAAAAACTGAACCAGCTTGTTCTGCCCAGAGATACCCGGTTTTCTGAAAGGAAGCTCGAGGTCTCCCAAACCATCTATTTCCAAGGAGGGTTAATGTCATTTCGCCTGTGGAGCCTGTTGCTCTTGGGGTTGAGCCTTCTGACCCTAGCCCAGTCCGGCCCACCCCTGCGCACCCTGGCCGAGAAGCACGGCCTTCAGGTTGGGGCTGCGGTCGAGCCTAACCTGCTGCTGCAAGACCCTGAGTATGCCCAGGTGCTGGCCCGGGAGTTCAACCTGGTGGTGGCGGAAAACGTTATGAAGTGGGGCGCACTGCAGACCACGCGTGGCCAGTTCAACTTTGCCCCTGCTGACCTGCTGGTAGAGTTTGCCCAAAAAAACCACATGGCTGTGCGAGGCCACACCCTGGTCTGGCACCAGCAGCTTCCCCGCTGGGTGTATGGCGATTTCACCCCTGCTGAGATGGAAGCCATCCTGCGGGAGCACATCCAGACCGTGGTGGGACACTTCCGGGGGAAGATCGCCTACTGGGACGTGGCCAACGAGGTGATCGGGGATGATGCCGAGCTCCGGCCAACCCCTTTTGAAGTGTTGCCCGATTATTTGGAAAAAGCCTTCCGCTACGCCCACGCCGCCGATCCAGGCGCCAAGCTCTTCTACAACGACTACGGGGCCGAGGGGCTCGGGCCTAAATCAGACGCCATTTACGCCCTGCTCAAGTCACTCAAGGACAAAGGGGTACCGCTGGATGGGGTAGGCTTTCAGGCGCATCTAGATCTGAACTTCTCGCCCACAGCCGCGCGGATGGCGGAGAACCTCGAGCGCTTTGCCAAGCTGGGCCTCGAGATTCACATCACCGAGATGGACGTACGGCTGAGCGGGCCTGGCTCCAAAGCCGAGCGCCTGCAAAAGCAGGCCCAAATCTACCAGGAGGTTCTGCAGGTATGCCTGCGCCAGCCCCGCTGTAAGGTCTTCACCCTCTGGGGGGTCAGCGACGCCTACTCCTGGCGGGCCGCCAGCGAACCCCTCATCTTTGACGCCGACTACCAGCCCAAGCCCGCCTACTTTGCCCTGCAACGCACGTTGCAACAGCCTTGAGGAGACCTACATGAAACGAAGCGACTTTCCCCCTGACTTCACCTGGGGCACCGCCACCTCAGCTTACCAGATCGAGGGCGCCGTTCGGGAAGACGGGCGCGGCCTGAGCATCTGGGACACCTTCAGCCACACCCCCGGCAAAACCCAAGGCGGCGAGACCGGTGACCTCGCCTGCGACCACTACCACCGCTACCGAGAGGACATCGCCCTGATGAAGGAGCTGGGGGTGAACGCCTACCGCTTTTCGGTAGCCTGGCCCCGCATTCTGCCCAAGGGCCGGGGAGCTCCCAACCCCAAGGGCCTGGATTTCTACGGCCGGCTGGTGGACACCCTGCTGGCCCAGGGCATCACCCCCTGGCTAACCCTGTACCACTGGGACCTGCCCCAGGCCCTGGAAGACCAGGGCGGCTGGCCCGCGCGGGAGACCGCCTACGCCTTTGCCGAGTATGCCGACCTTCTCTCTCGGCACCTGGGCGACCGGGTGCGGCACTGGATTACCCTCAACGAGCCCTGGTGCTCGGCCCATCTGGGCTACCTGGCCGGGGTGCATGCCCCAGGCAAACAGGACCTGGGTCTGGCGGTGCGGGCCTCGCACCATCTGCTGCTGGCCCACGGCCTGGCCGTGCCCCTCATCCGCCGCAACGCCCCTGGAGCCCAGGTGGGCATCACCCTGAACCTGGCCCCCGGCCACCCCGCCTCACCCGACCCCGCCGACGTGGCCGCCGCCCGGCGCTTCGACGGCTTTCAGAACCGCTGGTACCTGGATCCCCTTTTCGGCTTTGGGTATCCCCTCGACCTGCTCGAGCTCTACGGCGAGACCCCCCCGCCGGTGCAGGGGGGCGATCTGGAGGCCATTGCCGTCCCCACCGACTTTCTGGGAATCAACTACTACACCCGTGCGGTGGTTCGGAACAGCACCCTGGGCCCCTACCGCTTCCAGTCAGTAGCTGTGGGGGAGGAACGCACTGCTATGGACTGGGAGATTTACCCCGAAGGGCTGCAGGAACTGCTGCTGCGGGTCAGCCGGGAGTACCGTCCAAAGGCCATCTACATCACCGAGAACGGCGCGGCCTACTCCGATGTGGTGAGTGTGGATGGAGAGGTACACGATCCGGCGCGTACCCGCTACCTCGAGCGCCACTTCGCCCAGAGCCTTTTGGCCCTACAAGAAGGGGTGCCCTTAAAGGGTTATTTTGTATGGAGCCTGCTGGACAACTTTGAGTGGGCCGAAGGCTATAGCAAGCGTTTTGGCCTGGTTTACGTGGACTTTGCCACCCAGGCCCGCCGCCTCAAGGCCAGCGGGCGCTGGTTCCAGGGCTTTTTGCGGGAGGCGGTGGCCCGGCCATGAAGATTGTGAACCCAGTGCTCAGAGGTTTCCACCCCGACCCCTCGATCCTGCGGGTGGGGGAGGACTACTATATCGCCACCTCCACCTTCGAGTGGTGGCCGGGGGTGCGGCTCTCCCACTCGCGCGACCTGGTGCACTGGCGGCCCATCGGCTATGCGCTGACCTGCACCTCGCAACTCAACCTGCTGGGCAACCCCGACTCAGGCGGCGTCTGGGCCCCTTGCCTGAGCCACGATGGGGAGCAGTTTTACCTGATCTACACCGATGTAAAAACCTGGGGCAACGGGGAGATTTTCAAAGACGCTCACAACTACCTGGTCACCGCTCCAAGCATTGAGGGGCCCTGGTCAGAGCCGGTCTACCTCAACGCCTCGGGCTTCGACCCCTCGCTCTTTCACGACACGGATGGGCGCAAGTGGCTGCTCAACATGCAGTGGGATCACCGTAAGGGCAGAAACTCCTTCTCGGGCATCCTCTTGCAGGAGTACGACCCGGTTCAGAAGAGGCTGGTGGGCCCAGTACACAACATCTTCCGGGGCACCCCCCTGGGCGTGACCGAGGGTCCGCATCTGTACAAGAAAGACGGCTGGTATTATCTGGTGGTGGCCGAAGGGGGCACGGTCTACGAGCACGCCGTCACGGTGGCTCGGGCCCGCCAGATCGAGGGCCCTTATGAGGTAGACCCCAGCTATCCCACCCTCACTGCCCGGGGCCGCCCCGAGCTGCCCTTGCAGAAAGCCGGGCACGCCTCACTGGTGGAGACCCCAAAGGGGGATTGGTACATGGCTCACCTGGTGGGCCGACCCCTCGAGCCCCCCCAGGCCCCCCGG
>NZ_QWLB01000048.1 GCF_003574355.1 Meiothermus granaticius NBRC 107808 | reverse complement strand
CCACGACCGCAGCCCAGGCCCCCACCGCCCCTCCTCGATGCCCCAGCACCAACGCCAGCCCCAGCAGCAGCGGAATTAGGAGCAGCGGTAAAAAGGTAGGGACCGAGCCCAGTAAGGTGGGTTCTACCGTCTCCCGACTGAGGTTGCCTAGGGAGCGGCTAAAGGGGAAGGCCACATAGGCGATCAGCAGCCCTATCACCCCACCGATCCATAGGCGCCGCATCGAACCCTTGGCCAAGCCCGAAAGCAGGGCGACCAGGAGGCCAAGCCCCACATACAGCACAATGGCGGTCATACTCCCCCCTGAAGATCCCGGTTCGGCAATCCGTGTATAGGGGTTGCCTTCATGAGAGCATCTCCTTGCGTTCGTAAATTTCGTCCACCAACTCGTCGGTAAGTTCTAAGGGGGTCCCGTCAAACACCAGTCGCCCCTGTCGGAAGGCGATGATCCGCTTCGCGTATTTGAGCGCCAGGTCCAAGGCGTGAATGTTGATCACCACCGTCACCCCCTGCTCGGAATTGAAGCGCCGCAAAGTGCGCATCACCTCTTCGGAGAGCACCGGGTCTAGGTTGGCCGCAGGCTCATCCGCCAGGATCAGGGTGGGCTCCTGGGCCATGGCTCGAGCAATCGCCACCCGCTGCATCTGTCCACCCGAGAGCGAATCCACTCGAGCCCCTTCCTTAGTGGCTAAATCCACTCGAGCCAGCTGTTCCCGGGCGATGGCATAATCGCGCTCGGTGTACAGCCCCAGCAGACCACGCCAGGTCGGTAGGTAGCCCAATCGCCCGTGGAGCACGTTGTCCAGCACGCTCAGCCGGGTTACCAGGTTGAATTGCTGAAAGATAAACCCCACCTGGCGGCGATATTTCTGCAGCTCCCCCTTGGACAAGCGGGTGATGTCTGTTCCCTCCACCACCACCGAGCCCTGACTGGGCCGCAGCAGACCATTGAGGGTGCGCAAGAACGTGCTCTTCCCGGCCCCCGAGCGCCCGATGATGGCAACGAAATCCCCCTGGGGAATCTTCAGGCTCACCTCAAGGAGGGCCTGGAAAGGCCCCCTCGAGGTCACAAACGTCTGGCTAACACCCTGAACTTCGATCATAACCTGGGTAAACCGCCTCTAGCTTATCGTGAAAAAGCCCCCGGGAAACCCCCAGGGGCTTTGGGCCCTCCGCAGGCCTACTGGCCCGACAGCTTTCTAGCCTCCCGCACCACATCGTAGTCGGAATCTTTGGCCGGGACCATGTAGTCGATCCGGTAGAGATCAAACAGCAACTTGCTCTGCGGGGTCTTGATGCGCTGGATGGCCGCAGCGATGCCTCGGGCCAGGTTAGGATACTTGGCCAGGAAATCCTTGGAAACGGTGAAGGTGTCGCCAGGGATGGGCTTGGAGTAGAAAATGGCGGTGATCTGGGCCGCCTCCTCGGGCTTCAAAAACTGGGTCCAGGCTCCGCTCTTGTTCTTGTCGTCGTTGGCGAAAGTGGCCGCCGCATCCACCGACTTGTTGAGCACCGCCAGCACTGCCGCATCGTGTTTGCCGGCAAAAACCTGCTTGGAGAAGAACTTGTCGGGGTCTATCTTATCGCTGATCAAGGCCGCACGGGGAAAGACATATCCCGCAGCGGAGTTCTTGTCTACCCAGGCGATGGTCTTGCCCTCCAAGCCCTGGATGTTCTTGATGCCGGAGTCTTTGCGCACGATGATCGCCGACCAGTAGTAGGGGCTGTTACCGCGCACACTCTTCAGGAGCACCTGCGCCCCCACATCCTGATGGGCCACCACGTAGCCATCTGGGGGAAAGAAGGCGAAGTCCAGATTGCCCCCCCGCATGGCCTCAATCAGCCCGCGATAATCGGTGGGGATGAAAATCTGTACTCGGACCGTGCCCTTGAACTCCTTCTCGATGAAATCGGCGATGGCTTGGGCTGCCGGCTTGAGCTGGTCGGAGTTCTGGGTGGGGTTGAACCCGATGCGGACGGTGATGGGAGTCTGGGCCAAAGCCGCAGACAGGCCAAGGGTGAACAAGGCCGCCAGAAGAATCAGTGTGCGTTTCACGCCGAAAGTGTACACCATGAAGGGTCAAGTTGGTATCAAGGCGATGGAGGAGGCTCTATCCACCATCAGGGCTGCCGGGCCCCCCGCCTAGGTTGACGCCTCCTGGCCCAGCCCTTAGCCTGCAAGCTATGAAGGCCCTGATCTTCGACCTCGACGGCACCATCTTCGATAGCGAGAGCGCCATCTTTCGGGCTTGGCAGACGGTCTACGCCGAGCAGGGAGCAGAGCTGAACCTCGAGACCTGGCTGCCCCTGCTGGGCACCAACGAGGTGCCGTTTGACCCGCTGGCCCATATCGAAGGCCTGGTAGGACACCCGATCCCTCGCAGCCAAGTGCTGGAGCGGGCCAGGGCCCTCGAGCGGGAGTACGTGGAGGCCACCGATACCCTGCCCGGGGTGCGGGAGCTGATCGCCCAGGCCCAGGCGGCTGGACTCGGCCTGGCCGTAGCCAGCAGCTCAGGGCGAAGCTGGGTGGAAAGCCACCTGGAACGATTGGGGCTACGGGAGCATTTCGCAGTGTTGCGCACCCGCGACGATGTGGAGCGGACCAAACCCGATCCCGCCCTCTTTCTACAAGCAGCCTCAGGGTTGGGGATCAAGCCGGATGAAGCCATCGTGCTCGAGGACTCCCTTCACGGCATCAGAGCGGCCAAAGCCGCCCGAATGTTCGTGGTGGCCATCCCCAACCCGCTCACCCGCCACCTGGATCTGAGCGAGGCCAACTGGGTCGTGCCTTCATTGGAAGCGGTCACCCTCGAGGCCCTGCGGCAGGGTGGCGTGAAGAGCGGTAAGGCCTGGGAATGAATGAAGTCCACAACCCCAGCAAAAAACCGGGGGAACTCCCCCCGGCTCGGCAATTCAGGTGGCTACTTCTTAGCGTTGCGTGGACGCGCCTTACCAAAGCTGCCCCGCCAGATCTTGCCCCGACGGGTACGGCGATCTCCCTTACCCACGTTCCCCCCTAGGCTTTGTTGCTGAGCAGGCTATGAACCCGGCTCATCAGACGAGACTTACGGCGGGCCGCAGCGTTTTTGTGCAAGGTTGAGCCCTTGGCGGCCTTGTCAATCAAGCTCTCCGCATACCGTAGGGTACGGGTGGCCTCTTCCGCATTGCCCTGCTGGGCCAGTAGGGCGGCCTTTTTGCTGACAGTCTTAATGGTGGACATCTTGGCCTTGTTGCGAGCACGGCGCTTCAAGGACTGGCGGTGCCGCTTCAAAGCGGAGGGATTGCGGGCGGTTTTCTTCTGTGCCATAGTTCTCCAAACGTCTCTTGCTCGGGTCTGAGCAAACCGCTCACGAGTCTAGCACACCCTGAGGGTTTGTGCCTAGTAGCTGCTATTTTTGGTCCCCACCCAGTCGTAGCGCACCCGGCCTCGAGCCTGGTTGAGCTTAAAGACGATCTTGTACTGCCCCTGGTCTACCTGGTAGCGCAGGGTGTTGTCGAAGCGACCCCGGTACTGCACCGAGGAGGTGACCGGCTGTCCCCCTTTGCGCACCTCGACCTCGAGCTCTCCCTGGCTCAACTGCCCGTTGAGCACAATCTTTATGGCGTCGAGGCCGGAGGTATTGAGGTCATACTGGGCCTCGCCGGTATAGTTCCAGTAAAAGACCGGGGTAAAGGGGGCATATCCCACCGCTAGCCCAAAACGATTGGCATAGAGGAACAGCCCGGCAGCGACCACAACCAAAAACAACAGGCTTCGCACGCCCCTAGTATAGACTCACCGCTGCCGCATCCCTAGGGGAACCCCTACTGCACATTTAGGCTGATGGTGCTCAGCGGCGGCTCCGTAGCCGGTTGGCCTTTCTCCCGCACCTCATAGGTGATGCTGCCGACCCCAGGGTCAGAGAGATAGCTCCAGCCGCAAGCCGCATTGAGGGACAGTTCCTTACGTCCGATCACCCGGTCTCCCCGCCTAACCGTGATGCTGTACCCCTGGCCCGAGCCGATCCCCCCAAAGCGGAAGGGCCTCGAGACCGTCCCCCCGGCTTGCAGGTTGCTCAGGCTAAAGGGCTGGTTGCACACCGTTCCGGCTGCCGCTTGTTGCACGAGCAGGCGCAGCTTAGCCCCACTCCCCTCCCCTTGGCGGCGCACCTCATACACCCGTTCTCCCGGCACCGGCGGAGGCACATTCAGGCTCCACTGCCCGCCCTCCGGCACGACCAGGCGGCCCAGGCTGGTGCCGTCTTCGAACACCTCGAGGGTCTCCCCGGCCTTACCTATCCCCTGCAGCGTGAACCCCGAGGCGGAAACCTGTGAGCCTTCAGCCGGGGCCACAAAGGCCGGGACATCCCCAGCCTGCACCTGAACGGTGGTACGGACCCCCACCGCCTGCCCGACCCGGCGGGCCTCATAGATATGGAGGCCTGCCCCAGGTAACCCCGGCAGGACAAAGCTCCACCGACCATCGGCCCCCACCATGACCGCTCCCAGCCGGGCAGAACCATCATAGAGCTCGAGGGCCTCCCCGGCCTGCCCCCTACCCTCCAGGCGATAGGCTCCGGCCACAACCCGTGATCCACTTTGGGGCAGATCGATCGTTACCGCTGTGGCCGCAGACAGGCCCAGACTAAAAGCCCGCAGCCCCAGCCCAGGCAAAAAGCCCAGCAGCACCAGCAAGGCCGGTGCAATCCACAGCAACCACCCTACCCCCAAAGCCCCCTGGGCCGCTGGGGCCATCAGGGCCCCGCTCAGGCCCAGTGGTGCCGCCAACACATTTCCAGCCGCCTCCGAGCTGCCGAAGCGCCGGGTGGCTTCCTCGGCCTCGCGGTCTTCAGCCGCTGCGGTCTCACTGGGCTTGGCCAGCAGCAGGAAAAAGACCTTGAGGTAGTAGTACGCCGAGATGGCCGAGGTGATCAGGGCCCACACAATCAGGCCCCAGTATCCGGCCTGGGCGGCCTCCTGAAACACCAGGTATTTGGCCCAGAATCCGGCCAGGGGAGGCAGCCCCAGGAGCGAGAGCACGCCCAACCCCATGGCTCCCCCCAAGAGCGGCTTGCGAGCAAACAGACCGCGCAAACGCTCCAGAGGCACATCCTGATTGGAAAGCTGGGCCAGCACAGCAAAGATTGTGCCGGTTGCCAGAATGTAGGTCAGCAGGTAAAAGGGGATGCTGGCTTGGCCAGAGGGACCAAACAACCCCAGGGCCACATACCCCGCATTGGCAATCGAGGAGTAGGCAAACAGCCGCTTGGCCTCGGTTTGGCGCAGGGCCCCCAGGTTTCCGAAAAGGGTGGTGAGGAGGATCAGCGCCGCCAAGCCGTATCCCCATGCGCTCATCTGCGCGGGCAAGAAAATGCGCAGCATCGCCGCAAAAGCAGCGGCCTTCACCGCCGTGGCCATGAACAAAGTGACCACTGTAGGGCTCCCCTGATACACGTCGGGCGACCACCACTGGAAGGGGACCATTGCGGTCTTGAAGGCGAACGCCGCCAAGATCAGCAGCAACCCCGCCGCATACAGAGGCCCCGAGCCTTGAGCCCCGGCCATGAAGCTGCCGGTCGCCCCGAAGTAAAGGGCAATGCCATAGAGAAAAAGGGCCGCCGCGAGAGCCCCCAACAAGAAGTACTTGAGGCCCGCCTCAAAGCCCTTGTTGTCCCGCTGCCAAGTGGCCAAAACATACAGCGGCAGCGAGAACAGCTCGAGCGCAATCAGCAGCACCACCAGGTTCGGGCTGCTGCTCATCACGTGCATCCCGGTTACTGCATAGAGCACCAGCAGGGGATACTCAAACTTCTTGGCGGGTCCGAGCAGCAGGCTCCAAAGCCCGCCCAAGATGGCCAACACGGTCAACCCCCGGGCCAGGGTATCGAAGCGGTACATCCCCCCAAAGGCCTCAACCGTGCTTCCCCAACCCACCAGGCAAAAAATCGCCGCCAAAACCAGGCCCAACAGGGTGATCTGACGGTTGGTCTCCCTGGGCAGGACAAAGGCCAGCAAGGACAGCACGGTGGCGAAGGCCACCAGGATGAACAAGGTGGTCATGCCCCACCTCCCAGCAACGAGGCCAAGGCCTTACCCAGGGGCTCGAGGTAGAGCGTAAAGAGCTTGGGATACATCCCCATCACCACCAGCACCCCCACCGTCACCCCAGCAAACACCCACTCCCTGGGGCTCATATCCGGCACCGCTTGGCTCTGCGGGGTTTCCTGAAACACCTTCTGGTAAGCCGTAAGGGCAAAGGCCGCCGCCGCAATCACCGAGAGGAAGGCGATAAAGGTCAGCCAGGGGCTGGTTTGATAAGCCCCCAAAAGGGCCAGAAACTCACCAGGGAACCCGGAAAGCCCCGGCAGTCCAATCGTAGCCATCAGCAAGAACATCCCCAGCACATAAAGCGCAGGGGTGTGCTTGGCCAGACCCCGCACCGGGGTGAACTCGAGGCTTCCCGTCCGCAGGTACACCCGGCCCACAAAGAGGAACATCGCCCCGGTGTAGATCATTGAAGCCCCCAGCAAGAACAAGGCCCCTACGGTGCCCTGGCTGGTCCCGCTAAACAACCCCAGCAGCCCGATGCTCATGTGCGAAACCCCGGCGTAGGCCAAAAGGGTTTTCAATCCCTAGCGGCAAACGCCAGCCAGGCCGCATAAATCGCCCCCAGAGCCGCCAGGAACAGCACCAGCCCCTGCCACTGCTGAAACCCCGCCGGGAGCAGTGGGATGGCCCACTTGAAGAAGGTAAAGATGCCCACCTTGTACAGGGTTCCCATGGCATCGGCCAGGCCCGAAGGATGGTTCTGTTGGTGAAAAGGCGGAAGCCAAGCGTGCATGGGAAACATCGGGGTCTTTACCGCAAATGCAATCAAAAAGCCCAAAAAGGCCCAGCCCGCCGCAGCGCCGCTCAGCGGGTGCTGCAGGAGATCCCCGTAGAGGAAGCTCGAGCTGCCCCCCAGGTAGCGCACCGCGAAGATCGAAGCCAGCATCGGCAAGGAGCCCACCAGCGTGAAGATGGCAAAGGTATAAATCGCCCGCAGCCGGTCCGCGCCGCCGTAAAGCCACAGCATCAGCAGAGAGGGGATCAGGGTGGCCTCGAAAAAGGCGTAAAAGAGCATCAGGTCGTTGGCTGCGAAGATCCCCAGCAACCCGGTCTCCATGGTCAGGGCCAGCCCGAGGAAGCGGGCGGGTACGTCAGCGATCCACACCCCCAACAAAACGGTCAGGCTCACCGCAATCCATAAGAGCAGCCCGGCCCCGTCAAGGCCTAGGGCGTAATAAACCCCTACCTGGGGCAGAAGCGGGGTTTGAAAGGCATAGGCCAGGGATTGCCCTGGGACAACCCCTCCGGAGGCATACCCCGCAAACAGCAGCACTGCGATAAGGAAGGTGATCGCAGCCACCACCACCGCAAAGGTGCGGCCCAGAACGGGCCAGATCAGCAAGAGGATCCCCGCAACCAGGGGCAGCCACAGTCCAAGGTGAATCATCGCAGCACCCCCCATCCCACCAACAGCACCGCGGCGATGATCAGGCCAACCACATAAAACCGCAGGTAGCCGGTCTCGAGCTGCGCCAACCACCCTCCAATCCCTCCAACCAGCCCACCCAGCCCGCCAAAGCCCCGCAGCAATCCGGTATCCGTGGCGAACAAGAACTGGGCGAAGGACTTCATGGGGTTGACCAGAACAGTGTTGTAGAGCTGGTCAGCGTAAAAGCTGTTGAGCGAAGCGGTCTGGAAGCGGGTAAACCAGCCGGGAAGCACCCGCTGTTGGAAGAAGCGGAAGCCGTAGTAAAGCCCTATCAGGGCCACCACCGCCGAGAGCAAGATCAAGCCCCACTCGGTGGCCGCAGAGAGCTCATGAGCCCCCTCATGAACGATGTTGGCATTGAGCCAGGGCTCGAGCAGGTTCTTCTGCTGAATCACCGCAGGCAAGCCCACAAACCCCGCAAAAAGCGCGCCGATGCTCAGGGCATGGTTGGGCCAAGTCATGACCGCCGGGGACTCATGGGGATGCTCCTTGCCCCGATACTCGCCCATGAAGACCAACACGAACCAGCGCATCGAGTACAAGGCCGTCAGGAAGGCTACCGCCAGCATGATGAACCACAACAAGGGGCTATAGGCGAAGCTCGAGGCCAAAATCGCATCCTTAGACCAAAAACCCGACAACAGCGGCATCCCGCCCAAGGCCAAGGCCCCGATCAGACCGTGCCAGCGGGTCTGAGGCAGATATTTCCACATTCCCCCCATCTTGCGCACATCCTGCTCGCCCCCCAGGGCATGGATCACCGAGCCCGAGGCCATAAACAGCAAGGCTTTGAAGAAGGCGTGGGTCATCACGTGGAAAATCGCCACCCAGTAAGCCCCGACCCCCGCCGCCACAAACATGAACCCCAGCTGCGAGAGGGTTGAGTAGGCCACAATGCGCTTGATATCGGTCTGACCAAACGCGCTCAGGGCACCATAAATCGCCGTGGCCGCCCCGATGATCACGATCCACAAGGAAACTTCCGGGGCCCCCACATAGAGGAAGCTGGCTCGAGCCAACAAATACACCCCTGCCGTCACCATGGTTGCAGCGTGAATCAAGGCCGAGACCGGGGTGGGGCCGGCCATGGCGTCAGGCAACCAGACCATCAGCGGCACCTGGGCGCTTTTGCCGATGGCTCCGATGAACAGGAGGGCCGCAGCGGCTGGAAGCGCCTGGAAAATCAGGGTGGAAGCCTCAATCTTTTCCCGTAACCCCGAGATGGAGAGCGTCCCGAACATGGCCCAAAGCAAGCCCATCCCCAGCAAGAACCCAAGGTCACCGATGCGGTTGACGATAAAGGCCTTGCGGGCGGAATCCGCGTTCACCCGATCGGTGTACCAAAAACCAATCAGGAGGTAGGAGGCCAGCCCCACCCCTTCCCATCCGATAAACATCACCGGAAAGCTATCGGCCAGCACCAAGACCAGCATGGCCGCAATAAAGAAGTTGAAGTAGCTGAAAAAGCGACTGAAACCGGGATCACCGTGCATGTATCCGATCGCGTAGACGTGGATGAGAAAGCCAATCCCAGCCACCACCATCACCATCAAGCCGGAAAGGTGGTCGAGCCGAAGGCTAAAGGGGATACCGGGAAGCCAATCGGCCACCGCCCACTGCGCACCCCCTCCCGCCAGAAGGAAGATCCCCAGGAGGAAGCTAGCCAGAACCAGCAACGAGGCCAACCAGCCCGAGGCCAGCTCACCCAGGCGTCGGCCAAAGAGCCCCAGCAGGACAAAGCCCAACAACGGCAGGGCGATGACTAGGGGTAAAAGGATCGTGGTCTGCATATCACCCCCGAAGCCCACGCAGGTCATCCACGCTGGTGGTCTCGCGGCGACGGAAGATGGCCACGATCAGTCCCAGCCCCACCGCGACCTCAGCGGCAGCAATGGCGATGACAAAAAGGGCGACCACCTGGGCATCTAGGCTGCCGGTGAGTTTGGCGAAACTGATCAGCGCGAGATTGGCTGCGTTGAGCATCAGCTCGATCGAAAGGAACACCAAAATGGCCGTACGACGGGTTAGAGCCCCATAGGCTCCTGTGGCAAATAACAGGGCAGAAGTGATCAGCCAGATCATCGGCCCACCACCTCCCGTTCATCCTGCGGAGAGGGCTGCGGGCCCCGGCTGGGATGGGCTGGGTGTTCGGTAGAGCGGGTCAGGCGCTCAGGCTCGACCAGCACCACCGCCGCCACCGTAGCGATCAGGAGCAAAAACCCCACCGCCAGCAAGGCATACAGCCAACGATCGGGGCCATACAAGAGGGGCCCCAAAACCTGCGGTAGCCCTCCTTGCAGAGGGGGCGGACTGGCCGGGGCTTGGAAGTGGGTCAGGGCATAGATCAGTATGGCCGCCAAGCCCAAAGCCCCAATCAAGGCGGGGGCTTGTAACCCAGGCAGCAGATCCTCCCCCACATTGGCCCTGGCCGCTGAGAGCAGCATGATCACGAAGAGGAAAAGCACCACGATGGCCCCGCCGTAGACGATGATCTGGATCATGGCTACAAAACGGGCCTCGAGCCCCACATAAACTGCCGCGATCACCAGAAAATTGGCGATCAGAGCGATCGCAGCCCGCACTGCGTTTTGCAACCGCACCACCAAGATCCCCGTTCCCACCAACAGGACCGCGGCCACGATGTCCCAGAAGCTCACCGCCATGCCAACCCCCATAAGGATCTACCACCCCTGTACCTGCCGAAGGATCGAATACCCATCCATCTCATAACCTTGCCGATTCTATCGCTAAAAGGGGTAATCGCAACCACCTCGCTTGTTGGAAAGGGATCCCCTAGTGCGGGTGGCTGGAGGATTCATCGGCAGGATGGGCTTCTACTTCACGCACTGCGGGAGCTTTTCGCTTCTCCTTGAGGATGGGGGCCTGAACCCCCTCGAGCTCCGCCCGCACATAGGGCACCGCATAGCCCCGCTTGACCGCTTGTCCGGTGTACTTGGCCTCCCGGCGCTGGGGCTTGGTTCCCTGCACCTCCACCAACATGTCCTCTTTGCCGTAGACAAAGTCGCTGTAGCGGTAATCGGCCATCTCGAAATCGTAGCCGAGCACCACAGCCCCGGTAGGACAGGCCTCCTCGCACAGCCCACAGAAGATGCAGCGCAGCATGTTGATCTCATACACCTTGGCGTAGCGCTCTCCTGCCGAGACCGGATGGGCCGGATCGTTCTCGGCCGCCTCGACGTAGATGGCATATGCCGGACAAGCCGCAGCGCACAAGGAACAACCAATGCACTTCTCGAGGCCGTTGGGATGGCGGGTGAGCACATGCCGCCCATGCCAGCGCGGCTTGAGCGGCACAGGAGCATCGGGGTAGGGAATGGTTACCGGCTTGGAAAACAGGGCTTTGAGGGTAATCCCTAAGCCTTGGGCGAGTGCAGCAATACTGCTCATTCAAAACTCCTTTCAGCGATTCACCGACCGGGAAGCCTTTAGTCCCCCACCCCAGGCCGCATCGTGCGGCGGGGGGCTTGCGGCTTTGCCCCCAGCACCACGTAGATCGAGAACCCAATCAGCGACAGGGCCGAGAGCCAGGCCAGAATCGAGAGCGGCAGCTTGAAGGCCACCACCGCGGCCACGATGAGGAACCAGATCAAGGCCAGCGGCAGCAAGCGCCCCCAGCCAAAGCGCATCAACTGGTCATAGCGCAGCCGGAAGAAGGTTCCGCGCACCCAGATGAAGAAGAAGAGGAACAGGGCAATTTTTACGAACATCCACAGGTAAGGCCAGGCGAAAAATCCCCCGATCCAGGGGATCGCGGTGAGGAAACCCGGCATCCGCCACCCCCCCAAGAAGAGGGTGGGGATCAGGGCCGAAGCGGTGATCAGGTGGATGTACTCGGCCATCTGGAACAGGGCCCATTTGATGCTGCTGTACTCCGTGTTGTAGCCGCCCACCAGCTCTTGTTCCGCTTCGGGAAGATCAAAGGGGGTACGCGCAGCCTCGGCCATGCTCGAGACCACAAACAAAGCAAAAGCAGGAAGCAGATAGAGGATCAGCCAGCCGTGGGTGTGCTGCCACTCCACGATGGCCTGGAGGTTCAAGGAGCCGACCAACACAACCGGGGCCAGGAGCGACATCCCCAGCCCCAGCTCGTAGGAGATGAGAGCCGCCGAGGAGCGCAGTGAACCCAGCAGGCTGTACTTAGAGTTGCTGGCCCAGCCAGCCAGAAAAATGCCGTAAACAGCAATTTCCGAGACCGCGAAGATGTAGAGGATCCCCACATCCAGGTTGATCACCCAGGGATCAAAGCCAAAAAAGGCGTGTTTGGGCCCAAAGGGGATCAATCCGAAGGTAAGCACCGCGAAGGTCACCGAGATCATCGGGGCTAGCCAGAACACCAACTTATCCGCCGCGCGCGGCACGATGTCCTCTTTGAGGATGGATTTAATGGCATCGGCCAGGGGCTGCAGAAGGCCATCCGGCCCGACTCGGTTGGGCCCCTGACGGATCTGGATGCGGGCAAGGATTCGGCGCTCGATTAGGGTCATGTAGGCAAAGGCCGTCAGCAAGCCGAAGATGACCAAAAAGGCCTTGATCCCCACCATCCAGAGGGGGTCAGTAGAGGCCTCGGAAGCCTGAGCAAAAGCCGGAGCAATCCCCAGCAGGCCAACAAAGCCCAGCTTGGGTACACGTCGAATGGAGAACGCCGTCACGCCTCACCTCCAACCAAAATGCGGGCCTCCAGGCTTCGCCCAACCCATGGACCCAGAGCGGGCAGGTACATCGCCCCGCTCGGCAAACCCTGCACCAGCTTCACGGTGACTTTTTCCCTTCCAGCGGGGGTTTCCAGCTCTACCGTAGCCCCGTCTATCAGCCCATGAGCCCGGGCCACCTCCGGGGAGGCCTCGAGCGCCACCCGCACCACCTTGGCCACCGCCCCGGTGAGTTGCTCTCGCCGCCACATGGTCGGGCGGAGGTATACCGGGGTTGAGGGTTGGGGGCTGGATACCGAGGGCTGGAAGCTGGCCGGCTTGATATTCCAGCGCCCCATCAGGGCTGGAAGCTTCCATTTCTCCGCCAGGAGCTTGGTGGCTTGACGAACCAGGCGAACGGGAGGCTTAACCCCAATCGCTTCCGCCAAAACCGCCAGGGCCGCCACCGCCCCATCGGCCTCGCCGTTGTCGATCGAAACCGGCTCGAGGGGCAGCACCCGGCCCTCCAGGTTTACGGTCTGCCCACGCTTTTCATAAGGAGTCTGGTTGGGCAGGATCACGTCGGCGTAGCGATCGGTCAGGGCATTGCGGTGGGTAAGGTGCAGAATGCGGAACTGGGCGGATTTGAGCTGCTCCTCGGTGGGAGCGTAGCCGTAGTAAACCGCCTGAGGCCCGGCCTCGGTCCAGGCCGCACCCCCTTTGGCCGGATACAGCCCCAGGGCCTCGAGGCCCCGCGCATTGGCCGCCGGAGTCAGGCACAGCACCTTGGCTCCAGTCTTTTCGGCCAGCTGCTTGGCCTTAGTCGCGGCCTCGGGGGCATTGAGCACGTTCGCCCCCAGGATCAGAACGGACTTTTGCGACTCCGCAAGGCGCTTGCGGGCCCACTCGAGGGCTTCCTCCAGCCCCGCCGGGGCCTCCCCCTGGCCCAGCAGGGCCGCGAGGAGGGCCGCCTCCTGGCCTGGGCGATGGGTTCCGCTGGCCCCGGCCCACTTGGCCAGCTGGGCCGGGTAGGGGCTGAATAGGGCCAGCTTGGAGCGGTCTCGAGGCACGTTCTCTTTGATGTTGAGGTCCGCGATAGGGGTGCCGTGGCTCAGCTTGGAGGCCGGCTTGAGCCCACGGGTCAACTCCGAAAGGCGCAGGTGGACGATGGGGGTCTCCTCGCTAGGATCTCCCAACACCAGCACAAACTGCGCATCCAGCAGCTCATCAAAACTCGCCGCCAGGAACGCGGTGGCCGGGGTTTCGGTACGGCCCTGGAAATCCCGGTGGGGGGTGCCCAGGGTTTGGGCCAGCTCAACCGCCGCCAGGCCCTCCTCCAAAGTGGCTCCCCCCGGCAGATAGATCCCGATCCGGGTCTGGGGAACCCCGGCCAGACCGGCCTTGATTGCAGCCTGGGCCTCCTCCCAGGTCACCTCAACCAAACGCCCATCCCGCCGCACCAGCGGCCGGGTAACCCGACCCTCGTTCACCCAGTCGTGACCGAAACGGGCCGCATCCGAGATCCAGGCCTCGTTGACCTCCCGCCGCTCCTGGGCCCGGATCCGCTCCAGGAAGCCGCTGCGGGTATCGGCGATGATCCCCGAGCCCGAAGCGTCGTCCATCGAGGTGGTGGCCACCGAGTCATACTCCCAGTTGCGTCCCCGGAAGCGCGCGGTGCGGTCTAGGAGCGCTCCCACCGGGCAGATATCGGTGATGTTGCCGCTGAAGTTGCTGGGCAAGGTGGTCTGGTGCCCCTCGATCTCCTCGGTATTGATGAAAGTGTGCACCCCCCGCTCAATGAAGTCCAGCACTTTATCCCCGGGGACCTCCTCAAAGTAGCGAATGCAGCGCTTACAATGGATGCAGCGCTCGCGGTCCAGGGTGATGAACTCCGAGAGGGTGTGGTGCTTGTCCACATGGCGGCGGGTCATCTCGTAGCGGGTGTATAGGGGCAGCTCGAGCTCCCCCGGCTGGTAAAACTTCTCCACCAGGCCATACTCGTAGCTGCGGTCTTGCAGCTCGCAGGCCCCGCCCTTGTCACAGGTCGGGCAGTCCAAGGGGTGGTTGAACAGTGTCAGCTCAACCATTCCCGATTGGGCGTGCTTAACCTCGTCGGAGAGGGTATCTATGGCCATCCCATCGGTAACCGCAGTTACACAGGAAGCGGCCAGCTTGGGCGCCCAAAAGATCTTGGGTTGCCCGTTTTCATCCAAGATGAAGCTCCCATCTGGTCCTTTGCGGGGCGCCCCGGTCTTGACCAGGCACATCCGACAAGCGCCCACCGGGGAGAGGTATCGCTCGGCACAAAACAGCGGCACATCGTAGCCGGCGTGAAAGATGGCGTCCATCGCAGAGGTGCCGTTCGGAACTTCGATGGTGCGGTCGTTAACGGTTACCTTAGCCATACCTTCACCCCCAGCGGCTCCCTGCTCGCTCCACCGCTTTGCCGTGTTCCACCGCATCCACAAACTGGTGGCGCCAGTGCTTCAAGCTGCCGCGCACCGGCCAGCAGGCCGCATCGGCCAGGGCACAGAAGCTGCGCCCTTCGATCTGGTCCAGCATGTTCTCGAGGATCTCCACATCCCCCGGCTGGCCCTGCCCGGTCCCGATCTTCTCGAAGAGGTTCACCATCCAGCCCGAAACCCCCTCGCGGCAGGGCGTGCACTTACCGCAGGACTCGTGACCGTAGAAGCGGGTCACGTTCCACATCGCGTCCACCATGCTCATGCTGGCCGGAATCCCGATCACCCCCCCAGTGCCCAGGAGCGAGCCCTTGGCCACCAGCGATTCGTAATCCATGGGGGTATCCAGGGTCTCGTCGTTCCAGGGCAGCGGCGGGCACGAGGAGCCTCCCGGAATGAGGGCCTGGATGGGCTCGGTGGGGCCACCGGCGCAGTCGTAGAGCAGTTCGCGGAAGGTGGTGCCCAGGGGCAGCTCGTACACACCGGGCCGCTTGAAGGGCCCCGAGACCTGGAAGAGCTTGTGCCCCTTGGATTTCTCGGTGCCCATGCTGGCAAACCAGTCGGCCCCGCGCTGGATGATGTGCACCGCACTGCACAGCGACTCAACGTTGTTGATGGTGGTGGGCTTGCCCCATAGCCCGGCCTGGGCTGGGAAGGGCGGCTTCTGCCGGGGGTTGGCCCGCAGCCCCTCGAGGCTGTTCATCAGGGCGGTTTCTTCCCCGCAGATGTAGGCCCCAGCCCCTCGGTGGATGTAGATCTCGAACTCAAACCCACTGCCAAAGAGGTTCTTGCCTAGATAGCCGCGCTCCCTGGCCTCTTTCACTGCTCCCATCATGCGATCGTAGGCCCGGCGGTACTCGCCCCGAATGTAGAGGTAGCCCTTGGTGGCCTGAATGGCCAGCCCCGCGATCATCATCCCCTCGATCAGCTGATGTGGGTCGTCTTCCATCAGGTAGCGGTCTTTGAAGCTACCTGGTTCGCTCTCGTCCGCGTTGCAGGCAATGTAGTGCTGCTTACCGGTGTTTTTAGGCATGAAGCTCCACTTGAGCCCGGTGGGAAACCCCGCCCCCCCTCGCCCGCGTAACCCGGATTTCTTAACCTCCTCGATCACCGCATCCTGACCCATGGCGATGGCCTTTTTGATGGCCTCGTAACCGCCGTGGGAGAGGTAGTAGTCGAGGGTCCAGGAGCCCGGTTTGCCCACCTGGGCGTACAGGGTGGGGACAAACCGCGGATCCTTGCCCGAGACAATCGGCCCTTGGCTCATGCTTGCACCTCGTCTCCCCGGTTGTGGACCACATGCCCTACCTTGCCCGGAAGTTGAATCTCTTCCAGCTTCTTGCCCTGGCGCAGCCCCTCGAGCAAGGCCTGCAACCGGGCCTTGGTCACACACTCCACATAGGGCTCATCATTGACCTGAATCACCGGCGCAGTGTGGCATGACCCCAGGCACTCCACCTTCTGGATGCTGAACAGACCGTCGTCGGTCACGTCCCCGCGCAAGATTTGCAGCTCATTGACCAGCTCGTCCCACAGCTCATCCGCCCCCCCAATCGCGCAGGAGAGGGTGGCGCAGACCTGAAGGTGATATTTGCCGGTGGGAAGAGCTTGATAGTAGCTGTAAAAGCTCATCACCCCCGCCACCTCGGTGGCGGTTAGACCCAGAATCTGCCCAATCTCCTCTTGTCGCTCTGGGCTCACCCAGCCCTCGTCCTGCTGCACCCGCCGCAGCATGGGCATGAGCGCGGCTCGACGCTCGGGGTATTGGGCAAAGGTTTCAGCCAACCAATCCTGTTTGTCGTCAAAGAAGCCCATCCATATCCCTTCCTTATCGGTCCACATCCCCCATCACCGGGTCGAGCGAGGCGATCACCACCACCATGTCCGCCATCTGCACCCCTTTGCAGGCATACGGCAGGGTTTGCAGGTTGACAAAGCTAGGAGCCCGCACCTTAACCCGGTAAGGCATAGAACCACCGTCAGAGACAATGTAGTAACCCAGCTCGCCTCGAGCGCTCTCGGTGGGCACATAGACCTCACCGAGCGCAGGATGAAACCCCTCGGTGACCAGCTTGAAGTGGTAGATCACAGCCTCCATCGAGGTTTCCAGCAGCTTGCGGGGCGGCAGCGAGATCTGCGGGTCGGGGTCGCGGACGGGGCCCTCGCCCATAGCCTCGAGCCGCTCCACCGCCTGAGCGATGATCTTGACCGATTCCCGCATCTCGAGGGCCCGGATGATCACCCGGTCGAAGATATCCCCCCCCTGGAGCACCGGCACCTCAAAGGCGTAGGTCTCATAGCCGGCATAGGGGTAGGCCTTGCGCACATCGTAGTTCACCCCCGAAGCCCGCAGGCTGCCCCCGGTGAGCGAGAGGTTGATGGCATCCTCAGCCGGGATCACCGAGACCCCCTTAGCCCGCTCGTAAAAGATGGGGCTCTCACGGAATAAGCCCTCGTACTCGTCAATTCGGGCCGGCATGGCCGCGATGAACTTCTTGACCTGCTCCAGGAATCCCTCTGGCAGGTCCTCCTTGAGCCCACCGATGCGGATGTAGTTGTGGTGGAAGCGCTGCCCGGTAACCCACTCAAAGAGATCCAACACCGCTTCCCGCTCGCGGAAGGCATAGAAGAACGGGGTAAGCGCCCCAAAGTCGAGCATCCCCGTCCCCAGGAAAACCAGGTGGCTGGCAATGCGCGAAAGCTCGTTGAGCATGACCCGAATGGTCTGGGCCCGGAGTGGAACCTCCGCCCCCACCAGCTTTTCTACGCTCAGGGCATAGGCCAGGTCGTGGGCGAAACTATGGAGATAGTCCATCCGCGGCGTATAGGTGATGTCTTGGGTATACGTGCGGTTCTCCATGTTCTTTTCAAAGCCGGTGTGGAGGTAACCGATATGCGGGGTCAGGCGCAGGATCTGTTCGCCGGAGAGGTCCACCACCACCCGCAGCACGCCGTGGGTCGAGGGGTGTTGCGGCCCCACGTTGAGGGTCATCACCTCCGACTTGAGCTCTGGAGCATCGGCCAGATCGTAGGCTTCCTCGCTAGGGCTGTGCAAGGCGCTGGGGTCTTTAATCATCGCTCCTCCCCGCTCCGGCCACCTGCCGGATCTCATCAAACACATCCTGGTACCCCTGGCGGGCTCCTCCCCGGTAACCGGTCATCCCGCTCTTGTCGCCCGAAATTCCGGCCCGGAAGTTGTCTGGGTCAATGAAGCGCCCCTCCTTGAAGAGGGTGGGGGTCTCCCCCAGCGGGAAGTCCTTGCGCAGGGGGTACCCCTCGAGGTCTTCGGGGGTGAGAATCTTGCGCAGGTCCGGATGCCCCTCGAAGCGAAGGCCAAACAGATCGTGAACCTCGCGCTCGAGGAAATCGGCCCCCATCCAGAGATCAGTCAGGGTGGGCAGGGTGGGTTCGGCCTCCGGCACATATACCCGGACAAACACCCGGCTGCCATCGCCATCTTTATAACCGGGCAGCGAGACCAGCTCGTACACCACGCAAAACCGCTCGGGCTTGGGCTGGGGATAGCGCAGATAGTCGAGCCCCACAATATCCGCCAAGTAGTTCCAACCGGCGGCTTTCATCGCGGCCACAAAGGCTTTGAACTCCGCCCTAGGAACGTTGATCCAGGTGTTGTCGTGGGCCTCCTCGAGGGGGTATCCCTTGGCCTTTGCCTGCTCTTTGAGTTGCACCAAGCGCTGCATCTGCCCTCCTAGTACCGCTTCCAAGCCTCAACCGCAGGCAGCTTGCGGCCCTGGTCATCCCGGGCGCGGCCCTGGATTTTCTTCTGAAGCTGCATGAAGCCATAGATCAGGGCCTCGGGGCGCGGAGGGCAGCCGGGGACAAAAACATCCACCGGCACCACGCTGTCTACGTTTTGCACGATGGCGTAGTTGTTGAACATCCCGCCGCTGCTGGCACAAGCCCCCATGCTGATCACCCATTTGGGATCGGGCATCTGGTCATAAACCCGGCGGAGCACCGGAGCCATCTTCTTGGAAAGCCGCCCGGCCACGATCATCACATCGGCCTGGCGGGGGCTGGCCCGGAAAACCTCCGAACCAAAGCGGGAGAGGTCGTTGCGGGCATCGGTCGAGGCCATCATCTCGATGGCACAGCAGGCCAAGCCAAAGGTAGCGGGCCACAGGGAGTTAGAGCGCCCCCAGGCCACTAGCTTCTCTAACGTGGTGAACAGGATACCTGCGTTCTCGAGTTCCTGCACGTCTTTGGTAAACAAATCTGCGATGGTTGCCATCCACGCTCCTTCACAGCACGATCGGCCAAGCTTCTCAAATTGCATCCAGCTTTTTGCGCTCTAGTGCCACTTCATCACACCCTTGAACCACTCGTACAAAAACCCCACAAACAACAACACCGTAAATATCAACAGCCCCCCGAACCCCACCGCTCCCAATGTTCCTGCGCTCACGGCATAAGGCCACAGAAAGGCCACTTCCACATCGAAGATGATAAACAGCATGGCCACCGCATAAAAATGTACCGGGAAGCGCCGAACCTCCCCCGCGGGGTCATTGCCCGATTCATACGGCATGAGCTTGGGGCGACTGGGCTTTCTGGGGCCCAGCAAGGCCCCCACGCTCACTGCCAAAATGGCAATGGCCACCGCCACGGCTAAGTAGACCAGAACAGCTTGGTATTCGGTGATGGGTGATAGCATTCTCCCCCCTCCTGAGTTCGTGCCGGTCTTCACGAGTAAGCCCAGAAAACCACACTCAAACTCACTTCATCCGCCATAGTCTACACGTTCACTTATCCCTTGCAAGTCGTTCCTATTGCAATTTTTAGAAAAGCCTCGTGCCCAGCCAAGGTCCATACAGCGGCTGAGCGCCGGGGCTTGCCCCGGCGCTCACTTGCAGGTTTACCGCTCTTTAGTCAAAGAGGTCAAAGAGCCGGCCCAGTTTGCTTTTGCGCTTGCCCGTGCGCCGATAGTACTCCTCGTCATCGTCGGTATCGAAGGGCGAACGAGGGCGCGGCTGAGCGGGATATTGGCGGGCGGGTTCGTCTTGGCTCCGGTACTCGCGCTCGAGCTGACCTACTTGCTCCAGCAGCTTCTCGAGCTCTCCACGGTCCAGCCAGACCCCACGGCAGATTGGGCAGATATCTAGGGTCACACCGTTGCGCTGAACCTCTTGCATGGGGCTATTGTCGTTGGGGCAAATGAGTAGAGGCATGGTTCCCTCCCAGCCTCATCGTGGGGGAATTTCGCCGATTTTACTGTTGCAAAACCCCTGGCTTATCCGGTGGTTTTGGGTTACCCTGGGGAGAAAAATCCGTCCCAGATGAGCTTTCTCTGAGTTGTGTTCAGGTGGGCACCGACTCGATCTCCTTAGGCCTCGAGCGTTCCGCCAACCGCACCAGCAGAATCGAGATCCAGTAGAGGATGAGCAGGGGAGCGGTCACCAGGCTGAGGTTGACTACGTCCACCGTAGGGGTGATCACCGCGGCCAAGGTCACCAGCCCCACCACCGCGATCCGCCAGTTGCTGATCAGGAAACGGCTGCTCAAAAACCCTAGGCGCCCCAGCAGGTAACTCACCACCGGCATCTCGAAAAGGATCCCCATCAGACCCAAAAAGGTCAGGATCTGGCCCATGTACATCCCGATGCTGATCTGCGGTGTGACCACATCGCCCAGGAAGCCCAGCAGGAAAGGGACCGCGAAGGGCAGCAGGACAAAGTAGGCAAACACAGCCCCTACCGCAAAGCTGAACCCCGCCCCAATCAGAAAGGGTACTGCCAAACGGCGTTCGTGGGGATAAAGCCCCGGAGCGATAAACGCCCAAATCTGATAAACGATGAAGGGCAGCGCCAAGGCAATCCCCCCAAACGCGGCCACCTTGAACGCGGTGAGGAAGGGCTCGGTGATGTTGAGAACGATAAGTTCGGCCTTGACTGTAGCCGTCGCGTTATATGCGTCCAGCGGACGCTTGAGCAAGTCGAGGATCTGCACCCGGAAGGTGAAGGCCACCGCGGTCATCACCCCCCAGGCTCCGATGGCCCACAACAGGCGGGTACGGAGTTCCTCGAGGTGCTCGATCAAAGGGGATTCGCGCATGCTTTAGTGTGCGTCCAGGCTTAGGCTTTGGGTTTGTTGCTTTCTTCCCCCGCTCCCGCCTCTGCTTTTGGGGGTTCGGCGGAGGGGTTGGCCTCTTCGATCAAACCTTCAGCCCCCTTCTTAAACTCACGGATACTCTGCCCTAGCCCTTTGGCCAGCCCCGGCAGTTGTTTAGGGCCCAAAAGGAGCAGCGCGATTGCCAAAACCACGATCAGATCTTGACCCGCCAGCATGATGGCCTCCTAGGCTTTGGGCTCCTCGGCCTTAGCCACAGGAGCAGGTTTGGACGGCTCATTCAGGCTGGTAGCCTGCTCAAACTCCTCGCGGATGTTCTGTGCGCCCTTCCTGAATTCGCGAATGCTCTGCCCCAGTCCACGGCCCAGTTCGGGCAGTTTTTTGGGCCCAAAGAGCAACAGGGCCACCAGCAAGATGATCAAGATCTCTGGCATCCCAAGGTTCATAGCTTGCCTCCTCCTCCTACTCTATCCCCGTACCTGAACTCCATCTGAAATTTATACTCAATCCGAACCACATCATAAGCGACAAAAGCCACAAATTCGGGGCTCGAGGGGTCCCTCGAGCCCCTTCCCGGTTTACCGGAGGCTGCCGTTGAGCCCGTTGGGGAAGAAGCCTCCCTTACCCATCCCTCCCAGGTAAACGATCGCCAATACCTCACTGGGGCTTCGCCCGAAGGCCACCCCGTTGTCGTCGCTAACCACGAGGTTGGCCTGGCCGTTCAGCACCAGCCCCTGATCCTTACCCCCACCCACCTTGGCCCGCAGGTCGCTGATGGCCTGGGTGACCTGCTGCACGGTAAGCCCGGCCGCAGCCTGCTGATCCTTGCGCTGATACAGCAGGGTGCGAATTTCTCCAGCGTGATAGGCCTCAACCGCCAGGATCCCCGCGGCTGTATCCAACACCCCTCCTGCGCTGTCGTCCGTGATCAGCCGGGCCGCCCCTTTGTAAGCCGTCACCCCCACGTCTTCAAAAATGAAGGCTCCATGCAGAAAAAATAGCTCATTGGCGAAGGGGTTGAAGTTGGAGATGGCGTTGTTGCTGGCGGCTGCCCCCGCCGCCGCAAAGGCCGGGCCGAGGTCGAGAACCGGGCGAGCCACGGCTTTAGCCCCCAGCGCCCCCCGGATGGCCTTGACATGGTTGAGTTCATCGGTGGCGATTTCGTTCGCGTATTGCTGCACCGCGTCGCTGAGCCCTGGGACCGGGCTGCTGCCATCGAAACCTGAGGGCAGAATGATCTGGGCGTTGCCCCCTCCAGCGGCATTCAAATCCGCCAAGCGGCCCACCGCAGCAAGATAGAAAGCGGCCTCGAGGTACTCCAGGTTCAGGGCGAAGTTCAGCACATCCACATCCAGGTTGGGCTTGGCGGCCATTCCCATGGCGCTACCGCAAGCAGTCATGGTCCCGCCTAACACCGCACCCACCCCCACTGCCCCAAACTGTCTTATTGCTTCTCTACGATTGATTACCGCCATAACCGCCTCCCTCCCTGAGCCGGGGCCCCGAGCTCAAGAACCCATGAAGCGCTTCCCCCTACCCTACGCAGGGCGGCCAAGGTTTGGATGGGCCGGTCAGGAGGCTAGCCCTTTTTTTCGGTCAGGAGCTTTCGCTGCCGATACCCTTCAATGTTGCGCTGTCGCTCCCGGGCAATCGCCAGGGCATCCTCGGGTACGTCTTGGTTGATGGCGCTGCCCCCCGCTACGAAGCTGCCGTCCCCGAGCCGCACCGGAGCAATCAGCAGGCTATTTGAGCCCACAAAGACCCGCTTACCGATCACCGTACGGTTTTTGTGCACCCCATCGTAGTTGGCGGTGATGGTGCCAGCCCCGATATTGGTCTCCTCGCCAATCTCGGCGTCCCCCAGGTAGGCCAGATGCCCGGCCTTAACCCCCCGACCCAGCCGGGTGTTTTTGGTTTCGACAAAGTTGCCGACATGCGCCCCGGCCTCGAGGTGTGACCCCGGGCGCAGCCGAGCAAACGGCCCCACAAAAGCCTCGGTGGAGACATGGGCCCCTTCGCAAACCGTATGCGACTTGATCTGCCCACCCGGCTCTACCGTGGTATCGCTCAAAACGCTGTAGGCCCCCACCTCCACCCCTTCGCCGAGCTGGGTTTTGCCCCGCAGAACCACTCCAGGCCACAGGGTTACATCGGGGGCCAGCTGCACCGAAGGCTCCAGGTAGATCGTCTCCGGCTGGATCATCCGTACCCCTTCGTTCATCCAGTGGGTCCGCAGCCGGGAGAGCAAAACCCCCTCGACCTGGGCCAGTTGAGCCCGGGAATTCACCCCCAGCAGCTCTCCCGGATCGCGCGACTCGAGCGAGACCACCCTTTTACCCGCCTCCCGGTAGATCTGGATCAGGTCGGGCAGGTAGTACTCCTTGGCGGCGTTGTTGTTGTTTACCTTCTCCAGCATCTGCCAGACGCTGGGGTCGAAGCAGTAGACCCCAGGGTTAATCTCCTTGATGGCCCGCTGCTCCGGGGTGGTGTCTTTCTGCTCGACGTTGGCGATGATCTCCCCTTTTTCATCGCGGATGATCCGTCCATAACCGGTAGGATCGTCGAGGTGCATGGTCACCAGGGCCATGCCGGCATTGCCAATGGTGCGCACCAATCCAGTCAGGGTTTTTACTCGAGTCAACGGACAATCCCCGTAGCGCACCACAATCGGGCCGTCAAAACCCTCCAGCAAGCCGCGGGCCTGCATCAGGGCGTGGGCAGTGCCTAGCTGCTCGGATTGCAAGGCGAACTCGAGGCGCTCATAGCCCGCGAGCGCGGCCTGAACCTGCTCGATGCCGTACCCGGTCACCACCACCACCCGCTCGGCCCCGCTCTCCAGCGCCGATTCCACCGCGTAGGCCAACATCGGCTTGCCCAAAAGCGGGTGCAGCATCTTGGGCAGCTTGGACTTCATGCGGGTGCCCATCCCCGCAGCCAGTATCACCACAGCGTGTTTCATAATTTCGATTCTAAATGCCCCATCCCCAGGAATTTGGGCGCTATCCGCGTTTGGCCCGCGATTTCGCGTTGGGAACCGCCGGGGCTGGCTCTGCCGCAGGCTTCCGGGTCCGCGGCCACCGGGCCAGGAGCACCAAGGCCAGGATGATCAGGGGAACCGAGATGATTTGGGTGGCGGTAAAGAGGCCAATTCCCGCTTGCGGGTTGAGGTAGACCTTGAGCCATAGGGGATTGAGGCGGAAGGTCTCCTCGAGCCCCGCCCGCAGCAGGCTGTACCACAGCACAAACTGCCAGAACACATACCCATAGGCACGATTCTGGCGCAACCAGTAGTAGGCCAGGATCAGCAGGATAATCCCAATGATCACCCCATACAGCTGGGTGAAGTGTACCGGCCCTCGCACCAGGGTATCCGGGGCACAGCGGGCTACCTCACTGATGTCGTTGATGCCCTGGCAAATCCCTGGAAAGCCTTTAGCCCAAGTAGGCCAGGTAAAACCGATCGGCCAGTCGGTCAGGCGGCCCACCGTATCCGAGCCGTTCATGATGTTGCCCAGCCGCCCGGCAATCACCCCCAGGGCGATTCCCGGCACCACTGCGTCAAGGTAGGCCCAGACCGGGATTTTATAGCGGTAATAGGCATACACGTAGGGCAGGATGCCCCCGATAATCGCCCCGTGAAAGGAGAGACCGCCCCTCCAGATGTACAGGGCCTCTACCGGGTTCGCGTTGAACTCCGCCGGGCTGGTCAGCACATAGCCGACCCGTGCTCCGATCACCCCCCAGATCACCGCCCAGAAGGTGATCCCCTCGAAACGCTCGGGGTCAAAGCCCCAACGGGTGATCAGGCGCTTGGCGATCTCGAAACCGGCGAAGATCGCCAGCACCAAAAAGAGCCCGTACCAGCGAATCTCGAGCCCCCCCAGCTTGATTAGAATTGGGTCCATCCGACCTCCTGTAGCTTTTTGTCCAGACGCTCAGGGGTAAATTTCCCCTCGAGCAGCACCTTTCCGGCTTTTAGCAACACCGGTACCCGAAAGGTGTACTGCTGTTTGAGCTCGGCGTCCTCGTCTACCTCGAGGCGCCGGTACACCACCCCCCGCTCGGCCAAGAGCGCCTCGGCTTCCTGGCAGAGGTGGCAGGTCCTGCGGCTGATCAAGGTATAGTCCATAGCGATCCCAGCGAAAAGCTGCACCCCGCGCCATCAGATCCACCGCCGAGGGTACAGCAGGGATAGGGGCCGTTCTCGAGACCAACACCCCACCCCCCGATGATACAACCGCCCCCTAGAAGATCGCCCGCAGCACCAGCAGGCCCATCACCAGGTGAATCAGGAATTTCCCCGCCATCCCCCCCAACATCCCCACCACCGTTCCCCAAGCCCCACGCA
>NZ_QWLB01000047.1 GCF_003574355.1 Meiothermus granaticius NBRC 107808 | reverse complement strand
CCCCCAGACCCCGCCTGCCTCCACCTCCTCCAGCCCAGACGGGAGATCGGCTCGAGCCCTGCTCGAGCTGGCCAGCCGCCTGCCTCCCCTGTTCCGCCTGCCGGGCGAGATGAAACCCCGGGCGTCCAACAACTGGGTGATCTCCGGCTCCAAAACCATTACCGGTAAGCCCTTGCTGGCCAATGACCCCCACCTGGGGCTCAGCGCGCCTTCGATCTGGTACCTGGTGGACATGCAAGCACCCGGCTACAAAGCCATCGGTGCTTCGTTTCCGGGGCTTCCGGCGGTGGTCATCGGGCGGAACGAGCGCATCGGGTGGGGCGTGACCACGGTCGGGGCCGATGTGCAGGATTTGTATGTGATGGACGACGTGGGCAACGGTTACCGCTACCAGGGGCGCATCGAGCCCTGGAGGGTTCGCACCGAGGTGATCAAGGTTAAAGGGGAGCCCGACGTAACCCTCAAGGTGCGGGAGAGCCGCTATGGGCCGGTGATCAACGATGTGGTGAAGAACCCCGGCGCCGCCCCGCTCTCGCTGCGCTGGACCGCCCTTGATCCCACCGACGGCACCATGCAGGCGTTTTTGGGGATTGCTCGAGCCCAGAACTGGGATCAGTTCAAAACCGCCCTGGCCAGCTACAACGCCCCCAGCCAGAATTTCGTATATGCCGATGTAGATGGCAACATTGGCTACATGGCCCCCGGCCGCTTTCCCATCCGCAAGCCGGGGGACGATGGCATGAACCCCATGCCCGGCAATGGAGACTGGGACTGGCAGGGATACCTGCCCCAGAAGGATTGGCCGCAGGTCTACAACCCCAAGGAGGGCTTCATCGTCACCGCCAACAACAAAGTCCCCCCTCCCAACTACCCCTATCTGATCAGCCTCGAGTGGGAGGAGCCCTACCGGGCTGAGCGCATCCGGCAGATGATCCTGGCCAAGGACCGGCTCTCCCTGGCCGATATGGAGAGCATGCAGGCCGATTTCACCACCCTGCTGTTCCGCGATTTCAAGCCGGTTTTACAGGCCCTAAACCCGGTTTCATCCCAGGCCCAGACCTGGAAGGCGCGGCTGCTGGCCTGGGATGGGGTGGCTCGAGCCGATAGCCAGGAGCCTTCGGTTTTCGAGGCCTGGTACACCGAGCTCTCGAGGCTTCCGGCCAAGGAAGTTGGCCAGGAATTTTGGGAGGAGCCGCGCTACCTGCTGGCCGCCATGAAGAACGGGGATCCCAACTGCGCGGTTACCGACACCACCCAGACCTGCCTCGAGTACGCTGCACTGGCCCTAGAAAAAGCCCTCGACCGCCTGGGGCCCAATATCCCCCGTTGGGGCGACCTGCACCCAGCCACCTTCTTGCACCAGGTGCTCACCCATACCCCCCTGGCCCGACTCTCAGACCGGTATGTGCCCTACGGCGGGGATCGCTATACGGTGAATCGGGCCGCCTACGACCCCGCCACCTTCCGCATGAACGTGGGCTCCTCGTACCGTGAAATCCTGGACTTCTCCAACCTCGAGAACTCCCTCTTCATCCACCCGATGGGCCAGTCGGGCAACCTGCTTTCCAGCCAGTATGCCAACCTGCTGCCGCTCTGGGCGCGGGTGGAATACCTGCCGATGCGGATGAAAGACTTCCCCGTACAACAGCGGCAGGTGCTCGAGCCGCTGCGCTAGGACACCCCAGCCCGAAGCTGGCTGTGGGTCAGGCGTACCAGCTTGGGGACGGTTTCCAGGCCCAGCTCGAGCATGCGCAGGTAGACCCCCTTGGGGATAGAGTGCCCCTCCCCTGCCCCGTGAACCTCGATGATGTTTCCCTCGCTGGTCGCAACCACGGTCAGATCTGCCCAGGCCGCTTCGTCCTCAGCTTGCGAGAGGTCTAAAAGCAGCTCATCCTTGCCGGTCCAGCCCACGCTCACCGCGGCAAATTCACTCAGCGGCCACTCGTCGATCTTGCCCAGGTTGACCAGCCGATCCATCGCCAGGTGTAAAGCGGCATATCCCCCCAGCAGCGAGGCGACTCGAGTCCCCCCATCGGCTTGGATGACATCGGCATCAATCACGATGGTTTTGTTAGGCAGCAGGCTAAGGTCTAAGGCCGCCCGGAAGGCCCGCCCCAGAAAACGCTGGATCTCGGCGGTACGTCCGGACAGCTTTTGCCGCTCGCGCTCCTTGCGCTCCTTGGTTGAGCGCGGCAGCAGGTTATACTCGGCCATCAGCCACCCTTCCCGGCCTGAAACATGGCGCGGTACGCCATCCATAAGAGAAACATTGACCAACACCCGGGTGTTGCCCAGCTCCACCAAGGCCGAGCCCTCGGCATAGTTCACATAACCGGTTCGTATTGCGAGAGGGCGTAAATCATTGGGCGCCCGACCATCCTTACGCATTACGGGCATCCTACCACGCTTGCTGTAGTCAGAAAGAGCCGCTAGAATAACCATCTGCGGCAGTATGCCGAAGTAGCTCAGCGGTAGAGCACTCGATTCGTAATCGAGCGGTCGTCGGTTCAAATCCGACCTTCGGCTCCAAATTAATTAAGTCAGTTTCAATCCTCACTCGAGCTTTCGCCCGAGTGCAACGATCAATGGCCCAACCCGGCAAAGCCCTACCGCAGGTTTCAATCCTCACTCGAGCTTTCGCCCGAGTGCAACGGTATGCCCTCGAGGTCATTGCCCGCCGCGGCCTGGTTTCAATCCTCACTCGAGCTTTCGCCCGAGTGCAACCTGGGGAAAAGATAATTGGTAGGCACGCTGTAGAGTTTCAATCCTCACTCGAGCTTTCGCCCGAGTGCAACCGGTGGCCGCTCTTTGGACGGCAATGGGGACCGCTCGTTTCAATCCTCACTCGAGCTTTCGCCCGAGTGCAACCCGGCGGGACAACCTGTGGAACAAGTTCGCCCTGCAAGTTTCAATCCTCACTCGAGCTTTCGCCCGAGTGCAACTCGAGTCCGGGGCGTTGATGGTCGTCCTGGAAGTTTCAATCCTCACTCGAGCTTTCGCCCGAGTGCAACCTGGACGATAACACCAACATAGAAATAATCCTGGTGTTTCAATCCTCACTCGAGCTTTCGCCCGAGTGCAACCTTGCCAGTTGCTCTTGATCCCATTCAAAATGGCAATGTTTCAATCCTCACTCGAGCTTTCGCCCGAGTGCAACCTCAGGCATTTGCCTCGGGAACCAAGCTCGAGCGTTTCAATCCTCACTCGAGCTTTCGCCCGAGTGCAACTCACGTCAGCCATATCTACGCGGCCTCGGGGTTTACCGTTTCAATCCTCACTCGAGCTTTCGCCCGAGTGCAACCTTTCGCCCGAGCGCAACCTGGGGCCCGGGCTAAAGTTTCAATCCTCACTCGAGCTTTCGCCCGAGTGCAACCGAGAGTACACAAAGAGCCGGGGGGAGCTGGGAGGTTTCAATCCTCACTCGAGCTTTCGCCCGAGTGCAACCCACGGGGAGCGACCCAAAAAGTTCTACATGTGGTTTCAATCCTCACTCGAGCTTTCGCCCGAGTGCAACACATCGAGAATACCACGCACAAGAAAGCTTTCGTAGTTTCAATCCTCACTCGAGCTTTCGCCCGAGTGCAACTGATGTAGTACGTCATATTTCCTCCTTCCCCCGGATGTTTCAATCCTCACTCGAGCTTTCGCCCGAGTGCAACGGGGAACTCGTGTCGCCGCCGAGAGCGTACCGCAGTTTCAATCCTCACTCGAGCTTTCGCCCGAGTGCAACTGAAACTACTTTCGATCCCTCTAAATCACACTTTTGTTTCAATCCTCACTCGAGCTTTCGCCCGAGTGCAACCTAGCCTTACCCCACAGGCAACATGGGAAAATCCCGTTTCAATCCTCACTCGAGCTTTCGCCCGAGTGCAACGAGGGGAGACGACCAATGAATTAGCCCAACGGGTTTCAATCCTCACTCGAGCTTTCGCCCGAGTGCAACTCGAGGGCCTGCCCCAGCCTCGAAAACGCGCTGATGTTTCAATCCTCACTCGAGCTTTCGCCCGAGTGCAACGTTTGGACATGCGAATGCGGTGCTGTGCATGATCGAGTTTCAATCCTCACTCGAGCTTTCGCCCGAGTGCAACGCAAAAGGCTCGAGCACCTGGCGCTCAAAGTTATCCGTTTCAATCCTCACTCGAGCTTTCGCCCGAGTGCAACGCTAAGGAGGCCAGGTGAAAGGAGGCCATCGGGTTTCAATCCTCACTCGAGCTTTCGCCCGAGTGCAACCGACCGCAGCCTGGGCGCGCCGGCGGGGGAGGTGGTGGTTTCAATCCTCACTCGAGCTTTCGCCCGAGTGCAACAGGGGCTCCTGGGGCTTCAGCGGCTATCCCTGTGGTTTCAATCCTCACTCGAGCTTTCGCCCGAGTGCAACTGTCACACCGATTTATGCCGTTCTGAACGACGTAGTTTCAATCCTCACTCGAGCTTTCGCCCGAGTGCAACAAAAAGCCGGATTCAATACCAAAGTAGCATAAGCAGTTTCAATCCTCACTCGAGCTTTCGCCCGAGTGCAACATCACCAGCACGATGGACTTACACCAACTGATTGAGTTTCAATCCTCACTCGAGCTTTCGCCCGAGTGCAACGACTGCAAGCCGCACCTACTGGTTTCCATTCTTGGTGGTTTCAATCCTCACTCGAGCTTTCGCCCGAGTGCAACGCGTAATAGATGTGGGGATTTATGCCGCTGACGGGTTGTTTCAATCCTCACTCGAGCTTTCGCCCGAGTGCAACCGCTCAAGCCGCTTCCGCTTGGAGCGCAAGCGGAAAGTTTCAATCCTCACTCGAGCTTTCGCCCGAGTGCAACCGGTTGAACAAATAATGAAACCTGTAAATGGACCGGTTTCAATCCTCACTCGAGCTTTCGCCCGAGTGCAACGGGAAGCAATCACCCTAGGGGTCAGAAACAACCCCAGTTTCAATCCTCACTCGAGCTTTCGCCCGAGTGCAACGAGGGCTGGTTTGGGCCGGGTCGGCGCATAGTGATCGTTTCAATCCTCACTCGAGCTTTCGCCCGAGTGCAACTGGCCACCTCGTCCCCCGCCCAGTGCTTGATCACTGCGTTTCAATCCTCACTCGAGCTTTCGCCCGAGTGCAACGACGGGTCTGGGAGTGCGAGCGCTGCGGCCAGCGCGTTTCAATCCTCACTCGAGCTTTCGCCCGAGTGCAACGTAGGTTTTTGCCACTCCCTCCCAGGGCTCCAGTTTCAATCCTCACTCGAGCTTTCGCCCGAGTGCAACAGAATTCCAGAAGTAAGAACCCCAGAAACGGTCATCCCGTTTCAATCCTCACTCGAGCTTTCGCCCGAGTGCAACCTGAGCGGGAGGAGTACATCCTGGTCCACCGCCGGGTTTCAATCCTCACTCGAGCTTTCGCCCGAGTGCAACCTTTCCGGGAAGGAGCGGCGTTTTTCCAACCACGTCGTTTCAATCCTCACTCGAGCTTTCGCCCGAGTGCAACAGCCCCATTTTAGCGTGCGTGCTGGACAGGGCTCAAGGGGGGTTTTGCGCGAACCTCCCCAAAAGGGGTTCCGACGCAGGGTGGCGGAGGGTGGGGGGGGAAACGGGTTTTCAATGTCCCCTAGCCGATTTCTCGGCTTGCGCGAACCCCCCTGGGTTTTGGCACTTGCTTGGGGTTCGCGCAGCCAGGGGCTACAGGCCCTCGGCAAATAGAGCAAGTGCCCGGTGGTTCAAACCACCAAGGGGTCGTCAAAATCGGTGTACCTGTCCTGGCCGTGGACTCGCAGGCAGCGGTCTCGGCCACCCAACAGGGTGTAGATTCGCAGGCTGTCTTTGTCCGGCTCGATGATTTTCAGAAGTTTGGCCTCCATTTCCTCGAGCTGCGCCCGCGTCACCCGACATTCAAACACCGACATCTGCACCCGCTGGCCGTAGTTTTTGCACACTTTGGCCACCCGCACAAGCCGGGTCTGGCCGTCTTCGGAGGTAACGTTGACGTCGTAGGTGACCAGAATATCCAGCCGATCCATGCCTTACCTCCCCACAAAAGGCGCATATTCGGGCAGGTCGCCCCGCAAATAGCGGGCCAGCAGGCGGGCCTGCACATGCGGCAGCAGGCCCACCGGCACAGGTTCCTTGAACAAGGGGTGCTGTACCGTCTCCTGGCGACGGCTCTGAAAGGCCACAATTACCGCTTTGCGGCCCTCCTCATCCAGCAGCACCGCGCCACCAGGGCGCTCCTTGAAGTGCTTGGGGGTGAGTTGCTTGCGGTTCAAAAGCGAAAGGGCCAGCCGGTCGGCCCACCAGGCCCGGAACTCTTCCATCAAGTCCAGGGCCAGGGCGTTGCGGCCTGGGCGCAGGGCGTGCAAAAAGCCCATCTGCGGGTCGAGGCCCACCCCCTCCAAAGCAGCCGTGCACTGCGTTACCAGCAGGGCGTAGATGTAGCCCAGAAGGGCGTTGACCGGGTCGCGCGGGGGCCGCTTGTTGCGCCCGTCGAAGCGAAACTCGCCCGAGAGCAACAGGTCGCCAAAGGCGGCAAAGTAGGCGCTGGCCGCCTGGCCCTCGAGGCCCCGCACCTCGTCCACCGAGCGGGCCTGGGGCAGCATCCGCAATGCGGCCTCGTGCTCGGCGATGGCCAGGGCCAGGGCCTCGGTCTCGCCCCGCTCGCGCACCGCCCGCTGAAGCACCAGACGGCTGTTTTTGAGCTTGGCCTCCACAAAGCGCCCGGCCAGGTACAGGGTGCTGGAGGGGTTGTCGAGGGCTTTGTGCTGGGCCCGCCGCAAAAGCACATTCCCCGAAACCGGCCCCGACAGGCGGCCCTGGAAGCGCCCCGACTCGCTAAACCAGGCCACCTCGAGGCCCTCTTCGGCGCAGCGGTGCAGCAAAAAAGGCGAGATGAGCACGTTGCCAAACACCGCTACGCCACCCAGGTGGTGCAGGGGCACGTTGCGCAGGGTAACGTCCTCGTGCTGGATGCGTAAGGTGTCGCCCTCGAGGCGCAGGTACACCCCTTGGGTCTGCACATAGAGCGTGTTCAGGAGTTCGCCGGTCATGGTTGCTGGGCTTGCCACTCGGCCAGGGCCTGGGGCACGTACGGCATACAAACCGCCATCAGCGAGCAGTGGCGGCAGCGCTCATCGGCGGCGGGTGGGGGCAGGCGCTCTTCCTGCAGGAGCTTTCTAAGACCGCTCAGGGCGGCCAGGGTGGCGGCCCTGAGCTCGGGGGTGAAGTGCACTACCCGTCGGCGTCGGCTGGCTTTGCTGAACAAAGCACCTTCCGGCACGCTCTGGCCGAACATCTCCTCCAGGCACAAAGCCTGGGCGCAGAGCTGAATCTCGGCGGCCTGTCGGGCCAGCTCCTTGGGCCAGCGCTGGCCCACCTTGTACTCCACCGGATACGGAGCCCCCTCCACCAACTCCACCACATCGGCCCGGCCCGATAGCCCCAGCCGCTCCGACCACAGCGGCAAAGCCCGCTCCACCCAGACCCCCTCGCGCAGCAGGCCCTCGGGCAGGTCGGCCTGCTCGTGGGCGCGGGCGCCGCGCAGGGTGAACTCGTTGTCCTGCCACTCGCCCTCGAGCAGAATCAAAGCCGCCCGCCGGGGGCAGTAGGTGTACTGGGCCAGGGCGCTGATGGGCAGTGGTTCCTGGGTTTCGGGCGGGGCCAGGGCGGCCTCGGGCAACAGGTCGTCCAGGTCGTCCATTTAGCCCTCCCAGGGGGTAAAGTCTTCGGGTTTGTGATCGCGCCAGCTAAAGCCCTCCCGGCACATGCGCTCGTACTCGGGGCCGTGCCGGGTGAGGGCGAACACATAGAGCCTCCCATCGCGCTCGGCGTAGAAAAGCCGCTCGTCCACGTGCCCCTTGGGGTAGCCCAAAGCGTCGCCCCCACCACTTTTGAGTTCGCTGTTGGCCGCACGGTTGGGCAGGCGCAGGCGCTGGAGTAGCTTTTGGTAGCGCTCCTGTGCGGCGGGCTCGAGGCTGTCCCAGGTGGCCTGTGCTTTGGGAGAAAAGTACACCGGAACGCTCTGGGCCTGTTCAAACTCGGTCTGGAAGGCCTCGAGGTAGGCATCGCCCAGTGGCGATAGCCCCATGTACGGCTTGCCGTCTAGCTCAAAGGTCTCGAGCAACACCTGGGCTTCTTCGGGCAAGGGCGCCATCCTGGGCTCAACCTCGGCCTTGGGGCGCACGCCCCCTTCGCCCTCGCTCAGCCAGTCGAAAAAGTCTCTGTACCAGACAAACAGGCTGTTGTCCCAGCTAATAGGCGTAGGGGGAAGGGTAACAATCTCTTTAAACTGGTCGTGGATGTAGCAGACCGGCACCTTAAACACCAGGCCCAGCACGGTGGCGTAGGAAATCTCGGCCTTGAAACCACCCGTGGCGTTGATGATCACGTCTTTCTGGGCCTTGGCAGCCTTGCGGATCTCACCGGCCAGGGTACGCACAAAGTTCTTAAGGCCGTAGTCCACAAACCCCTGGGCCTCGTAGGCTAGGCCGGGAATGCGCACCCGGCTGCAGGGCACACCCTGTTGTTGCCAGTACTGTTCCAGAAGCTCGGCGGCCCGTGCGCCTTCCTCGGTATCGCTGTGCAGCAACACGATTTCGTCGCCCTTGTGCAAAACGCGCGTGAGCGAGTTGGTCTCGGCGCTAGCCTTTACGGGGTCTTGCTTTATATAGGCCAGAATATCACTGTCCTGCAGAAGATTATCGCGGCGGGCATTGAAAAGCAGGCTGGTACCTACGGTGGTGAGAATAACGTTGCTCACGAAACCTCCGGAAGCTCGAGGCCCATTTTCTTAACTTCTTCCCTAAGGTCAATCAGGCACTTACTTACCGCCGATTTAACCTCATTAGGCGCTTTGGGCTTGGAACGGAAGCCAAAATGCAAAAGGTCGTTGCGAACGTCTTTGAGCTCTTGCCAGACACCGAAAAGACCCTTCCATTCATCGGTAAACTCAAACCTTTCTCCAAAGACGCTTCGCACTTGCTGTTCAAGCTTCTCCCTGTCTCGCATCAAGTTTGGACCGATTCGTCCTATTGCCCCATCCCAGCGCGATCTGACTTCATCTTTCATATCTAGGATGTCTGGCTCCTTGATTTCGCCGTATTCAACACACTTATACTGCACGAATGTAATGAACCATTCCCTCGCTAATCCAATTGCCTTTTCGTAGTAACCATGATTAGAATACCAATTAATCTGCCCGAAAAGCTGCTGGAGCAGCTCTTCTAGTCGCATGTCTTGCCGAATTGACAAATCCGACAATACTTCCTTGATTTTGGGCAGGAGTAGCTTAATTGGCCCAAACTCCTTGTCCCATTCTTGAACTTCTTGGTCAATACAGGATGCCTTCGATGCATGATCGCCTGCAAGAAATGTTCGGTTGGCGGCCACTGCATATGAAAGGTTCTTGAGCTCTTCGACTCCCTGCTTCAGGGAATGCGGTATGTTGTTTCTGACCGTAAGTTGGTGGAATTTGCTTGTATCCCCAATTTCTAAGAACCGCTCTGCAGCGCTTGCCCAGTCCAGCATCGTAAGAAAGGGCGAAAGATCGAACACTGGGGTTTTATCCTCAGTCTTGGCCTCGTTAGCCCCATACAGTACGTGCTTGATGGTCACCCCTTTGGCAGAGCGAAAAAAGCTGGCCGCCAGCAGGGTGAGGATAGGCAGGGAGCGGAAACCATGGGTGATGTCCAGTATCAGCTCGTCGCCTTGATCGAGTTTTGAGACTACCTTCTGGTAGATTTGCCAGAACTCGGCCTCATTCTTGCCGTCTGGGATGTCCTCTACAATCCAGTGTGGGTGGCGCTCCAGGTCGTCTTTTCGCTCTTTCTTGGCCTCTTTCGTAGCCAGAATCAACATTTGTGCCTGCGGGAACCAGGCATTCCACACCTCTTGAATCAAGGCGGTTTCGACTACGGGACGCTCTTCCCAAAAGTAACGAACCTTTTCGTAATAGTACTTTTTTTCCTCTTTATCAAACCGACCCAGACCGAGTATGGAGACTATTTTCTGCATCACTCCTCCAGTAGGGTTTGAATTTTCTGGCAGCGGCTCTTTGTTATATCCCAGCGCTTCATGGCTTCCAGGTGAGCCTTTATGGCCTCGAGACTTGACCTCCTCACGGCAGGTTCTAAACCCTCAAGCTTGGGGAGATAGTCGTCAATTTTGGAAAGTGAGGGGGCATCTTTGGCCTGATCCAGAACTTCTCGAGTTTGCTTTTCGGCTTCAGCTACATGCTCCTTTAGCGACTTTGGTCTCTCAGGGACTATAATCTTGAAGTCACTAAAATACCCATACCCCGCATTGGTCTTACTCCCCAGGCCAAGGTTTTCCAGGCCCCACCCCAGCATCTCGGCAGCCTTGTAGGGCCAGTCCTCAGCGCCCTCGGCGGGGCAGGAGATGGGAATACAGAACTTCACCCCCGGCTTCACCGACAAAAACGCCACCGGATTGGGGTCGTCGAAGTCGGTGGGCCAGACTTCACCCTTGCTGCCGTAGTAGTTCTGATGGTGCACGGTAATCACGTCCGGCTGGAAGGGTACGCTGCTAGCGGGGTCTAACCAGCCGTCCCAGTAAACCAGGTAGGCCGCGTTGCCCTGGATTTCTCGCTTGGGGTCGGGGACTTCGCCCAGCAGCACCGCTTTTTCCCGCTCGGTAAGCCCATAGCGACCAGCCACCCGGCGCAGCAGTCCCTTCAGGGCGCTGCCCGGCAGGTAGGGGGTGCCGTAGGTGTGGTGCAGGGCCAGGCCGTTTTCGATTGGGCTAGCATTGCCTAGCCCGATGGCCAGCGGGGTGCGGGTGGTGGCCTCGAGCCAGATTGCGCCCTTCAGGGTTGCCTTCCAGCGCTCGAAGGCTGTGCGGTACACAGAAGAAACCTGACAGTTAGCAATGTGGGTCAGGAGTTCTCGTGCCGAAGCGTTTTCATCGTCATGCTGCTTCAAGTAGCGCTGAAGGGCCAGCCCGGCGTGGGGGGGCGGGGGAAGGTTAAGTCTACTAGCCCTCATCGCGCCCTCCGGTATGCACGCCCAGCACGCTGGCGGCAAAGCGCTTGAAGTAGACCCAGGTCGAAAGCACCCGGCGGGTCTGGTGCATGTAGCCGATGGCATCTGTCTGCTGAACGGCCTCGAGGGGGTTTTTCACACCCAAAATCTCGCCCACATGCTTTAGAAGCAACTGATGAGCCTTGCTCCGGGCTTTTTCTTCCTTACTCGGCCTTTCTTTGGCTTTGGCCTTGTCTGCGCTAAAAGCCAGCGCCTGACACAGTCCGCTCTGCCGCACCAGGATAGGAAAGTTGTGGCACAGGCCACCATAGATGTTCTTGACCTCTTCGTTTTCACCCTCGAGGCTGCTAACCAGCTCGAGGGCTTTTTTCATATCTGCCTGAGCGCGGGTCTCGAATTTCACACCCCACCCCCCAGCCGCCGCAACAGCCCCCGCCCCACGCTGGCCTGGCCGCCTATCTGGAGGTAGGGCCGGTTGAGTTCTTCAAAGCCATCCTTGCCAATAGCGAAGCTCGAGAAGACCGTCTCGGCGGGGATGGCTTCCTCGTACCAGAGGCCACCGCGCACCACTGTTTTTGAGTCCGAATCCAGTTTGACCCGTGCGATAATCTCCATGCCCATCTCGCTGAAGTAGGCAAATACGTCGTTCGACACCAGGGCAAAGCGCTCGACAAAGTAGCCCGACTCCTCGCCGAACACCAGTTGGCCAAGCTCCTGCACCAGGGCATCGGCAGTTCCAACTTTGGCCTCGAGGTCTATGTCCTCGAGGATCACCTTGTCACCATGCACAATTTGGGTGTTCTGCGGCAGCAGGGCTTCCGTCTGCCCCAGATTTGGAATAGTAGCTTCGAACTTTGAACAATCCAAAGCCTTCTGATCACACTCCAGTGCCTTCTGGTCGCGCTGGAGCCGCTCGAGCACCAGCGGGCAGGTCAGGAAGGCAAAGGTGCCCGCATATGAGCGCACCGGCAGAAACAGCACCCGCGCGTCGGTCAGGGTCAGCTCGGCAGCCTGGCTGATGTCTTCCTCCTCTTCGGAGTCGCTTTTCTTCTTCTTTCCGGCATATCCAAAAACCCGCCTTGCAACCGTAGCGTCCTCGCTCTCGTCGTTCTTCTCGAGGCCGCGCCCATCCCGCAGCACCCCCTTCAGGCTGCTGGCCGGAATCACCGGGAAGCCGGTAGCAGCCTCGCGGGCTACCGGAAGGTCAATCACGCTGCTGCTGTCCTGCCCGGTGCCGGGGTGTACCGGCGTAAGGGCCTGCCAGAAAATCATCTTTGCGTTCATGTTTACCACACTCCCCATAGGGCCAGTCCAAAGCCGTCCTTGCGGTCTTGTTCGTTGTCGCTAATGGGCCGTAGCCAGCTTTCCAGCAGGTCGGCTGGGTTACCGTCCTCCACCTCGAAGAAGTACACGCTGCCCGCGGGCGCCATCCAGCGCACCCGCTTGGGCTGGTTTTGCCGCAGATTCCACCCACTCACCGGCTCACGCCGCCCCACCGCCGCCGAAACCAGCTTGAGCCGTACCCTGGCCAGCCCGCGCGGCAGGTGCAGTTCGCCCGTGTCAGACTTTTCAATCCAACCGGGCTTCCAGCCATGCTCAAACAGGGCCGGGGTGGCCAGCACCAGGCGCACCCTTGCCCCCTTGCCCAGCTCGGCAAAGCGCTTTTTGATAGACTCCGGGCAGTCGAACCAGTAATCCGAAAGGCCCGGCTTTACCTCCACCGCTACCGGACGGCGCTCACCCCCCAGGTGGCCGGTGGGGGCCGGGGTCTGTCCGTTGGGCAGCGAGAGCCGCACCCGCAGGCTGGCGGTCTGGTAGTCGTCGGGGCCGCTGCCCATCTCCAGCGGGCGGTAGGCCACGCTAAAAAGCTGGCCTTCCTGGGCCTTGCCCTTTTCCCGATCCATCCCCACGTGCACACGGGTCTCGGTGGGCAGACCGGAGATGTTTTCGGGCACTAAGGTTTCATCCAATAGCCAGCGCTCCATGTCGCGGGCCGTCCAGAAGTTATAACCCGATTCGGGCTTCACGTCCTGAGTGACCTGCAGGGGCAAAAGGCCCTTCGGCAGGTCACAGCCCGCTCCATCCGGGGGGCTGAAGGGCAGCAGCTTCATCACGTGAGGGCTGCCGTCAGCACCCCGGTAAACCATCGCATCGCGGGGGGCGGGGAGCAATACCTGGTTGCCTCGAGCCAGCAGCGGCCCGCACACCTGAAGGCCATGCAGATTTTGCAGTTGCTCCTGGCTAAACCCCTTGCCCTCGGCCAGCCCTACCTGGGTACGCACAAAACCCGCCACGGTACTGGGCAAGGGCAGGTTCAGGCTCCGGGCGGCGGTCTCGGTGCCGTCGGCGGCGCTGAAGGGCCGGCCATCGCGGAACAGCAGGGGGCTCAGGGCGTGGATTTCAAGCACTCGTTCCGGCATGCGCTTCCTCCCGAATGCCGCTCAGAAAGCGGGCGATGATGAGTTGATCCACGAAGCGAAGCAAAGCGCCTCGATAAGTTGGTGTGTCGCTGGTAGGCGCGGGGATTTTCAGGTCGCGGGACTCTTTGCGGGCCAGAACCCGCAGGGCTTCCTTGTGCAGGTAATCGGCCCGCATATCGTCCTGCCACTCCCGCACCAGATCCCGCAGTTCGTGGGCAAAGCCACGGGTGATCTGGCGTGCCTTGTATGCCTTAAGCAACTCATCCCAGCTCAGGGCGTCCCAGTGTTGCACCACCTGGATGGGTGCGCCCCCTCGAGTGTGCAGGGCTACCGACAGCGCATTGCGCCCGCCATTCTTGGCAGCTTTTTCTGCGTCGCGGGCATTTTGCAGGGAAATGGATAGCGGCTCGCGGTAGTGAACAATGGCAACCCCTGCGGAAAGGGTGCCCTTGACCCGGCGGCGAAACTCCTCCGAGAGCGCCTGGGCGCAGGCTACCGCCTGATTCACCGGCAGGAAGGCCAGCACATCGTCCCCGCCCGAATAGACCATAAAGCCCTTGTATTTGCGAACAATGTTGCAGGCTTCCCTGGCAAAGTCATCCAGGGTTTTCGAGAGGCTGCGGTGGGCCTCGGGGTCGTCCTGGCGGCTGATCAGGTCGCCCATGCGGTCACCGTCGGCTACCAGGATGGCAAAGTAGGGCTGGGGCTCCTGGATATGGTCGTCATCCTCGCCCCAGCGCTCATCCGGCATGGCTTCGGGGTTGATGGCCCGCCGGGCCATGGTGCGGGTGTCCACCACCACATCAGATTTCAACGCCCCGTAGCAGCGCTTTAGAAGCGAAACCGCGTCCAGAAACTCTGTGGGTTTGATGCGGAGTGGGCGATGGGAACCGCTCCTCAGCCGCACTGTAGCGCCGCCCCACTTCCGGGGGTCAATAACAGCTGCCCGCGAAGGGTCCAGGGTCGACTTGGGCACGCCATCGTCGTGTTGCTGGGTGGGCGCAAAGTCCCGCAAAGCCTTGCGGCCTGCCAGCAGTCGCTCCACAGCCTGGCGGCTTTCGGGGTATTTCTGCAAAGGCACCCAGGCAGCGTAGAACTCGAGGAAACTCCCAAGCTGTTCTTTGACCCTCACTTGGTCAATCGAGTCTCGATGCGTGCCCGAGAGCTTGCTGATGGTATCGTTCCAGATTTGCTCGAGCCTCTCCTGAACCGCCTTTTTCGCCTCCTCGGCAAGCTGCTTGGGGTCTGCGCTCACCTTGGCCAGGATCTTGTTGGCCCCGTCGGCGTTCGGGTCGGCTGGGAAGATGAGCTCTGCTCCCTTTGAATGGAGAAACTGCGCGGCGTGCTTGCTCAGCTCCTGCAATATCTGCGAACCTGCGTACAGGTCGGCGGTGCGGCGGGCGGCGGCGATAAAGTCCTGCACGGGGCCGATGGAGATGGCGAGAAGGTAGGTCATAGGCACACCTCCTGGGTGAAGCCCTGAAGCTGGGCGGCCTTATGAACAGCCTCGAGGGGCTCATCGGCCTCGAGCGCATCCAGCACAGGGTCGTTGTCAGGAACCTGCAAAGCGAGTTCTTCTCCATTGACCCTGATTCGTGTGGGGGCGGGGGCATTAAGGATGATGACGGCTGGCCGAATGCTGCCATCCGTAAAAGCAATGGGCTTCAAAATAACCGGCGAGGCCATACGCCTGCCACCGGAGTGAACCGCCTCGAGGGTCCCGCTAAAGCTTCTGCCAAAGTCCTGGTACTCAATGGGCAGGCCGTAAAAGGGCTTGGCCAGAGCAATGCGCTCTTGCTTGGGTCGCAAGGCTAACAGGGTCTTGTGGTCGCGCCATTTACCCCCGGCCATTGGGGTGTAGGCCATGGTTTCCCCTGTCTCGGGGTCTTCCAGGTAGTGCCCTTTCCGGAAGCGCGCCCAAAAGCGCCCCAGCTCCTGCCAGGCTGAGTGCCCTTTGTACTGGTCTGCATGGTTTGGCTTTTGCGGTTTACCCAAACAAATCACCGCACCCGCCAGCAACGTGTGCTCTTGGTTTGTGCTTCTGGATGTAGTAAACAAAGTTTTGAGCTGGTCGGGGGTGGCGGGCAGCCAGTCTTTGAGGTCTTGGGTTACCTCGAGCGCCCCCACCCCGCGCCGGGTTCTGGCCCCAATGCCGCCGAAGGCGATCCAGGCCCGAACGGCGCGGCGCAGGTGCTCTGCCTCGGTTTCGAAAACGGCATGGGTAAGCTCGAGGGTAAACTCCACCGACAATAATCCATCGGCTTCTGGCAAACCCTTTTTTTTGTTTTCGTTGAATGGATGGAGAAAGAAGCGCTCCATCGGACCGGTTTTTGCGGTACCTTTACCTTCTACGAGCCCGGAGGGTTTGACCGTTTTGCTTGAGACGGGCTCCAGAACCCGCAGGGCCACTTTTCCGTAATTCTCGGCACTACCCCAAATCTCCTCCTCCGCCCTGAACAACTCTTCCGCACTGGCATACTGCGCCCCCGCCGTAGCCCGCCACCAGAAGCGCAGGTGCCCCCGCACGCTGGCGGCGCGTACCGGGTTGTTGGGGTCTACCTCGCGCGGGGTGGCGCTGCCGCCGAACATGGGGGTAATGGTTCTCAGTTTGAGCGTCCAGGTGGTTAGCTCCGGCGCTTTTAGCTGGGGGGGTGAAGTGGTGATTTTCCTAGGCATCGGCCCCTCCCATCCAGCGGTCGAAGCGGGCCTCGTCCCAGGCGTCCAGCTCCAGCATCCGCACGCCTTTGGGCAGCCGGGCGGAGTCGGCCTTCACCTCGTAGTCGGCAAAGCGGCGGGGGGGCTTGCTTTGGTCCAGCAGACGCACCGAGACCACCTGGCCCAGGTCGAGCAGGCGGTGCGCGGGGGCGCAGCCCAGCATGGCCTGGCGTTTGTTTTGCTCGGCGTTGTGGGGGTCGGTGCCCACGTGCTGGAACAGATACAGGCGGCGGGTGGCCATGTGGCCCTTGGAGGCGCTGCGGTCGTGTTCGAACATGTTCATCAGGGCTTCCACCAACAGCTTCAGGTCGGCCTGGCTAAAGCCGGTGCCCTGGGCCAGGTGGGCGCTGACGAAGCCCTTGGCCTGGTACAGGCCATACGAGACCTGGCTTTTGCGGCCCATGGTGCGGAGCTTGTCCTCGGGCTGCTCTTGCTCCCATTTTTCGTAATCGGCCAGGGTTTTGGCGTTTTTCACGTCCTCGGCCACCGCACCACGGGTGATGTTGAACTCGGCGGGAAAGATGGGGTCGAGGCTGCGGGCAAAGGTGATCTGCACCGGCCCCCGCACCTGTCCGGCGTTGGCTCCGGTGCTCATCACTGCTCCAAAGGTACGCACGTCGAAGAACTGCTCGCACATCCACCGGCGGGCGGCCTCCACTTTGTCTTTGGTTTTGGTTCCGGTAAAGCCGCCGGTTTTTTCGTGGGCCTCGAAGATGGGGCGGTTCAGGTTGGTGCCGTGCTGCACAAAAATGTTCGCCCCGGCGGCCTGGGCATAGTTGCGAATGCGGCGCTTGAGGGCCACGTCGCTCACCAGGCCGTGCCCGTCCTCGGGGTCTACACGCGGGGCGTTGCCGGAGTCGGGGTCGCCGTTGGGGTTGCCGTCCTGCACGTCGAAGAAGAGCAGAAACTCGTAGCGGTTCTGGATGGGTTGGGACATATACCTCTCCTTTCAAGCTCACGCGTGGTTTTATGCGGATGGGGTTTCGCTTTCCTGCTTGCCCTTGCGGCTTTCGGCAAGTTGCTGGTAGTAGCCCAGGGCAAAAAGGCTCTGCTCCTCCAAGCTCAGGGTGCGCGGGAGGCTGGGCCCCAGGGTGCTCCAGACCTGGGCAAGCTGGCTGTTGAACCAGTAGGCCAGGCCGGGGGCGTCCTTGGCCATTTTGCTCAGGTGGTGCTGCGAGAGCCGGGTCAGGCGGCCCAGCACCAGCGCCGGCGTGCTGCTGGCCGCGCCGTAGTAGCGCTGCACCACGCCGGCGTTGATATCGGCTTCGCTGGAAGCCTCCTGGATCTGGGCCAGCAGGCACATCAGGCGGCCACAGTGGTAGGCCGGGCTGGGGTGGTTGGGGTCTAAAGCCATGTTCATCTTCCCTCCTTTGCGAATGTGGTAGGCCTTCAAAAGCCCCATGCGAGCGTAGATGCGCCCCAGGGCGGCGGTGTCGGACTTCTGGGCGTTCAGGGCCTCGGTAAAGGCCCCGGTCATGACCTCGGCGGTGTGGGATTCCATGATGCGGGCAAGGGCCGCGTAGGGGATGGGTAGGCTGGGGTTCAGGGCGGCCCGCCAGAGGGGGAGTTGCAGGGTTTTGATGGGCTTGATGTAGTCGTCGAGCTTTTGCTCGGGGGCCTTGGGGCGCTGGAGGTTCAAGAGGAGCCGGTTCAGGCCCGGAAGGTTGGCGGGCTTGTCGCCGCCCTTACGCACGATGGAAAGGTGGTCGAACCAGGCCTCTACGGCCAGAATGAAGCCCTCGAGCGAACCCGTCTGCCAGTCGCGCACCATCACCCGGCCCGAGGCCGGGCTCATGGCGGTGGCGAAAAAGCGGGCCTGGCGCAGGCTGGGCGGGGCCTCGCCGGTCTTGAGGGCCCTGAGGGCCTTACGGGCGCGCTCGAGGGCCTGGGCTTCCTCGGCCTCGGGCGCGCTGGGGGCGAAGAGGTCGCGGAAGAAGTCGTCCTCCTGGGGCACTTCCTGGTCGTACCAGACCACCACCTTCATATCGCCCAGGGTTTCGGCCTGCTCCAACAGCGTGTCCAGCCCGGCCCGGTAGGCGGTGGCGGCCAGTTCTTCCACGGCGGCGTTCTCGCCCTGCGCGAGGCCATACGACTCGAAGGCTTCCTTGTCGTAGGTGACCAGGGCGTGCCCGAAGGCGCTCCCGCCCAGTTTGGTCACCTTGGGGTGGGTGGGGGCCGGTGGGGCCAGTTCCCCACTGGCAAAGGAGCGCATACCGCCGCCGCTGGGGGCGGGGAAGGCCAGGGCGCGAAAGCGCCGCCACCAGTCGTGCCAGTCGGGAGCGTCCAGCACGCACTGCCCCTGCACAAAGAACGAAATTTTGTCGGTGGGCTTGAGCTTATCGGCCCCTTTTTGCTGGGCCTGGGCCTCGAGCTTCTGCAGGGCCCGTGCCATCTGCTCGGGGTCGGCCAGGGCCTGGGCGATGGGCTTTAGCAGGGGCACCTTATGAGAAGCAAGCTCAATCAGCAGGCGGAAGGTTTTTTGCTTCTCCAGGTTTTTGGCGTGATCTTCGGGCTTCTTGGGGTTGCCCTCGCGGTCCCGCTCGGCCAGCCCAAACACCACCGCACAGGTGTCGGCCAGAAAGTGGGCGGCCTGCGCTGCCGGATGCCCCTGGGCGTTCAGGTAGCCCGGCAGGGTCATCATGTCGGGCTGGGAGAGGTCGGGGGCGGGTTTGCTCTGGTTCAGGGGGATCAGCTCGGTGAACTGCCCCGTCGGGCTCACCCCGATCAGCCAGCGAATCTCCTTGGTGGTAAAGCCGGGTTCGGCGCCCAGGCCCTTCTGGCGGGCGTACTGCACGAGCTGTGCGAGCATCAGGCCCCTCCTTTGCGCACTTTTTCGCTCCCGTAAGGGGGCACCTCGAGGACGCCATCCCTCACTTCAGCCTCGAACACGCTCACGCTGGGCTTCTCGCCTTTATCGGTGCGGAGTGGGCCGCGTGGCTTGGAGAGGTCGAAGACGTCGTAGAGCATCCAGCCAATCTTTTCGCTGTAGGGCACGGGCTGGGCCTCCTCGCCGGGCTCTACCAGGTGAAAGTAGCCGGTAAACTCGCGGCAGCCCAGATAGGGCTGATAGATGCACTGCCCGGCTCTGGCCCGGCGTTCAAAGCTGTGTTCGATTTTCTGGCGCAGGGCGTGGTCTTCGCGGTAGAGCACGGCGTGGGCGGTCAGGCGGTAGCGCACGTCCCGCAGGGCCATGGTCTGGCGCTGGGTGCGGCCTTTGGTGTCCTGGCCGGTGTCGTCCTTGGTGGCGTCGGCAAAGATGGGCTCAAAGCTGCTGGGGTCCTTCATCCAGCGCTGGATGCTGCGCTCGCTGGCTTTCTCCTTCACCTCGTTGCGCATCAGGGCGATGTAGCGCACCGGCTTCAGCACCTCGACGCGCTCTATCTGCCAGTACATCAGGGGTTTCTGTCCCTCCGGGCTAAAGTCCAAGTAAATGGCATCGAAGATGCCCCTGGCGGCGCTGGGCGTGATGACCGGGTAGCTGAAGCGTTCGACCTTGAACTCGGGCCGCGTGAAGCAGGCCAGCTCTCCCCAGACTTCCAAGCTAAAACTTCGCATGGCTCCTCCTCTTCGCCTTTTTTGGGGCGCAGGATACCAGAGGATGCGCCCCGGTACGGGGTTAAATAACCAGGCCCGCCCCGCTGTCCTCTTCGGGCGTAAAGCCCAGCCGGGCGTCGTAGAGGGCGGGGTCTGGACAGATGTACCAGTCGGGCGCCTCGCCCCGCCCGTAGCGCAGGAAGACCGTCTCCAGAAACGACGGGGGCCCGCCCTTGGGCAAAAAGAAAGGCACCGTGTAGGGCCGGGCGCGGTGGATCCAGTCAGCGGCGATGCCCCGGTTGCGGGCCTCCTGCATGAGGGTCAGGGCTTCGTCGTTGTAAGGCACCACCACGTTCACGGCAGCCGTCTCGATGAGGCGGTAGCGGCGGGCCAGTTCGGCGTAGTTCTGAGTCTGGATCAGGTTCTCGATTTCGGGGTCGCTCACGTTTTGCAGGGCGTAGAGGCTCTGGTAGTAGCGGCGGAAGGTGGCCGGCTCGAGGGTCAGCGCCCCCTCGGCCTGCAAGGCGCGGGTCAGCCGGGCGGCCTGCTGGTAGGCTTTGTCCGGATACCCCTCATCCTCGGGCACAAACACCACCAGCCGCCCTTCCCGGCGCAGCCCATGCCGGTTGATGCGCCCGGCGGTCTGGGCGATGGCCTCGAGGGGGGCCAGGGCGCGGTAGCCTACCGGAAAGTCGAGCTCCACCCCGGCCTCCACCACCTGCGTGGAGACCAGGCGGCAGGGCTGGCCGTCCTGCAAACGCTGCTGGACTTCTTCCAGCACCCCCTTGCGGTGGGCCGGACAGAGCGCGGTGGAGAGGTGGTAGAGGCCCTCCAAACCCTTTTCCGCGGCCTGCCGGAAAAGGGCGTGGGCCTGGCGCTTGAGGTTCATCACCACCAGGGCTTGGGGCTCAGTTTCCAGCAGCGTAACCAGGCAGGGCGTCTGGGTGGGGTTCTTGAGCCACCACTCCACCTCCACCCGGCGGCTTTGCTGAAAGAGCACCTCAGGGGCGGGGGCCATCTCTACCGGCTGCCAGCCCTGGGGCTCACCGGCCTGCACCCGGGGGTGCAGGGTATCGAAGGCGGGCTGGGTGGCGGTGGCAAAAACCACCACCGCGCCGTACTTCTCGCTGGCCAGATGGGCCAGGGTCTTGAGGGTAGGCACGGCCAGGTGGGTGGGCAGGGTCTGGACTTCGTCGAAGAGCAGCACGCTCCCGGCCAGGTTGTGCAGCTTGCGGCAGGCCCCCGGCCGGTTGGCGTGCAGGCTTTCCAGCAGCTGCACATTGGTGGTGAGGACGATGGGCGCATCCCAGTTTTCCGCCAGCAGGCGGCGCTCGAGTTCGGCCAGATCCTGTTCGTCGGAAAGCTCCCTGTGCAAGGGGCGGTAGGCCAGGCTGTGGTCTTCCAGAATGTAGTGCGTCCCAAAGCCCGCAAAAAGCTCACGGTAGATTTTGGCGGTCTGGTCGAGGATGGACAGGTAGGGCAGCACCACCACGATGCGCCGGATGCGGGGGTCGCGCTTGGCCCGCCGCAGGGCGAAACGCAGCATGGCCAGGGTCTTGCCCAGGCCGGTGGGGGCGGTAAGCGTAAAAACCCGCTCGGGGCGGCGCGCGGCCTCGGCGGCGGCATCGGAGAGGGCTTGCCGTAGGGCGCGGATGCGCTCGGGCAGGCGCTCGTTCTGGCCAAGGGCCTCGAGGTGCGCCTCCAGGCGGGTTAGCGCCTGGCCGACCTGGAGCGAGGGGGCCGGGGGGCGAATGGCCCCGTGCAGGTGGGCCTCGGTGTCCAGAAAGTCGGCATCTACCAGGGCCGAGAAGAGCATCCGGGTATCGAGCATGTCGGCAGCCCTGCTCGGGGCGGTCATGGGGCTGGCTGGGGCCGGTGTGGGCAGGGTCAGGCCGTCGTCTTGCAGGCGCTTGGTGAGCAAGTCCTTGTTGGGCTCGCTGAGCTTTAGTTCGGGTGGCATCCCCTGCCCATCGGTGCGCAACCACATGGCCTTGAGCTGCTCTTTGGCCCCGCTTTGCAGCCCGATATGATGGCCCTGCACCGCCAGGGCCACGGCGGGCAGGCGGTAGTCGAAAAGGGCGACGTGGGCCCCCGCCGACCAGTGGTCGAGGCCCTTGGCCTTGCCCTCGAGCCGGAGCTGAAAGCGGTCGCCGTACTTGCCGAGGTCATGCAGATACCCGGCTAGACGGGCGCTTTGCTCCTCGGCAAAAGGGGCCGCCCGCTCGGCGGCCAGGCGGGCCACGTTCTCCAGATGCACCCGCAGCGGCTGCCAACGGTTGCGGTCGGGGTGGGAGTGGCCCCAGTACACCCGCGGGCTGGGGCTGGTTTGGGCAGCACTGAAGCACTCTACCACCGCCCGTGCTTCGTCTAGCCAGACCTGTCGCAGGCTTGGGGGCTCGAGCACCTCCACCCTGGGCCCCCAGCTTTGTATCCAGGAGAGCAGCTCGAGGGGGAATCCTGCGGTATTGGTGCCAACGGTAATTTGAGCGAGAGTGTAACCACCCTCGAGCTGCTCCAGTATCTGCAAGTTGGGGTAGCCCCCTTCGCGCAGGCGCTCGCGGGCCTCCGGCGCAAAGCGGAGCCGCACCCTTAGGTTCTGTCCAGAGCCTTCGTTTGAGGGGGGGATAGGGTCTGAGAGATCGGGCATAGGGGTGTAGGTGTTTTCACACTAGCAGACCCCCATCTAACGTTCATCGATTTTTTCTAGAATCAGTGAATTGCTTCAAATAATATGAATTTATCTTAATCAAATGTAAATCATAGAGAACCTTCGCAAAGGTCGGCCTGAATGGGGTTTAGAAGTGCCACGACAGGGCCTATACAGCGCCTTGCAGGTATACTCTACCAGGAGGCCCACCGGCCTCAACCCCCAACCCCAATCTTTGGAAGCCCCTAGGTCGGTCTGGGCTTTACAACCGCAAGGAGTGAGTGCGCATGGTAGCTATGGTTGGATACGGCGCAGGGCTGGTTTTGACCGTCATACTGCTCCGCCGCCTGATGCTCAGGGCACGGCGTCGGCAAAATAAAAAAGTTGTGGAGTTTGGCTCGAGCTGGAAGGAATTCCGAAGCTATAACCGCACCGTTCGGCCTTCGCGGGCGGACTGAAACAGGGCGTCCAGCACCCGCATCTGCCGCACCGCCTCCTCTGCGGGGTAGCGCAGGGGTTCCTGGCCCCGGGCGGCCCGGACAAAGTGCTCCACCATGAGTTGGTACTGGTCCGCGGCTACCGAGGCCACCGGTTCCCCATTGAGCACCAGGCTGGGGGCGGTGCGGCCATGGCCCTGGTCCTGGCCTTTGGAGTTGCGATTAGGCACATAGGGCTCGAGCAGGGTCAGGGTGCCGGCGCTGCCCACCAGCTCCATCTGTTGGCGGAAGGCTTGGCGGAAGGAGCAGTCCAACGAGGCCCGCACTCCCCCAAAGTCCAGCCATCCCAAAAAACTGTGATCCACCCCGCCCCCCCCAGGATCGTTAGGCCCGGTCAGGTCAGCGATCCCCCACACCGCTTGGGGCTCCCTCCCGGCAAAGGTGCGGGAGACGTTCACGCAGTAGGTACCGATGTCGTAGAGGGCCCCACCCCCAAGCCCTGCCACCCAGCGGATATCCTCGGGGCGGCTCAGGGCGAAGCTAAAGCTCGAGCGGATCAGGCGTAGCTCGCCAATCTTCCCCCCATGCAAGAGCTCCAGGGCCTGAGCGATCTGGGGGTGAAAGCGGTACATGAAGGCCTCCATCACCTGCTTGCCCGCCCGCTTGGCCGCTCTATCTACAGCCTCGGCCTCCGCCGCATTGAGGGTGAAGGGCTTTTCGCACAGCACATGCTTGCCCGCCTCGAGCGCCCGAAGGCTCCAAGGGGCATGTTCGGAGTTGGGCAGGGGGTTGTACACCGCTTCGACCTCGGGGTCGGCCAGCATCTCCTCGTAGCTGCCGTAGGCCTTGGGGATGCCGTGCTCAGCCGCGTAGCGCTGGGCCCGGCCCAGATCTCGAGCCGCCACCGCTGCAACTTGCGCATTGGAGGACTTAGCGATGGCTGGAATCAGCGCCGAGGCCGCAATCCGGGCCGCACCTAAAATGCCGAAGTTCATTTTTGTCATAGCCAGAGCCATCTTACTATCGGCCTTGGCTGGGATTGGCCCCTTTAGCCCTTCTTAACCCTGTCGCAAAGCTCATTCTTGTCATCCATCTATAGCCCACAATTGGCCTTTGTATGTCGCTGTTGGAGATGCTGCGGGCCGCAGGCCCGGTACTCTGGATACTGATCGCGCTCTCGATTTACGTGATCTATCTGCTGATCTGGCGGTACGGGGTCATCGCTCGGTCCGGGGGGGATCCCAGTTCGATGCTGGCCCGGGTCCACGGCTCGCTGGTGCAGCAGGACTGGTTGGCGGCCCAACGTGCCGCCCAACAACCTTCGGCGGTGGCCAACGTGGTGCGGGCGGGGCTCGAGCGGGCCCTCACCGGCAAGGACTCCGCGGTGCTGGCCATGAACGAGGCGGCGGTGCTCGAGGAAGCCCGCCTAACCCAGGCCCTGCCCACCCTGGCCGCCATCGCCCAGATCTCCCCCATGCTGGGGCTGTTGGGCACGGTGTTTGGAATGATCCACGCCTTCCAGGTCTTCTCGCAAACCGGTTCCCCCGGCCCCAGTCAGCTCGCCGGGGGGATCAGCGAGGCCCTGATCAACACCGCGGCTGGGCTGATCGTCGCTATCCTGGCCTACTTCGGGCGCAACCTGCTCAAGACCAAAGCCGAGGCGGTGCTGTTGCAGGTAGACCGGGTGCGCGAAGCCCTGCCGGCCTGGATTATGGAGGCCGAGTTGCGGCGCAATGGGCAGCTCAGCGGGATGTTCATCCCGGCCTATGATCCCGACGCACTGCCCAGCCGAAGGAAGGCCCTGTGAGAAAGAGCCGCTTCCGCCTGGAGAGCGAAGCCGAGGCCGGGCGCTTTGATTTTGCCCCCATGGTGGATGTGGTGCTGGTGTTGGTGATCTTTTTCATGCTGAGTTCCAATCTGATCGGCTTGGAGCGCCGCTTGGGGGTTCAGCTGCCCCAAGCCCAGAGCGCCAGCCAGGCGGTGAGTCCGGTGGTCACGGTCACGCTCTCCAAGAGCGGGCAGATCAGCGTGGATGGGAGTCTGGTGGGGCTCAACGACCTCGAGGAGGCCCTGAAACCCAAGCTCGAGCAGAGCGGGGGCAAGGTGCTCCTTCGGGCCGATCGGGCCGCCCCCTACGGCAGCGTGGTGCGGGTGATGGATACGGTGAAGCAGGCAGGAGGCACCCAACTTGCTCTGGCCACGGTCAGCCAATGAGGAGCCGCGGGGCCCGCGTAAGCCCGTCCTGGGCCCAGAACAGCGCCGGGCCCTGCTGGCAAGTCTGCTACTGCACGGCCTGGTGTTGGCGGCAGCGGTCTGGGGCCTGCATCCGGCCCAGGTCTCCGGTAACGATGAGCTCCTGGTAGAGCTGCTCCCAGCCCCGCCTTCCGCTCCGGCCCAAGCCCTCCCGGCAAAATCCGCTCCCGCAGAGGCACGCCCCACGCCCGTATCAGAGCCGGCAAACCCCAGCCCGCCGAAAACC
>NZ_QWLB01000046.1 GCF_003574355.1 Meiothermus granaticius NBRC 107808 | reverse complement strand
ACCCCCATCCCACCCTCTACCGAGGTGCCCTTCAGCGCCAACACCTTCGCGACAGGCGGCCCTCCCCTGGTGGTCTTCGGCAGCCCGGTGTGCACGGGCACCACCTGTAGCGCCACCAATGGCCGCGGTCTAGCCCGATTCGATGGGGGCTATAAGCTCCCCCCAGCCAACCTGCTCAGCCGCAGCCTCCAGTACAGCAGCGCGGTGCTGGGGCTTGACCGGTACCTCTATGCGGCCCAGGCCAATAGCTCGTTCCTGCGCGTGCTAGACTTCTTCGGCCCCACCGAAAGCCTCACCGCCAGCGGGCTCAACACCCTCACCCTAGACCCTCAGGCCAACACGCCCACCGTGGCTTTGGCCTATATTCCTGTGGTGCAATAGATAAACTTTAGGTATGGACGTTCACCATGTGGGGATCGCGGTCGAAAACCTAGAAGCCGCTGCCCAACCCTACTTCAGCCTGGGGTATAGCCTCGAGGCCGAGGAGCGGGTAGAGGGCCAAGGGGTACAGGTCTGGATGCTGACCCAGAAGGGCTCAGGGACCAGGATTGAACTGCTGCAATCGGTGCGGGAAGACTCCGCGGTGGCCAAATTCATCGCCAAGCGCGGCCCCGGCCTACACCACCTGGCCCTGGCCACCGCGGATATTCAAGCCGAGCTTCAGCGACTCCTGGCCGAGGGCGCACCGCTGATTGACCCCGTGCCTCGCCCCGGCTTTGGTGGGCATCTGGTGGCCTTTATACACCCCAAATGGGCGGGTGGGGTGCTGCTCGAGCTGGTTCAAACCAGGCCCTGAAGCGCCGTTCAAACCAGCGACAGGATGTGATTTCCGGTGGCGGGCAACTGCTGGAGGCGCTCGAGGGCAATCTCTCCGTGCTTGAGCAGGTACATCAAGAAGGGGTACGCCCGCTCCTGCGGACCGTTAGGGGCCAGATGGCGCTGCAGCCGGGCAAACTGCGCCCCGGTGGTGTTCTCCTGATGCAAGGCCGCATCCAAAAGTTTGCGCTTGAGGCGCTCCAGCTCATGGTGAATGCGCACCTGGGCCCGGTGGCGGGGACGGGCCAGGGTGGGATCGGTGAGGAGCTCCCCGAGGGCCTCGAACTCCGCATCCACACGGGACAGGTGAACACACAACCGCTGCACCCGCTCATCCTGGGTGGCCAGAACCTGCTTGAACGCCCCCTCAGGATCGGCCTGGAAGGCCCAGGGATCAAGCCCGTATTTGTTCAGGATGCGCTGGATCGGCGCCTCGAGCACCGTGGCCCCCATGCGGCGAATCACCGCCGGCAGGCTTAGGCCATGCAAACCGTACACCCCACCCAGCTCAGCCACGTAGCGCAGCTCACCCGGCCCCACCACAAAAGCCGCTGTGGGCAGCACCGTATCTTGCAGCACGGGCCGCAGCCCCGCGGCTGGGGTGAGCCGGGAAGGCTCAGCGCGAAGAATTTGCTGCAGCTCCGCTCGGCCATAGCTGCGCTCGCCGTCCCTAAACTGCCCCTCAGCAAAGCGCAGCAACCGGCGGATGCCATCGGGCCCCTCGAGAAACAAGTTGGTAGCCCCCTCGCCCCGGCCCAACCCCGGCTCGAGGCCTGCCCGGCGCATCTCCTGTGCGGTGTGGTTAATGGCCTCCGAAGAGGCCAGGGGGTTCTCTAGCTCCCGCTCCAAGGCAGGGGCGAACAGCGCTGCCAGCTCCGGGGCCATCGGATCCAAAACCACCAGCCCTCGAGGCCCCAGGAATTCCAGCATCAACCGGGCGAAGACCTCGCTGTAGGACCAGTCTCCACCCAGCATGGCCCGACACAACCGCTCCTGTATGGCCGGAAGACCCCCGAAGCGTCCGATCAGGGCGCATACCGACTCAAAGTACGGAGCAAACCGTATGCGTCCAGCCGGATGCGCTGGGGGGAGCTCCAGGCTTAGGGTGTGCGGGCGTTCTTCGAAGTCGAGCAGTTCAACGCTCCGGATTTCCTCGGTGTCGGCGTCTTGCGAAGCGATCCAAAACACCGGAACCAAAGGCCGTTCTGGGGTATCGTGCTCGGCTGCCAGCTTGAGCGCCGAGTGGGCCTTGTAAAAGGTGAAGGCGGGCCCGGTCAGAAGCCCGGCCTGCTGACCGCTGACCGCGGCCCGGCTGTGGGGATGGGCCAGGCGGCGAGCGGCCTCGAGGCTGGCCTGCGGAGCCCCCAGGCGCTTCAGGTACGCGACCAACCCCGCGCTCAAAGCCTCGCGCGGAGCCGACTTAGGGGTGTCCAGCACAGCGGGTAGGTCTTCCAGACCAAAGGGTAAAAAGTGGCGCAGGGCCTCGGACATGACCAGGGGATTCTATCGCGGAAGCAACCCACCGGTAGTAAGGGAAGGTACAAGCCGCGCTGAGACCCAGGTTGGGCCAGGCCCGCTTTATCCTTTCAGCCCCGCGGCCCTCCTCTGAAGGCCATTTTCCAGCGACCCGGTATCAGCTCCCCGGCTCCCACCCTTTGAGCTCGAGGTACAGCCGACCAAACCGCCGGTAGCTCTCCTCATACAGCGTGCTGCTGGGTTCGGCCACCTCTCGGGCCTCTTGGTTGAGCGAAACCAGGCTCTCCGCATCCGGATAGAGGCCCAGTGCGAGCCCCCCCAAAAGGGCCGCCCCTTTGGCCGAGGCCGCCTCCGCTTCCGCAGCCAACAGGCGCTTACCCAGCACATCGGCCAGGAGCTGGCGCCAACGAGGGTCAAGGGTGCCCCCCCCGGCCAGCCGCAGCTCAGGAATCACGGTTCCGGCGCTCTCCAAAGCCTCCATCCCCTGGCGGATGGCGTAGGCCACCCCTTCAAATGCTGCCCGCATCAGGTGGGCCCGGGTATGGCTCAGCCCCAGCCCGGCCCAGGCCCCTCGAGCCTTAGGATCAAGGTGGGGGGTCCGTTCGCCATTCAGATAGGGCAGAAAGCTCAGCCCCTCGCAGCCTGCCCCTACGCTAAAGGCTTCCGCATAGGCCTGTTCCCAGCTCAACCCCAAGAGGTTCCGCACCCACTCGAGCACCAACCCGGCATTTTGCATCGCAGCCATGCTGTACCAACGCCCCGGCACCGCTGCACGGTAGAGGTGGGTACGCAGGGTAGGGTCAATTTGCAGCCGGGTTGCAGGGGCTACGATCTGCGCCCCGCTCCCAACGCTGAGCTGCACCGCACCCGGTCGCAGCAGCCCCGAACCCAGCATGGCCGCGGCGGTATCCCCTGCCCCGGCGGCCACTGGAATCCCGGACCGCAGCCCCAGGTGTCGTGCGGCCTCCACCCCCAGCTCCCCCGCCACGCTCCCCGAAGGCTGCAACGGGGCCAACACCTCGGGGCGCAGTCCCAGCCGTTCGACCAGCTCACCCGACCAGCCATTGGCCTCGAGGTCGTAGAGCAAGGTGGCCGAGGCATCGGAGGGCTCCGCTGCCACCGTGCCGGTCAGTCGCAGCCGCAACCAGTCCTTGGGCTGCAAGGCCCAGTCGGCTTGCCAGTAGGCCAGCTCGTGGTCTCGCAGCCACAGCAGACTGGCCCCGGCCATCCCGGTGGTGATGGGGTTGCCCAGGCGCCTCAGCAGTTCCGGCTCGAGCAGGCGATAAAACAGGAGCTTCTCCCCACTGCGGCGGTCCGCCCAGAGGATGGCGTTCCTGAGGGGGGTACCGTCGGCTCGGGAGAGCACCACCCCGTGCATCTGCCCACTCAGGCCAAGGGCTTGAACCTCCGCTCCTCGATGGCCAACCGCCTCCAAAGCGGCGGCCCCGACCGCCTGCCACCACTCCTGCGGGTCGGTCTCGGCCCAGCCGGGGTGAGGGGAGACCACCGGGTAGGGACGGCTGGCCTGCCCCAGCACCCGCCCCTCAGGATCCATCAGGAGGGCCTTGCACGAACCGGTACCCAGATCGAGGCCGAGCAGCATGTTGCTAAGAATTTATTACAGAATCCCCGCCAACCCCCGCCGGTCCGGTCAACGGGGCTGCACCTTCTGCAGCAGCTCGAGCAGTATAGGAGCCACTTCCGCGCGGCAAGGGGGCTCGCGGCTTAGGCCAGCAGGCCGGCTCGAGCCAGAAGCGCCCTAGGATCAGGATCGCGGCCCATGAAGCGGCGGAATAGCTCGGCGGGGTCTGCCGAGTTGCCCTTGGAGAGCACGTGCTCAACGAACGCCCGACCGGTCATGGGGTTGAAGAGGCCCTCCCGCTTGAATCGGCCAAACGCATCGGCGTCCAGCACCTCGGCCCACTTGTAGGAGTAATACCCCGCAGCATATCCCACCGGTGCGCCGAAAAGGTGGCTGAAGCTGGCGATATAGACCGGGCTCTCCATCAAGGGGACCGGGCTGAACTCCGCCTGTAGCTGCTCGAGGTAGGCCACCACCTCCCTCGAGGGTTCATAGCGGGTGTGCAGATAGAGGTCTTGGGTACCGAACCAAAGCTGGCGGAGGGTGTTGTGGCCCTCACCGTGCGTACGGGCACGCAACATCTTCTGAAACAGGTCCTCAGGGATGGGCTCCCCGCTTTGATAATGGCGGGCAAAGAGGTCCAGGGCCTCGCGTTCCCAGACCCAGTTCTCCATGATCTGGGAGGGCAGCTCGACAAAATCCCAGGGCACCCGGGTCCCGGCCAGGCTCTTGACCTCCACCTCCGAGAGGGCCAGGTGCAGGAAGTGCCCGAACTCGTGAAACACCGTCTCCACTTCGCGCAGGGTGAGCAGGGCGGGTTGGTCACCTACCGGAGGGGTGAGGTTGCCGCAGTTGAGGCCCAGATGGGGCTCGAGCCTCCCCTCGCGTTCACCGGTCCACAGCCCGCTGGCCCAGGCCCCAGCCCGCTTGCTCTCGCGGGGAAACCAGTCGGTATAAAACCGTGCAATCCACTGGCCGTTTCGGCGCACCTCATAGACCCGCACCTCGGGGTGCCAGACCGGAACCCCCTGGATTTCCTCCACCTCCACCCCAAACACCCGGTGGCACAGCTCAAACAGCCCCTTTAGCACGTTGGGCAGGGCAAAGTAAGGCCGCAAGGCCTCGGTGTCGTAGTCGAAGCGGGCTTTACGTTGGCGCTCGAGGTAGTAGCGCACATCCCAGGGTTGAATCGGCGGAGCCTCGGGCCCCTCCAGCTCCCGTCGAAAGGCTTCCAGCTCAGCCCGCTCACGCTCAAACTGGGGCCGGACCTTCTCCGCCAGATCGCGCTCGAAGGCCAGGGCGGTCGCCGCATTCTTGGCCATGCGCTCCTCGAGCACATACTCGGCGAAGTTAGCGTAGCCCAGCAGCTCGGCCTTCTCCTGCCGGAGGGCCAGAATCTCGGCGATCAGCGGGCGGTTGTCGCGGCCCTCCTCGGTGGCTCGAGTCTGGTAGGCCCAGTACACCGCCTCGCGAATCCCCCGGTGCTCGAGGTGGGTCATCAGGGCCAGATAGCTCGGGGCTTGCAGGGTGAACCGGTACCCCTCCCGCCCCTTGCCCAGGGCGCTTTGGCGGGCGGCCTCGAGGGTGCTGGGGGGCAGTCCAGCCACCTGGGAATCCTCCAGATAGAGCTCCCAGTCGGCGGTGGAATCGGTGACATTCTGGCGAAAGCGGGTGGTGAGCTCGGACAAGGCCGTGTGGATGGCTTCTAGGCGGGCTTTTTTCTCCGGCGGCAACTCGGCCCCCTCGCGCCGAAAGCGGTCCAGGCTGAGCCGGAGGAAGCGGGCCTTAGCCGGGCTGAGCCGCTGGGCCTCCTCGGTTTGGGCATAGGCCTGCAGGGCCCGGTACAGCCCCTCGGAGAGCTGCACCCGGGTGTAGAAGGCCGTGACCGCGGGCAGCACCGCGTTATAGGCCGCACGCAGGGCGGGAGTAGTGCAGGTGGCCTCGAGGTGGCTGATCACCCCGAAGGCTCGGCTCAACCTCTCCCCCAAGCGGTCCAAGGCCCCCAGGGTGTTGGCGTAGGTGCGGGGCCCCTGTACCTCCAGAATGGCCTGGAGTTCAGCCTCGGCCTCGGCCATCAGGGCTTGCAGGGCGGGCTCAATGTGCTCCGGTTGAATCCGATCAAAGGGGATCTCGAAATCCAGGTGCTGCAAGGGGTTATCCCGCATAGGCCTAAAGTATACGAACGGAAGGTTAATCCCTCGTTATGAAAACCCCGCTGGGCCAACCTCACCGCGGTCGGAGCCCAAATCCGTCATTCTGACACAGCCAGAAAACACCGGGTAGTCTTGGGAATACCCTGAGCGGGTGGTATACTCGACTGTCATGAACCGAGTGGACAGCATCGTGGTTCGCGGGGCCAAGGAACACAATTTGAAAAACATTACGGTTGAACTGCCCCGGGGGCAGTTCATTGTAATTACCGGGGTTTCTGGCTCTGGCAAAAGCACGCTGGCCTTCGACACCATCTATGCGGAGGGGCAGCGGCGCTATGTTGAATCGCTGTCCAGCTACGCCCGGCAATTTCTAGGGGTGATGGAGAAGCCCGATGTGGAAAGCATCGAGGGGCTTTCCCCGGCCATCTCCATTGACCAGAAGACCACCTCCCATAACCCACGCTCAACGGTGGGCACCGTCACCGAAATCCACGATTATCTGCGCCTCCTGTTTTCCCGGGTGGGCACGGCCTACTGTCCCCACTGCGGACGCCCCATCGAACGGCAGTCGGCTTCGGAGATCACCGATCGGCTCTTCCGCCAGCCCGAGGGAACCAAAGCCATCCTGATGGCCCCGGTGGTGCGGGGGCGCAAAGGCGAGTATCGCAAGGAGTTCCAGCAGCTGCAGAAGGAGGGGTATGCCCGGGTACGGGTGGATGGGATCATCTACCCGCTGGAGGAAGCCCTGGGGCTGCGGCTGGAAAAGTACGAAAAGCACGACATTGACCTGGTGGTGGACCGGGTGGTCTTGAAGCCGGAGGAACGCCCACGCATCGCGGAGTCGGTGGAATTGGCGCTGTTGCGGGGAGAGGGGCTGATGCGGGTGCTGTATCCCGACTCCAATCAGGAGGAGTTGTTCAGCGAGAAGTTTGCCTGCCCGGTTCACGGGAGCGTATTGGAGGAGCTCGAGCCCCGAATCTTCAGCTTCAATGCCCCTTACGGGGCCTGCCCGGATTGCTCTGGGCTGGGCTATAACCAGGTCTTCGACCCCGAGATGGTGGTTAATCCAGAGCTTTCGCTGGCCGAAGGAGCCATCCTCCCCTGGAGCAAGGGCCGCGACAACGGCAAGGGCTACCTGTGGGATCGCTTGCGGGCCCTCTCGGAGCACCTCAGCTTCGACATGAAAACCCCCTTCAAAGCCCTGCCCAAGGACACCCAAAGCGCCATTCTAAACGGGCTCAAAGACCCCTTTGAGGTGGTGTTCCGGCGCAATGGGCGCGAAACCCTGCGCTTCCAGGTGCATTATGAAGGGGTTATCCCCTGGCTCGAGGCCCGCTACACCGAGACCGAGAGCGAGGGATTGCGCGAGGCCCTGGAAGCCTACATGACCCTCAAGCCCTGCCCTAGCTGCGGGGGAACCCGCTACAAGAGGGAAGTCCTGAGCGTGCGCATCGGTAGCTTCAACATCGCCGAGGTCTCCAACCTACCGGTGCGCGAGGCCAAAGCCTTCTTCGAGGGGCTCTCCCAAAACCGCGTGATCGAGGCTTGTCAGGCCTTAGAGCCCTACCGGATTCGGCTCGAGGGGTTGGCCGAGCCCCAAGACCAGCGCAACCTCAGCGATTTTCAGGCCCAGGTCGCCGCCCCAATCTGGCGCGAGGTCACCAGTCGTCTGGGGTTTTTGGAGGATGTGGGGCTGGATTACCTGACCCTAGACCGCTCCGCCAACACCCTCTCTGGGGGCGAAGCCCAGCGCATTCGCCTCGCGACCCAGGTCGGCTCGGGGCTCACCGGGGTGCTCTACGTGCTGGACGAGCCCTCCATCGGGCTGCACCCCAAAGACAACCAGCGCCTGATCGGCACCCTGAAGAAGCTCCGCAACCTCGGCAACACCCTGTTGGTGGTGGAGCATGACGAGGACACCATGCGCGAAGCCGATTGGATTGTGGACATGGGGCCCGGAGCCGGCGTGCATGGCGGGCATGTGGTGGCTGAGGGAACCCTGCAGGACATCATCGCCCATCCCGAGAGCCTGACCGGAGCCTACCTGAGGGGCCAAAAACACATTGAAGTCCCCCCAGTGCGGCGTAAGGGCAACGGCAAAAACCTGGTGATCAAAGGCGCCCGGGAGCATAACCTCAAGAATGTGACCCTTACGGTTCCGCTGGGCCGCTTTGTGGCCATCACTGGCCCTTCGGGATCGGGAAAATCCACCCTGGTACACGATGTGCTCTATGCGGCTTTGGCCAAAGAGCTGATGCGCTCTAAAACCCTTCCGGGAAAGTTCGGCGGCCTCGAGGGGCTCGAGCACCTGGATAAGGTCATCGAGATTGATCAGTCGCCCATTGGTCGCACCCCCCGCTCCAACCCGGCGACCTATACCGGGATCTTCGACGAGATCCGCGAGCTGTTTACCAAGACCCCGGAGGCCCGAAAGCGGGGATATCAGGCCGGGCGCTTCAGCTTTAACGTCAAGGGGGGGCGCTGTGAAGCCTGCGGGGGGGATGGAACCAAGAAGATCGAGATGCTCTTCCTGCCCGACCTCTATGTGCAGTGCGATGTGTGCAAGGGAAAACGCTACAACAAAGAAACCCTGGAGGTTAAGCTGCGGGGCAAAAGCATCGCCGATATCCTGGATATGACCGTAGAGGAGGGGTTGGAGTTCTTTGAAAACATCCCCACCATCGCCCGAAAGCTCCAGCTCATGGTAGATGTGGGGCTCAACTATATGAAGCTGGGACAGCCCTCCCCCACCCTTTCCGGCGGCGAGGCCCAGCGCATCAAGCTCTCCACCGAGCTGGGGCGCAAGAGTACCGGGCGCACCCTCTACATCCTGGACGAGCCCACCACCGGGCTTCACTTTGAGGACACGGCCAAGCTGCTCTCCGTGCTGCACCGGCTGGTTGACGGGGGCAACACCGTGCTGGTGATTGAGCACAACATGGACGTGATCAAAACCGCGGACTGGGTCATTGACCTGGGGCCTGAAGGGGGGGCCCGGGGTGGGGAGATTGTGGCCCAGGGGACCCCCGAGGAGGTGGCCCAGACCAGCAGCCCCACCGGGGCCTTCTTGGCCCGGATTCCCGAAATTGCAGGGCAAATTGCGGTGGCCGCCGATTAGAGCGCTCTTCACAGCCTGTGAAGAGCGCGATAAAGCCTGAGGCACTAGCCCCTGGCCCGGAGGGCCGCTTCGCGAATCCAGGCCGCCACATCCACCCTTTGCCAAGGGTGGGGCCGGATGATGCGCAACACCTCCTGGGGCTCGAGCGCGGCCAGTTGGGCGAAGGTCAGAATCCCTGCTTCCCACAGGCGCTTTTGGTACACCGGGCCGATGCCCTGGATCTTTTCGAGCGGCTCGCGCTTTCCCCTGGCACTGTGCCTGCGGACGGGTTGGGGCGGCTCCTGCCCCTTAGGCGGCACCCCCGGCAGCGGGCCATACCGGGCCGCCTCGGCCGCCCGACGGGCCTCGCGCCCAGCCGCGGTCTGCCTCAGCAGGTCCCCCAGCGGATTGCCCTCCACCGGGGCCTTACCCCGCGAACGGTATAGACTGACATCGGCCTCAGGGAATACCCCATCCAGATCCTCCAGGGCGGAAACCCGCCCCAGGTCTATCCGATCCGCCTCGAGCATCCCATACAGCTCGGCAAAGCGCTCCGCGTGGCCCTCATAGCGGGTCCGGGCATACTCTGTGGCCTGACCACTTTCGATCAGGAAGGGCCAGTCGGAGGATTCCAGCAGCAGCAGCTCGCGCATGAGCTGGCGAAGGGCCCGTCGCGGAGCGTCCAAGCCGTAAGCGAAGCGCTCAGCGGCTTCCACCATCTGGCCCTCCGCCCGGTAGACCAAGCGCCAATAATCAAGGGTGGCCGCATTCAACCAAACCTCGTGCTGTCCCCCCCGTCCCCAGGAACCCTCGGGCAGGGCTATGCGCGGCACCTCTCCCCGAATCACCGCTTGCGCGGTGAGGGCCTGCACCCCTGGAAGGCCCGCCAGCTCGCGAAAAACGGCCTCGAGCCAGGTCATTCCCTCGTACCACCAATGGCCGAACAGCTCAGCATCATAGGCCGCACAGAGCACGCCCTCCGGATGCTTTTCGGCCAACTCCCCGACCCTGGCCACAAAATGCCGGGCATGCTGGATGGCTCGAGCCTGGGCCTCCTCAGGCTGATACGCGGCCTTAGCCCCCAGGTCTACCTGCCGCCCGGTGATGCGGTGGTGGCGCAGCCCAGAAATGGGGTCCTTGCGGTGGTACTCGCGATAGATGGGATCCCCTGGATACCCGTGCTCGGCGCTCCAGACCTGCAGTGTGGTCTCGGGGTTGCGGACCAATACCCGCAGCCCACTGGGCAGCTCGTGAACCCGGTAGGTGGCCTCGCTGCCTTCCATCGGCAGGATCGAGCTCGAGTGCGGCCCCATGGCCAAAGGCTGTCCCCCCTGTACCAGATGGGCATCCACAAAGCTGTAGCGAATCCCGGCCTGATACAACAGTTCATCTACCCCAGCCCGCAACCCAGCCTCGGCCCCGTCCACCGGGGGGTTCCACCATCCGCGCGGGCGGTAGGCCAACTCAGGCAGCCAGTAACCGGTGGGAGCCCGGCGGTAATGTTTGCGGTAGGTCTCGGTACCGGTCTTGATCTGGGCCCACAGGGCCGCATCGGAAGAGAGAAGCGGGGAGTAGGCGTGGGTGGCGCTCGAGGTCACCAGCTCGAGCTGTCCGCGCTCTTGGGCTCGGGCAAAAAACCCGGTCAGGTCGCCGCCCAGTGCCCGGTAGCCCTCGAGGGCACCCAGCCAAAAAGCCAGGGTGTGCTCAGCCGAAGCCGCAAACTCGGTGCCCCGGTACCGCGTGTGGTCATCCTCGGCCCGTCGCAGCCGATCCTGGGCATAGCGTAAAAACCCCTCCTTGACCCGAGGGTCGGCCAGTTGTTCGGAGAGCACCGGGGTCATCCCCAAGGTGAGCGGGGTGGGGATTCCTTCGGCGGCCAGGCGCTCCAAAAGCTGGGCCAGGGGCAGGTATACCTCGGCGATGGCCTCGTAGAGGGTCTCCTCACCAAAAGGCCACATGCCATGAGCCCGCACATAGGGCAGGTGTGCGTGCAGGACCAGCACCAAGCGCATCATCGGTCTCATTTTATCCTGGGCTCGAGCCCCACAAAGTTAGGCCGCCCAGGCCATTTCGAGGCGTATTTCACCGTTCAGTGCACCACCGTTCCAGACCCCTTCAGCGCGGTGGAGATCGGCTCCTCCCCGCGGGCATCGCCAAAAATCACCCGCCCCACCCCACCCTGCACCGCCTCCACCGCTCCCAGTACCTTCTTCTTCATCCGTCCCTGGGCCACGCCCATATACTCTGGGGCCCCGACCCGGGACGCCGGAATCTCCCGAATCAGGCTGGATTCATCCGGGAAATGCGCCAGCAAACCGGGAACATTGGAAAGCAATAGGAGGGCCTCGGCTTGGAATACGGTTGCCACCTTGGCCGCCGCGGTGTCCCCGTCGGTGTTGATGGCCTCCCCCTCGTAGCTCACCGCCGGCGGGGTCAGAACCGGCAGATAGCCTGAGTCCAGCAGGGTCTGGAGAAGCCCCTGATTCACCCGTTCCACCGAGCCGGTGAAATCCCCCCGGTGGATTTTGATCTTACCGTTTTCCACGTACTTAACCGCATCCTTGCGCCTCCCCTCCAGGATGCGCCCATCCAGCCCCGAGAGCCCCACCGCATTGACCCCCTGGCGCTGCAGCAGCTCCACCAGGCGCTTGTTCACCAGGCCGCAGTAGACCATCTCAAAGATCTCGAGCGTCCTGCGGTCGGTCAGGCGTGAGGTCATCCCCCCAGGGTGGGTTAGGAACTGCGGCGGATGCCCCAGGGCCTCGGCGATTTGGTTGGTCTCGGAAGAACCCCCATGCAGCAGAAGCAGTTTCTGCCCGGACTTCCACAGGGCTGCCGCATCCTTGGCAAGGGCTTCGTAGTTGATCCCGGCTGAACCCCCGACTTTTACCACCACCAAACCCATAGCCGCAACATCATACTGTTCTCCCCGAAGCCGCCATAGCCTAGGCTATAGAGCATGATCCGCTGGAGCGAACTCGAGGCCCAGATCCCCTTGGATGAACTCCCCGCCTTTCACCGGGCTTTCCTCGAGCTGCACCGCCCCGAGCTCGAGGCCCAAACCCTGCCCCTGCGCCGGGTGCAGCAGTACGTGGTGCAGACCCTCCACACCCTGGCCCAAAGCGGCCAGGCACGGCAGGTTGGTGAGGATTTCGAGGTCTCGAGCGAGGTCCTCCCCTCAGCCTATAGGGGTTTGGTCTGAGCCCCTACCTCCGGTCGCGGCAGGTTGTTAGACGTTCCGGGCCTGACCCGCTAATATAGTTGAGCTATGCGCGTCATTGTGATCGGTGCGCGGGCCAGTCTGCTCGCGCAGGCCCAAACGAGGTGGGTCGTAGCACGCTTGAAAGAAAACTGGCCCGAGGCCGAGTTCAAAATCCGCACCATTTCCTCTGAGGCCGCTTCTGGTCTGGCTTCAGCCAAGGCCCTGCAAGAGGCCCTGGGCCAGCGCGAAGTGGACATCGCGGTTCATTCCCTCGAGCACCTGCCCACCGGCGAGGTGCTGGGGCAGCACCTGATCGCCGTACCCAAGCGAATCGAGCCGCGCGAGGCCCTGGTAGGGCGCATCGCCAAGCGCTTGGAAGACCTGCCCGACGGGGCTCGAGTGGGGGTGAATACCCTGCGGCGCAAAGCCCAGTTGCTGGCCTACCGCCCCGACCTGCGGGTGCTGAACCTCGAGGGGGATGTGGACGACCGGCTGGCGGCGCTGGGCACCGGGGAGTACGACGCGCTGGTGATGGGGGCCGCCAGCCTGCTGCACCTGGATCTGCGCAACCGCATTGACCAGCTCATAGACCCCGAGCACCTGCTCCCCGCCCCTGGGCAAGGAGCCCTGGGCCTCGAGGTACGCCAGGGCGACGATTGGGCGGAAGAACTGGCCTATAGCCTCAACCATCGCCCCTCCTTTGACCGCATTCGGGCGGAGCGGACCTTTTTGCAAACCCTGGAGGCCGGGGACAACCCTCCCGCTGCGGCCCTGGCCACCCTCGAGTCCGAGGACACCCTGGTGCTGCAGGGGGTGGTCTGCTCCCCCGAAGGCAAAGCGTTTGTACGGGCGGAGATCGAAGGGGACCCCGAGGAAGCGGCTGAGCTGGGCCGCGAGCTGGCCCAAGACTTGCTCAGCGAGGGGGGAAAAGAGATCCTCGAGCAGGCCCGGCTGGCCTCGGCCTGAAGGCGAAGTGTGAGCGCGTCGCAGATTGCTCCAGGCCGGGGCACGGTAGACTAATCCTGATCAACCCGCTCGGGTTTTAAGCCTGGGCTGTTATACTTAGGGATAACGATGGGAATGAAGCGTCTCACCCGCCAGCGCCGCGCCGTGCTCGAGGTTGTGCAGGGGGCCAAAGGGCATCACCCCGATGCCGCCTGGGTCTACGGCGAGGTACGCAAGGTGGTGCCCAACATCAGCCTAGGCACCGTCTACCGCACCCTCGAGGCCCTCACCGAGGAGGGGTATCTGGTCCCTCTGTCGCGTCCTGGGGAGGCGGTTCGCTACGAGGCCAACCTGGATGGCCACCTACACCTGACCTGCCGCAAGTGCGGACAGTTTTTCGACATCGTGGCCTCGCTCCCCGACCTGTTGTCGGAGGTTAAAGCCCGCTACCCGGAGTATGACCTCGAGGGGGTTCAGGTGGAGTACCAGGGGCTCTGCCCAGACTGCAAGCACAACGCCTAGGACCTCGGGCGGTATAGTAAACACCCGATGGTGGGGCTTACCCCTTATCTCCCTTATCTGCTGGCTTTGGGTGTGCTGCTGTTGGCCATTTGGGCGGGTCGGACCGGTGCGGGGCTGATCCGCCAGGCTGGCCGGTTCACCCCGCACCCCGGCGATGATCGCTACTGGGGCTGGGCCGGTTGGGGCTGGTGGGGGCTGGTGGGGCTGGCGGTGGTGTCGCTGTATGCCCATATTTTTCAGCTCGAGTTCCAGCCCTTTCGCGGCTGGGGGGCTCAGCTCGCGGCTTGGTTGGGCTCCAAGGGCATTACCGGGGTGCTGACCCTGGTCCTGGCCTTCACCCTGTACCGCCTGATCCCCTACCTCATGAGCCGTGTTCCCTTGGGCTCCAGCGAGGAGTTTACCCGTGAGCGGGTGCGCCGCCAGACCATTAAATCGGTATTGGAGTCCGCCCTTCGGGTGGTGATCCTGGTGGTGGGCGGGCTGTTCTTCTTCTCCAACCTGGGGCTCAACATCACCGCCTTGGTGACGGGGGTGAGCATCGTCGGGTTGGCGGTGAGCTTTGCGACTCAAAACCTGGTGCGGGACTTCATCAACGGGTTTTTTGTGCTCTTCGAAGACCAGTTCGGTGTGGGGGATGTGATTACGGTGGGAACCGTCACCGGCACGGTGGAGCGCTTCAACCTGCGCATCACCGTGCTGCGCGACCTCGAGGGCCGGGTGCACTTTGTACCCAACTCCGGGCTGGGCATGGTCAGCGTGCTCAGCCGGGACTGGGCTCGAGCCGTGGTGGATATCGCCATCAGCTACCGACAAGACCTGAACCGGGCCCTCTCGGTCTTTACCGACGAGGTCCACCGCTTTTACCATGACCCCGACTGGGAGCCGGTCTTTACCGCGCCCCCCGATGTGGTGGGGGTGCACCAACTCACAGAAACCTCGATTGGGCTGCGGGTGCTCTTCACCACCAAGCCCAAAGAGCAATGGGCGGTGGGGCGGGAGTTCCGCAAGCGGGTGGCGGAGCGTTTCCTGACCGAAAAGGTACTGGTTCCAGCAACCCAGTAAGGGAAAGCCCGCCAAGGCGGTGTGAATTGAACAGGAACACGCAAGACCAGCCAACCGAGGGGGGTGCAGGCCGTGGGTAGCGCCCTCGAGTGGCTGTACACCCAGCAGCGCTTCAACAAACCCGGCCTGGAGCGCATTCGGGAACTGCTGGCCCGGCTCGATCACCCCGAGCGGGCATACCGCTGTGTGCTGGTGGGGGGAACCAACGGCAAAGGCTCTACCACGCTGGCCCTGGCCGAGATTCTGCGGGCCGCTGGGCATCGGGTCGGGCGCTACATCAGCCCGCATGTGGTGCGTTTCCACGAGCGCATGGAGGTGAACGGGGGGGAGATCTCGGAGGGGGAACTCGAGGCCCTCCTGAGCGAGCTCCGACCTCTGGCCGAGGGAATCGGGGCCAGCTTTTTCGAGACCGCGACCACCGCCGCACTGCTGCACTTCAAACGGGCGGGGGTGGAGTGGGCGGTGCTCGAGGTGGGGTTGGGCGGACGCTTCGACGCCACCAACGCGGTGGAGCCGGAGCTTTCCATCGTCACCAACATCGGTCTGGACCACACCGAGATTTTAGGCCCCACCCTGGGCCAGATCGCCCTCGAGAAGGCCGGGATCTTTCGCCCAGGAAAGCTAGCCCTCAGCGGAGCCCAGGGCGAGGGGTTAGAAACCCTGCGGCAAAAGGCAGCACAGCTGGGCAGCAAGCTGCGCGTGCTGGGCGAAGACTTCTGGCTTCGAGAAGTCCAGCCCCTACCCGAAGGGTTGGTGTTCACCCTCGAGGACCAAACCCTGCACCGCTTCAGCACCCCCCTTCTGGGGGTACATCAGGCCCGCAACCTGGCCCTGGCCATCGAGGCCGCCCGGGCCCTGGAGGTGCCCTGGGAGGCCATCGCCCAGGGGTTGGCCGGCCTGCAGCACCCGGGGCGGCTCGAGCGGGTGAAGGCCACCCCTTTTGGGGATCTGTTGCTGGATGGGGCCCACAACCCGGATGGGGCTGTGGCCCTGCGCCAGGCCCTGGAAGACCATTTCCCCCACATGGAGCTTTCACTGGTGCTGGCCCTGTCCCAGGATAAAGACGCCGCCTCTATGGCCGCCGCGTTGGATCTACAGCGCTACAGCAAGGTGGTGCTGACCCGCTACCACTCCCCGCGCTCGAGGCCCCCCGCCGAGCTGCTGCCCTATTTCCCCGGCGCCCTCACCGCCGAACCCCCCGCCGAGGCCCTGCGGCTGGCTCAGCGCATCGAGGGGATAACGGTGGTGGCCGGAAGCCTGTACCTGGTGGGCGAGGTAAAGCGGTTGCTGCTGGGCCTGCCCCCCGAGGAACGCTGGCAGTAAAGGGGCTACTGCAGCAGCAGCCGGGCCAGCTCCGCCGGCTGCTCCTGCTGGGGCAGATGGCCACAGTTGGGGAGGAGGTGGAGCCTTGCCCCAGGAATCCAACCGGCCAAGCGCTGGCCGGACTCGAGCGGAGCAATCTGGTCCTGCTGGCCCCAGATGATCTCTGTGGGCAAGGCGAGCCTGGCCAGCTCCGCCGGGCGGGGACGCCCCCAAAGCCCCTCCCAGGCCAGCCAGCGAAAGGTGGAGAAGAAGGCCCGCTTCTGGTCATCGCTCCAGACTCGAGCCCAGACCCGCTCCCGCAAAAACGCCCGGTCTTCCGGGGGTAGGGCGGCCAGATGGGCATAGTAGGGCTCGAGGGTGGCATAGGCCGCATCCTGCGAAGCCCGCAGAGCGGTGTACATCCGCTCACCCACCCCTGGGGTGAGGAACCGGAGCTGGGCAGCGTTGATCTTTCCTCCTACCGGTGGGCCGTCCACCAACACCAGGCGGCGGGGCAGCTCGGGATGCGATAGGGCCACCCGCAGAACCACCGCTGCCCCCATGGAATTGCCCACCAACACCGCTTGGGGAATCTGGAGGGCGGTGAGCATCGCCACCACCGTCTCGGCGAAGAAGTTGAGGGTATAGGCCCGGTGCGGGTGGTCGCTGCGGCCAAATCCGGGTAGGTCAGGGGCCAGGGTTCGGCGCTGACCCATCAGCAGCGGGAACAGCTTGCGCCAAGTGTCGGCCTCGTCCCCCAAGCCGTGCAGCAGCACGAAGGGAAGCCCATCCCCTCCAGGGCCCTGCGGGCCTGAGTCGTAGAGATGAAGGGTCAGACCGTTGGCCCGGATCTTCCGGGCATAGGGCTGGAGCTCGGCGGGAACGGTGAATTCGGGTTTCATAGGGCCCCTCGAGCAGCGCTCAAGGCCTCAACCAGTCGCCTAAAAGGCGCCGGCATCTCCGGGGCCGCCCCCCCGTCAACCCAGCCGAAGCGCAGGTCCATCAGGTTTCCCATCCCCACCCCCATACCGTGCGGGAACCAGCCGGTGTAGTCGGGGCGCTCCCGCACTTCCTCACCCCCAAACCCCTCACGAAAGCGGTGCACCTCTTTAGGGTGCCCAAAATGGAAGGCGTAGGTCCAGTGCAGCTCTTGCCAGAGAAACCGGGGTTTGAGCGGGGGCTCCGACAGCTCCCCCTTGCGCCGCAAGAACACCCAGGCCCGTCCTGGGCGCAAGCGCAGGGTGGCCTCGAGAACCGTTCCCAAGGCCCCAAAACTGCCCACCAGCGGTCGTACCAAGTCGTAGCCCTGCACGTTTTTGACCGTCCGCCCCCCCGCATGCACCACCTGTCCGGAGGGGGCACGAAAACGCAGCCCCAGCACCTCGCTGGCGAAAAAAAAGGTCTGACCAAAACCCCCGCGCTGCAAAAGCCCATCCACCCCACCGGGCAGCCCTACCGGCGGGAACGGTGGGAAAAGCCCCTCAGGAAGAGCCTCCCAGATCTCTAGCAGCGGCGTATCGCCGGAGACCACCAGCAGTTGGTCGGCGGTGGAAAGCTCGAGCACAGCCACGGCCCCATGTTAAGCCAAAGTTGGGGCAAACCGGGGCCTTGGCCCTACTGGAAGGCTGAGCAGCGCTGCGGGTAGGGGTCGGGACGCAAGCCCAGCCTCTGGCTAAAGCGCAGCACCTGGCCAGAGGCATACTCTGGCCAGCGCGGCCATCCTCCGGGGGCCCCCTCCGCAGCAAAGTGGGTCCAGTAGGCCTGCAAACGGCCTGCCGAGTCCTGAACCTCGGTTTGGGCCGCGTCGGTCAGGTAGAGCAACAGAAAAGGCCAAACCGTGAACGTACCGAACAGCCAGGGGATCTCCGAGCCATGAAAGCTCCCCAGGAAGGGCAACACCGGCGAGGTGTAGTCGAAGAGATAGGCATAGGTTGGGGCAAAGGCCATCTGGGCGCGAAGGGCCGCGTAAGTGGGGCAAAGCAGCACGGAATCGGTGATGAGATAAGCCCAGGCCTCTCCGGCATCCGAATAACGGCGCCGATACTCGGCAATGAGGGCCTCGGCCTGCTCGGGCCGGTAACGCCGCACCTGCTCGGCGAAAGCGGTCCAGTCTCCGACCTCAAGGCGCTCGAGCCAGGCCTCCTGCGTGGCAGCTCCCCCCAGCAGCGGGATCCCCGCGGCCCGACCCTCCCTCAGGGCTTGCAGCGGTACCTGATCCAACACCACGCCGTCGAGATGAGGCTTATACGGCCCCTCAGCAAAGGTCTCGCCGGTTCCGGGGGTGCCGGGATGGGGACCGCTGGTCAGCTTGCGGACCGCCTCATAGGCTTCGCTCCCTTCCGGGGGAAAGAAGCGTTCCCGGGGCAGGGCCCGCAGGCAGGCCAGGTCGTTGGCCGCACAGCCCAAGAGGTGGGCCAGGGCTTGCCCAAACTTGAACCCGCTCTCGAGGGTCTTCACATAGGTACAGCCCCCCGACTCGATCACCGCTTTCTGAAACAACCCTTTGGCCAAAGGGCTGGCCAGCAGGGTACAGACCGACATCCCCCCGGCCGACTGGCCAAAAATCGTGACGTTGTGGGGGTTACCGCCGAAGGCGGCGATGTTGTTTTGCACCCAGCGCAAGGCCTCGAGCTGGTCTAGGGTGCCATAGTTCCCTACCCGCCGCTGGGGGTCTTCGGCCTGCAGGGCCGGAAGGGCCAGGTAACCAAACACCCCCAGGCGGTAGTTAAAGCTCACCACCACCACCCCCCTCGAGGCCAGATGGGTCCCATCGTAGATGGGCTCGCCTGAGGAACCCCCGGTAAAACTGCCGCCGTGAATCCAGGCCATTACCGGCCATCCCCCCTCCGGAGGGGTCCCCAGGGGCACCCAGACGTTCAGGCTCAGGCAGTCTTCGGATTGTGGGGGGAGGAACCCGCCCAGACGGGTGGTCAGCACACTGCGCTGAGGACACGCGGGGCCCACCTGGGTGGCCTGGAGCACCCCCTTCCAGGGCCCCGCTGCCACCGGGGCCTTCCAGCGCTCGGCGTGGGCATAGGGGATGCCCAGAAAGTAGGCTACCTGGGCGGCCGGGTTCACCCCCCCTTGAATCGCTCCTCTGGGGGTGAGCAAGTAAGCAGGCTGGGCGAGGGAATAACCAAGGATAACCAACAGGGCCAACCAACGCATGGCTCTAGGATGCTGGGAGAACACCAATTCCATTTGTAGTCCGCACCCGCAGTTCAAGCAAAAACCGGGCTAAGGAAAAGATTAAGCCGTCTGGTAGCTAAAGATTCGGTCAAGGCCAAGGTTAAGTTTCGCTGACCCTGGCTTCATGGCCACCCAGGGCGGGGTCTCTAGGCTGGATTACAGGAGGACTCGAGATGAAACGACTGCTCACAACCGGCTTACTAGGGGTGGGGCTGCTGGCCCAGGCCACCCCGGTGTTTAATCCCCAGAGCATCATCGTCAACCCGGTACCCACCGACCTCAGCGTGCAGACCTGGGTGGACAAAGACCCCAACGGCTACTCCAACGCCACCTATGCCATCGGCGAGAACATCCGCATCTATGTCCGGGTTAACCAGGATGCCTATGTCTACCTGTTCAACATCAATGCGGGCGGTCAGATTGACCTGATCCAACCCAATCCCTACAGCAACCAGAGTTTCATGCGGGCCGGGGAGACTCGAGCCTTTCCTGCCCAAGGAGCGCGGTATCAGTTCACCATTGACGGGCCGGTCGGCACCGACCAGGTGTTGGCGGTGGCCAGCCGCTCCCCGCTCTCGCTGGCCCAGATGGCCGATATCCGCAGCGGTCAGATGCGCCTTTCAGGGGCTGGGAATCTGGCCCGGGCCCTTTCCATCGTGGTCACCCCATTGCCCGATCGAGACTGGGTTAGCGATACCGTGAGTTACCGGGTGGTGGGGCCGTACGGCAACCTTCCCAACCCCCAGCCGGCCTATCCCACGCCGCAGCCGGTGTATGCCCCACCCGTTGTGGTCGTGATCAACCCCATTCCTGGCTGGCCGGTGGTCTGGGAAAACCGCGGCGACCGCAGCTACTCGGTGACCTACCGCAGCCGGGCCCTACAGGAGGTCTACAGCTACTACAACCGCGACCTCAGCGCTAAAGGCTGGCAGCAAGTGCGTTACCAAACGCGTGGAGACCGGGGCAAGCCCGAATACTGGGCCGAGTACCGACGGGGGGGCGAGCAGGTTCGCCTTCAGATTCGCCTCGAGCGTGGCCAGGTGCGGCTTGACCTCTTCTGGGAACCCAGCCAGTGGGAGTGGGACCGGGCCTATGACCGGGACAACAACTGAGCTTTAGGCCCGCCTCGAGCCGGGGCAACCCGGCTCTTTGGGTTGCGGGGCTCGAGGGCCTGGTGGTTTTTATCGCGCCCTTAGAGCGCTCTAAGGAACGGTCAGATCGGCCCGGTTGCCCGCCAGGTCTACCGCAATGATGGTGGCCCGCCGAGTCGGAACCTCGATGAAAAAACTCACCTCTTTGCCCTTGGGCAGCGATAGGGGGCTGAAGGTGTTGCCATACTGCACCACCACCCGGTCTATACCGGTATCGTCCAAGGCTTTACCGGAGATCTGCAAGCTGCCCTCCGTCTTGGCCGGGATACTCACCGTGGTGCCATCGGGGTTGGTACGGGTCTGGGCCGGACTGATCACTTTGGTGACCCACTCCGCTCGATCAATCTTGATCTGGGGCGGGCGGGCATCCAGCACCAAGGGCAGGCGCACCGTGCGGCTCTGGCCCTGGCTGTCGGTCGCCTCTACCTTGAGCTCGACCGTCCCAGAGGTGGGGGCCTGCAGCTTGAAGCTGAAGCGCACCAACTTCTGCCCACGGTTGCTGGTGCTGAGCAACTCCTGACCCATGGCCTTTACGCTCTGCACCCCCGTGTCGTCGAGGACATAGCCCTCCACCCGCAGCGAACGCTTGGAAATGACCCCGCTGCTGGGCTGGGTAATGCCGATGAGGGGGGGCTGCGCATCGGCGGGGCGCTGGCAGCTCACCAGGGTCAGACCCAGCCCCCCCGCCAACAGCCCAAACCGCAGCCAGGGAAGCCAAAAAAGATGAAGGGGCGACTGCACCCCTCCATCCTAACCGGGCCGTGGATTTATTGGCTGAACAGCAGGCCAAACTTGGAGCCAAACCCGAAGCCGAAGCCGGTACCAAAGCCGCCAAAAGCGGTACCAAAGCCGATCGCAGGGCCCAGCTGAAGCTCACCGAAGAGGGCCAGTTGCGGGTTGAGCTGGTATTGCAGACCCCCCAGGCCGTGCACAAACACCGAGCCAAAGAACTCGCCGCCGGCAAGGAAAGCGTCAAAGGTAGCTCCCGCACCAAAGTAGTAGCCGAGCCCCGGCGTCGAGCCCAGGTCGCCCTTGCCGATCATGTAATCAGCGCCCACTTCAATCCCAAAGGGGAAGACGATGCCTGCGCTATAACGCAGGGGATCGCTATTGAATACCGCACCGATGCTCCCCGAAAAAGGGTAGCTAAACCCCGCGTACACCCCAAAGTTTTGTGCCGAGGCTAGAGATAAGGCGAAAACAGCGACCAAACCGATGAGCAATTTTTTCATGGCGATACCTCCACTGAGAAGTCTAGCATGAGTGCGGCGTGTAAAGAAAGTTAGAAACCGCATCTAGGGCCTTCTCGAGGCCACTCTACCTTCCCTGCCGTTACTCGAGCGTTATAAACCCGTAGCCTCGGGGATGGCTTAATATCCCCACTGCCGCCCCAAAATCTGGCTGTGGACCGGGCCTCAGGCTGAGATGGCTACGTGGTATAGAGGGCGTTGATCCGTACGTATTCCTCGGTTAGATCACAGCCCCATGCGGTTCCCTGGCCCTCTCCCAGACCCAGGTCTACCTCTACGATCACCTCCTCGACCTTCATGGCGGCGCTGACCGCCGAGCGCTCGAAGGGAAGCACCCGGCCATCAAACAGGGGGATTCCCTGCAAGGAAATCCGCGTACTGGACTCGCGCATCTCCACCCCGCTCTTCCCTATGGCCATCATCACCCGGCCCCAGTTGGGATCATTGCCGTACACCGCGCTCTTCCACAAGGGGCTCGAGGCTACGCTGAGGGCGGCCCGCCGTGCCTCAGCATCGGACAGCGCCCCCAAAACCCTCACCGTGAGCAGCTTGGTCGCCCCTTCCCCATCGCGCGCAAGTTGGCGCGCCAGGGAAACACAAACCCCCTCTACCGCCCGCCAAAACTCGCCCAGCTCCACAGCCCCAGCCGCACCGTTGGCCAGCAAAACTGCCATATCGTTGGTCGAGGTGTCGGTGTCTACCGAGACCTGGTTGAAGCTGCAATCCACCACCCCTTTCCAGCCCCGGCGCAGCTCGTCCTGGGCTACCTCCGCATCGGTGAGCACATAGGCCAGCATGGTGGCCAGGTTGGGCTGGATCATCCCGCTGCCCTTGCATATTCCCACCACCCTCGAGCCGTTGGAGAGGGTGGCTTCGGCCTTCTTAGGGGCCAGATCGGTGGTCAGGATGGCCTCCAAAAACGGCTCGACCTCGAGCCCCAGACCAATCCCAGGCAGCCCCGCCGCCACCTTTTCCAGCGGCAAGGGTTGGCCGATCACCCCGGTTGATCCGGTCAGCACCGCCTCGGGGGGAATTCCAAGCTGGGCAGCCGCCAGCTCGGCCATCCCCCGGTCGGCCTGCACCCCTTGGGCACCGGTGGCACAGTTAGCGTTGCCGGCGTTGACGATCAGGGCCTGAAGCGCCCCTCCAGCCGCATACAGGCTACGGCTGCGGTCCACACAGGGTGCGCTGGCTCGGTTGAGGGTTCCTACAAAAGCCCATGCACACGGAGTTTCGGAAGAAAGCAAGGCCAGATCGGGTTTACCTGAGGGCTTGATGCCCGCTCGAGTGGCCCCTGCACTAAAACCAAGGGGGAGTCTCATGGCGCTAGCTTATCGCTCCCTCCCCACCAGCCCCAAGTTCCCCACGGTCAGCAGGGCGCATCCTCTGTGTATTCATAGTTACGGTCCCCTGAAAGCCCCAGCATCAGGTCAATGTTCTGCACGGCGGCCCCCGCGGCCCCTTTGCCCAGGTTATCCAATCTGGCCACCAGCAGGGCCTGTTCCTTAGCCGGATGATCAAAAACGAAGAGCTCGAGCAGGTTGGTACCGTTGAGGGCTTGGGGGTCTAAGGCCCGTTCCGCCGAACCCACCCGCTCCAGCGGCATCACCCGCACAAACCGCTGTCCGGCGTAGTGCTGCTGCAGAGCCGCCTGCAGCTCCTCCCCGCGCACCGGTTTAGGCAAGGCCCAGAGGTGCAGCGGCACATGCACCAGCATCCCCTGAGCCCAATTCCCCACCGAGGGGATAAAGAGGGGATCGCGGGCCAGCCTCGAGTACCGCACGATCTCCGGAACGTGCTTGTGGGCCAACCCCAGGCCATATAGCCGATACGAGCCGGCCAAGTAGTGTTCCCCCTCCCCTCGCATGGCGCGGATCAGGCTGCGCCCCCCACCGCTATAGCCGGAAGCCCCCTGGACAAATACCGGGTGCTCAGCAGGGAGCAGCCCGGCCTCAACCAAAGGCCGCAGCAAGGCGATGGCCCCGGTTGAATAGCAGCCCGGGTTGGCCACACGTCCGGCGGTGCGAATGCGTTCGGGCTGATCCGGCTCGAGCTCGGGAAACCCAAACACCCACCCCTCGGCCACCCGGTGGGCCGTGCTGGCATCCAAAACCCGAGTGGCAGGGTTCTCAATCATCCCCACCGCGGCACGGGCCAGGTCATCGGAGAGGCAAAGCACCGCCAAATCGGCCTCGTTCAAGAGGCGCTTCCGTTCGGCCTGGTCCTTGCGCCGAGCCGGGTCGATGGAGAGCAGCTCGAGGTCCTCTCGGCCTTGTAGGCGGCCCCGGATCTGAAGCCCGGTGGTCCCGGCCTCACCGTCAATGAAAATCTTGGGCTTAGGCATGGCTCAACCCAGCAGGTGATACAGAAGGGCCTTTTGCGCGTGCAGGCGGTTCTCGGCCTGGTCGAAGACCCGGCTCTTGGGGTGCAGGGTGGCCTCCTCCACCACCTCCTCGCCGTAGTGGGCGGGCAAGCAGTGGAGAAAAATTCCATCGGGGTCAATCAGCTCGAGCATGGCCGGGTTCACCTGGAAACCGGCGAAGTCCTTGATTTTGCGCTTCTGGCTGGCCTCGGCCTCCTGGCCCATCGAAACCCAGACATCGGTATAGAGCACCTGGGCCCCCTCGGCGGCAGCACGGGGGTCATGGGTGAGGGTGATGTTGGCGCCCAACTTGAGGGCTTCCATGTAGATGATCGCGTTGGGTTCGTAGCCGCGGGGGGTGGCGATGGTCAGCTTTGCGCCCGAAAGCACCGCACACTGGATGTGGGCGTTGGCCATGTTGTTGCCATCGCCAATATAGGCCACCTTGAGCCCCCTGGTGTCGGGAAAGGTTTCCTCGATGGTCTGGTAGTCGGCCAGCAACTGCACCGGGTGTAGCAGGTCGGACAGGCCGTTGATAACGGGCTTGGAAGCGTACTGAGCCAACTCTTCCACAGTGGAGTGCAGGTAGACCCGGGCCATGATGCCCTCCACCCAGCGCTCGAGGTTCAACGCAATATCGCGCACCGGCTCGCGGGTGCCCAGGCCAATCTCGGCGTTGGTCAGATTCACCGCATGGCCCCCGAGCTGGTTCATGGCCACCTCAAAGGTGGTGCGGGTACGCAGGCTGGGTTTCTCGAAGATCATGGCCAGGGTCTGGCCCTCGAGCGGACGCAACCCCTTGAAAGCCCCTCGCTTCATGGCGTGGGCGGTGTCCAGCACGCTGCGGTATTCCGCCGGGGAAAGATCCAGGTTGGAAAGAAAGTCACGCCCTTTCAGACTGGCGACAGGTTTGAGGCTTTCGACCACAGATGCTCCTCTCAGGGCTCGCATAACTACGCAAGCAAGGGCTTGATTATACACCAGGTGGGGTGCCTGCCCGGCCCGCCCAATTTGGTACTGGCCTACATTCTTTGTATACAAAAGATTTTACTTGACAATAGTTCATGATGGAAGTAAGTTAGTGGGGTGACGGAGTGGAGCGTGCTCACCCGGATGTGGAAGCTGATGCGGAGCCTGCAGCTCGAGGTCGCCCCGGCCTTCGAGGGGATGGGGTTGGCCCATAACGACCACTGGCTGTTGGCCACGGTAGATCAGCACCCCTACCCCACCGAGATCGTGAACGCCACCAAGTTTCCGGCCCCTACCGTAAGCCAGATGCTTAAGCGGCTCGAGACCCTGGGCCTGGTGAAACGCTCGCTCGACCCAAATGACCTGCGGCGCTACCGCTTCGATCTGACCGAACAGGGGCGCCAGACCAACGAACTGGGGAGGCAACTGATGGAAAAAGCTATTGGCAAACGACTGTCGCGGCTCGAGGCCCATGAGCAGCAGGAATTGATCTGGCTTTTGGATCGAATGATTGCCGAACCCCTACCTGCTAAGGAGTGATCGCAATGGCCCAACCGGTTCCCAACCCAACCCCCAACCCAGGCGGAATGAGCCGAGAGGTGCGGTTTACCCTCATCGGCATCATGCTGGGGCTGTTCCTGGCCGCCTTGGATCAGACCATCGTCTCCACCGCCCTACCCAAGATCATCGCCGACCTCAACGGCACCGACCTCTACGCCTGGGTCGTCACCAGCTACCTCCTCACCTCGACCATCTCGGCGCCCATCTTTGGCCGCCTCACCGAGTTGTTTAGCCGTAAGTCCATCCTGCTGATCGCGATACTGATCTTCCTGGGGGGCTCGGCCTTGAGCGGCCTGAGCCAGAACATGCCCGAGCTGATTCTCTTCCGCGGGCTCCAGGGTATCGGGGGCGGGGCCTTGTTCTCCCTAGCCCTCACCACCATTGCCGTGCTGTTCCCACCGCGTGATCGCGGGCGTATCGGTGGACTATTTGGCGCGATCTTCGGGATCAGCAGCGCGATCGGGCCCTGGCTGGGGGGGCTCCTTACCGACCACCTCTCCTGGCACTGGGTGTTTTACATCAATATGCCGGTGGGCTTGGTCGCGCTGTTCTTCATCACCCGCTACATGCCCCGCCTGCGGCCTGAGGGGGAGCGCCCCCCTTTCGATTATGCTGGGGCGATCCTGCTGGTGAGCTGGGCGGTTCCGCTCATACTGGCCTTTTCCTGGGGTGGAAGCACCTACGCCTGGACCTCCCCCCGCATCCTCTTCCTGTTCGCGGTCAGCGCGGTGGGCCTGGCCCTATGGATCTGGTCCCAGCTCCGCGAGCCGCATCCCCTCTTGGATCTGAGCATCTTCCGCATCCGCACCTTCAGCCTAGCCTCGATAGCAACCTTCTTCTATGGCCCGGCCTTTCTGGGAGCGGTGGCTTTCCTGCCGCTGTACCTTCAGGTGGTGACTTACCCCACGGCTAAAGCCGGGGGCTTCTGGGGTCTACGAGCATGAGCAACCTCACCGCTCTCGCCCAGGGGCAAGCCCTGCCCATCTGCGGACGGGTACACGCCCCGTCCCATTCTCAGGA
>NZ_QWLB01000045.1 GCF_003574355.1 Meiothermus granaticius NBRC 107808 | reverse complement strand
CCAGAAGGATTTAGACCTGCTGCGCTCTTCCTATGCCTGGGCCAGCTTAATCCCGCTCACGCTGGCCCAGGCATAGGAAGAGCGCAGCAGGTCTAAATCCTTCTGGTCCACCACCCCATCCCCATTGAGGTCTCCCTCCAGCTTCTGGGGGGCTGCCTGGGCCGGTTGTGGGCTGGGATTCTGCCCCGGTTGTGGACTGGGGGTCTGCCCCTGCGGAGGCTGGTTCTGCTGGCCTTGGGCCGAGTTCTGCGGGCTGGCCGGAGCCCCCGCCGGCGGGGCCTGAGCCGATTCCCCCGAACCCTCAGGCTGGACCGGGGCGCTCGGCCCTTCGGCCTGGGTGGTCTCCTGCGCCGCCGAAGTGGGCTCCCCTGGCGCTGCCGGGGCAGAGGCAGCGGGGGGCTGAGCCGGGGCGGGGGTCCCTTGCCCAGGGGCCAGCTTGCGACCCCAGTTCTTGGCGATGGCCTGGAGGTCGGCATAGGTGTACTTCCCCTGGCTGGGAGCCCGGTCAATCTGAGGGTTGCCCGCGACCAAAGCCCCATTCTTGTCGTAGAAAGCCAGCAGCGGATTGGTAGAGCCAAAGCTGGGGCGCAGCTTCTTGTCGGGGGTCAGGGTCAGCCGCAGCACCTCGAGGTCTTTCTTGGGGGTGACAAACACCGCATCCAGGTCCAACAGGTGAGTCTCGGGGTTATAGCGGCTCACCGTCAGCAGCCCCTCGGGGGTTTTCAGACTCTCGAGGGTGGGCTGGAGGTCTTTGAGGGCCAGTTGCATCTGGAAGCCCCTGGCCTCACGGTTGCGCACCCGCATCAGGTACACAAAGGGATCCGCGCTCTCGGCCAGCGGGAACACCTGCTCGAGCTGCGGGGGAGGGGTCTCGGCCACGGTGAGCGTGGTCTTTTGTACCCGGCTGCTGAGGTTGCCGTCCTCTACCGTCACCGTGAGGTCAAAGCTGCCCTTCTCCTGCGGGGTTCCACTGATGCGCCCATCGGCATAGGTCAGCCCCTTGGGGAGGGTTCCATCAAAGCTATATTTATATGGACGAATCCCCCCATCGGCGGTAAAGGCTGCCGTGTACGCCTCCCCCAGGTAGGCCGGGGGTAGGTTCACGGTGAGGCGCAGCGGCTCTTTGGTCTGACTGCCAGCGCTGTCGCTGCCGCAGGCGGCAAGCAAGCCCATGAGCCCCAACCATAGGCCCAACACAGGGAAACGCATGTCCCCAGTTTAGGGGGCTTTATGAACAGGATTTGTGAAAAATCCGCCGCCTCGCCTCATGCGCCACAGGCCTATTGCTCGATCGGGCGGCTACAGGACAGGTATAGTTGGGGCTATGAGTGTTAAGGGAAGCAGCCTGGGCATCAAGCCTGACTGGTGGATCCGCGAGCAGGCCCGAAACGGCATGATCGAGCCCTTCGAGGAAAATCTGGTACGCGAGGGCGTGATCAGCTACGGGCTAAGCAGCTTCGGTTATGACCTGCGGGCGGCGCGGGAATGGAAAATCTTCGCCAACGTCTTTCACACCGTCGCCGACCCCAAGGGCCTAGACCCTAAGAGCTTTGTGGACTATGAAGGGGACCAGGTGATCATCCCCCCCAACTCCTTCGTGCTGGCCCGCAGCGTCGAGTACATCCGGATGCCCGATGATGTGCTGGCGATTGCCATCGGGAAGAGCACCTATGCGCGGGTGGGGGTAGTGGCGAACATCACCCCACTGGAGCCGGGCTGGGAGGGGCATGTGACCCTGGAGTTCTCCAACACCACCCCACTCCCGGCCAAGATGTACGCGGGCGAGGGGGTGGTGCAGCTGGTCTTCTTTCAGGGGGAGCGCCCCGAGACCACCTACCGCGACCGCAAGGGCAAGTACCAGGGGCAGCGCGGGATCACCCTGCCCAAAATTTAGCGTTTGGGCCTCGAGCGGGTAAACTGTTCGGGCTATGCGTGTGGGTTTAGCCATCGTTGGAATCCTGATTGCGGCTGGAGCAGTCTTTTGGGGGCTGCGGGCCAACCGTCAAGGGATCGAGACCTCGCCCACCCCTGGAGGTGCTATGCAAGCCCTACCCTACCAATCCGATAAGCCCATCACCAAGTTCGCCAAGCCTGAGCAGGTCATTGATGCCCAGCACGAATACGTGGCCGAGCTGCAAACCACCAAGGGCCCCCTGACCATTCAGCTCTACGCCGACCAGGCCCCCAAAACGGTGAACTCCTTCGTGTTTTTGGCCCTGCACCACTACTACGACGGCATCGTTTTCCACCGGGTAATTCCCGGCTTTGTGGCCCAAACCGGCGACCCCACCGGTACGGGGATGGGGGGGCCCGGCTACCAGTTTGGCCTCGAGGTCACCCCCGCGCTCACCTATGACCGCAAAGGGGTCGTGGGAATGGCCCGCACCATGGACCCCAACACCAACGGCAGCCAGTTCTACATCACCTTTGGCCCCACCCCCAACCTCAACGGGCAGTACACGGTGTTTGGTCAGGTTACCGCGGGGTTGGATGTGCTGGACAAGATCGCCCCCACCGAAGGGCCCGGGGCGGTCTCAGGGGATAAGCGCGATAAAATTCTCTCGGTGAAGATCTTCGCCAAAGCCAAATAACCCCGCCCGCAATGATCCCCGAAGGCACCCGCTATTTCCTTCCGCCTGAGGCCCGCCTGAGGCGGGAGTTTTTGGCCTCCTTGCACGAGCTGCTGTACTCCTGGGGCTACGAGCCGGTCGAGCTGCCGGCCCTGGAGTTCTACAACCCCGCCCATGCCCTCTCCGAGCTGGCCTTCAAGCTGGTGGACAAAAGCGGAGAGGTGCTGATGCTGCGCACCGAGTTCACCACCGCAGTCTCGGAGCTGGTAAAGGGGCAGCGGCTGGAAGGGCCCGTGCGGGTGCAGTATTCAGGGCCCCTGTGGTTTAGGGAGCGCGACGCGGAGCTCGGCCGAAGCCGGGAGTTCACCCAGGTGGGGGCGGAGCTCATCGGGGTCTCGAGCCCCCAGGCCGACGCCGAGATCCTCGAGCTGGCCTGGGAAACCCTGCAACGCCTGGGGTTTGGAGGGGCTCAGCTCGAGGTCGGCTTGCCGGCGTTGGTGCGGGATCTGCTGGAGGCCACCGGCCTAGACGAGGCCCCCAAGGAAGCCCTGCGCCAGGCCATCCAGCGCAAGAACAGCCCCGAGCTTGAAGAGCTGTTGGGCCAGTACCGGGTTCACCCCAGCCTGGGTGGGGCCCTGCTCACGCTGCCCGACCTCTACGGCGGGCGGGAGGTGCTGGCCGAGGCCCGGGCCCTGCCGCTTTCCACCCGGGCCCAGGCCGACCTGGACTGGCTCGAGGCCATTCTGGCCCGGCTTCCCGAGGTCCCGCTGTTGCTGGATTTAGGCCGCGCTCGGCGGCTGGGCTTCTACACCGGAATCAACTTCCAGGCCTATACCCCAGATTTTGGCCTGCCCCTGCTGGGGGGTGGGCGCTACGACGGGGCTTTGCTGCCCTATGCGGCGGGGTTTGCGGTCGGCCTGGAGCGGGTCATGGAGGCCCTGCGCCTGCCGGGGTCCGCCACCGCACCCGAGGTGCTGGCCCTCGACCGGGGGTTGGCCCGCAGGCTGCGCGCCGAGGGGCGACGGGTGGAGCTAGCCTGGACGGATCAGCTCCAAGAGTTGCTCGAGTATGCCCGTGCCCGCGGCATCCGCTGGCTGGCCCGGGAGGGGCGGCTCGAGGAAATTCGCCCTTAACTGTGTCGTTTGGGGAGAAGCGCGATCAGTCGTCGCTGAAGCGCTCTTCCTTCCAGGGATCGCCCCGTCGGTGATACCCGTTGACCTCCCAGAACCCCAGGGCCTCGCGGTCCAAAAACTCAAAGCCCCGCAGCCATTTGGCGCTTTTCCAGGCGTACAGGTGCGGAACGATCAGGCGCAGGGGACCACCGTGCTCCCGGGGAATGGGCTGGCCAAAAAGGGTGTGGGCCAAGAGATTTTCAGGGCGCAAGAAATCATCCAGGAGCAGGTTGGTGGTGTACCCCCCATAGCAGTGCAGCATCACGGCCTTGGCCTCCGGTTTGAGCTGAACCTGCTGCATTAAGTCCAGCACCCGCACCCCCCTCCACTGCACCTCGAGCTTGCTCCAGCGGGTCACGCAGTGGAAATCAGCGGTCAGATCAGACTGCGGCAGGGCCATCAGCTCATCCCAGCTCCACTCCTTGGTTGCTTCCACCTGGCCCCAGACCTGAAACCGCACCTCCTCGGCTCGCACCGTGGGGGTCGGGCCGTAGGTAAGGACCGGGAATTTCTGGGTGAGGGTCTGTCCAGGCGGGACCCGTGGGTCTTGGGCTTTGGGCTTGAAAAGCATGCCTCGAGTCTAGCCCTCCCGCCGGGGAATCCCGGTAACGAAGCCTACACTCCCCTCACCCCTGGCTCGAGCCAGTGCGGTAGCGAATCACCTCCACCTTCTCCAGGGTGACCAACCCCTCCTGGATCATCGCATCGAGGGTGGGTAGAAAGGCTTGTATCTTCTCCTCGGTGTCCACAATTTCAACCAGGATCGGCAGATCTTCGGAGAGTTGGAGGATCTTCGCGGTGTGAATGAGCGAGTGGCCGCCAAAGCCCATAAACCCCTTGAACACTGTGGCTCCGGCCAAACCGGCCTTCTTGGCTTCCATGACGATGGCCTCAAACAGCGGCCTACCCTGCCATTGGTCGAACTCCCCTATAAAAACCCGCACCAGCTTAGCCTCTCCCTCGAGCTTCATACCCACCTCCCTGCCAAACGATAGCCCACCAAGACCGCCAAGAAGCCCAACACCAGGCTTCCCAGGGCATATGCCAGCGCCCCGAACCACTCTCCCCGTTGGAGCAGGGTCAGGGTTTCGTAGCTGAAGCTCGAGAAGGTGGTGTAGCCTCCCAGCACCCCCATCGCCAGAAACAAACGGGCTTCAGCCGAGAGGCCCCCCTCCAGATTCAGCCGGATCACCATCCCAATGAGAAAGCTGCCGCTCACGTTGATCAAAAGGGTACTCCAGGGGAAATCCGGCCCGATGAGGCTTTGAATCCCAGTCCCCAGGCCATAGCGCAAGCCAGAGCCAATGGCCCCCCCCAGCATTACCCAGGCATAACGCCGCACGTCCGAAGTATAAAGGGCTCATAAACATCGAGCGAAAGCGGCGATACGCAGGGTGGGCAAAGTATAAGGACTTCTTAATGCTGAAGCTTAGGCAGGTCTCAGAGACGCGGGCGTAAACTTTGATGTCATGAGATTTTTGAGTGGGTTGGTCTTAGCGGTGGTTCTGGGGGCATGCGCCCCCCAGATGAGCAACGGGATCGGCGAGAGCCAGCGTTCAGCCTGGGGCGTACAGCCGGTGATTCGCGACTTCGCTCCGGATCGTGGGGCCGGGGCCAGCTACAAAGTGCGCGAACGGGTGTTCTTCAATTTCAGCCTGAGCCAAGCAGGGTACGTCACGTTGATCACGATAGACCCCGACACCACCACCGTGGTGCTCGAGCGCAACCTCCCGCTCGCGGCTGGAGCCCATACCCTGCCCCTCAAAAGCGACAAAACGGCCCAGGGTCAGGCGACCTACCTGGTGCTCCCTCCCACTGGGGTTTCCCGCTTCCGCCTGCTGTTCACCGATACCCCGGTTGAGGGCAGCGGATTTTTCCAGGGCAAGCTGAGCGAGGAGGAGCTGAACCGCCAGACCGGGGCCTATCTGGAGGCCTCGAGGGTGCGCGACGTGGCTGAAACCACGCTAAGGACGGTGGCACCATGAGGCATACGCTGCTTGTCCTCACCGCCCTGACCGGTCTGCTGGCCGGGTGCTCGACAGCCAATCAGAACGCGGGCCTAACCCTCTCCCCCAATGGGGTGGTGATCCCTGCGGATCAGGTGGATGCTGCCGACACCAGCAGCCTGACCGTACAGACCGAAAAGGATCTTCAGGCTGGACAGGTGGTGATCAGCGACGAAGGCGACGGCCTGGTGCGGCGAATCACCTCGGTGCAAACCCAAAGCATAACCCAGGTCGGGACCCAGGTGGTGCGCAAGGTGTACCTCAAAACCGAAGATGCTTCCCTCGAGGAGGCCATCGCCTCCGGGAACGCCGACTTGGATTTCGGCACCCTGCAAATCGGCGATGCCAGCCTGGTCCAGTCGGTCCCTGGGGTTCAGGCCGAGGCCATTACCGGGAAGATCACCCTCAAAAACGTGACCTTTACCCCTGTCCAGGGGGTCACCATCACCCTCAACGGCAGCGTTACCCAAAGCCTCGACCCCACCTTCCGTCTCCAGTTTGCCAACAACAAGGTCCGCTTGTTCGAGGCGGGGATCGCTGGAACCCTTAGCTCCGAGCTCAAAGCCAGCGTCACCACCACTGGCAAGGCCACCTTGAGCATGGCCACCGAGCAAACCCTGGCTAGCTACTCGCTCAAGCGGGCTTTTCTGGTGGGGGCGGTCCCGGTGGTGGTGGTGATCGAGCCCCGGCTGGTCGCAGGGGCCGGGGCTGGGGCCGATAAAGCCATCACCGTGAACGCCGGGGTAGCCCCCAGCCTCTCGGTGAATCTGGGGGCCAGGTACGACGGCAGCACCGGCCAGTGGAGCTCGCTGAGCAACCAGCCGGCCTTCAAGGCCAGCCTCAACCCCAGTTTCAGCTACAGCGCACCTGGAGGTGGGCAGGGTCAGGTGTACGCCAAACTGGTGCTGGACGTGAAATTTTATGGGGTGGTGGGGCCCAGCCTCGAGGCCAAACCCTTTGCCAACCTGAGCATCAGCGCCAACACCCCCACCCAGGCCAGCCTTGCTGGGGGGCTCTCCGGAACTGGGGCGCTCAAGGCCGGGTTCAAGGTGTTGGGCAAAGGGCTCGATACCCAGTATGCCCTGCCCACGGTCAGCAGCAGCCAAACCTTTACCTGCTCCTCCAGCGGCTGTAGCACCAATTGACCTTTGGCCCCCAAGGCTCGAGAATACTCCGGTGTTCGAGTTCTCCCTTACCGCCCGGTCCGGTCGTGCCCGCACCGGGCTTTTGCTGACCCCCCATGGAGAGGTTCAGACCCCCCTCTTCATGCCGGTGGGTACCCTGGGCAGCGTCAAAGGGATCTCCCCGCAGGAGCTCCAGGAAATCGGCTCCCAGATCATCCTCGGCAACACCTATCACCTGCTGCTGCGCCCGGGCCCTGAGCGGGTTCAGCGGCTGGGCGGGCTCCACGGTTTCGCGGCTTATCCCGGCCCCTGGCTCACCGACAGCGGGGGTTTCCAAGTGATGAGCCTGGGCCACCTGCGCCGCATCTCCGAGGAAGGGGTGGTCTTCCAAAGCCACCTCAACGGAGACCTGATCGAGCTTTCCCCCGAGAAAAGCGTATGGGTGCAAGAAGCCTTGGGGGCGGATATCCTCATGGCCTTTGATGAGTGTCCACCCTACCCGGCCTCGAGGGAGTACATGCGCGACTCAATCGAGCGCACCCTGAGGTGGCTCGAGCGCTGCCTGAGGGCCAAAACCCGCCCCGATCAGGCCCTGTTTGCCATTGCGCAAGGCGGGGTAGATCTCGAGCTGCGCCGCCTCAGCACCGAGGCCACCGCTCGGTTCGATACCCCCGGTTATGCCATCGGTGGGCTGGCGGTGGGCGAACCCAAGGAGGGGATGTATCCGGCGGTGGAGCTTTCTACCCGCCTCTTGCCCGAGCGCAAACCCCGCTATCTGATGGGGGTGGGCCACCCCGAGGATTTGGTGGCCTCGGTCGGGCTGGGGGTGGATATGTTCGACTGCGTGTACCCCACCCGTACCGGGCGCTTCGGCTACGCTCTGGTACCCGAGGGCAGGATGAACCTCAAACTCAGCAAGCACCTCGACGACCCCAACCCCATAGACCCAGGGTGTGACTGCTACACCTGCCAGCACTTCAGCCGGGCCTACTTGTCCCATCTGGTGCGGGCTGAGGAGATGTTGGGGCTGCGGATGCTGAGCCTGCATAACCTGCGCTATCTACACCGGTTGATGGAAAGCGCTCGAGCCGCAATTCAAGCCCAGGCTTACGGGGAGTTCGCCCAGGACTTCGCCGGAAAACGTTTCGGGCCTGAGGTTCCAGAGTGGTTCCGCAAAGCCCTTCAAGCGGGAGGGCACTGGGCGTAGAAAGCGGGTTGGTAGCGCATGAAGATCCAGCAACTGGACGCCAAAAGCCTAAAGCCCCTGCTCCCTCCGATGGTGGCGCTGCTGCAAGAGGTGGTGGACGGTGGGGCCTCGGTGGGGTTCTTACCTCCCCTGTCGGCTCAGGAGGCCGAAGCCTACTGGCTCGAGGTGAGCAAAGCCTCACAGGGGGCCCATAAGCGGCTGTGGGTGGCGCTGGAGAGCGGCCAGGTGGCCGGAACCCTCCAGCTCAACCTCGAGGCCCGCGCCAACGGGCTGCACCGGGCCGAGATCGCCAAGCTGATGGTGGGTTCGGCCCATCGGCGCAAGGGCCTTGCCACCGCGCTGATGCGGACGGCAGAGCTCGAGGCGGGAAGGCTGGGGCGGACCACGCTTGTGCTAGACACCCTCGAGGGCCACGAGGCCGAGCGGCTTTACTTGAGCCTGGGTTGGCAGCGAGCCGGGGTGATTCCCCAATACGCCCGCGGGCAGGATGGCCAGCTCCACGGCACGGTGGTGATGTACAAACTGCTGGCCCCGCATTAGCCTTCCTTATAGAACCTCGAGTTGAGGTAGTAGTCGGTGTAGAGGATCTTGAAAAAGGCCAGGATGGGCCCTGCCAGCAAGGCCCCCACCACCCCGAAAAGGGAACCCGCGATCAAGATGGCGGAGATACCGGTGACTGGGTGGATGCTCACGGCCCGGCGCATGATGAAGGGGCCATAGAGGTTGCCCTCGAGCTGGTTGGCCAACCACAAAGCCCCCCCCGCTCCCAGCACCGCCAGCCAGCCCATCGGCAGGGCCAGCAAGATCGCCGGGATCGAGGAGATGATCACCCCCACATAGGGGATAAAGTTGAAGATAAAGGCCAAAAACCCCAGGGAGAAGGCCTGCGAAAAGGTCTGCTGGCTAAACCCCTGGAAAATCCCATAGACCACCGAGAGGCCGATCGCTACGGTGAGCCCCACCAGGGCCGCCACCGTGATCTGCCCCCGCACATAGTTGCCAAAGGCCCGGTCCGCCCGCTCCGCAAGCTCGCGGGTGAGCGGTTGATAGGGTTGGGGGACGGTGTTGAACAGGGTGTATCCAACCTTGGGCAGGTCGTAAAGCAGATAGATGGAGATGGTCAGCGCGGTGAGGAGTTGGAAGATACCGCCCACAACCGCGGTGAAGAACCCGATCAGATTGCCCCCCTGAGCCAACAGGGCTTGAAGCCCCCGCAGCAGGGTTTGGGCAAACCCTTGCAGGAGGGTCTCGAGGCTGCTGCCGGCCTGGTTCAGGGCTTCCCGGATGGGCTGCGGCAATTCAATCTGTCCCAACGCCCCCGGCAAGCCGCTAAACCAGTTAAGAAGGGGCGAAAGAAGGGCCGGCAGGTTGTTCAAAAAGCCGGTAAGCTGGCTGACCAGGTTGGCCAACAACACCGAAGCCATCGCCAGGAAGAGCAAGAACCCCGCAAACACCACCACCACCCCCAAGGCCCGGGTCAGGTGGCGCCTCTCAAACCAGCGCACGATGGGACTGGTGATATACGAAAAGACAAAGGCCAAAGCAATGGTCACGATCGCGGTTCGGGCCCCGTGAAAAATCCACGACAACAACCAGAGGGCCAACAGCAACACCAAAATGTAGACCGCGGCCCGCACCCAGAGGTATTGCCAAACTTGTTGAAAGGTCTGCCGCATGGCGTCAATACTAACAGAGGAATTTGGGAAGGGCCGGCGGCATCCGGTCTCTCCGCCCTATTTCACCCCGAACTCGAGCGCTGCCTTGGCCCGCAGCGCCTCAGGGGGCAGGCCCTGGCCAAAATACTTGTCCTTGTCCGGCTCCCCGTCCCATAGCTCAAACAGCAGCCGCGCTCCCTGCGCCTGGCCCAACACCCCGTACTCTGTACCGCTGTTGCCCACATTCCCGATCCACTGCCCCTTCTCCACCTTGCTGCCCACCCTGATGCCGGGGGCTAAGGCCGAAAGATGAGCGTAAACCGTGGTGAGGCCCTCGGCATGGCGAATCCACACCTCCCGGCCCCGAAGCCGGGCCATCTGCTCTGGGGTAGCCCCATTGGCTACTGCTTTGAGCAAGGCCTGGAAGTCCTTAGGGGACAACTCCTTGTAGTCGGTGTCGGCTTTGACCACGGTGCCGCTCGAGGCTGCCACCACCCCCATCCCATAGGCCACCGGGACGCAGGCGTCGCCATTCAAGAAGACAAACCCCGGGTTGGTCCCCTTGCGATACTCGCGCGGAGCGCCTGGCAGGTTGGCGGCGGTTTTGGGCAGGCAAGCCCCCGGAAGCGGCAGCGAGAAGCGCTCCGGAGGCTGGGGAGGCTGGGCGGTGAGCTTGGCAATCTCGGCTCGAGCCGCCCGCAGCTGCCTTCGGGCTGAAACCAAATCGGCCGTCTGCCATAGGGCAAACAGCCCCACCAGGGCCAATACAATCCAGCCCGGCTTAATCGGCATAGGCTATTGTATCCAAACCTAAACCCCTCTCCCAAGGGGGAGAGGGGGATCCGTCGGCCTACATTACAGCAGGTTCAGCAGCCGGCTCTTGACCTGCTTGGCGTTGAGCCCCTCGAGCTTCATCCCCTTAGAGCGCTCAACCAGTTCGTACACCTTATGAACGTGGCTCACCGCCACCTTGAAGGTGATGTCATGCCCCCCCACGTTCACCGTTACCGTGCGCAGGTTGGGAGACTGCCAGTGCTTGGCGTATCCCGTGATCTTCTTCCCCACGCCGCCCTCGCGTTTGGCCTTACCGCGATACGTAACCGCCACCGCCACCCGGGGGCGCTTTCCGCTGATTTCGCAAACCTTGGACATTGCTAAGCTCCTTGCTGCCTTCCAGGGATGCCCCCTTTGGGCTCCTTCTCTCGGGCGGGCGCTGGGGCCGGCCTCAAGACAACGTCCACGAGTATAGCATAGCCTCGCCAAAGCGTGCTAGACTCCCCAGGACATGGCCATTGCCCTTTGGCTGGTTCCGCTTTTGCTGGTCGCCGACCAAGTGATTAAGCTCGAGGTGTTGCGAGCGGTAGGGCCTCGAGCCTTCGATGTCTACGCGGTACCCATCCGCAAGCTGTTTTGGATCTTCGACCTCACCTTTCTCAAGAATACCGGGGCGGCTTTTGGGTTGTTCCAGGGGGGGGCCCAGTGGCTGGTTTGGATCAGCCTGGTCGTGGGGTTTGGGCTGCTGATCTACATGGGCCGTACCCGGCTGCCCTGGCTCCAGCAGGTGGCCTTCTCCCTGATCGCCGCCGGGGCCCTGGGCAACGCCATAGACCGGCTGGGCCGAGGCTGGGTGGTGGACTACATCGACATCAACCACACCGGTTTGTCGTTTCTGGACAACTTCCCCGTGTTCAACCTAGCCGATAGCTGCGTGGTGATCGGGGTGATTTTGCTGCTCCTGCCGCAGCGCAAGCGGCGTTAGGGGGCATTCCGCCGCCAAGCCAGATAAGAGAAGACCACCAGGTAGAGGCTACCCAGCAGAAACGCACCAAACCAGAGCCAAAACCAACCCCCCCCTGCCCCGAGGAGCCCCAGGAGCAGGGCCCAGCCCCCCATCAGGGCAAAGAGGAGGCCCGCCCGTTGGTGGGTAGAGTGCCAGACCCTAGGGCTTTCCAGGGTCCAAGGCGTGCGTACCCCCGCGAAATAATTGGGGGGTAAACGGTAAAGCGGCGCGCTCAGCAAAAGGAAGGCCATCCCCACGGCCCCTAAAATGGCCCGCTCGATGGGGAAAGGCTCCCCTTGCACTTGCCTCCAGGTGGTGTAGAGGATGGCCCCTTGGAGTAGGCCCAGGCTAACCACCAGCCCTGCAGTGAGCCAGGGCCAGGCGCTAAGCTTTTGGTCCTTTAGCTTGGGGTCCAGGCGGGGAGCTAGGGCCAGAAGGGAATAAAGCAGGACGAGGACCACTGGGAGGAGGAAGACCTCGAGGCGGCTCCCGTAGCGATCCACCGCACCCTGTAGGTTCCAGTGAACCGGGATCCGCTCAGGCAGGAGCAGATACACCCGAAAGGTGAAGCCCCAGACCAAAAGCAGGCCCAGAGGAGCCAGCCACCGGATCATTTCTTCAGTCTATATCCGAAGGCCAGCCCCATCCATTAGGGACGTGCCAGCAGCTCCTCGATGCGGTGCAAGGCTTTTCGAATGTTGTCCTCGCTGGTGGCGTAGCTAAACCGGACATGCTGTGGGGCGGCAAAGTCGGTACCGGGAACCACCGCTACCCGAGCCTCGGTCAGCAAGCGCTCCGCCGCTTTCACCTCGTCGGGATCAATTTTGGAAACGTCGCTGAGCACATAGAAGGCTCCATTCACCTTGGGGGTAGGCAGCCCTATGCGGTTCAAGCCCTCCACGATGAGGTTGCGCCGCCCACGATAGGCTTCTCGAGCCATAGCAATGAACTGCTGCGAGGCCTCGAGGTTGGTCAGGGCCTCCACCATGGCCCACTGGGCGATGGTGTCCGGGCTAGTGGTGCTCTGGCTGTTCACGTCCACCACGGCCTTGATCACATCCTTAGGCCCCCCGGCGTAGCCAATGCGCCAGCCGGTCATGGCATAGGCCTTGGCCGCGCCATTGACGGTGATGGTGCGCTCAGGGGCCACTCGAGCCGGGGAGAAATGTTCCCCCTCATAGATCAGGTGCTCGTAGATCTCGTCGGAGATCACATAGAAATCATGCTTGCGCGCGATCTCGGCGATGGCGGTGAGCACCTCCTGGGGATACACCGCCCCCGTGGGATTGCCTGGGGAGTTGAGCACCACCGCCTTGGTGCGGGGAGAAACCTTCTTCTCCACCTCGGCGGGGTCAGGGATGAATCCGGCTTCAGGGCCGGTCCGCACCTCCACCGCCTCCCCCCCGGCGAAGCGGGCCATCTCGGGGTAGGAAACCCAGTACGGCCCAATCACGATCACCTCGTCTCCAGGATCTAGGAGGGCCTGGAAGAGATTAAATAGGGCCTGCTTGCCCCCCACCGTGACCACGGTTTGATCCGGGGGGATGTCCAATCCATTCTCGCGCTTGAACTTCTGCGAGATGGCCTCCCGTAGCTCGGGGATCCCGGCGGGCGGAGCGTATTTGGTTTTTCCCGCCTGTATGGCCCGCCAAGCTGCGTCCTTAACGTGCTGAGGGGTATCGAAATCGGGCTCCCCAGCGGTCATGGCCACCAAATCAATACCTTGGCGGCGCAGCTCGAGGGCCTTGGCATTCACTGCCACGGTGGAGGAGGGCTTCATGCTGTGTACCCGCTGAGACAAGCCTCGCATACCCATGCATTGTCGAGGCTTCGGGCTCGAGGGTCAAGGGCTATCACCCCCGCTCCGGCCAAGCCGGAGATAATACCGGATGTGAGTTCTCCGTTTCTATCTGCCCGTTGGTGGGCCGACCTGCCCATCGCCCGCAAGCTGGATGTCTACGTGGCCCTGGTGCTGCTGCTCACCCTGGTTCTAATCCTTCTGACCAGCCTCACCGTGGCCGACCTCAACCGCAGCTCCGCTCAGCGGCTGCGGGCCCAAGCCCGGTTGGCCAACCTCAACAGCCTAGAAAAGGCCCTGCTCAACATCGAAACCGGGGAGCGTGGCTACCTGCTCTCCCAGAAGGAGAACTTTCTCGAGCCCTACCGCGAGGGCCGCCGCGTCCTCTCCGAGCTGCTGCCCAAGCTCGAGGCCGATCCTGAGGCCCCGCCCGCCCTCCACGCTTTGGCCGCGGCCATCCGCAGTTATCTGAATGAGTGGGCGGAACTCAATATCGCCCGCGTGCGCAGCCAAGGGCCTTTCTCCGAAGCCCAACAGCTCCGGGTGTTTGAGGAGGGTAAAGCCCGCTTCGACCTGCTGCGGCAGCAATTTGCCAAGGTACAAAATCAGCTGACCGAGCAGTTCACCCAAAGCCGAATGCAGAACCTGCGCGAAATCGGGCAACTGCGCAGTCTGGTTTGGGTGGCCCTCGGGGTGTTGGTCGGCAGTACCCTGCTGCTGCGCTTAGGAACCCAGCGAGTGGTGATCGAGCCCCTACAGCGCCTGCGGGAATCCACCTCGAGGCTGGGCGGCGGAGACTACAGCGCCCGGGTCTCGATCCAGCGGCGCGATGAGCTGGGCCAGTTGGCCCAAGCTTTTAATCTGGCCGCGGCCAACCTCGAGCGCTCCAACCAGTCGCTGGTCGAAGCCAACCGCCACCTCCAAGAGCAGCAAGCGGAGCTGGAGCGCTCCAACCGCGAGCTCGAGCAGTTCGCCTATGTGGCCTCCCACGACCTGCAAGAACCCCTGCGGATGGTCTCCTCCTACACCCAGCTTCTGGAGCGGCGCTACAAGGGCAAGCTGGACGAAAAGGCCGATATGTACATCCATTTTGCTGTGGATGGGGCCAACCGAATGCAACAGCTGATCCAGGACCTGTTGGTGTATAGCCGCGTGGGGACCAAGGGGATGCCTTTCCAGGCCGTGGATACCGCCCGGGTGGTGGCCGAGACCCTGCGCGACCTCGAGGTCGCCATCGCCGAAAGTGGGGCCCAGGTCCAGCTCGGAACCCTGCCCACCGTCTGGGGAGACCCCTCCCAAATCCGCCAGGTCTTTCAAAACCTCCTGAGCAACGCCCTCAAGTTCCGCCGCGAGGGGGTTCAGCCGCGGCTCGAGATCGGGGCCCAGCGAGAGAATGGAGGGTGGCGGTTCCGCGTTGCTGACAATGGAATCGGCATTGAAAGCCCCTACTTTGACCGCATCTTCCTGATCTTTCAGCGGCTCCACACCAAAGAAGCCTATCCTGGCAATGGGATCGGGCTAGCCGTAGTCAAGAAGATCATCGAGCGGCATGGGGGCAGGCTCTGGCTGGAGAGCATCCCTGGGGAAGGGAGTACCTTCTTCTTTACTCTGCCCGAGGCCCCTGCGGAGCGGACATAAAGAGGCCCACCCCCGATATAATGCAACCTACCCGCTCGGATAAGGATTCCCATGATTGAGAGCACAGAAATCATCGAGATTCTGCTGGTAGAGGACAATGCTGGGGATGTCCAGCTCACCCGTGAAGCCTTTGAGGAGGCCAAGGTGAGGAACCGATTGCACGTGGTCAGCGACGGGGTAGAAGCCTTACAGTTCCTGCGCCAGGAAGGCCGTTTTGCCGGCCAGCCCCGCCCGGATCTGGTGCTCCTGGATCTCAACCTGCCCCGCAAGGGGGGGCTCGAGGTCCTGACCGAGATCAAGCAAGACCCCGAGCTGCGGCAGGTCCCGGTGGTGGTGCTGACCACCTCGCAAGCCGAAGCAGACATCACCCAGAGCTATAACCGCTACGCCAACGCGTATATCTCTAAGCCCGTAGACCTGGATAAGTTTCTCGAGGTAGTCCGCAGCCTGGAGCACTTCTGGCTGGCAGTGGTGCGTCTGCCCATCGGGGCCTGAGCCATGCAGCATAGCTCCACTCGAGTTTTACTGGTTGAGGACAACCCCGGCGATGCCTTTTTGGTGCGAGAGCTGTTGCAGGAGGCTGGGGAAGAGTTTTGGCTCGAGCACGTTCATTCCCTACAGGCCGCCCTCAAGCAGCTAAGTCAGGATAGCTTCGAGGCCATCCTGCTCGACCTCAGCCTGCCCGATGCCAGCGGTTTGGAAGGCATACAGACCATCACCCAGGCGGCTCCGGAAATTCCGGTGGTGGTGATGACGGGCTTAGCGGATGAGGGGGTGGCCAGAACCGCGGTGCGTGAAGGGGCACAGGATTATTTGGTCAAAGGCCGGGCGGATGGGGTGGGGCTGGCCCGGGCCGTACGCTATGCCATCGAACGGGCCCTGCGCGAGCGCGAGCGGCGCCTGAGGGAGCTGGTGGAAGCACAAAAACGCTTTTTGGCCGATGCCGCCCACGAGCTACGGGCCCCCCTCACGGCCATCCGGGGCAACCTAGAGCTGCTGCTGCGCTTTCCGCAGATGCAGGCGGAAGAGCGCAAGGAGGCCCTGCACGAAGCCGAGGCCGAGGCCGCTCGGCTCGAGCGGCTGATCCACGACCTGCTCAGCCTAGCCCGGGGCGAGGCCGGGTTGGGGTTTGAATTCTCGGAGGTCCCCCTCCACGAGGTGGTCTTGGAGGCCTGGAACGAAGCCCGCCACTTTGGCAAAGGCCACGGGTTCGAGTTGGATGGGCTCGAGCCTGCCTGGGTGCAGGGCCAGCGCGACCGGCTCAAGCAACTGGCGCTGATCTTCCTGGAAAATGCGGTGAAATATACCCCTCCAGAAGGGCACATCCGGCTCAGCCTGCGCTGCCAAGACCAAAGCGTGTTGCTGCGGGTTTCCGATACCGGGCCGGGCATCCCCCGCGAAGACCTCTCTCGAATCTTCGAGCGCTTTTACCGGGTACGCCGCCCAAACGATCCTGGGGGTTCGGGGCTGGGGCTTTCCATCGCCCGGTGGATCGTAGAGGGGCACGGCGGGAAAATCTGGCTCGAGAGCGAGCTGGGTAAAGGCACCGTGGCCTGCGCGCAGCTTCCCCGGATCCTCAAGGAGACCCCGGGATGACGTGCAGATAGCGGGGATCGAGCACCACCTCGACCGCCTGCCCCTCTTCGAGCCCCAGCCGATCCTGGGTCTGACGGGAGAGCAAAAGGTCGAGCTCTAGCGGCCCAGAAAAGTGGGCCCACCCTCCGCCACCCTGGGCCTGCAAGGCGGTCAGGACCCCCGCCACCCGATTTTCCAGCCCCTCAAACCCCACGTCCTCCGAGCGAATCCCCAGCCACACCGGCTGCCCTACCGGCCAGGCCCGACCCTGGGCCTTCAGCACCCCCGCAGGGGTCTCAAGGTAGAGGAAGCCGTCCTGAACTTCCAGCACCCTGGCCTCGAACAGGTTGCGAAACCCCACCAGGCGGGCCGTTTCCAGGGTAGCGGGATGGGTAAACACCTGGGCTGGGGGCCCTTGTTGCTCTAAGCCGCTGCGGCTCAGCACTCCCACCCAGTCGGCCCGTTGGGCCAACCAAACATCGTGCGAAGCTGCCAAGGTAGGGATCCCCAAGCGGCGAAGGCGCTCCAGCACCTCACTGAACACCTCTTCTCGCGTGGCCATGTCTAGGGCGCTGGTGGGCTCATCCAGCAACAAAAGCTGGGGTTCTCGAGCCAGGGCCCGGGCCAGGGCCACCCGCTGCTGCTGCCCCCCCGAAAGCGCGCGGGGATACCGCTCAGCCAGATGGGAAATTCCCATCAGCTCGAGGTATTCCCGGGCCTTGACCCGGCGCTTCTGCGGAGGCAAATGCGCCAGCGGAAAGGCCACATTGCCCAATGCGCTCAGGTGGGGAAACAGGGCGAAGCTCTGGGGCAGATACCCAACCCGGCGACGCTCCGGGGGTAGCCCGGCAAAGGGCTGGCCCTCGGCTGGAAGCAGCCCCGCCAAGGCTTTGAGCAAGGTGGACTTCCCCACCCCGCTCATCCCCAGCAGCACCGTAAACCCCTGCACCGTGAGGTTTAGCTCGAGCGCTATGGGGTGATGGATGCGGTAGGAGATCTCCATGGCCGGGCGTAAGGGTCTGGGCTTTTCTTGAAGAGGCATTTCAGGTGGCCCCTTTTCGTGGCTTCAGGCGGTCTTCCAGGCTGCGCACGCTATAAACAAGGGCGAAACTAATGATCAGCAAAATCGCCGAGGCCTGCGCCGCTCGATCAAAGCGCAAGGCCTGCACCTGGTCGTAGATGTAAATGCTCACCACCCGGGTTTTACCTGGGATGCTCCCCCCGACCATGAGCACCACCCCAAACTCGCCCAAGGTATGGGCAAAGGCCAGAATTGTGCCGGATAAAATGCCGGGCCAGCACAGAGGCAGAATGACCTCCCGCCAAACCCTCGGCAAGGAGGCCCCCAGGGTCCGGGCGGTAGCAATTAAGTCGGGCTCCAAAGCCAAAAACGTCTCTCGATAAGCGGTAAGAGCAAACGGCAAACTGAAGAGCACCGAGCCAATGACCAACCCCTCAAAACGAAACGCCCATTCGATGTGCAGGTATTTCGCCATGGGCCCGTTCTGGCCCAAAAACAGCAGCAAATAAAACCCCAAAACCGTAGGCGGAAGGGTGAGCGGCAACAACACCAGTGATTCCACCACCCGCTTTCCCCAAAAACGCTTGTGGACCAAAATCCAAGCCAGGGGAATTCCGAAAAGCAGCAGAACAATGGTTGAAACGACGCAAACCTCCAAGGTTAATTTTAAGGTTTGCCAAAATATCGGATCGTTCATCTAGGCCTCGCCAAGAAAATGCCGGTTGCCCCTTAGTCCTCCAGCTTTTCCCCTGGCAGCAAAAAGCCGTAGTGCTTGAATATCTGCCGAGCGGTGGTACTGGCGATATAGTCATAAAACTTGCGCACCGCAGGCCGGTCTTGTCCCTTCAGGATGACGTAGTTCTGATTGAGGCGCATATGGCTCGAGAGCGGGGACAACCAGTACTGTCCTCCCCGGCTCATGGCCTCGCTTTTAGCGATGCTGAGAGCGATCAAGCCCACCCCCGTGCTGGTTAGGGCCAACTGCGCGGTTTGGGAGATGTTCTCGCCATACACAAACTCGAAACTGGGCTTTCCCCGCTTCAAGGTGGCAATATCGTAAAAAGCCGGGATTCCAGCGCCCATGTTTTCCCACTCGGCCTGTTTGGTCTGGCGGAGCAAACCGAAGTACTGCAGTAAGGTTACCGCCGCACGTCCATAGGGAGCATGTACGGGGTCCGCGATGGCAATACGGGTTACCTTAGGATCCAAAAGCAGCTTCGGACCCAGCGCTTGGGGATTCAGCCCCTGGGCGACCAAACCATTGGACACCCAGATCACCATGCGCCCTACCGCATAAAGCTTGCGGGTGCCAGGAACGATGAGATTGGCCTTCTCGAGCTGAGCGGCAAAGGCTTCATCGGCTGAAAAAAATAGGTCTGCCGGCAAGCCCTGGCTGATCTGGGTATAAAACTTACCCGAGGAGCCGAAGGTAAGCTGCACTTTGATGTCGGGATTTTGGGCCTCAAAACGCTGAACGATATCACTCAAAGCGTATTGCAAATCGGCGGCAGCCACCACACGCACGGTATCGTTTTGGGCATGGGCTAAAGAAGCCGCCAGCAAAAAAGCCCCCACGTAGCGTTTGAAATTCATCGAATTCTCCTCACCTTCTGGCCGTTGCCGCCCGATGGTCGGACCCAGCGCCCTGGATCTTGCCGAGGGTTGATCCCACCTTCCGCTCTATTCTTCTGTTAGGTAGTTGCATCGTAACTAAGAGTAGTAACGGCGTTACTATATCAACTAAGAATCCATAAGACAACCGGATCTAAAGCAGCTTCTCGAGGAAATCCAGGGCCGAGCGGGCGTTCTCCACCCGCCACAGCAGCACCACCCGGTCTATACCCTCAGCCACCGGCACCCGGGCCTCGAGGCTTCTCAGCAATTGGCCAAAAATTTCTTTTTGGGCGCCCAAAAGCGGTCTGGGGCTCTCCCCTAGCCGATATAAAAAGGCCAGCTTGAGCAGCAAGTCCGAACGCCCCTCCCGCAGATGGGCCACCGGGGTGGCCAACCATTGGCGCACCACCCGTATCCCTTCGGGAGTGGCGACATACACCGTACGGGGCGGTCCGATTTCTCCGGTTTCCTGTCGCAGTGGAAGGGCATACCCTCGAGCCACCAGGTGCTCGAGGGCACGGTACACCTGTGGGCGCTGAATGCTCCAAATCTGGCCCAGCTCCCCACTGGGGGCAAATACCGAAGCCAAACGAAATCCGTGGGCTTCCCCCTCAGAAAGCAGCGCCAACACCGCCCAGTCGCTCGTGGAGAGGTTTATAGTTCGCGCCACTGCTCAATTGTACAAAGCCCATCCCGCGCCCATTCAATCCCGCCCCCGGGGATCCAACACATCCCGCAGGGCATCTCCCAACAGGTTGAAGGCCAAGACCGTAAGGATGATGGCTACTGCCGGGGACACCGAAGCCCAAAAGGCCACATCAATATAGTTCCGCGCCTCCGAGACCATGGCCCCCCATTCCGGAGTAGGGGGCTGAGCCCCAAACCCTACAAAGGAAAGCCCCGCGGCCGTAAGAATTGCCCCCCCCATATCAAAGCTAGCCTGCACCAGCACTGGGGTCAGGGAGTTGGGCAAAATATGGCGCCAAAGCACCCTCAGGGTTCGTGATCCCAGGGCTTTTGCCGCCTCCACGAATTCCCGCTCACGCAGAGCCAGCGCCTGCGCGCGCACCAGCCGGGCATATACCGGCCAGCTCACGGCGGCAACCGCCAGTATGGTGTTGTTGAGGTTGGGGCCCAAAGCAGCCGCAATCGCCATGGCCAGGATCAACGAGGGGAAAGCGAAAAAAATGTCGGTGAAGCGCATCAGGAGGTTGTCCACCGCCCCCCCTAAGCTGCCGGCCAAAAGCCCCACCACCACCCCCACCAACGCGGACAGCGCCACCACCAAAAACCCCACCCGCAGGCTGATGGCGGCTCCATGAACCACCCGCGACCACACGTCCCGACCGAGTTGGTCGGTACCCAACCAATGCTGGGCTGAAGGCGGTTTGAGCTTGTTGACCAGTTCCTGGGCCAGGGGATCAACGGTGAACAGCGGCCCCAACACGGCTAACAGAATCAGCAGGACGAAGAGGGTCAGGCCCAGCATGGCCGAGAAGTTGCGGCGGAAACGGCGCACCATGCGCGAGGCCGAGCGCGTAGAAGGTCCAGCGGTGGGGAGGCTAGCCATACTTGATCCTTGGGTCTATGTAGGCGTAGAGCAGGTCTACCGCAAGGTTGATGGTGGCATAGACCAGGCCCGCCAACAGCGTAACCCCCATCACCGCTGGAAAATCCAGGCTGCTGGCCGAGGTGGTCACGTAGCGCCCGATGCCCGGCCAACTAAAAATGGTCTCGGTGAGAACCGCTCCGGAGAGAAGCCCCCCCAAGAGCCCCCCCAGCACGGTGAGCACAGGCAGGGCTGCGTTTTTAGCTGCGTGGTGAAGGATGACCGCGCTGTTGCTGGCCCCCTTGGCACGGGCGGTACGGATGTAGTCCTGGGATAAGACCTCGAGCATGGCCCCCCGGGTCATCCGGGCCAGCAGGGCCGCCGAAGCCGAACCCAGCACCACCGCGGGCAAAACCAGGTGATAAAGGCTATCCCAGAACGTCCGGGGATCGTGAGCGAGAAGCGTATCAATGGTCATGAACCCGGTCACGCGCGGGGGGGTTAGGGCGTAGGGGTCCAGCCGCCCCGGCCCAGGAAACCAACCCAGCTGAGCGTGAAACACCTGTAGCAACAAAATTCCCAGGAAGAACACCGGGGTGGCCCCGCCCAGGAGGGCCAGGATCCTCACGATCACATCCGGCGGGCGGTTTTGGTTCAGGGCCGCAATCACCCCAAAGGGCACACCGATCAGCAGGGCAACGAAAAACGCTGCCAGCGAAAGCTCGATGGTGGCTGGGAAAAACTCCCGCAGGTCATCGATCACCGGGCGGCTCGTGCGCAGGCTCTGCCCCAGGTCCCCGTGCAGGAGCTTGTTCATGTATACGGCGTACTGCACGTATGCAGGTTTATCCAGGCCGTTGCGCTCACGAAACTCTTTAATCTGGTCTTCTCGAGCGTTATCCCCTAAGGCCGCCAGGGCGGGGTCAGCGGGAACCACCTGTGAGATGAAGAAGGTGGCAAAGGTCACCCCCCAGACCACAAACACCACGAAAAACAGGCGGCGGATCAGGTAAGCAAACATATCAATGACCCATAACGATAGCCGATAGCCGGTGGCCATGGGCCGCAGCTATCGGCTAAAGGGATTTACGGCTGCTTGCTGAGGTTTTCGAAGCGAACCTGATTCTGCCCGTTGCGCACATATCCCTCGACTTTGACCGAGAGCACCGTGTTCTGCGCAGGCTGATAGAGGATCGCGTAGGGGCCTTCCTTAAGCACCAGTTCGGTAAGGATCTTGTACAGGGCTGCACGCTTGGCCGGGGTGGGCTCGAGCGCAGCCTGCTGGGCCAGCTTGGCCGCAGTGGGGTTGTTCCACACATTGCGGTAGGCCAGGCTCTTGGCGTTGTAATCCGACATCGGGGTGGCGTTGCCATCCGGATCGGGGAAATCCGGCGACCAGGCCACCAGCACCATCTGGGCCTGCTGCGCGCGGTAGATCTTCAAAACCTCAGAGTTTTGGATTTGCTTGATGTTGGCCTTGAGCCCCACCTTGGCCAGGTCAGACTGAATCTTGGCCGCCAGGTCCGCACAAGGCACAAAATCACAGGTCGCAGTGGCGGTCAGCAGCTCGAACTCGAAACCGTTCGGTACCCCGGCCTCCGCCAGCAGCTGCTTGGCCCGGGCGGGGTTGTAGGTGTAGTAGGTGGCTGAGTTGTAGCCCAACAGCCCCTTGGGGATGATGGTCTGGATTTTGGTGGCATTGCCCAGGAGCAGATTGTTGATGATGTCGTCCTGGTTGATGGCGTAGCGTACCGCCTCGCGCACTTTAGGGTTGGCGAAGGGGCTGCCCTCTTTGGCGTTCATCCCGATGTAGCGCAAGCGCAAGTTGTCCGATTTATACACCTTGAACTTGGGGTTGCTGCCAAAGGCCTTGAGCATCTCCGGGGTGAGGTTCTCAGCGATATCAATCTCACCCGACTCCAGCGCTACCCGCTGGGCTTGAGGCTCGGGCAGATAGCGCAGGATGACCTGCTTGAGCTTGGGTTGTAGGCGTGCATTGGGATTAGCGGTGAGCACCACCTGGGAGTTGCGGTCCCAGCGGTTGAGCACAAACGGCCCCGACCCCGCCGAGTGATCGGTGAGCCAGGCTTTGCCCCAGTCCCCATTCTGCTCGTGGGCTTTGACCTCCTCAGAGTCCACCACCCCTCCGATGTTGAAGGTCAGCAGGTTGAGGAAAGCCTGAGGGGAAGCCGTTTTGGGCAACGCGACCTGCACGGTGTATGGGTCTAGCGCCTTGGCTGAGCCCGGCTTGAGGTTGGCCACATCGGTGTAGAGAAATGAGCTCGGGCCTTTGATGGCGAGCACCCGCTCAATGCTGTAGACCACATCCTTGGCCGTAACCTCGCGGCCCGTAGAGAATTTCGACCCCTTGCGCAGGTTGAAGGTGACCAGCCAGCCCTGGCCAGTGTTCTTAACATCCCACTTTTCGGCCAAGCCCGGCTTGAGGGTAGAGAGGTCGGTGCCTTCAAACTTGACCAGGGTTTCGTAAAGATTATCGGTCACCAGCCCACCGGTAAATTCGTAGGAAACCCCAGGGTCAGCGGTGATCAGATCAGTCCAATCCCCACCGTAGATTAGGGTCGAGGTGCGGTCTTGGGCCATAGCCAGACCTGCCCCCAGCGCCAGCGAAACGCCCAACCACTTGACAAGCTGCATGAATCCTCCTTTGCTGCGCCATAGGCTACCGTTTGGGGCTGTGGGGGTCAAGACATCCAGAGGCAAACGCTGTGTGGTTATCCCTCCAGGGCCCCTCGGGCACGACCGAGGTGTCGTTTCGGTATTAAGCCCTGGAACTCCCTTCTGTCTTGCGTGCCCCCATCGGCTGGCATAAGCTCGAGCCCATGATTGTAGATGCCCACCTCGACCTAGCCCACAACGTTCTGGACTACAACCGGGATCTCAGTTTGCCGCTGGAGGAGCTTCGCCGCCGCGACCCTCACCCCGATATCCCCGTCGTGACCCTGCCCGCGCTGCGCGAGGGGGGGGTGGGGCTGTGCTTCGCCACCCTCTTCGCCGATCCCAAGAAACACCCCGAGCCCGAGGAGGCCCACCGGGACGCCCTGCGCCAGCTCGAGGTCTACCGGCGCTGGGAGGACGCTGGTCAGGCCCGGATTGTGCGCAGCCGGGCGGATTTGCAGGCCCACCTGCAGCGCTGGCCCCAAGACCATACCCTGGGCCTGGTGGTGCTGATTGAAGGCGCCGGCCCCATCCGCCAGCCCGGTGAAGTGGGCTTCTGGAAAGCCCAGGGTGTGCGGCTGATCGGCCCAGCCTGGAACCGCAACCGCTACACCGGGGGTACCCGCGAACCCGGCCCCCTGACCCCCCTCGGGGTCGAGCTGGTGCAGGCCGTCCAGGAAGCCGGGCTGGGGCTGGACCTGGCCCATATGGACGAGGAGGCCTTCTGGCAGGCCCTCGAGCAGACCGACGGCCCGGTCTGCGCCACCCACGCCAACCCCCGGGCGCTCCTGAACGCTCCGGAAAGCCCCTATAACAACCGCCACCTCTCCGATCCCATGATCCGGGCCATCGGGGAGCGCAACGGGGTGATCGGCACGGTGTTGTTCAATTTCTTCCTCGACCCTACCTGGAGCCGCGGCCAGCCTCGGATCCCGCTCCAGAGGGTCCAGGCTCACCTGCAGCACACGGCTGCCCTGATCGGCTGGGATAAGGTGGGAATCGGCAGCGATTTCGACGGTGGGTTTGGCCTCAACGAAAATCCCTTGGGGCTCGATACCCCCGGTGACCTGGCCAAACTCGGCGATCTGGTCCCCCCGAGCGCTCGAGCAGGGGTGCTGGGCCAGAACTGGATCCGCTGGCTCGAGGGGTGGCTGTAACCCCAAGCCCAACCAGCCTAAACCGGGCGCAGGTCTTCCATCAACTGCCAGCCAACTTCCTTGGGGGTGGCGTACAGATATGCGTTCAGCTGGTCAGAGATCTGCTGGGTGAGCGGCTTGAGCTCTGCCGGTTCGGCCTCCGTGAGCGTCAGCAGGGTGACCTGGTAGAACTGCTGGGTCTCGGTGGGGGTGCCGTTCTCAAAAAAACTGAATGGGGGCCGTACCGGGTCAATGAGGATGTGCACCCCTCCCAGTTGGCGCGGGAGCTGGGCTTTGGGGTCAAATTGCAACCCCTTGGGATGCCACAAGTAGCCCTGGAATAGCTTGATGGCTTTCATCGCTTTCGATTGTGCCCGGCTCAACGGGGTTTAAATGAGCCTTACAGCAGATTTGGGCTGCGCTCGGCTCACTGGCTCGAGCCTGGGGGAAAGTTCTGGCCCAGGGTAAAGGCCCGTGGGGTCGGGCCGTACCGGCGCAGGTACTCGAGCCGCTCCATCCCCTCCTGTAGGCGGGGCTCGTACCCCACCGGCACCCACCACAACACCAAGAAGCGCTCTTTGAGCGGGACAAACCACTCCCGCCGCCGCCGCAGGTACTCGAGGTGCGCCCCCTGATAGGTGTACGCCTTGAGGGCTTCTAGGCTTTCCCAAACCGAGAGGTTGATCAGGATATCCTCCCCATAGGGCCGTAGATCGGTGGCGGTATCCCCCTCCCCGCGCAGCCGCCAAACAAAACCGGGGGCGGCATCGGCCAGGGCATTGAGGGCCTCCAGGCCCTCCACAAACCCCCGCATGGCCTCGGACTCGAGGGGGGCCACCATCCGAGCAAGGTTGAACTGGGCCAGATGAAAGGACATCGGCCTACACTCCTTCCATCCGGCCCACCTCCACCCCACCCCGCAGATAAACCCTGGGGAGCCGTGCGGCCAACCGCACCGCCGGCTCATAGCTCACGGTTCCGGTTAGCTGAGCCCAGCCCCATAGGCTTCCGCTGGGGTGAAAATCAGCAGAAGCCACCTCGAATAGGGCTTTCAGGTCGGTCGGTCCCGGCAGGCGCACGGTGATCTGATCCATCGAGATGCGGCCCACCACAGGGCATTCAGCCCCGTCGGGGCCCAGTTGCCGCACCGTAGCCCGGTTATAGAGCAGTCGGGGCATCCCGTCGGCATATCCAATCGGCAGGGTGGCAATCCACTCCTCCCCCTGGGTGGTGTACAGCCCACCGTATCCAATGCGCTGCCCAGGCGGGAGCCGCTTGACCAAGGTGGGTTTGGCCAGCAGGCGGGCGATCGGCTTAAGCCCCGAGTCGGGCCACAGCCCGTAGAGTCCAATTCCCGGGCGAATCGCCCCCAAGCCCAGGGGGGAAACATTCAAGACCCCTGCCGTATTGCAGAGGTGATACAGCGGGCCGGGGCCGAACACCTCCTGCACCTCAGCAAAGCGCATGACCTGCTCTGCTGTCCAGGAGGGGTTTTCCTCTGCATCCGCGAAGTGCGAGTAAACTCCGCCCAGCTCGAGCCCTTCCCACCGCCCCAAGCGCTCCTTGAGGAGCGGGGCCTCTGCCACTGGAAACCCGGTGCGACCCATCCCGGTATCAAACTCCAGGTGCACCTCGGCCCGTATCCCTAAAGCCCGGGCCCGGGCCTCTACCGCTTCCGCCGCCTCGAGCGTGGAGAGCGAGGGGATGAGCCCCCAGCTCAGGGCGGCCTCTGCCTGCTCAGGGTGCAGGCTCCCCAACAACAGCACCCGTGCGGTGAGCCCAGCCTGGCGCAAGGCCCGGCCCTCTTCCACTGTGGCCACCGCTAGCCCCCAAACCCCCAGCCGCACCAGTTCCCGCCCGATCTCCACCGCACCATGGCCGTAGGCATTGGCCTTCACCACCCCAATGGCCGGAACCTGCCCGGCTCGAGCCCGCAGCCGCTGAAGGTTGTGGGCGAGGGAGTCAAGGTTCACCTCGAGCCAAGCCGGACGCATGGGTACAAGTCTATGGCAAAGCCAGTCCACCGCAAGAGATCTCCCCAGGCCCGGCCCCGGAATTTCATGCTGCTTCCACCCAGATGGATCAAAATCGCCGGGATGTTCGGCTTGTGGTCCCCCCTGTTCCTCGCTGCCGCCTTAGCCGCACCCGCCTCCCCCTCCTGGGTACATCCGCTCGAGGTGGCCTCCCCGGCCCACCCCGAGGTGGTCTATGCCTCCAACGGCTATATCGAGGTAGCCCATGCCCTGGCCAAGCTGCCGGGCCACCCCAATTGGTTGGGGGAAGCCCAGCGTCTGGTCAGCAGCGTCTATGCCGCGCGTCCAGGCTTAGCGGAGGTGGATGTCACCCTGTACAAAGCCAGCGAATACGCCGGGAGCGACCCTGCCGCCCCGCTGCCACAATTCACCGCCTCGGTGCCCAAAAGTCGGCTCGAGGCCTTCGAAAAGCTCACCCCCGCCACCCTCTCCAGCTTCAACCGGGCCTGGCTCAACCCCGGTACTG
>NZ_QWLB01000044.1 GCF_003574355.1 Meiothermus granaticius NBRC 107808 | reverse complement strand
CCCCCCTTCTTGAACCCAAACCCCCCGCCCACCTGGCTATCGCTGCAGATGAGCAGGGCGCAAAGCTGGCCGAGCCAGGGTTCATGCCCAACCAGGGCCACCTTTTCCCCCTGGAGCAGTTTGAGCAGCTTGGGGCTGGGAGGCTCGGCCAGATAGGGGGTGACCTCGCTCTCCCCCTCCAGCAGCGGGGTCAGCAGGTTGGCGGTTTGTACCGCCCGCAGCTTGGGGCTGTGGTAAAGGCGGTCAAAGCCAAGCTTTAGGCGCTTCAATCCCTGTACCACCCGGCGAAACCGCTTCACCCCTTCGGGCGAAAGTGGACGGGCATCATCGGCTTGGCCGGGCAGTGCTTCCTCCGCGATGGCATGCCGGATCAGGTACAGTTCCATAGCAGCAATTTTAGACCCCTCTAGCGCACCCACTCCAGCACCAGGGCTGGCCCGAAGGCAGCCTGGAACAGCCCCGCCTGCTTGGCGGTCTCGGCCATCTCCACCCAGGGTTCCTCCGCGGCCCGTAACCCCAGCCGCACGGCCTTGGGCTCGAGCTCGATCTCGAGGGCCTCTACCCGCCCCGCCCGGCTGCGCTCTAAATACTCGGCAATGCGCAAAAGGGTCGCCAGCCGCAACAAGCGCCGGTTATCGCCATCCCCCAACAGGCTTTTGTAGGTACCCGGCTTGGGGTCTCCTTTGCGGTGGTACCGCACCAACAGCCCGATCAAGGCCTGCTCTCGGTGGGTTAGGCCGGGGATCGCTGCGCTCATCACCAGGTACTCGCCGTGCTTGTGGTGATCGTAGTAACCCACGCTCATGCCGATGTCGTGCAGCAGGGCGGCCTCGTCCAGCAAGGTTTCTTCCGCTTTACCGTAGCCGTGCAACGGCTCCAGGGCCCGAAAAAGCTGACGGCAGAAATTGCGTACTCGAGCGGTATGGCGTACTTCCTGGGGATAATGCGCGAACAGGTTGCGCACCGCAAAGCCGCGAACCTCGGGAACCAGGTGGGGTTCCGGCAAAAACTCCTCATAGAAAACCCCCTCGCGCACCCCCTGGCCCGAGATCCAAATTCCATCCAGCCCCCCTTCTCGCACCACCGTGCGGTAGACCAAGGCTCCCGCCACAATGACATCGGCCCGATCGGCCTGCAAACCCTCCAGCGTGCGGCGCTCAGCCAGGCTGAGGCTGAGCAGCCTCTCGGTTACGTCCTCGAGGGCCTTCCTGCTCAGAAAGTAGCCGTGAATCAGGTCCAGGGGATAATTCCCCTGCTTTTGGGCAATCTTGGCCAGGTTCCGCACGGTACCGCCCATCGCCACCAGCGGCAGGGGTCGCGCCCGCACCTCCTCGAGCACGTTGCGCAGTTCCTTGCGGGCAAAGCGCTCGAGGTGCTCCACTTCTCCTTTTTTGGGGGGGTCCGAGTGCAAAAACATCTCGGTAAGCCGCACCCCCCCGAGCGGATAAGCCGCACCATAGCGGTATAGGCGACGCTGCATCCGCGAGAGCTGGGCGCTGCCTCCGCCCAAGTCCATCACCCAGGCCTCCTCAAAGGCAAAGGAATTGGCCACCGCCAAGACCCCGTAACGGGCCTCATCCTCCCCGGAAAGCACCCGCACATCCAGGCCCAACTTTCGCACCTGGCGCAAAAACTCCGCTCCATTCTCGGCATCTCGCGCGGCGCTGGTGGCAATCACCCGAAGCTCCTCGAGGTGGGTGGCCTGGGCGAAATCGGCATACAGCCTCAGGGCCAGCAGGGCCCGCTCCATCCCCGCTGCGCTGAGCCGGTTGCTCTCCGCCAATCCCTGGCCCAGCCGCACAGTCTCGCGGATTTCGTCTATCAGCCGAAAGTGTTTGCCCTCTTCAAACTGATAGACCACCAGCCTCGAGGTTCCCGAGCCTAAGTCCACAATACCCAGGTGCCTCATGGGGCCCACGATATCAAAGTTTATCTCCGCCGTTGCCTCGAGCATTCCGATTCCCCCGTCCCGGCGATGCTTACTCCCCTAAGGTCAGGGAAGCGTAAACTGCTCCTTGTGGCCAAGCATAAGCGCAAGGGCTTACACTCCCCTGACCTAAGCCCCAAACACTCTAGGGGAATGCAAAAAGCGCCCGCTAAGCCTAAAAAGCCGTCTTCCAAGGCGCCCCCCGCCAAGCCGCGCTATGCTGCGGTTCGGATCAGCCAGGAAGCCAGTTGGCTCAGCTTTAACCGGCGGGTGCTGGAGCAGACCCGCCGCCCAGATTTTCCCCTGCTAGAGCGGCTGCGCTTCCTGGGAATCTGGGCCTCCAACATGGATGAGTTCTTCGCGGCACGGATTTCGCGGGCCTTTCTCGAGACCCGCGGCAGCCCAGGGTATCGGGGCTTGATGGCCGAGGCCCGGGCCCAGGCCGAGGAAGCCGAGGCGCGCTACAGCGAGTTTCTACGCGACCTCGAGCCCCTGGGAATTCACGTTCTGGAGCCCACCCAGCTCACCAAGGCCGAAAAGCAATACTTCGGAGCCTACCTGGCCGAAAAAGTTGCCCCACGCACCGACCTAATCCCCCCTGAGGCCATTCCCGAACTGAGCAGCGGCGCCCTGTATTTTGCCGCAGGAGAAGGGCTTTTGCAGCACCTAATTCGCCTGCCTGAAAGCCTGCCCCGCTTGCTGGCCATCCCTGGCCGGGAGGGGGGGTATGTGCGGCTGGGGGCTCTGGTGCGGATGCGCAGCGATCTGTTCCTGCCCTCCCGCAGCCCGCTGTTTGAGTTTCGCCTGGTGCGCATTGCCCAGCTCGAGCGCTCCCGAACCGACTGGGACGATCTGCCCGAGGCCCTCGAGGCCCGCATGGACGGAAAGGTTAGCCATCTGGAGATCGAAGCCGACTTCCCCGACCACTGGGCCGAGACCCTGCGGGTTGCCTTACAGTTGGAGCCCGAGGAGGTTTTCCGCCTCGACCCTCCGCTGGATTTGCGGCTGGTAGGGACCATTGTGGCCGAAGGCCCGGCCAAAGAACGCTTCGCCCCCCTCGAGGTAGAAAAACCCAAGGGCTTTATCAAAGACCCCTTCACTTTCCTCGACCGGCGCGACCTGTTGCTCTACCACCCCTTCGAGGACTACGGGATGGTCGAGGCCTTCGCCCTGGCCGCGGCCCGGGATCCCAAGGTAGAGGCCTTGAGGGCTACCCTGTATCGCATTGGACGGGAGAACGGGATCGCCGAGGCCCTAATTCTGGCGGCCAAGGCAGGAAAAAACGTGGCGGTGCTGCTGGAAGGCCGGGCCCGCTTCGACGAGCTTTCCAACCTCGAGTGGAGTCTGCGCTTTCAGGGAGCAGGGGTGCAGGTCCTGCCGCTTCCCGATAAGAAGGTGCACGCCAAAGCCCTCTATGTCCGGCGGGGGGAGCGCGAGTATGTGCATCTGGGCACTGGAAACTACAACCCCATCAACGGGCGGCTCTACACCGATCTCTCCTTGTTTACCGCCGAGCCCCGGCTCACCAGCGATGTGCACAGCTTTTTTAGCGCCCTGGAGAGCAACCAGCCGCCTACCCTGCACCTGCTGCGCACAGCTTCAGCCATCCGCGAGGTGCTCTTGGAGGGCATCCGGGGGGAGGCCCACAAAAAGGGGGAGATCCTCCTCAAGTTCAACCATCTTACCGACCCAGCCATTCTGGAAGCGCTCGAGGAAGCCCTGAGCGCTGGGGCCAAGCTGCATCTGATCGTGCGCAGCACCCTCACCACCTTGTGGGAAGGGGTGGACAGCAAGAGCCTGGTGGGGCGCTTCCTCGAGCACGCCCGGGTGGCCGCCTTCAAAAACCGGGGCAAGTGGCAGGTTTGGGCGGGGAGTGCGGACGCGATGCCGCGCAACCTGGATGGGCGATATGAGCTGTTTTTCCCCATCCTAGATCCCAAAGCCCGGCGCAAGGTGCGCTCGATTCTGGAGCGTCAGATCGCCGATGACCGCAACACCTACATCCTCACCCCAGCAGGACAGACGGCCCGCTGGGGCGGTAAGCACAACGGCCAGCGGTTGTAGTGGCTTACCGCCGCGCTTCAGTGGGTTTGGGTCAGGGTGGTGTAGGCAGCCTGGCCTTTGGAGTCATCGGTTTCCGCGGTCAGGACCCTTCCTGAGCGCAGCTTGGTTCCCGGCCCCACCAACCACACCGCACCCCAAGGACGGTAGGTGCTCTCGAGGGTATCCGTGAGCTTACGCCCATCGGTGAACTGCACCGTACGGGTTACACGCACCTGGGCCCCCTCAGCGGCAAAATCCACCTGCTGGAAGCTCTGGGGCCGCATCGCCGGGGAGACGATATAGCGGGTAGGCAGGGCCGGGGTGCGGCTGAGGTATACCGGGGCGCTCCAGGTCGCGGTTCGGTCTTTGGTGCCAAAAAAGCGGAAGGTCAGGTTCGTGCCCTGCACCTCGGTTTGCAGGAGAATACTGCCGGGGGTATCGTTTTTGAACTTGAGGTCGCGCTGGGGCAGGAAAACCGTGGCGTCGAGCCCGGCTGGGCGATAATACCCCACCTGGTAGCTATGTGGGCGGCGCTCCACGATGGGCAACCCGGCAAAATAGGCGGCCCGGAACACGGTGGTGGAGACCTGGCACATTCCCCCACCTACCCCCTCCACCGTCTGTTCACCCGAAATCACGAAGGCTTTCTTGTACCCGGTTGCCAACGAGACCTCACCGATGGCTTGGGCGAAGGAGAACACCGCATTGGGGGGAATGATGTGGCCATTGAGGCGGCTGGCCCCCCGGATGAGGTTATAGGCCCGCTCGTTGGAGCTCCCGGCGAAGCGGGTGGTGGCCTCAGAAAGCAGCTGCCGAATGCCGAGTTGGTAAAAGTAGAACACATCCCGCTGGGCGGGAGTGTAGGCTACCGGAAGGGTGAACTGTGGCTGGTGGCTCGAGAGGGCTTGCCGATAGAGTTCCTTGGCCCGGGCCAGGGCGAAAGCATATCCCGACTCATCCACCATGACCCACTTCTGCTTGGCCTTGTCGTAGCTCCAAGCCGCATCTTTAGCCGGGGCGGAAAGCTGGGATATCAGGGCCTCGATCTGCCCAATGCCCCCTATCGGATAGCGATGCGGGGTTTGGAGGGTGGTGATCTGGCCGTCTTCCATCACGTTTTGCTGGCTGTAGAAAATAGCGTCCGGCCCTGCCAGGGCAACCAAGCCAAGCCAGACCAAGCCGACCCCCAAAGATTTCATAAGACCAATGTACGACCTTAATCCCCATAGGGGGTATGGCTTTGGCCCCGCCCTCTCGGAACGCCCCCAGAAAGCTACCTTTTGGCCTGTGACCAGGTCTCGAGGATCGCCTGGTAACGCTCCGGCGAAAGCCGGGGCTGGTCGTAAAGCCCAGCCTGTAGGCGCTGGCGCTGGGCTTCAAAGAGGATCACCGCCGCCGCGACGGAGACATTCAGGCTCTGTACCATCCCCAGCATGGGGATCGCCACATGGGCATCGGCGCCCTCCGCAGCCTCGGCCGAAACCCCCCACTTCTCCGCGCCCAACAACACACAGGTTGGGGCCGTGTAGTCCACCGTCCGGTAGTCCACAGCGGTCTCGGAAAGATGGGCGGCGTAAATCTGGAACCCTCGAGCCCGCAGGTGTTTGAAGGCGCTCGCGGTATCGGGGTGGGCTTGCAAAAACATCCACTTGGCCGCACTCCCCGAGCTTTCGCTGTAGGTTTTGCCGCTGCCGATCGCGGACAGCAGTGAGCCCGCCGCCTCCCCCTCGGCTTCTGGCAGGGGGGGCAGACCCTTCGAAGGGAGGACGGCGTGGGCCTCCAGCACCCCTACCGCATCGCAGGTTCGCAGAATGGCCGAGAAGTTATGGGGTTTGTGTACCTGCTCCAGCAGCACGGTGAGGTCTGGTTGGCGCCGATCCAAAACCGTGCGCAGGCGCTGCAATCGCTCCGGAGTCACAGCATGATTATGCCAGCTCGAGGATCCCCCGGGTTCAACCTGTTCCCCCGTACTGTGCGTCGCTGACCGGCTCGAGCCACTCCACCGCCCGGCCGTCCAGGGTCTCCTGAATGGCGATATGGGTCATGGCGGTGGTGGGAGAAGCCCCATGCCAGTGCTTCTCTCCGGGCTCAAACCAAACCACATCCCCAGGCCGAATCTCCTCGATGGGTCCCCCCCAGCGCTGGGCCAGACCACATCCCACCGTCACGATGAGCACCTGCCCCAGGGGGTGGGTGTGCCAGGCGGTACGGGCACCGGGCTCGAAGGTGACGCTGTTGGCCGCAGCTCGAGCCGGGGCTTTGGCTGAAAACAGGAGGTCAAGCCGCACGGTTCCGGTAAACCACTCCGCCGGGCCTTTGCTTGAGGGTTGGGTGCCGGCACGGTGAATCTGCATAGGCTTCACCTTCTTTCCGGTAACCCGGATCGCTTCGGCGCTGGCTGAGCTGCTCCTAATCTTAGTACCGGTCACCTACCACTGTAATCCTGGCCAGGGCCTGCTCGAGCGGATCAAGGGAACTATCCCTCCGTAGCCTCGAGCTCCGCAACCCGCAATACCCGTGCGACCCAGGGCAAGCTAACCCCTTGAATCAGCACATTGGCCAGCACCACGAAAAAGGCCACGTTGAAGATGGTCTTGGCCCCAGGCACACCCGCCAGCAATGGAAAGGTGGCCAAAATAATCGGTACCGCTCCGCGCAAGCCCACCCAAGCCACCAGGGTTTTTTGGTTGAGGGGCATGGGAGAAAAGGCCAGGTTCAGATACACCGCTATCGGACGCGCTACAAACACCAAAAACAAGGTCAAAATCAGCGCCGGCACCACCAGCGGGGGAAGCTGCGAAGGGAACACCAGTAGCCCCAGCAGTAAGAACATTCCCACCTCGAGCAAGTAGGTGATGTCCTCGTGGAATCCCCGCAGCGCACGCTTGCGGGCCAGCGGATAGCTGCCCAGCATCAGCCCGGCCACATATACGGCCAGAAACCCACTGCCCCCCAGCAGCGCGGTCAACCCGTAGATCAACCCCACGTGAGCCACCGAGACCACCGCGTACAAACCATCGAAGGGCAGCCTCCAGCGGCTCAAGCTCCAAATCATCCCCCGGCCCAACAAATACCCCAACAACGCTCCCACCAGCATCTGCTGAAAAAAAGACGGCACCATCTGCCAGAGGGTCAGCCCGGGCTGGAGTATCCATTGGGTCAAGGCGGCCACCAAAAAAACCGCCATGGGGTCATTGATGCCCGACTCGAGCTCGAGGAGGGGCTCCGTGTTCCCCTTCAAATTAGCGCCCCGCTCCCGCAGCACACTAAACACCGCGCTGGCATCGGTGGAAGACACCACAGCCCCCAGCAACAGGCTCAGCCCCCACGGCATCCCAAACAGCGCGTGGGCCGCCACGCCCACCAAACCGGCGGTGATCAAAACCCCCAGCGTGGCCAGCAAAAGCCCGCGGCCCAATACCGGACGAACCCGCTGCCAATCTGTGCTCAATCCACCGGAAAACAAGATGAACACCAGGGTGACCACCCCTACAAACTGGGCCAATGCGTAGTTGTCGAACCAAATGCCCCCCAGTCCATCGCTGCCGGCCAGCATCCCCACCGCCATGAACAGCAGCAGGCCAGGCAGCCCTAATCGCCCACCCAAACGGCTAGCCAGCACCCCCAGCAGCAGGAGCACTGAAGCAATCAAGATGGGAAGATCAGCAATGCTAGAGGTCGCCAAATCCTCTCCTTTGGCCTCCCCAGGCCAAATTCAATCAAGGCCCTGGAGGTCAGGGCGCTGGAAGGATTGCGGCCAGCCGCTGCACCCCTTCGATGAGATCGGGAACATCATAATATGCAAAGCACAAGCGCAGGGCATGGGGGAAACCCCCTCGACTGGAAAACTTGGGGCCCGGTTGGAAGCGAACCCCAGCCTTCAGGGCCTGCTCCAAGAGCACTTGGGTATTGAGGGCACGATCGAGCTCGAGCCAAACGAAATACCCCCCTTCCGGGGTATAGCGGGGCTTCAGCCGGTGGAGGCTCAGGGCACCCAACACCGCTTCCAGGCGGCTCCGATAGGTTTCACGAAGCCGGTTTAGGTGCGCTTCCTGCAACCCCAGCTCCAAAGCGCTGCGCACCAGGGCGGAGGTAAAAGGGTTCAACCCCCCTCCGCTGGCCACCAGACCGCTTTGGGTGAGGGCTTGCAGCCGCGCCGGGGCCGCCTGAATCCAGCCCAGGCGCAGCCCTGGGGCCAGAATTTTTGAAAACGAACCCAGGCTGAGCACGCTGCCGCTGCTGGCGAAACGACCCAGCGAAGGGGGTGGGGGCGGGCCATAGTGAAGGAGCTGGTACACCTCATCCGCCACAATCAGGAAATCATGCTCCTGGCTCAGCTCCACCAAGCGCTTGCGGCGTGCCGGGCTCAGGGTGGTGGCGGTGGGGTTTTGGAAGCTGGGGATGGTGTAGAGCAGGGCTGGGCGGTAGCGCTTTAGGGCGGCCTCGAGGGCCTCAATGTTCAGCCCCTCTTGATCGGTGGGTATGGCCACGGGCTCGAGCCGGTGATCGCGAAAAATTCCCAGCGAGAGAAAGTAAGTGGGCTCCTCTACAAAGACTACCTGGCCCGGCTGGGTGAAAACCGTACAGATCAGGTCTAAGGCCTGGGACACGCCGTTGGTGATGAAGAGGGAGTCTGGCTCGAGCTCAAACGGGTCGTGTCGGCTCAAAAACCGGGCCAGCTCGGTGCGGAAGTAACCATCCCCAGGCTCGGCCCCGTATTGCAGGAAGGACGGATCCCCCCGCGAAAAGCGATGCAGGGCCGCTTGATGAAGCTCATCCAGGGGGAGGAGCTCCGGGCCGGGATGCCCCACCCCAAGGTCAATCACCCCTTTGGGAATGCGGGTCTGGGTGATGTTGAGCATGGCCTAATGGTGCAGCACCCGCTGCAAGAAAACACGGGTGCGCTCGTGGGCGGGGTTTTGAAAGATCACCTCGGGGGAGGCTTGCTCGAGAATCTGCCCCTGATCCATCACGATCACCCGGTCGGCCACATCGCGGGCAAAGCCCATCTCGTGGGTCACCACCAGCATGGTCATGCCGCTCTCGGCCAGGCCGCGCATGACGTCCAGCACCTCCCCCACCATCTCGGGGTCAAGCGCGCTGGTAGGCTCATCAAAGAGCATGATCTTGGGCTCCATGGCCAGGGCCCGGGCAATCGCTACCCGCTGCTGCTGGCCACCCGAAAGCTGGGCTGGATATTTGCGGGCCTGGTCCGCAATCCCCACCCGCTCGAGCAGCTCTTGCGCCTTGCGCTCGGCCTTCTCCAAGCTCCATCCCCGCACCTTGCAGGGGGCTAAGGTGACGTTGTGCAGCACGGTCATGTGGGGAAACAGGTTGAACTGCTGGAACACCATCCCCACCTCCCGCCGCACCGCTTCCAGGTTTTTAGCCGAACTGAGGGGAATCCCGTCCACCACCACCTCCCCCTGCTGAAACTCCTCGAGGCGGTTGATGCAGCGGATTAGGGTGGATTTGCCCGAGCCGCTGGGCCCCACAATCACCAGCTTCTCCCCTGCGGCTACTTCCAGGTTCACCTCCCGCAACACGTGCAGCCGGCCAAACCATTTGTTGAGCCCTTTGATCTGAATGATGGCCTTACTCATCGGCTTCCTTTTTGCGCAGGGCCAGCAGCGAGATCAGCTCGTACATCAGGTTTCCCCCCAGGTACGCGGTGATCTCTCCTGGGTCTAAGGCCGGAAGCACCTCCACCACATCGGCGGCCTTGAAGTTCAAACCCTTTAGCCCCCGCACCAGCTTCAGAATCTCACGGCTGGTAAAGCCGTCCACCTCGGGGGTGCCGGTTCCTGGGGCATAGGCTGGATCTACCGCGTCCACGTCAATGCTGATGAAGCAGGGGGTATCCCCCACCCGGCGGTGAATCCGCTTCAGGGTGGCCTCGAGCCCGATCTCTTGCAGTTCGTACATGGGGATGAGTTCGTAGCCAAGATCACGGGTACCCTGGTAATCCTCAGGGCCGTAGTTGGAGCCCCGGATGCCCACCTGAATGGACTTATGGGGATCCACCAAGCCCTCCTCAACCGCACGGCGAAACGGGGTGCCGTGGTTGTACTTGCGCCCAAAATATTGGTCCAGGGTGTCCAGGTGCGCGTCAATGTGTACCAGGGCCAGCGGGCCATGCACCCGGGCCAGCCCGCGCAGCTCCCCCAGGGTGACGGAGTGATCCCCCCCCATGGCGATGGGCGTAACCCCAGCTCGAGCGATCCGCTCAAACTCCGCCTCGATACGGGCATAGGTGTCTTCGATGTAGCCCGGCACCACCGGAACATCGCCATAATCCACGCCGGAGAGGTAATCGAAAATCTTGACATCCCAGTAGGGGTTCCAGGGCCGGAGCATGATCGAAACCCGGCGGATACCCTCGGGGCCAAAGCGGGCCCCCGGTCGGTGGGTGGTGGCGTCGTCCCAGGGAATGCCCAACACCACAAAATCCACATCCTCCAGGGTGCGGAGGTGGGGGAGGCGCATAAAGGTACGTACCCCAGCGAAGCGGGGGGACTCGAGGGAATCAGCAGGTTGGTATCTCATGGTTTCCTCCTCTAGGGGGCCGGGCTCAGCACCCACAGCACCACGGCCCGGCCCTGGCCCAGGTTGCGCCAGGTGTGGGGCTCCTGCCCGCAAAAGGTCAGGCTGTCTCCGGGCTGCAGGATGTAGCGGGTCTCGCCCACCGTGAACTCCAGGCTCCCCTCGAGCAGGGTGACGAAATCGGTATCGGCGGGGAAGATATAGAGCTCTTTGCCCCCATGCCCCCCAGGCTCGATCTCGGTGCGCAAGACCATGATCTCCCCCTGCAAGCCCCGCGAGAGGATGAAATCCCGCACCCCCTGACCGCCAAAGTTGGCGCAAGGGGCCTCCTCGGAGCGCACCAGGCTGATCTTAGGGGGCTCGAACAGCGAACCCGGCTGGATGCCCAGGGCCGCACAAACCCTGAGCAGCGAAGCCACCGAGGCCGTGGCGGCATCCCGCTCGAAGCGGCTGATGAAAGACTTGTCCAGCCCACTGCGCTTGGCCACCTGCTCGAGGGTGAAGCCTTTGGCCAGCCGGGTCGCCCGTAGCCGTGGGCCGATTGGGAAAGAAGAGGGGGCGTTGCCGTGGGCCATGTTTAGCGCACCTGCCAGCGGGCCTCGAGCTGCCGCGCCACCCAGCTCAGGATGAGGGTCATCACCAGATAGATCACCGAAACCGCCAGGTACATCTCGAAGGGCTTGAAGGTGCGGGCGGCGACGAGCTGCCCGGCTCGAGTCAGCTCGACCACAGCAATGGCGGAGAGCAGGGAGGAGTTTTTCAGGAGGGAAATCCCCTCGTTGACCAAGGGGGGAATTACCCGGGTAAAGGCCTGGGGCAAGACGATGTAGCGCAGGGTCTGGGTGGGGCTGAACCCCAGCGAGAGCGCGGCCTCGCGCTGGCCCTTGGGGATGCTCTGAATTCCCGAGCGCAGGATTTCCGCTACGTAGGCGCTGGAGTTGATGCTAAAGGCGATCACCCCGGCCACAAACTCGTTGATCTGCTGCTGGATTAGCTGCGGAATTCCGAAGAAGATCAGGAAAATCTGCACCAGCAGCGGGGTCCCCCGCAACAGCTCGATATAGCCCAGGGTCAGCCAGGAGAGCCAGCGAATAGGGGACATCCGCGCCAGCGCCACCACAGTCCCCAAAAGGATTCCAAAAACCAGCGAGAGCGCGGTGATCCGAACCGTTACCCAGGCCCCTTGGAGGAGGAATGGCAAGCTGTCGCGGATTAGGCCAAAGTCCATAAATGGGGTTGCTGCTCAATCCACCGGCTTCACTTGAACCACTTGGCCGCAAGCTCGTCCATCTTGCCGTTCTTCTCGAGCTTCTCGATGGCCGAATCAATGGCCTGGCGCAGATCCCCACAGTCTTTGCGCAGGGCCAGGCCCGTATCCACCTGGTTAAGTTCGGCCACAATCTTGAGGTCAGGGTATTGCTTCAGGAAAGCCCGGCCCACAAAGCGGTGCACGATCAAGGCATCGGCTTGGCGGGTGTTCACCGCTAACGCCGCGTCGGTATAGAGGTTGTACGACTTTACCTCCGCCCCCTTGACCCCGCTGGCGATCTTCTCTTGGGCGCTGCCAATCTGTACGGCCACCTTCTTACCCACCAAGTCTTCAAGCCGGTTAATCCCGGTGGTTTCCTTGCGGGTGATGATCACGTTGGGACCAGAGATATAGGGCCGGGAAAAATCCACCGATTTTTTGCGCTCATCCGTGATGGTCAACCCGGCAGCAATCAGGTCAATCTTTTTAGAGAGCAAAGCCGGGATTAGCCCGTCAAAGCTCTGCCCCACGATGTTGACCTTGAGGCCTAACTCCTGGGCAATGGCATTCACCAGATCAATGTCGAATCCAACGATCTTGTTGTCCTTATCCAAGGACTCAAACGGCGGGTAGTCGGGGCTGGTGCCCACCGTCAGGCCATTGGCCTTGACATTGGCCAAGCAGCTTTGGGCTAGGGTGCTCGAGGCCCCCAACAACCCCACCAAGACCACTGCAGTCAACCATTTGCGCATAGATCCTCCTGAGCCTGCACCGTATTTACGGTGGAGGCAGTCTAGCACTCCTTTGATATATAAGCAATATTAATTGCCTAATATGCAATCCGGGCTCGAGGGCCCCTGGGCCCAGGTGGGCTATAATCAAAGCCCAGTAAGGGGTGAGCTTATGCGCTGGAAAGCAACGGCGGTGATTTTAGCCGCACTCATGCTGGCGGTAGGGCTGGCCGCCAAACCCGGGGAGGTGGCTCCCGATTTTCGCTTGAGCGATGCAAGCGGGAAAACCTACAGCCTGGCCAGCTTTAGGGGCAAACCCGTCATCCTCACCTTCTGGGCAAGCTGGTGCCCGGTGTGCAAGGCCGAGTTTCCCAAGCTGCACCAGATCGCCCAGCAGTATCGGGTTCCCTTTGTGGTCATCAGCCGCGAGCCCAAGGACACCGCCTCGGTGGTTCTGGCCTACATGAAGGCCTACCCAGCCTTCTTGCCCCTACTTGCCCTGCCGGGCGGGGATACCCCTACCGCAGTTGCCAGTCGGTTTAAGGTGCTGGGGCAGCCCTGGACCTTTGTCCTGGATGGGGAGGGCCGGATTGTTAATCTGTATGCCGGGCCTGTGGAGGCCGAGGCCATCAAGGATGATCTGGCCCTGGCCGGGTATGTCCCCTAAACGGAAGCCCCGCTGAGGCCCCTCCAAAGCGTCTCAGGGTGCACAGGCCTGGGTTTTTCATCCAATGTGCAGCGATACACCCCGCAGCCTTCGCTTCGGAGTAGACTGTTAGGGAAAGCTCCTGGTCATTGGGAGTACGAAATAAGGTTGTCAGCAATCATGCGTTACTCTGTTTCATCGCGCCGCAGAAAACCCAAACGCGCTTCTCCACCGGCGTCGAACCCGCCCCCTGGAGCCGCACCGAACCGTCGGCGGGTCACCTCCGCTGGAGGGGTGGTGTTGCGCGAAAGGGAGCGGGGCCTCGAGGTGCTGCTGATTGCCCTCAAGGAGGGCCGGGTTTGGAGCCTGCCCAAAGGACAAGTGGAGCAGGGCGAGCACCATCCCCAGACCGCGGTGCGCGAGGTGCGGGAGGAAACCGGCATCCAGGCCGAGGTGCTGGCCCCGCTGGGGAGCATTCGTTACCATTTCACAGTCAAGGACGAGGGCATACAGACCACCGTGACCAAGGAGGTTTATCACTTCCTTATGGCGTACCTGGCAGGCGAGCCCACCCCGCAGAAGGAAGAGGTGGATGGGGTGGGGTGGTTCCCGGTGGGCGAGGCCCTGCGGCGACTCTCGCACCAAAACGAGCGGGATATGATCTACCGAGCCCTCGAGCGCTGGGAAGCCCTCCCTCAGCGGCCCACCCCAACGCGCTAAGCGCTCAACCGTTCGAGGGCCCCCTGGTGGGTCGTGCCCTGGCTAACGTTTGTCCAAACCCGTTTGGCTATAAGCTCTATGGCATGAACGAGCGGATGTACGCCCTCACCACCCCTGAAGAGGCCGACCACTTCATCGAGGCCAATCCTGTTGCCGCCATCTTTAAGGCCGGGACTTGCCACAAGACCATGCAGGGCTGGGGCAACCTCGAGCACCTTCTGCGCCTTTACCCGGAGGTTCCGGTGGGGATTATCCGGGTGGTGGAGCATCGTCCGGCCTCCAATCGCGTCGCCGAGCGCACCGGGATCGTCCATCAATCCCCGCAGGTCATCTTGTTCAAGAGTGGAAAGCCGCTTTTCGATCTGGACAACTGGGAGATTACGATCGAGAACCTCGAGCCCTTATTCCATCATCATCTCGGCCAGCCTCAGGCTCAGCCTGCGGAGAGCGCTTCTTCCAACCTCGAGCCCTACAAGCGCCTTTTGGATGCCTATATCAGCGGAGCCATCAGCGAACCCCAGTTCCAATGGAACTACCTCAACCTCTTCCGCGAAGATGCCTCGCTGCGCTCGCAGCGGGAATTCGAGGTGCTCAACTCGCTCTTTGGCAATCCCGATGAGCACCACATCCACCCCATGACCATCCTGCAGTTCGAGCGCGAGCATCCCCAGGCCACGCCCCTGTATGAACGGGCCAAGGAGCTGCGGGCCCGGCTCGAGACCCTGCAACTTGAAGAAGCATGAACCTTGGATTTAGTCCTCTCACCGCTGGCCTGGAGTATCCTGCAGCCTTTGATCTGGCGGCTGAGCTGGGCCTGTTTTTGGAAGTGGCATATGACCAGCACGAGATGGACCCCCGCCTGCCCAGCGCCCAAGAGTTGAGGGAGATGGGGCGAGCGGCAGGGGTGGGGTTCACGGTGCACCTGCCCTTCGTGGACTGGAATCTGGCCTCCTTGGTCCCCGAGGTCCAGCAGCTTTCCCTCGAGCGCACCCAGCGGGCCATCGCCTTTGGGGCAGCGCTGGGAGCCCACTGCGGGGTACTGCATACCGGGTTGGTCCCCCTGCGTCTGCCCATCGCCCTCGAGCAGGGCCGCAAGCGGCTGCACCAGGGATTGGCCCGGCTCGAGCTGGGTCTGCCGGTGGCGCTGGAAAACCTCGGGCTTAGCCCCGCTGATCTGCTCGAGACCCCGCAGGAGCTGGCCGAGGTTCTGGCCGCCCACCCGAACTACGGCTTCTGCCTAGATGTCGGACATGCCCTGGTGCAGCGCGGAACTGGGGGTATGGAGGAGTACTACCAGCAACTGGGCCCGCGGATGATCCACCTGCACCTACACGACAACGACGGCAGCTACGATGCCCATGCGGTCTGCGGGGAGGGGCGGGTAAACTGGCGGTGGGTGCGGGAAGTGCTGCGCGGTTTTGAGGGAACAGCGGCGCTTGAGGTCACCGGTGGGGCCGCAGGGGTACGGCGCAGCGTGGAGTTGCTACGCGGTTAGGACATTTGCCCCGCCGCTCCCCCTTTAGCCTAAACAGGATGGGAGGAATGTGCCTTTTTTCTGGTAATCTTTTGGAGTGTGCCGAGGTTAACATTTAACCTGTGGCGAGGAGGAATCTAGCGATGCCAATCGAGCGGATTGAAGTTTTTCTGGATGATGCCCCTACCCCGGTGCAGGTGCTCAAGCACCCCCCCTTCCGCGTCACCTACGATACCCGCACCCTACCGGATGGGGATCATCACTTACAAGTCATAACCCATTACACCAACGGTAGCCGCGAGATCAAGGAAATTCCCTTCAGGGTGGCCAATACCCCCGGGGTGCTGGTGCAGGGGCTCGAGGCGGGCAAGGAGGTCTCCGGCCATCTCGACCTGACCCTAAGGGTCGCCGACCCCGATATCAAGCCAGCCCGGGACCGCTTCCCTGGGGTGGCCGCGGTGATCGCTACGGTGGTGGTGCTGGGGGCGGTGTGGCTGTTTTTCGCGGTGACCGGAAGCACCAACAAGACCCTCGAGGAGGTTGCCCCACCCCCCAGCAAAGAGGCCCCCGCCAGCGGTGGGGAACAAGCTGCGGCTGGCCAAGCCACAGCTGGCCCAGCCCCTGCGGTAGACGCAGCCTTGCTTAAGGCCGGGGAGGGCGTCTTTACCACCAACTGCGCCGGCTGCCACCAAGCCGGTGGAACAGGGGTTCCGGGGGTCTTTCCCCCGCTGGCCGGCAACCCTCACCTGGCCGACGTCAAGCACGTGACCAACACCATCATCCATGGGCTGAACGTTGGGGTGGTGGTCAACGGGCAAAAGTACTCCCAGGCGATGCCCCCCTTCGGCCAACTCTCCGATCAGGACGTGGCGGCTGTTGCCACTTATATTCGCAACTCCTGGGGCAATAAGTTTGGTGGCGTAACCCCGGCTGAAGCCAAGGCCAGCCGCTAGGAGGCCCGGATGTACAAGAACGACACCATAGTCCCCTTTGGGGCGATCCTGGCTGCAGCAGCGCTGTTCCTCATGACCTACCTCAACACCCACATGCGGGTGATGGAATCGGGCACCGTTCCCCACCTCACCGTGGGCAGCATCGGGCTGATGGCCTTCGCCATGGTGCTCTTCATGTACGGCTTTATCGGCCTGATCAGCAACTACCTGGAGGGTTCTGAGATGCGCCCCGGCAAGCACATGGCCCCACCGAGCAGCCTGCCGATGGTCGCCGGGGTGGTGCTCTCGCTCTTGTTGGTAGGGCTGTCCGGGTTTTTTGCCCGCACCCTGGTTTATGCGGCGAAAGAGGGCTTCAACCCCAACGCCCTACAGGGCGGGGTGTTTGCGGCGATGATGTTTTTGATCGCCCTGTTGGTCGTAATCTACATGAAGTTTTTCCTGGAGCAAGAGGTAATGGCTGAAGCAGACAAAGCCGAGTTCCCTTGGTAAACGTCAGCTTTACCCAGATTCACCCCCAGGATATCTGCTAGCCTAAAGTTTAGGAGCCACAATGGCCGATCAAGAAGCCAAACTCGAGCACGAGATTCACGCTCACGAAGACGAAGACCCCGCGGTACACGCCACCCGCCGGGCGGTGCTGCAAGCCGCAATTGGGGTGGGGGTGGCCGGAACCTTGCTTTCCACCTTGTATGTGGGGGCAGGGCTGGTGCCCAAAAAGGTGGTAACCCCCGAGAACGAGCCCCTGGCCGCCGGGGACATCCTGGTCTATGCCCAGGGAGACAACAAGGACAAGCCCATCAGCCCCGCCGATCTGAAGCTGGGTGGGCCTCAGACCATCGCCTATCCCATGAACCCCAAAACCAACGTGGTCAAGGGAGGAGATCCCAATAACACCGTGTTGGTGGTTAAGCTCGAGCCCAGCCGGCTGAGCCCAGCCACCGCCAAGGACGCTGCGGGTGGGATAGTGGCGTACTCGGGGGTATGCAAGCACCTGGGCTGCATCGTCAGCAACTGGGAGGCCTCCACCGAAGATTTCGTCTGCCCCTGCCACCAAGGCCACTATGACCCGGCCAATGGCGGCAAGGTGGTCTCGGGGCCTCCCCCCAAGCCGATTCCCCAGTTGCCGATCAAGGTCGAGAACAATCAGATCATCGCCACCGCCTTTTTCGTGGCAGAGCCAGGTAAGGAAGTTTAGGGAGGGGATATGTACCAGTGGTTGGACGAACGGCTGGACCTCGGCAGGCTTAATGCCAAGCTGTTCCGTAAGGTATTCCCAGTACACCACACTTTTTTCTTGGGCGAGATTACCCTCTTTTCCTTCATCGTGCTGGTGCTGACCGGGGTTTTCTTAACCCTAAACTACGAACCCTCCACCCAGCTGGTCAAGGTGGAGGGCCTGACCGACCCCGTACAGGCGGCTTACGCCTCGATCCTCTACATTGATTCGCTGCCCTTCGGTGCGGTCATTCGCAGCGTGCACCACTGGTCAGCACACATCATGATCGCGGCTGCTTTTCTACACCTGCTGCGCATCCTGCTTTCAGGGGCCTACAAAAAACCGCGCGAGCTCAACTGGATTATCGGCATTCTGATGCTGGTGGTCACCATTGTGGTGGCCTTCCTGGGCTATGCCCTGCCCTACGACAACTACGCCATCACTGCAACCCGAATCGGTCACGGCATCGCTGAATCGGTGCCCTGGGTGGGGGTGGCTGTGGCTCAGATCATGTTCGGCGGGGATTTCCCCGGTTCCAGCCACAATATCCCCCGTTTGTACTCCTTGCATGTGCTCTGGATGCCCCTGGTGCTGATGGGGTTGATCGGGCTGCACCTGCTGATCATGATCAAGCAGAAGCACACCCAGCCCAAATACGCTGAGAAGGTGGCCCCGGGCAAGATTCTGGGGGTTCCGGCCCTCCCCCAGCAAGGCCTGATGAGCGGGGTGTTGTTTCTGGTATTTGTGGCGGTGGTCTTCCTGATTGGGGGGGGCTTCCTGGCTCACCCGGTTGAAGCCTATGGGCCCCTCTCGGCCAACACCCCTAACGTCAAGCCGGACTGGTACTTCCTGTGGATTTATGGGCTGCTGAAGATCATCCCCTCGAGCTTCGAGTTCACCATCCCGCTGTTCAATGGCGGGAAGTTCGGCCCGGAGTTTTGGGGTGGGGTGGTCATTCCCAGCATCTTGCTGGTGGGGGCTATTTTGATCCCCTTCTTCAGCTTCACCGAGGGCAACGTTAAGCAGCGCTACCTCGAGCTGCCCAGCCGCCATCCCCGGCGCACCAGCCTGACCATCGCTGGATTGATGTTCCTGATCATGTGCACCATGGCCGGGTACATCGGCGATCCTGGGATGGAATGGCTGACCATCTCTCGAGCCTGGCTCTTAATCATCGTGGTCCCCATCGTGACCTATTTTGTGAGCTTCTGGATCATGCGGGCCATCTGGGGAGAGACCTGGCAAAAAGAGCCCGAGATCGAGCTGATCGTGGGGGGAGGCCAGGCCCCAAGAGCCTGAAAACAGACCCAGCCCTCAAAGCAAAACCTCCGCCCGGGCGGAGGTTTTGTGGTTTTACAGCGCTCCTCCATCCAGGTGGCCACGTCTGTGAAGGGCGCGATATATCCTGGGGTTGAAGCATGGCTTCTTACGCCACCATCACGGTGAAAGGCGGGGCCCTCGAGGGGCTTCAGCGGGCCCTCAGGGCTATGGGGCTACCGGGTGAACTGGAGGCGGAGGGGCTCTGTCTGGGGAGAGGCTCGCCCCCCTTGGAGCGCTTCTACCAGCAGCAGGAGGAATTCAGTGCGATTGCGGCCAGCCTGTCAAAAGGGTTGGAGGTCCCCCTTCTGGCCGCGATGAACCTGGAGGATGAACTGCTCTTGCTGTGGGCTTTTGACCGAGGCCAGCCGGTCTTTGCCTACGATTCCAACCCCATGGTGCTGGCCTGCCGGGTCTGCTCTTATAGCAGCGAGAGCGTTCCCGCCGAGCTCGGCCCCGTTGAGCAATTGGCCGAGCGGTTCGGAGTACCCGAGCGAGCTCGAGCCCTTAAGTCCTGGCTGGGGCGCCGGCGGGGGCTGGGGTTTCTGAGCGAGCGGGAGCGACATCGGCGGATCCTCCAACTGCTGGGGCTATTCCCCGCAGGAGCGTCCTAAGGGCAGCCGACCCCTGGCCGGGTACAATCGGTTCATGTCCAAGCCGACCGCCGCAAGGAGATCCTGGCCGCGGCTCGAGCCCTACACCCCAACCGCCAGGGGTGAGGGATGAGCTCAGCCCATCCATCGCACCCGCGGCCTCCCGGCTTAGCCAGCCTAAGCCCCGAGCAAAAACGGGTGCTGGAAAGCTTCCAGGGGAACCCTTTGGAGCAGTTCACCTACCTTGCGGGCCAGCTCGGCGATGTGGTCGATCTGAGCCATCCGGAGTGGCAGGGCTATCTCCTCTCCCACCCTGAGCACATCGAATGGGTTCACCTGCAAACCGGGCGCCTCTTTGACAAAGGCTACAGTGAGCCGGCCACCCAAGCCCTTCTGGGCAACGGCCTGGTGACCAGCGAGCGGGCCTTCTGGTTGCGCCAGCGCCGGATGATCCAACCGGCCTTTCATCGGGAGCGGATCGCGGGGTATGGGCAGGTTATGGCCGGGTATGCCCTGCGGCTGCTGGCCGACTGGCAGGAAGGGCAAGAGCGCGATGTGCATGCGGACATGATGCGGGTGACGCTGGAGATCATCCTCAAGACCCTCTTTGACACCGAGGTGGGGGAACAAAGCCAGGCTTTTGGTCGGGCGATGGACTGGGCCTTGGGAGGGATGGCCGGAATGTTCAGCGGGGCCTCAGAAGCGCAGAGCCTATTCAACCAGGGGGTTGAGGAAATCAACCGCTTCACCGCACAGGTCATCGCGGAGCGCCGCCAAAACCCCACCGACCGTGGCGACCTGCTCTCGATGCTCCTGGCAGCCCAGGACGAAGAAGGCAGCGGGATGAGCGATGCCCAGCTGCTGGACGAGTGCAAAACCCTGATCATGGCTGGGCATGAAACCACCTCCAACACCCTCTCCTGGGCCTTCTACCTGCTTTGGAAACATCCCCAGGCCGAGGCCCGGCTACATGACGAACTCGAGCGGGTACTGGGAGGCCGCACCCCAACCCTGGAGGATCTGGAGGCCCTCGAGTACACCAATCTGGTGATCAAAGAGACCCTGCGCCTGCTCCCTGCGGTTTGGAGCGTGGGCCGCCGGGCCGCCCAAGACACCGAGATCGGGGGATACTTCGTGCCAGAGGGCACCGATCTCCAGATGAGCCAGTGGGTGGTGCATCATGACCCGCGCTGGTACGAGCAACCCCTCGAGTTCCGCCCTGAGCGCTGGGCGGGGGGCCTAGAAAAACGCCTCCCCAAATACGCCTATTTTCCCTTTGGGGGAGGCCCCCGGATGTGCATCGGCAATAACTTCGCCCTCATGGAAGCCCCGCTCATCCTGGCGACGATCGCCCAGCGCTACCGGCTGCAGGTGCTCGAGGCCCCCAGGTTGGAACCCTCCATAACCCTGCGGCCCAAGCATGGGCTGAAGGTGCGCCTCGAGCCCCGATAGCCTTTATGGTCGTACAGGACAGGATTTCTGACTAGAAAGTGCTTAACTCCCTGTCCTGTGGGCGGCGCTTGGGTACACTGGGGGTACCCCTGTGGGGGAAACCCGACCTTAAAGGAGGTACCGCGACAAACCCATTGGCGGCCTTGCCATCTCAAGGCATATACCAAGCGCAAGACGCGCGAAACCACTCGACGAACTGCCACCATGCCCCGCCAGGGCACGATGGAGCGACTAAGTCGGCAGGGTGATGTCTGGGCATCTACAACAATTCCCAGAAGAAAGGTCCTAAGCAGTGTAAAAAAACAGGTGTTGCTCATGAAAACGCTCGTACTAGGGGCGGGCATCGCGGGTTTAGCCGCAGCCCAAGACCTACACCAAGCGAACCACCAGGTTCTCGTTTTAGAAGCCCGCAACCGCGTCGGAGGACGCATCCACACCGATCGCAGCTTTGCTCCTACCCCCATCGAACTCGGAGCCGAGTTCATCCACAGCTCTGCCGTTCCAACCTTCCCCTTAGCGGAACAACTCCAGCTCAAAACCTTCGCCATTACCCAGCAGGAAGACACCTTGGTGCGCCTGAGGAACGGTGATTTACGCACCGTGGCCGAGGTCGGTTGTAAGGAGCGGGGGTTCTCCGATATCCGGGCGGTACACTGGCCCGAAGCGCTGGGAGAGGAGTCCCTGGCCGAATACCTGGTCCGAAATGGGTTAGAGGGGCAGCGAATCCCCTACAAACTCCAGGAGTACATCTCGGACTTCGACCACGCGGGAGCCCTGAGCGCCAAGGCTGCCCTGGACTTCCTTCACGATAAGTCCGCTGAGGAAGGAGATTACCGCATCCTTAGCGGCTATGATTAACTAGCGATAAAGTTGTCCTCCAAGCTGGACATCCGGCTGGGAGCGGTGGTGGAGACCCTCGAGTGGGGCCCTTCCTTCGTCAAGGTAACCACCGCTGCTGGACGGGTCTACCTGGCCGACCAGGCCATCCTCACCCTCCCTTTGGGGGTTCTAAAAGCTGGTGGGGTGCGATTTATCCCCGAGCTACCCCGGGAGAAGCAGCAAGCCATCGCTCAGCTGGGGATCGCCGATGCGGTCAAGCTCTTTTACCATTTCGATACCCCGGTACTGCCGCCGGGCATCACCGAGCTGTACGTGCCGGGAGCCAACCCCGACGAATGGTGGAGCAGCTCGAGGGGCCACGGAGTGCGCTACGAGATCCTAACCTCGCTGGCCACCGGGGCCAAGGCCCGCGAACTCCTGGCTTTACCGCCAAAGCAGGCCCTCGCTCAAGGGCTGGAGACCCTGCGCCAAGCCCTAAACCGGCCCGACCTCACCCCCAGCAAGAGCCATCTGGCCCACTGGCGCGATGACCCTTATGCCCTTGGGGCTTACAGCAAGGCCTCGGTGGGGGCTTCTACGGCCAGGGCGGTGCTGGCCAGGCCGGTGGGAGGCCGATTGTTTTTCGCGGGAGAGCATACCGCTTCCAACGCCTGGGCGGCCACCGTTCACGGAGCCTACGCCAGCGGTAAACGGGCGGCACAAGAGGTGCTCGCGGCGCGGCAGCTCCAGCCATTCAAACCCCGCCCACACCTCGAGCCCGAAAGGGCCCGGGTCTTTGGGTACGGAACTTAGCCCCTGCGGGACTGGGCCGGCCTTCAGCGCCGGCCCTACGGCTTGATCAAGAAGACCAGCAGCCCCAAGGTCTCCCCCACCTCAACCAACATCCCATACACATCCCCCGAAAGCCCTCCCCCGAGCCGGGCCGCAGCCCAACGGGCCAGGCCCAACATTCCCAGCAAGGTGGCCAGGGCCTCGAGCGGGAACCCCACGATCGCCGGTAGGGTAAACAGCAGGGCCAAACCCACCCGGCCTTCCCTAGCCCGTGCTCCCAAACCCTCCGGGCGAGCCGGAGGATACAGGTTCATGGGCAACAACAGAGCAAAGCGCACCAAGGCCGGCAAGCACAACAACAGCCAGGGTGAAGGCGCCGCACTCAGCAGCTGCCACTTCAACAACAGCAGCACAAACCCCACCCCAAAAGCAAAGCTGCCTAGATGCACCTCGCCCAGAATGCGCAGCCGCTCCGATACCGGTTTCATTGCCAGCAGGGCATCCGCCGAGTCCAGCAAACCGTCCAGGTGCAACAATCCGGTAAGGGCCAGCCAGGCCGCAAGCAGCAACGCCCCTTCCAGGCCTGGGGGCAACCCTCGGCCGAGCCAGGCCACCAGCGCCAGTATCCCCCCGATGACATAGCCTGCCAGCGGATAAAAGGCCGATGCAGCGCGCATCTCCCCTTCCCTCACCTCTCCCAAATGGGGGGTGGGTAAGGTGGTCAGAAACCCCAAAGCCAGCCAGAACGGGCGCACCGGATTATTGTTCCACAGCTTTCAGGGCGGCCTCGAACTCGGCAGGGCTTCGGATGGGGTGGCCCTCGAGCCGCCGCCGCACCGCCTCATTTTGAGCGGCACGGGGGTAAGGGCAGTGGCGACAGCGCGAGCCGCAGCAATAGCCGCGCTCTAGCAGGTACTTGCCGGTAAAGACATAGAGTCCACCTTCCAAGTAGTAGTCTTCCCCTTCCACCAGCCGCTTCGCCATCTTCATTCCTTGGGATGATTCTAGGCCGGATCCCATTCCGGTATACCGGTTTAACCTGCAATCTCAGCCCTCGGAGACCCCAGCCTCATCGAAGGTAGCCATTGAGAAGGTGGCGGCTGCGGCCCGCAACAAGGGAAAGCTCAACACCGCCCCAGTACCCTCGCCCAGCCGCAGTTCCAGCTCGAGCAGCGGGCGCAGCCCCAGGGCTTCGAGCTGCGCGGTGTGTCCGGGTTCTACCGAGCGATGCCCCGCAAAGAGGTATCCACGCAGATGCGGCTCCAGGCGACTGGCTACCAAGGCCCCCGCCGTCACCGGAAAACCGTCGCTGACCAGGGGAACCCCGGCCTCGGCTCCGGCCAGCAATACCCCGGCAATGGCCGCAAGCTCGAGTCCACCGAGTTGGGCCAGGAGGTCTAGGGGGTCTGCCTGGGCCGGATCCCCCATTGCCCGCTGGGCCCGGCGGAGTGCCGCCTGTACCGCCTCGAGCTTGCGCCGGTACCCAGCGGCATCCACCCCGGTGCCCCGCCCGGTTACGGCCTCGGCTTCCAGGCCCAGCAGCCCGGCGGTCAGCGCTGCCGCCGCCGTGGTATTGCCGATCCCCATATCCCCCGCAGCCAGAATCGTAGCCCCTTCACGAATCGCCCGCTGGGCCGCCGCCCTCCCGGCCTCCAGGGCCTCCTCCGCTTCGGAGCGGGACATGGCGGGCTCCAGAGCGATATTCCCGCTTCCCAAACGCCTTTTTGCAGTGATCAAGCGCTCGTGCTCGGGCAGTTCTCCCCGCACCCCCACATCAAGCACATAGACCTTGGCCTGACAAACCCCAGCGATCTGATTGATCGCAGCCCCACCGGCCAGGAAGTTGTGCACCATCTGCCGGGTGACCTCACTGGGGTAGGCCGAGACCCCCTCGGCCGCGATGCCATGATCGGCGGCACAAACCACCACCGCGCCCCAGTCCAGCCGGGGCTTTAGCGTCTTTTGCATCGCCACCAGCCGTACCCCCACCTCCTCTAACCTCCCCAACGAACCGGGGGGTTTGGTCAGGCGGTTCTGCCGCTGCCGAGCGGCCTCGAGCCACTGCTCCTCTATGGGTTGAATCCTTGGTCTCACCCTAACCCCTATCTCAGCTTCAGGGGAATTCCTGCCACCAGCAGGTACACCGCTTCAGCCGCTTCAGCCACCCGCCGGTTGACCGCGCCCAACTGGTCGCGGTAGGCCCGGGCCAGGGCATTCTCCGGTACGATGCCCATCCCAACCTCGTTGCTGACCACAACCAAGGTCTTATCGGTCTCCGCCCAAGCCGCCAGCAACCCCTCTACCCTCGGCAAAACCTCCTGCTGGGCCTGCATCAGATTGGCCACCCACAAGGTCAAACAATCCAGCAAGACCACGCGGTAGCGGGCCCTGTGCAGCGCCGCAGGCACTTGCAAAGGCTCCTCGAGGGTCTCCCACTGTGCGGGGCGCTCTTGCCGATGCCGGGCGATGCGCTCACGCATCTCGGCATCGAGCCCCTGGGCGGTGGCGATGAAGCTTACCTCCTCCCCCCCCAGGGCTTGGGCCTGCTGTTGAGCAAAGGTGCTCTTGCCCGCTCGAGCCCCACCGGTCACAAAAATCAGCCCCGGCATACCCCTCCCCGGCTCAGCGCCTCTGGCTCCAATCGCCGCTTTTGGCTCCAGTCCAGCCCCACCACCGCGCCCGGCGCAATCCACAGGTCCTGGCCCATCCTACGCAGCACGGCCCGGATCGGCCCACCGTGGGTAAAGCAGAGGTATCGCCCGGAAGGCAGGGCCCCGAAAAAGGCCTCGAGGCGAGCCCAGAGCTGTGCGGTAGACTCACCACCCGGCGCCACGAACCCCTCGAAGGCGGTAAGGGCTGCCTGCTGGGCGGGCTCGAGTTCCCCCCAGCCCAGCCCCTCGAGCCGGCCAAAGTTCAGCTCACGCAAGCGGGGCTCGGGCCGGGGCTCGCCATAGGCCAGCCGGGCGGTGACCACTGCCCGGCGCAAGTCCGAGCTATACACTGCTGTGAATAACCCTGTGGATAACCACGGGCGGAGTGCGAGGGCCTGGGCTTGGCCCTCGGGGGTGAGCTCGAGGTCGCTCCAGCCGGTCATCCGCCCCTCCCGGCTCCAAAGGGTCTCCCCATGCCGCACCAACCAAAGCTCAACCCCCATACCCTACCCCCCCAGCAACACCACCGGCTGCCCCTCGACCATGCGCACTTGTACCCCCGGACCATATACCCCACACAGTCGCTCTTCCTGAAGCACTTCTGCGGGCTGACCCATGGCCCAAAGCCGACCCTCCACCACAAACGCCACCCGATCCGCCGAACGGGCCAAGTTGGGGTCATGCAGTACGGTGAGCACCCCCACCCCTTGGCGGCGCAGCTTCTCCATCAGGGTCAAGAACTCGGCTTGATGGCGCAGGTCCAGGTGAGCGGTGGGCTCGTCTAGGAGCAAGTAGTGCGGCTGGGCCGCCAAGGCCCGGGCCAGCAATACCCGCTGCAGCTCTCCCCCCGAAAGCTGGGACAGGGGCCGGCTCCGCAGAAAGAGGGTCTCGGTAACCTCCATGGCCCAGAGCACGGCCTCTTGGTCTTCAGGCCCCTCCCGCCCGAGCAGGCCTAAATAGGGGGTACGCCCTAAGGCCACCGTTTCCTCCACGGTCAGCCCCTCTGGAACCCCACCCATCTGGGACAAAAACCCCAGCTTTTGCCCGCGCTCCCAGGAGGAGTACCGCATCAGGGGCTGTCCCTCCAGGCAAACCTCTCCGGAGCGGGGCCTCAGGAGCCCTGCCATCAAGCGCAGCAGGGTGCTCTTCCCCGCCCCGTTGGGCCCCAGCAGGGCCAGCCACTCCCCCCGGTGCAGCTCCAGGCTGATCCCCTCGCACGATTCCTCCACATCAGGTACAGGAAAAATGGCCCACCCATCAGCGTGGTCAGCACCCCCACCGGCAGCTCGGCTGGGGCAATTAGCACTCGAGCCAGCCAGTCGGCCAGGGAAAGCAACACCGCCCCTCCCAGGGCCGAGGCCGGGAGCAGGTAACGATAATCCCCCCCCATAATCCGTCGCAGCGCGTGCGGTGCCACCAACCCCACAAAGCCGATGATCCCCGCATAGGCCACCGCCGAGGCCGTGAGCAAGGTTACTGCAGCAATAATCCCCAGCTTGAGCCACCCCAGGGGCAGCCCCAGGCTGCGGGCGGTCTCCTCGCCCAGCCCCAGGGCGTTCAAGGTGCGGCCCAGCACCACCAGCAACGGCAAGGTGAGCCCTAGGTACAGGCCAATGGTGCGCACCCCCTCCCAACCCACAAACGCCAGGTTGCCCACGGTATAGGCAAACACCGAGAAGATCCTGTTGGCATCATGCAGCAGCAGAAGGGTGGTCAGGCTGGTCAGCACCGAACTGACCACCACCCCTCCCAGAATCAGATCGTGGGTTCTCGAGGCCCCCCCGGAAAGCAACAAGGTCAGGCCCACCGCACCTACGGCCCCCACAAACCCAAACCCGGTAGCCGAGGCCGGAACCCGCTCGAAAATCGCGTTGGTCGCGAAAGCCGTGGTGAGCCCACCGGCCAGGGTGACCGCCACGGTCACCCCAAACGCCGCCCCCGCCGCTGAGCCCATCAGGTAGGGGTCGGCCAGGGGGTTGCGAAAAAGCCCTTGAAAGGCCGCTCCACACAACCCCAAGGCCGCCCCCACCAGCATGGCCCCCAATACCCGGGGCAGCCGTAGCTCACTGATGATGGGGTTGGGTACGGTGCCGCTCAGGGCCTGAAATACCTCCAGCGGCGCCACCTTCACTGCCCCCGCACTCACCCCCAGCACCAAAGCCAAAAGCAGCAACCCCAGCAGCACCGCAAACACCCCCACCC
>NZ_QWLB01000043.1 GCF_003574355.1 Meiothermus granaticius NBRC 107808 | reverse complement strand
TCCCCGAAGTGCCCCCCTCAATCCCCCAGGCCCTCGAGCACCCTCCCTTGGTGGATCGGGAATGGGAATGGGCCCAGATGGAAGCAGCCTGGCAAGCGGGAAAGGCCGTTTTTCTCTCCGGGCCGTCCGGGGTGGGCAAGACCCGGCTGATGCTCGAGTTCGCTCGCAGCAAGGGCCCGTTTCTGCTGCTGGAGGGCCGTCCCAGCGATAGCGGCATCCCCTACGCCTTTCACACCCGGGCCCTGCGTCAAGCGCTGGCGCTCCTGGAGGGGGCCAAGCTATCCCCCTGGGTGCGACAGGAAATCTCTCGGCTGGTCCCTGAGCTGGCTGAAGCGTCCCCGCCCCCCATCACCAGTATAGAGGGTAAGCTGCGGCTCTTGGAGGCCATCACCGAAGTAATTCGGCAGCTGGCTCGAGCCGGGGTAGCAATCGTTGCGGCAGACGATTTGCAGTTCGTTACCGACACGGCCAGCCTCGAGGTCTCGGTCTACGCCATGGCTCGGGTGCTCCCCGAGCGGCTGGGCTATCCCATCATCGCCTTCCGTAGCGAGGAGCTGAGCCCATCCATTCGGGAAACCATCCTGCAGCAAGTTGAACGCGGTCTGGCCGTGCTGATCGAACTCAAGCCCCTCACCCAGGAAGGGCTTGGCGCCCTCATCCAAAAGCTTTCCGGCAGCGAGGCCCGGCTGTTCAACCAGCGGCTCTACCGGGCTACCGGTGGCAACCCGCTCTTTGCCCTCGAGGTCCTCAAGGAACTCTTTGCCTCGGGCAACCTTCGGGTTGAGGAGGGGGTCTGGAGCACCCCCTACGATGAGGCCACCCAAGACTACCGCGAGCTACCCCTGCCCAAGAGCGTACAGGCTGCGGTGAATCGCCGGGTAGACCGGCTGGGCGGTGCGGTGCGGCGGCTCTTGGAGGCAGCCAGTCTAGCCGAGGAGGGGTTCAGCCTCGAGGAGCTGGCTGGGGCCACCGCGCTCTCGGAGTGGGAGGAACTCGAGGCGGCCGAGTTGGCTCAGCAAGCCGGTCTGCTGCGGCAAAATCCCGATGGCCTGGGCTTTACCCACGATCTACTGCGGCGGGCCATGAGCGAGGGGCTTTCCCCAAGCCGACGCAAGGTTCTGCATCACAAGCTGGCCGAGACTCTGATCCGACTCAATGGGCCTCCGACCCAAATTGCCGAACACCTCGAGCAGGCCAGACAGCTCAAGAAGGCTGTGCCCTGGCGCCTCAAGGCCGCCGAAGCAGCCCAAGCCATCTACGCCAATCGAGAAGCCCTGGAGCAGTACAGCAAAGCCCTGGCCGATGGGGTGGAAGGCCTCCAAGCGTTCGAGGTTCACGCGGCTCGAGCCGAGCTATACCAACTTCTGGATGAGCAAAAGGACTGGAAGGAAGAGCTACAGGTGCTGGCAGAAGGGGCCCAAGCGCTTAAAGACCCCGTGCTGCGGGCGCGGGTTGCGCTGGCCTGGGCCAGGTTCGAACAGCATGGCGGGCGCTATGACCGGGCCCTGAGCCAGCTCGAGCCCCTGCTGCAAAACCCAGCCTTGCCTGAGGCTCTGCGGGCCCAGGCCTATTTTGAGAGCGCTCAGGCTCTGCTCACCCTAGGGCAGGGGGCCAAGGCCCAGGAGTGGCTGCAGCAAGCCCTGCGCCTCGAGCCCAGCCCGCTTTCCCCCCTCGCCGCCGAAGCCCATCTAATCCTCTCGGACCAGGCCGTAGGGCAAGGCGACCTACCCACAGGGCAGCATCACGCCCGCGAAGCGCTGGCGGCCTTCGAGGCTGGGGGGAACCGGCGAGGCCAGGGGATGGCCCTGCGCAACTTGGGCCGGGCGGTGGGGATCGGCGGCGATACCACCGGGGCGATTGGCATTTTGGGGCAAGCTTTGAAAGAAGCCGAGGCCGCCGGGGATGTGGTGTTACAACGGCATATCCTGCTCAATCTGTTCAAATTCGAATTCGAGACCGGGGCCCTCGAGGCCGCTCTTCACCATCTCGAGCGAGGCCGGACGCTGTTCGAAAACCATCCCGATCCTCTGCAAGAGGGCATCTTCCTCAACAACCTGAGCGTGCTTCAGCGCATGCGGGGCGAGTTTGGCCAGGCCCTCGAAACCCTGCAGGCTGCCTTGGCGCTGGCCGAGCGTAGCAGAATCGCCCAGGGACGGGCCCGACGTCGGATGTCGCTGGTGGAGTATTACCTCGACCTGGGCCGGGCTGAGGAAGCCCTTCCGCTGCTGAGAGAGGCCCAGGCCCTGATTGAAGGGGCTGAGTTGGACGAGCTACGGGCCTGGCTCCAGGCTCAGTACGCCCGCCGGGAGGTGTTCATCGCCCAGCCCGAAGCAGCCCTAGCACGGCTCGAGCCCCTGCTGGCCGGAACCTTCACCGACCCTCACGACGGGGCTCGGGCGGCCTGGACCGCGGGATTGGCTTGGCTGACCCTCGGGCAAGCGCAAAGGGCCTTAGAGGCAGTGCAGCGCTTCGAGGTTCCGCCCAACCCTCCTTTTCAGGCTCGAGCCCTGGCCGTGCAGCTAGAGGCTTCAGCTCAGCTCAAGTCCGACATATCGGAACTCCTCCGCGAGGCCGAGGCCCTCTTAGCAACCCAGACCGTTCCATTGCTTGAGAGCCTCGAGCTCTACCGGGCTATGGCCCTCGCCGCTCACCCGGCTCAGGCCCGAAAGTATCACCAGGCCGCGGCCCCTCTACATCGCATGATCGCGCAGAGCCTCGAGGGTTTCCCCGAGTTCTGGACGGGGTTTCTCCAGCGCTATGGGCTTGGGGGGAAGCTCTAGGAAACAAAGACCTTCATTTTGTGACGGCCAAGTGACACAGCCTTTTCTACCCTCTTGGCATGGGGGCAGAGAGGGCAATCCGAACCCGGGTCTATCTCCTGCGGATCGAGCGTGAGGTGGACGGCTCGCTTCGGCTGACGCTGCGGGCCCGGGGGGTTCACCAAGCCCTGCACTTCTCTAGCATGGAAGCCCTCACCGTACATCTGCGTGGGCTCGAGGCCGAGTTCAGGCCCCGAGGGCTGCGTTAGGGGAGGACCGTATGAAGATGGCCTGGGTAATTGCAGCAGCTTTTCTGATCGCTTCAGCTTGGGCCCAAAGCCCTGTCACCTGCGGGTGGCTTAGCCCCCAGCAGGTCCAGGCGGTGCTGGGAGCAGGAACGCCAGGACACGAGAGGAGCCCACAAACCGGGCAGGGAAACGGGGTGCGTATAACCTACGGGGGTTGCGACTGGGAGATCCCGGGCAGCAGCGGTCAGATGGGCAAAGCCTTGATCTTGACCTGGGCTCACCTGGATTCCACTCGCGGCCCTAGCGCTAAAGAGCTAATGCAGCAGACCATACAGGCGGAGCAGGCTCAGACAAATGTAAAGTTTGCCCTGACCCCTCTTTCTGGGTTTGGAGATGAAGCCTACACCCTCCTTCCCTTTGAGACCCCTGCCCCATCGGGGGCGGTGGTAGTGCGTAAGGGGAACTCGGTGGTTCTGGTAGCGCTCTTCAACGTTGTCAACCCTTTCCCTCAGGCTCAAATGCTGGTTCGAAGCGTCCTGGCCCACATGCCCACTCAGTAAAAAGGGGGATTGCATGCATCGGTATTCGACCTTATTGCCCTTGTTGCTGCTTCTAGCTTCCTGCGGAGGGGGCTCGGGACCCCCTCAAACCGGCACCTTCGGGCCCGGTATCCGTGAGATCCTCAGCCTGAACGGCGTGCCTGCCTTCAAGCTCTCCAACGGGGAAATCGAGAACGGGGAAATCGAGCTGCTGGACAAACCCGAAGACACCCAGTGGTATCTGGACCGCTTTCCCCCGCCGCCCGCCAGCACCAGCCAGCGGGTACGCCTCCAGGACTTGCCCGCCAGTGTGGATCTCTCGGCCTATCAAACCCCCGTTAAAGACCAAAACCCCCGTGGCACCTGCACCAACTTCGCGGTGGTGGCGGCCCTCGAGGTGCGCTATAAGCGGCAGTACGGCCTGAGCTTAGACCTCTCTGAGCAATGGCTCAACCACTTCCAGAAAATGGATGCCCTAGACACTCAGGACACCACCAACGACTCCACCGGGGATCACCGACCCAAAGCGCCCGGCACCCTCGAGAACCAGCTCGGGATGTGGGGTGGGGGCAGCGTGGTCTACAATCTGCGGCTGCTCTCGAGCGGCAAGCTGGGGATTCCAGAAGAAGGGGCAATGCCCTATTTCTCAGGCAACAACGGCGACAGCAGCCTATGGAACCCACCGATTACCTCGAGCAGTTCCCAAAGAACCATAGATGACTTCAATCTCAGCCAGCAATCGGTGACCTACAAGATGCCCTATCCCACCACCCTTACCGTGCTACCTCAGAATGCGCAAAACACTGCCCGGTACCAGGCCGGACAGGTAATCTATGCCAGCAGCAGCGACCTGGGATCGCTGGATTGGTTCAAAACCCAACTGGCTTCCGGGTCTGAAGTGGCCTTTAGCGTTCTGCTCGACTCCGATGACCCCAACCCCAACAACAATATCTGGGAAATCGCTGATAAACCCCGTACCGACCCCAAGACTTGGGCTGGGCACGCCATGCTGATGGTCGGTTATGACGACAGCAAGAGGGCCTTCCGGGTCAAGAATTCCTGGGGCACCGGCTGGGCCGAGGGGGGCTATGTTTGGTTCAGCTACGATTTCGTGACCAAGGGCAAAATGCGCGAGGGAGCGGTGGTCAAAAGCGTTCTACCCCCAAACACCGCTCCGCCTTCCGAGCCACTCTTCATCGGGCGCTACAGCCTCGACCACGACGGCTGGCAGGGGATACTAGACCTTTACCATATCCCTGACCCCAACCTCTTCAAGTTCCAAAGCGGCACTCCTGACCGTCGCCTAGGCACCTATTACGGCCCCGACGGGTTGGGGCGGCGGGTCAACGGAACCCTCAGCGGACGCAAGATTGACTTTTACATTGACTGGAATAACCCTGGAGCCCGCAGCTATGGAGAGCTAAGTGGGCTGCACTTCACCGGCTACCTATCCACCGATAACCAAAGCCTTACCGGAACCATGCTCGATAACCGCGATGGCCAAACCTATGGCTTCTACGGGCTCAAGAGGGGGTATCTGAGCGGTATCTCCAGCGACAGCAGCGTGACCCTGAACTCCTATGTGGGCAATTGGCAGGTTTACGGGCTGGAGGTACCCACCGGAAACTTCTCCATCACGGCGGTGAACCCTAGCACCGGGCAGGTCACCGGCAAGGTCTTTGGCGGCGGGGCGCTGACCGGCACGGTTAATACGGCTAACCCCCGGCTGCTCAGCTTCCAGTTGAACGGCGTGACCTACCAAGGTTACCTCTTCGGCCATGAGGCCGGGGTAATGGCGGGCACGGCAGGCCCAGGAACCGGTTTTGTAGCGACCCGCAGCGACTTTAGCACCCCTCTGGTGAGCATCCAAAACCCTGCCCCCGGCGATACCCTCTACCGCACCCAGTCCTACACCCTTGCGGGCCAGGCGACCGGTGACAACGGCTCGGGCTTTGCCAACCAACCCTTGCCCTGCACCTGGACCAGCAGTGACGCGGGCGACAGCCAGTTCCCCATTAGCGGCAACTGTACCCCCACCATCCAGATTCGCCCAGGCAGCCCCTCCAGCGTCACCTTTACCCTCTCGACTACCGCCTACGGGGGCAAGAGCGCTCAGACCGGCGTGACGGTAAACGTGCAAAACCCACCCAACAGTGGCCCACCGGTGGTGAGCATCCTCGAGCCCGTGAGCGGAAGCGCAGGCAGCGTGGGTACGAGCGTATTCCTCAGGGCCTCCTGGGTAGGCGGTACCGCTCCTTACAACGGGGTTCGCTGGACCTGGCAAGCCACCCATAAAGCGGGTTGTGCGGAGACCGACATCCCCGCCGTGTACCACCCACCGATCTACCAGGGCCAAGAGCCCTACTGGTCGTGGGATACCACCGGGGCACAGAACGTGGCGAACGGTTGCGGCTTCGACAATGATGCCGGAACGATTCGCTTCTACGTCACCGACTCGCTCAACTTGACTGGCTCAGCCTCTATCCTCTTCAAGCTGACCTACGTCCCACCGCCCAACTGAACCCCACCTCAAACAGCCCTCAAATATTTGGTTACGGAGGAATTCATGAGCAACCCCCTCAAGCTGGCCAGTCTTCTGATGCTCTGCATGGCTCTAGGCTACGCCGCGAACACCGCTTACAAGCTGGTTATCAATGGCAAAAGCGTCGCGGGTCAAGCCATCGTGGTCAACGGCCAGACCTACGTGCCGCTGGCGGCGCTCAAGGCGGCGGGCGTGCAGAGCGACCTGGCTTCGGGCACACTTTCGCTCACCCTACCCAGCGTAGCCGGTGGAGCCAATCAGCTCAGTGCCCTTCAGGGCTGCCTGGGCCAGACCCTCTTCAACGGCATCTGGCGGGTTCGGGCCACCAAGCTCGAGCCCATAGAGATGAACGGACAAAAGGGCTACGGGGTGACGGTGGAGTGGCGCAACGCAACCCGCCACTCCCTCACGCTCGCTGCCACCAACCTGAGATACGGCGAGGGGGATATTGCCCTGGCCCTGGAGGATGGCAGCACGGTTAATATGTACCGCTACGACTACGGCTGGGTGGGAGATGCTGTCCCTCAGGCTGCTCCCTACACACACCAAATCCAATTTTTCACCGACAGCCCGGCCAAGCCTAGCAAGCTGATCCTGAGGATTGAGCCCATCGCCAAGGACTCGAGGGCCGTCCCCCCCGACGTGCGCTACACCGTACCCGACCCCAGCCTTCGCATTGACTTGACCTGCACCGAGTAGGATTGGGCAGAGAGCCACTCGAAATACAAAGCGAGGTGGGGGATTCAACTCCCTCACCTCTGCAAGTCGGGTTTACCTTGACAATGATTACCAAGCCGAGCTGCCATCGGGCCTACAGGGTTGGTAGAGATACCCTGAGGCCGTGGGTCCCACCAGGTTCAAGTCCCGCCGCGCCGCGTTGAGGTGGTTTTGGTTGGCATAGTTGCAGTCCGGAGACACCGAGTACTCCACCACGAACACCGCCTTGCCCTTCTTCACAAAGCTGTTCACCAGGTTCTGGCACTCCCCATACTCGAAGCACTGCTCCGACAAGGCCCAGTCGTGATAGGGCTCCAAGAGAGCCGCCTCCCCATTGTTCCCCTTGAGCCCCACGCTCATCCCGTACTTGTGTACCAGCTCAGCAATCGCCCGGGTGTAGGCATGGTTCTGTTCCATGGAGATCGGGAACCCCGGGTTGTTATCCCAGACCTCGCTCTCATCCGGCTCCACCGCATCGAAGCCCTTATCCTTACAGTCCTTGATTCTGGCCTCCATCAGCGGGAGCAGGTACTTCTGCTGTCGCACGTCGAGCCAATAAGAGCCATTCCAGCCCGCGTCCTTATTCCCCCACAGTTTGGCGTTGGGATCCCCGGTATCCAAGCGGTACTGATTCTGAGCCTCCAGGAAGGCCCCCTTATCCGGGCGGTAATCCTCATACACCCCCACGTCGATATAGCAGATGGCCACCGCCCCAGGCACCGCCGCCTTCAGTTTAGCCACCGTATCCGGACTGGCCATGTAATCCTTATCGAAGTCGTAGACCGTGACGCCGGGCTTCAAATCCCGAGGCACGCTAAAGCCCTGTGAGAGCTGCCAGTGCCAGCTAATGGGGGTGGCTGGGCTGGGTTTCCACCAGGAGCCGGGGGCCGGGGTAGGCGGCGGGGGGTTGGAGCCGGGGCTATAGGTAAGGGTGAGGGTAGCCGAACCCTTATTCCCCGCGGCATCATAAGCGTTCACCTGAAGGGTGTTGGGGCCGCTGTTCAGGGTCACGCTGAAGCTATAGGAGGGGTTGCCTCCTGGGGTGATGCTCAGATCTTTCTCCGCTCCGGCGTTGAGCTGATAGGCCACACGGGTCACCCTCACCTCATCGCTGGCGCTCCCCTTCACCGTGATGCTGGCCGTGTTTACCGTGGTGTTATTGGCCGGGCTACTGAGGCTGACCTTGGGAGCGGTGGTGTCCGGGGTAGGTACGGGCTGGCCAGAGCCCCAGGTGAAGGTAAAGCTAAACTGCCCCCTGTTGCCCGCGGCATCGTAAGCATTCACGGTGAGCTTGGTAGAGCCTCGAGGCAGCGGCAGGGTGAACTTGAAGCTCACCTGGGGGCCGGTGGCCGGGGTGGTCGTCAGGGACTTCTCTGTCCCATCGCTAACCTGGTAGGTGACCCGGCTTACCCCCACGTTATCCGAGGCCGTGCCTTGCACGGTCAGGTTCAAGGTGGTGCCCCCGGTCGCAGCGCCAGTAGGATCGGAGCCATAGGTTACCGAGAGCGTGGGGGCGGCGGTGTCTTCCGCCGGCGTCGAGAGCTGGGGCTGCCCGGAGCAGGCCACCAACAGGCCCAGCCATAAAATGTAAGCCAGATGTTTCAACGGCGTCTCCTCTCGAGATGGATTGGATTGGCGGCAGTACCAACCCTTCTTTGGAGGCAGGCCATCTGGCCCCTCCAGCAACCCATGAGAAAGGCTCGGTGGGTTGAACGGGAGTATTCAAACATGGGGAAATTGGCGTTAAGTTTTGCCGTTTCGTCAATTGGTCTTTAACCAACCCAAATAACGTTACTCATAAAGGTTGGGTTGCGAGTTTACTTGTCTCCATCGCAGAATCAAGTCGCGAGGGGCGGGAAGAGGGGGGTAACTTTCACATCCAAATCTTGAGCCAATCTTTAGCCAAAATGGGCCATTGGGCAAAAATAAAAACTTTTCTACGCTTTTGAATGGCAGCCTCGAGCCGTCTCCTTGGGAAAAGTCCGACCTCGGGCAGGATCGAGCCCGATTGGGTCAGCTTCTGACGTCCATAAAAGACGGTAAGGCTTCGGTGAGAGCTAACCCCCAGGCTTCTTAACCTGCCACCGAAACCCCCAGCCCATCTCCAGCCCCAACCCCTGCTCGAGCGTAACGAGGGTATAACGGGGAGTGGTCTAGCCTAGGGCCTGTGATCGGTAGCCTGCCCCAAACCGCACAGATGCAGGCTCAGCTCAAGACCCTCTTGCTCAAGCGCGAAGGCCTAGCCCTGGCCCTGTGGGGCGAGCCCGGCATCGGCAAGAGCCACACCGCGAGGGCGCTTTTACGAGAGACCCCTTGCCGCAGCTTCAGCTTCCACGCCAGCGTACCCCTATTCGAACTGGCTCGAGCCCTCCCCACTCCAGCCAAACTCCCGGCCTGGGCCGAGAGCTTCCTAGTGCGCCTCAAGCAAGGAGAGCGCCTCGAGGATGAAAAGGCCGCCTCAGCCTTGAGCGCCTTGCTGGGGGGGCTGACCCCAGTCATCCTGTGCCTTGAAGATCTGCACGAGGCCAGTTCGGAGCAGCTCGCCGGGGTGGTGCAACTAGCCACCATGATCCGGCGAACCAAGGGGGTAGCCCTGCTGGTCACCAGCCGCATCCCTCCCCCCGAACCCTTCGAGGCCCTGCGCTTGGAGCCCTTGGACTCCAGGGCCAGCCGGGCTTTGCTCGAGGGCGCGGTCTCGGCCTCCCTACCCCCCGCTGCCGCTGAGTGGATCTACGTCCAGGCCCAGGGCAATCCGCTTTTCACCCTGGAATACCTGCGCCACCTGGCCCGCATGGGATTTCTCTGGAACGACGGCCAGTGCTGGCGGTGGCGATCCCCCCCCGCCGGCTTGGTTCCGCTCACCATCGAGGCCTTGATCGAACGGCAGCTGCTCGAGGTCTCCGCTTCCGAAACGGCCCGTCGTGCGCTGGAGGCCCGGGCCATCCTGCCCCTCGAGGCCCCAGCGGAGCTCTGGGCTAAAGTAGCCGGGCTCTCGCTGGACGAGCTGGCCTCCGCTCAGGGGGAGCTGGAGCGGCATCACCTGCTGCGGACAGGAAAGTTCATTCATCCCCTGTTTTGCGAGGTACGACGAAAAACCCTGAGGCCGGAGCGCAAACAGGCCCTGGCCCGGCGTGCGCTCGAGGCGCTTCACGACGACCCCATCGCCGCCGCAGCTTATCTTGAAGAGGCCGGGCTGACCCCCGCCCAAGCCCTCGAGCTGCTGCAAAGGGCGGCTGAAACCGCCTTTCAGGCCAAGGATGAGGTGCAAGCAGCCCGGCTTCTGGCCCAAGCCGTGCCCTACGCTGGGGAAGAGGCCGGGGCCTTGGCCTTGCGGGCCGCCCAGCTTCTTCAATACCACGACCTTCCCGAGGCCCTACGCCTGGTTGAAGTGGCGCTGCACTCTCCCTTTGCCACCCCCGAGACCCTGCGGTTGTACGTTCACTGGCTTGCCCGCCAGGGCCGCCCACCCGACCTTCCCACCCTGCTCTCCGGTCTGCCTGAGGCACTACGGGCTACCGTAGAGCCCCACAGCCTAGAGCTGACCATGCTTCATCAAGCGGGGGATCACCGGGGGGCCTTGGCGGTCTGGGAAGCCCACCCTGAACTGCACCCGGCCCCTTCGCCCGAAGCGCTGCGGGCCATAGCGGCCTCGGCCTTGGCCTTGGGCCGAATGGAGCAGGTCCAGACCCTCCTCACCCAGGCCCAGACCGTTCCCCTGACCCCCGAGCAGGAAGCCGAATTCGGCTCGATCCAGGCCCTAGTCCACTATCACCAAGGCGATTACGCTGCTGCTGAGGCCACCATTGCACGAACCCTGAGCCTGCTGGAGGGCCTCGAAGCCCCCCGCCTGCGGGCCACCGCTTTGGTCAATCGAGCGGCTTTTCTGCGGATGCTGGGGCATTATCCCCAGATGAACGCCTGCCTTGAGGAGGCACTGCACATCCGCCGTCAGGCCGGGGAACTCAAAGCCTATGCCTTTGCCTTGGCTGCCCTGGCCGAGCTGCTGGTGGAGCAGGGCCGCTACACCGAGGCCGAGGAGGGGCTGGGCGAGGCCATCGCCGCCCTCGAGCTCTACGGCCCTAGCCGCTTCCTGATCAATGCCCACTCTATGGCCAGCCTGTTGTACGGAGCCCAAGACACCCCCCTGGCCCAGCTTTTGGCCCTCAAGCACGCCGGGCGCGCCCTGAGCTATGCCCGCGAGACGGGGAACCCCAGGGTGGTTCGGGAGATCCTCTTCGATGCATCCCTAGCCCAGACTCGAGCAGGCCATGCCCACCGGGGGCTCGAGCTGGCCCAGGAGGCCCTGGGGCTGGCCGAGGCCGCCGGGAACTCCCCCCACGACAACTTCCGTACCCTTTGGGCGCTTGGTCTAGCCCTGGAGGGGCTGGGTCGGCCGGCTCAAGCCATAGAAGCCCTGCAGGAAGCCCTGGCCGCGGCGCAGCAACTCGGCGTACCGCTGGACGAGCACAAGCTGGGCCTCGAGCTTGATCGGCTCACTGGAAACCTCGAGGGCGCCCGCAGGCGTTTGCGCTGGTTCGAGGAGCGCGGCCTGCTGAACGGAGCCCATCTGGCCCGCCGCTACTTCCCCGCATTGAACCAGCAGCCCCCTGCTGATGCCGCCCCATCCCAGGCCCGGCTCCGTCTGGAAGTGCTGGGCCCCATGCAACGGACGCTGGGGGAGCAGGGTGAGGCCATTCGGGGGCAAAAGCGCAAGGAGTTGCTGGCGGCCTTGCTCGAGACCCGCCTGGCCGGACGAAGCGAGATGAGCAAGCTCGAGCTTCTGGATCACCTCTACCCCGGCGAGGACGAGGAACGGGCAGCTTCCTCGCTCAAGGAACTGATCCACACGGTGAGAACGAGCCTGGGGGCTTCGATGGTAACCACCACCCCCTCCGGGTATGCCCTGGGCGCAGCGGTCAGCTCCGACCTGGAAGAGTTTTTGCGCACCGGCGAGACCCGCTTGTGGCGGGGGGTTTATCTGGGGGGGCTCGCGTCCCTCCACGAGACCGTGCGCGAGTCGGCCTACCTGGCCCTGCATACCCGCGCCCAAGCCCTGCTCGAGGCCGACCCCAAGGAGGCCGCCCGGCTGGGAAGAATCCTGCTGGAGGCCAACCCCTACGACCTCGAGGCCCTGCGCCTGACCCTGGGGGCCCTGCGCCGCTCGGGGAACCACAAGAGCCTGGGTCGGCTCTACGAAGAGGCCAGGGGATGGATGCTCGAGGTAGGCCAGACCTTGCCGGAGCGCTGGCCGGAGTTCCTTGCCTCTACCCAGGGCTAGTCCCTCCTCCATCGGCCTATCCCTCACTTTTTCTGACCGCCCCCTGACCAGCCCAGCCCCACCCTGGAGGTTGAAAGGAGCACCCATGTTCGACCCTAGATTGCGCACCCTGGCCGTGCTTTTAGCCGCCGGTATGGCGCTGGCAGCGGGCACCACTTACAGCATCGTGGTGGGCGGCCAGGTCATGCCGGATAAGGCCATCGTGGTGAACGGCAAGACCTATCTGCCCCTCTCGGTGCTGAAGGAGTTGGGAATTGGCTACAACCTCAAGGGAACCACCCTGACCCTGGGCGGCTCGGCCTCCGCCAACCAGACCCCCGGCGGGGCCAACCAGCGGGCCTCGCTGGAAGGCTGCCTGGGCGAGACCCTTTTCAACGGCATCTGGCGCTTCCGGGCCACCAAACTCGAGCCCATCGTGAAGGACGCGGGAACCCCCCTCGAGACCCAGGGCTGGGGGGTGACAGTAGAACTGCGCAGTGGCGCCAAGGCCATGGTGCAGCCGGTTTTTACCGGGATGCGCGACGGGGGCATCCAGGTCGCCTTCGACGACGCCCAAACCCTGACCGCTGATGCTCTGGACGTGCAGAAGCTCACCTTTGCCAACCTCCCCCCAGGGGGCGTGCTGACCCACCAGCTCAAGTTCTGGTATCGCTACGACACCCCCAAAGACCAGATCAAAACCCCCACCAAGCTGCTCCTGGAGATCAATCCCACGGGCTTCGAGAACACCATCCGGGCCAGTGGGGCCAGCTATACCACCCCAACCCCCAGCCTGCGGGTGCGGCTGGACTGCCAGAAGTAAGACATCAGGCCATAACGGAGGTGACCATGTGGAAGGAGAATCCGGCCTTTTTTATCACATCTGCCCGCGCTGCTCCCGCGCCGTACCAGCCCATGTACAAGAGCACTACTGCCTCAACGACGGCGAGCGGCTGCTCGAGGCCTGCCCCCGCTGTGGGGCTCGGTTTACCTCGCCCTATGCCAGGTTTTGCGGGGTTTGCGGGCTCGAACTGGCCAAGGTTCCAGAAAACAGGAGGGGTTAGATGAACACATTTAAGTGGCTAGGCATCGCGGCCGTTTTGGTCAGCGTACTGGTGGCCTGCTCCTCGGGGGGCAGCAAACCCGATCCCAATCTGTTCAGCGAGGGGAATGCCTGGAAGGAGGGCCTCCCGGCAGATGCCCAGGTGGTGAGCCCCCAGGAGTTCCAGAAGGGCATCGCCTCGGGTGAGCTGGTGCTCACCAGCACCGCCTCGGTGGCCGCGGCCAAACAGGCCCGGGAAACCCAGTACCAAAGCGATAAGGCTTTCCTGGGCAACCTCCCCAGCCCAGATCCCAACACCGCCGCCCTGCTGGACGAGGCCACCGGCAGCCCCAGCTTTGAGGGGGACCGCCCGGTCAGCGGGCCGGGCGGGGAACCGGTGGTGCTCTTTGGCCTGGGAACCCAGCTCCACAACGCCGTCGAGACCCAACAGCGTGCGCAGAGCCTAGACAATGCCCTGGCCGACTACAGCCTGAGCTACTCGCTCCTGCCCGACGACCTCAAGCCCCAAGCCCCCACCCCCGATAGCCTCAAAGGGAAAACCCTGGCCGAGGTCCAGGCGGCCCTTCAACAGCTCAACGACCTGCTGGGGAGCAAGCCCGCCAGCCTGCGCACCGCCCGGCTCGAGCCCGGCGGCGGTATCCGCCCCCAGGCCATCAACCCCGGCAACGGCACCGACAACAACGGCCCCTGCACCCCCACCAATCTGGTCAAGCGCTTCTGGTTCCCCCTCAAGAATTTCATCAGCCCGGTCAAGAACCAGGCCAAGCGCGGCACCTGCTGGGCCTTCACCGCAATTGGGGCCCTCGAGAGCCGCGAGCGGGTGCAAAACAACAACCCCGTAGACCTTTCCGAGCAGTTTTTGGTCAACAAGGTCAAGCAGGACTGGGATTCCAGCGACTACACCGATGGCTACTGGTCGGAGAAGGCCCTCGAGACCGCGGTGGACAAGGGCCAGAGCTTCCCCTCGGAGGGGGCCTGGACCTACAACCGGGCCAGCTCCCGGCCCAGTGTCAAGGACGGCGATAGTGGCTCCTATGCCAATAGCTGCAACGGCTACACCGGCACCTGCTCCGACACCGCCCACGAGAGCCGCCGGGTCTGCACCACCTTCATCTTCACCTTCTGCAGCTACGCCAAGGTGACCTTTGGCGGGCCGGGGGTGGCCTCGAGCCGCACCATCCAAGTCTGGAAAAACGGCGAAACCTTCAAGCTCAACCTCCTGCGCAACTACCTCTCACAGGGCTACGTGCTCCTGGCCTCGTTCCCGGTGTACAAGGGCTTCATGGACGACGTGAAAAACGACGGCGTGGTCAGCAACTATGCCAAAACCAGGCTCGACGACAAGGGCAAAGAGGTCAGCGGCTCCTACGGCGGTCACGCGGTGCAGATCGTGGGGTTCCTTTCCAACGAGGACATGACCCAGTTCGGCCAAACCCCCAACATTGGCGGTGGGGGGTATTTCATCGTCAAAAACTCCTGGGGCTGCGGCGCGGGCGACGGTGGGTTTTACTATGTTCCTGCGGATTACGTGAGCGGCCTCTTCAACTCCTTGAGCGTGCTGAACTTCGATGGCCGCCGCAGCCAGGCCTGGCAACAGGAGCAGGCCGCTCCGGGGGGCTCCGAGGCCCCAAAAATCACCCTCAAGACCAACCCCGCTACCGTGCAGCTACGGGTCGAGACCAACCTGGCCCAGTTCTTCCAAATCACCCACCCCGTGGCCAAAAGCGTCAACCTGACCGTGACCTCGAGCCAGGACGGCACCCTCTACAACGGTAGCTGGAACACCGATCCCAACAGCCTGTTTGGTCCCGAGCTGAAGCGCACCTTCGCCACCCAAGGCAGCCGCACCCTGACCCTCCTGGCCAAATACGGCAGCAGCCAGGCCACTTCGAGCTTTGTCGTCAACGTGATCAACACCCCGCCCACAATCACCCTGCAATACGGCGGGGATGCCAACCAGGGCGTGGCGTATCCCATCACCGCGCTGATCACCGACCCCAACGAGCCCGACGTCACCAAGCTCTGTACCAACACCACTTGGGCAGTGGACGCGCCCGACACGCTTTCGGCCTCGACGGGCTGCCAGGTTCAGGTCACGTTTGGCACGACAGGCTGGAGGCAGGTGCGGGTGAGCACCACCGACAGTGACGGGGCCACCGCCTCGCAGACCGCGACCCTGAACGTACTGCCCCCGCCCGTAAACCCTTACCCAACGGTCACCGATTACGGGGTGTACTCGAGGGAGTTCACCGGCAGCGGACAGTTCCGCTTTTGCGGGAGCGTGAAGGTCGCAGGGGGCAGCACCATCATCCTGAGCGATCTCGGTTGCACCCTGCGCATCGGGCCTGCCCCTACCCGCTACTACGGCGGCATAACCGTGGAAAACCCCAGCAACGAGACCTTAACCTATGACTGGAAGCTCTATGTCAGCGGCCCAGGGTTTGACACCCTCCTCCGCGCCGATACGGCCTCGAGCAGCAACGTCTTTGACCTCTACAACGTCTACAATGCGGGGCTCGGCACCGACAACTGCCGGGTCACCGTAAAGGTCAATGCGCCCGACCCCAGCCGCAGCAAGGGCCCCTTCACGGTCTGGAGCGGCCGGTGCACCTACTATTCGTTCCGGCTCAACTAGAGCGGTTCCCGACGGGTTTCACCCTGGAGCCACCCCGTTTGCCGAGGCCTTCCCATCCGGGAAGGCCTTTTTGGCCTGATTGCGAAAAGTAGTCAGGGTCATAGTAGTGTGGGGGTATGAAGCGTGTCATCCTGGCCTTTGGAACCCGTCCTGAGGCCACCAAAATGGCTCCGGTCTATCATGCCCTCAAGGCCCAGTCGGGCCTCGAGCCCCTGGTGTTGCTGACCGGTCAGCACCGTGAGCAGCTGGTTCAGGCCCTCTCCCTATTCGAGGTTCCGGTCGCGCTCAACCTCGAGGTGATGACCGAGCGCCAAAGCCTCCCGGCCTTAGCAGCCCGGATCCTGCCCCAAACCGCTGAAGCCCTCGAGGCGCTACAGGCCGATTACGTGCTGGTTCACGGCGATACGCTGACCACCTTCGCGGTGAGCTGGGCCAGCTTTCTGAGCCAAATTCCCGTGGGGCATGTAGAGGCTGGGCTGCGCTCGGGGAATTTGGCCGAGCCCTTCCCCGAGGAGGCCAATCGCCGCCTCACCGATGTGCTTACCGACTTGGACCTGGCGCCTACCGCATTGGCCAAGACCCATCTGTTGGCCGAAGGCAAAGACCCCGACCGGGTGCTGGTGACCGGCCAGACCGGGGTAGACGCGGTGCTCTACGCCGCTAAGGTAGGGCAGCTCCCGGCGGGGATTCCGCAGGGAAAGCTGGTCACGGTCACCCTGCACCGCCGCGAGAACTGGGGGGTACTGGGGGACTTGGCCCAGGCCCTAGCTCGAGTGGCCCGGGAGCATCCGGAATACACCTTCGTATTCCCGGTTCACCTCAACCCGGTGGTGCGCGAGGCGGTCTGGCCGGTGCTGGAAGGCCTGCCCAACTTCGTGCTGCTGGATCCGCTCGAGTACGGCCCCATGTCGGCCCTGCTGGGCCGGAGCGAGCTGATCGTCACCGACTCAGGGGGGCTCCAGGAAGAAGGGGCCGCGCTGGGGGTGCCGGTGGTGGTGCTGCGCAATGTCACCGAACGGCCCGAGGGGGTAGAAGCGGGGATTCTGCGGCTGGCCGGAACCAACCCCGAGGGGGTGTATCGGATGGTCAGCGGCCTTCTCACCGACGAGGCCGACCGGCGCAGGATGGCCAGCGCCACCAACCCCTACGGCGACGGCAAGGCCGCCTGGCGCTGCGCCCAGGGGGTGGCCTGGCGATTGGGGCTGGCCGAGCGACCAGCGGATTGGAGCGGGGTGGCCTCGAGGCCTTAGATCAGCCTCGAGGCCTATTGAAGCCGCCCAAATATCCGCCAATAATCGTATCTTGTGCGCCTACTTCCCCCCACCGAACCCGCTCGATCCCAACAGCTTTCAATCTGGGAGGGGATGTTGGCGGTGTTGTTCATCAACTGGGCTACCGGGATGGTCACCACCGGATACGCCCTCTGGTTAGGGGCTACCCCCGCCGCGCTGGCGGTGCTGGGAGCGCTGCCCGCGGTAGGGCAGCTAGCCGCCCCTTTGGCCCTATTTACCCGTGGCAGCCGCAAGCGGCTCAGCATCCTCCTGGCGGGCGGCGGGCGGGCCCTCTTCGCCGGGGTTCTCCTTCTGCCGCTGTTGCCTGAATCCTGGCGCATCCCCGGCCTGCTGTTGATCGCGGCCGTGTCTCAGCTGGTGATTGCCCCGGTGAACGTGCTGTGGACCAGCTGGATGGCCGATCTGGTGCCGGAGAAACAGCGCGGGCGCTACTTCGGTTTTCGCAATGCCTTTTTGGGGCTGGTGGGCACTCTGGGCAACCTGGCCGCCGGGAGTCTGATTGATCACCTGGGCAAGCCCTGGGGCTTCTTGATCGTACTGGGGATAGGGGTGGCCGCCGGGGTCACCTCGACCTTCATCCTGCGTTGGCAGTTCGAGCCCCCGACCACCCCCGCAGTTCCACGTCTGCGGGAGTTCTTGGCCCCGTTTGGTGACCGGCGCTTTCGCGGGTTCTTGGGCTTCGTGACCTTGTTTATGGGAGCGGTCTCGGTAGGCTCCCCCTTCGTGGTGCCCTTGTGGTTGCAGTACGACCGAATGACCTTTGCCCAGGTAGGGCTTTGGACGGTGATCGCGGCCAGTGTGGGGCTTTTTGTAGGGCCGTTATGGGGCCGCATCGCCGACCGGGCCGGGCACTGGCGGGTGCTGCTGTGGACCAGCGCCATCGCCGCGATGGTACTGCCCCCGCTGTGGCTGCTGGCCGCACCGGGCCGGCTCCAGACCATCTGGGTGGCGGCGGTCTGCGACCCCTTCGCCTGGGCTGGGCTGAGCACCGCCCTGACCAACGTGGCTTTGCAAAGCGCGAGCCTCGAGCGCCGCAATCTTTACCTGGCCTTGTACTGGATGGCCTACGCCGTGGGCAGTGTATTGGGGGCTTTGCTGGGAGGGGCGCTGGGCAGTCTGGGGATCGGCCCCAGCCCCTACCACCTGCCCATCCTGGCTTCGGTCGCCCTGCGGCTGATTGGGGTGTTTTACCTGTCGTGGCGCATTCGGCGCAACCTGCTGATCGAGGCCGAGGCGCAGGCTCGAGCCCAAGCCCTGCAGCTCCCCTAGCTCCCAAGGCCTCGAGCTAAAGCAAGCACCCCGGGCCGGACCCGGGGCTTCTCACCTTTTCCAAAGCCTACTCGAGGCCCGAGAGCTTGCGGTTTTTGGCGATGTACTCCTGCCAGTTCTCCGGCACATCCTCCTCAGGGTAGATGGCCGAGACCGGACAGGCCGGCACACAGGCCCCGCAGTCAATGCACTCATCGGGGTGGATGTAGAACTGATCCCCACCATCGTAGATGCACTCCACTGGGCAGACCTCTACACAGGACTTGTCTTTGGTTCCGATGCAGGGCTCGGTAATTACGTGCGGCATAGCTAAAGCCTCCTAAAGGGGGGGTGTGGGGCACCCACCGAAGCAGACCCTATTGTAAGGAATTTCCAAAGAAGTCAAGGGGACACACCTTTCTCTATGGGGTAGGGACTATGCTGGGGGCACCCGGACATCGGGCGGGGTTCACAAAGCGCATAAAGAAGTGTATAAACGAATAACGAGGTACGCCATGCAGACGGTAAAGGATTGGCTCGAGCTAGAAAAGGCCCACGACTCCGGCATTTACACCAAGCACGAGGTGGTGATCGTGCGCGGTAAGGGGGCCCGGGTGTGGGACAGCGCAGGGCAGGAGTACATAGACTGCGTGGGCGGTTACGGTGTGGCCAACCTGGGCCATTCCAACCCCTATGTGGTCGAGGCGGTGAAGCGACAGGCCGAGACCCTGATGATCCTGCCCCAGACCTTGCCCAACGACAAGCGGGCCGAGTTTTATGACACCCTTCAGGGCGTTCTTCCGCCGGTCCTCAGCCGCTACTTCCCCTGCAACTCCGGTACCGAAGCCAATGAGGCCGCCCTTAAGTTCGCCATGATGGCCACCGGTAAGCGCAAGTTTGTGGCCGCGGTGCGGGGTTTCTCGGGCCGCACCCTGGGCGCGGTAGCCCTTTCGTATGAACCCAAGTACCGCGAGCCGTTCGGGCCCTACGGCCACTCGGTGGTTTTTGTCCCCTACAACGATGTCGAGGCCCTGAAAAGCGCGGTGGATGACAGTGTGGCCGCGGTATTTCTCGAGCCCGTCCAGGGAGAAGGCGGGGTGTATCCAGCCACACCGCAATTCCTCCAGGCGGCCCGGCAGATCACCCAGGAGAAGGGCTGCTTGCTCATCCTCGACGAGATTCAGACCGGAATGGGCCGCACCGGTCGAGTCTGGGGTTTCGAACACTTTGGGGTGGTGCCCGATCTGATGACCGCTGCCAAAGCCCTGGGGGGTGGGGTGCCGATCGGCGTCTGCGCCATGACCGCGGAGGTGGCCGAAAAAATGCCCAAGGGCGGGCACGGCACCACGTTTGGTGGGAACCCCCTCGCCATGGCCGCTGGGGTTGCTGCGATCCGCTACCTCCAAGACACCCGGCTCTGGGAGCGCAGCGCGGAGCTGGGCCGGGAGTTTATCGAGGCCCTGCGCAGCATAGACTCCCCGAAGGTGCGCGAGGTTCGGGGGCTGGGGCTGATGGTCGGCCTCGAGCTGGGCGAGCCCTCGGCCCCCTACATCACCCGGCTCGAGCAGCAGCACCACATCCTGAGCCTGGCTGCCGGGCCCCGCGTGATCCGCTTCCTGCCCCCCCTGGTGATCGAAAAGAGCGACCTCGAGCAGGTGGTGCAGGCGGTGCGCGCGGTCTTGTCTTAGGCCGCTGACCGGTTTGGCCCGGAGGCCAACAAACCGGTATTGTTGGAACCGATGAAGCTTGAGCCAGTAGCGCTGTTGAAAGGGGCGCTCGAGATTCCTTCCGTTTCCGGGGAGGAACGCGCCGTAGCCGAGTATCTGACCCAGCAGATGAAGCGGCTGGGGTATTCCCAGGCCTGGATAGACGAGGCCGGGAACGCTCGAGGGGTGCTGGGCTCGGGGCCCCTACAGGTGGTGCTGCTCGGCCACATTGACACCGTACCGGGGACCGTCCCGGTGCGGATCGAGGGGGATGCCCTGTATGGGCGGGGTGCGGTAGACGCCAAGGGCCCTTTCGTGAACTTCATGCTGGCCGGAGCCGCCCTGAGCCAAGAAGCCCTCCAGCGGATGACCCTGCACCTGGTCGGGGCGGTTGAGGAAGAGGCCCCCACCTCCAAGGGGGCTCGCTTTGTGGTCGGTCAGCTCCACCCGGACTTTGTCCTGATCGGGGAACCCTCGGGCTGGGAGGCCATCACCCTGGGCTACAAGGGGCGTTTGGTGCTCAGGGCCCGGCGCAGCAAAGACGGGTTCCATTCGGCCCATTTCGAGGCCAACGCCGCTGAGGAGCTTCTGACGTACTACGCTTCCATCAAAGCCTGGGCCGAGGCCATGAATCTAGGCCAGGGGCCCTTTGCCCAAGTTCAGCTCGATCTGCGCGACTTCCGCATGGGGCAAACCGGAACCCAATCGTTCGCCGAGCTCACCTTGGGGCTGCGCTTGCCGCCGCGGCTGCTGCCGGAGCAGGCTCAGGCACATCTGCGGGCCTATGCCTCCCCGGCCCTTAGCCTCGAGTTCTTTGGGGCGGAGATCCCCTATGTGGGGGCGAAGGATACCCCCCTGACTCGAGCCCTGCGCATCGCCATCCGGAGCCTGGGGGGGGAGCCGGTGTTCAAGTACAAGACCGGAACCGCCGATATGAACGTGGTAGCCCCCCACTGGAAGGTGCCCATGGTGGCCTACGGCCCCGGTGATTCCCAGCTCGACCACACCCCCAACGAGCACGTGCGCATTCCAGAGTTTCTCCAGGCCATCCAGGTGCTGCAAAGGGCGCTCGAGCGGCTGGCCCTGGCCTGACCCGCTCACCGCACCTGGAACTCCAGCTGCCGCAGCGCCTCGTACACCCCAATTCCCACCGCTACTGCCAGGTTGAGCGAGCGCCCCCCTCTTCCGGGCATGGGGATCGTTACCGCCGGGAAGCGCTCGAGCACCGCCTGGGGTAGCCCCCGACTCTCCGGCCCAAACAACAGATAATCCTCGGGGCCATACCGCACCTGGCTATAGCGGGTGGAAACCTTACTGCTAAAGGCCCAGACCTGGGCCGAGTCGGGCAAACGCGCCAAGAAGGCCTCCCAGGAATCGTGAAGGGTGTAGTGCAGTTCCGACCAGTAGTCCAGCCCCGCCCGCCTGAGCTTAGGGCTCGCCCATTGAAACCCCAAGGGGCGAACCAGGTGCAACTCAAGCCCAGCCGCCGCGCAGGTACGGGCAATGTTGCCCGCATTTTGTGGAATCTCTGGCTGGTACAGCACCACCTTGAGCATCCGCTGACCATACTAGCGCAATTGCCCATAACCTGAGCCCTCAGCGTAACGCTGAGGACGGGCCTTTCGGGCCAGAGGCCTGTGCTACCTTCATTCTCATGACCGAACTGCCCGCATTGGCCTTAGCCCTCCTCGGTGTGGTCTCCGGGGTGGTGCTTTGGGTTCGGTCTCGAGGGGAGCCGGCCTGGCGCGGGGCGGCCCTGGGCACCCTGGCCTGGGGGTTGAGCGCGGCCAGCCGCGGGCTCGAGCCAAGCCCGCTGCCCGGGCTCCCCGATGGGTTGCTGGGGCTAGGGGTTCTGGGCTGGCTCTGGAGCCTGTACATCCTGGAGCCCAAAGCCCTCCCCCAAAGGGCCCTGGGGCCCCTTCCGGCCCTGCTGGTGATGGCTTATGCTGCGGTGAGTTGGCCCCATATCTCGCTGCACACCCTGGTCTCCCTGGCCGCCCTGCTACCGCCCCTACTGGCCTTGCCCGCCCTTGAGGCTGCCCTGCGGGGCACCGCCAGCGAGGCCCGGGTGTCCTGGAGCCTTGGCCTGCTGCTGATGGCTGCGGGGACCCTGGCCCCGGTAGGGCTGGGAACCCCCCTGACCCTATTCACCCCTTTTACCCTGGGCCTGGGCTTCATCCTGGTGGGCTGGGGGGGGTGGCTCGAGGGCCGCAGCCAGCACCTCCCCAAGGAACTGCTGGGGTTCATGAACCTGGGGTTGGTGCTGGCGCTGGTGCTCCTCGCGCTGGACTCGCCCGAGGTCAAAGCCGCCCCTTGGGCCCTGGCCACCTTTGCTTATCTGATGGTCGTGGCCCTGGCCTGGATGGGGCTGGCGGTCTACACCCGGATTCAGCGCGCGGAGTGCGGCCTCGAGCGTTGGATCGGTCTGCTGCAGGGGCTCTCGAGCAACACCTCCACCCAGATCCTCTCCCTCCAAGGGGTAATGCAAAGCGTGCTGGAGGGGCTTAAACCGTTATTCCCGAATTTGCTGGGGCTCGAGATCCGCACCGATATCGTCCAGCGGGTCGGGCACAGCGGACCCTACGTGTACAACTTCGAGCTATTCCTGGATAACCCTGCTGAGGGCCGCCTCTACTTCAGCAGCCCTCCCCAGGATGAGCGCGGCCTGGGGGCGCTGGCCCCCATCCTCACCGAGCGCCTGCGGCTGTCGCTAACCCTCAGCGAGTGGCGCAGCAAGGCCTACACCGACCCGCTCACCGGCCTGCTCAACCGGCGGGGCTACGAGCGCAGCATGAACCGGCTGATCCGGCTCTCGCAGGAGACCCAAAAGCCCATCACCCTAGCCCTCTTGGACCTCGACCACTTCAAGCGGGTCAACGACAGCTTCGGCCATGCCGCCGGAGACGAGGTGCTCAAGTCTCTCGCCAAACTGCTGCGCACCATCTCCCGGGCGGATGACCTGGCCGTACGGCTGGGGGGGGAGGAGTTTTGCCTGGTGCTCTTCGGAGCGGGCCTCGAAGACGCCGGACGCATGCTCGAGCGGGTACGGCTGGAGTTCAAGAAGCTACAGATCCCCCAGGTTGAGGGGGCCCTGAGCCTTTCCGGGGGCATGGCTGGAGGAGAGATCCCCACCAGCATGGCTACCGTAAACCGTTGGCTCGAGCAGGCCGACAGCGCCCTCTACGACGCCAAACAGGCCGGGCGTGACCGGATATACTCCGCCACCCCGCCTACCCTCAGGCCCTTCGGACGCTAATACCAGATTAGGGCTCCAGCACCCCAGGTTCCTCTCGAGGCCGCTGAAACCAAAAGCGATACAGGCTGGCCACCAAAATAAACCCCGGCACCGCCAAGAAAATTCCCAGAAAGCCAAACAGCTTTCCCCCCACGAAGATGGCCAGCAGTACCGTGGCCGGATGATAGCCCAGAATGCGCCCGTAGATCAGGGGGATCAGCAGCTTGCCTTGCAGCAGGGCAATCGCCGCGTATCCGACCAAGACCAGACCGGCCACCGTAAGCCCCTTGGACAGCGAGATCAGGGTGGCCAGCAGGGCAATGGTTGCCCCCCCCACAAAAGGCATCACCTCGAGCACCCCCCCCAGCACCGCCAGGGCCCACGGGGTTGGGGTACCGATGATGGTCAGCCACAACCCAAACAACAGGGCAAAGGAAAGAGCCACCGCAAGCTGGGCCCGGGCCCACAAGCCCATCCGAGCCCAGGTGGTCTGGAGCACCTCGGTCCAGCGCTCACCCGGTAGGTAGCTGGCCAGACGGCTCACCAAGTGGGGCTCGAGGCTGACCATCACCGCCAACACCAGGGCCAGAGCCGCATCCGCCACGTTTCCCACCACCCGCAGCAGGTAACTGCTCGCGGTGCGGGCCCCTGAAGCCAAGGAGCCCAGAACCGAGTCCAGCACATTCTGCCCTGCCCCCGATAATCCCGGAATTACATCCTGCATAGGAAGCTCTCGAACAGCGATGTAGAGCTTTTGGAATTGTGCCACCAGCACCGGCGCACTCACCCATACCCCCAACACTACCACCGCCAACAGCCCGAGATAGGTCAGGCTGACCCCGAGCCCACGCCCTACCCGCCGGGCGAAAAAGGCCGTCACCGGCTCCACCGCCGCGGCCAGGGTAAAGGCCAGAAACACCCACAGAAACAAATCGGTGAGCCGGGTGGTGGCCCACAGCAAAAACAAGAACAGGGCCACCCGCAGGAAAAAGGCCTGGTCGAGCTTCACCCCTCAAGCATACCGGGTGACCCAGCCCTCTTCCTGCTCCACAAGCGGGCCTACATCTCCACCGAGCGGGCGCTCCGGCGACGGAAAAAGCGGATCGCCGCCGGTACTACCCCTGCCGAGATCCCGACCAGCAGGATGAGGTACACGTACTTCTCGAGGTTGGGGATCTTAGAGCCCACCCAGTAGGAGAACAGGGTCAGCCCCACCGTCCAGATCAAGCTACCCAGCAAGGTGAGGGGCAGAAAACGCCCGTAGGGCATGCGCAAGGTACCGCAGACAAAAGGCACCAAGGCCCGCACGATCGGGATAAAGGGCCCCACCAAGAGCGAGAGCGCCCCAAAGCGCCGCATGAAAAGCTGGGTGCGCTCCAAGTGATCAGCCCGCACTCGGCGCTGCAAACCGGGCCCCGCCCACCGCCCCAGCCAGTACCCCAGGTTGTTGCCCAAGAACGAGCCGATGAACAGGGCGGTGATGGCCGGAAACAACTGCAGCTTTCCTGCCGCCCCCAGGATTCCTACGGTGATCAGCAGGCTGTCTCCAGGCAGGGCAAACCCCACCAGCAGGCCCGTTTCCGCAAATACCACCGCAAAGATGCCAATGTAACCTATGGTCTGTACCCAACCCGCCAGGCCCGATTCCATACCTATAGAGCAGTGTACCGGGTATTGGAATGAGAGAGGGTCAAGAGGCCAGCCCCTGATCAAACCCCAGTCAAACCATAGCGGCCCGGCCCCCTAACGCATGGGCTTCCCTAGCCCTTGAGCATCCAGCGCACATCCTGTACCACCTTCTCGGTCTGGGCTGGCTTGCCGTTGCCATAGATCAGGCGCAGGTTGCCTTGGGGGTCTACGGCGAAAACCGTAGCGCTGTGGTCTACGGTGTATTCCTTGGCGGACTTGATGTTGGATTTCTGGTAGAAAACCCCATAGTTCTGGGCAACTTGGGCGATTTGATCGGGGGTTCCGGTGAGCCCCACAAAGGCCGGGCTGAAAAACGCAACGTACTTGCCCAACACCTCCTGGGTATCGCGCTCAGGATCCACAGAGATCATCATCACCTGCACCCGGGCCTGCTCCTGTGGGGTCAGGGCTTTGTAGACCTTGCTCAGCTCGAGCATCGTGGTGGGGCAAACATCCGGACAGTTCACATAGCCAAAAAAGATCAAGCGGACCTTGCCCCGGTAGTCCGAGAGCTTGACCGTCTTGCCATCGGGGGCGGTGAGGCTGAAGTCGTAAGCGGCCTTCTGGGCCATCAAACGGGTGCCATAGGGCTGGTACTGATCCCGCTGGCTCACGATCATCAATCCTAAGGCCAGGGGGACCCCCACGAGCAAAGCCACCGTTAGAATGCGGCGCATCATCCCCGCTAGATTAACCCATAGAGATTAAAACAAATGTCCCTTGGTTCTCCTGTCATACTGGTTAGGCATGAATCCCATGGATTCACCCCCATTGGCCTTCCGGGACCCCAGGGCCCGCTGGGCGGCGGGGCTGCTGATTGCCCCATTTTTCCTGCAGATGCTGGGATTTGGCCAGACCGCCCTGGGGGGCGGGCTCTGTGGAGCCTTGCTGGGCCAACGGGAAACCCCGCTGAGCCTGCAAGGGGCCGGGTTTTGGTACGCCCTGATTTTTATGCTGCTGTTGGGGGTCCAGCTCGTGTATGGCGGGCTTTTGCTGCTGGCCCGCCTGCTGGAGCTGCCCCAGAGCAGCGAGCGAGGCTTTTACCTGTTTGGGGTGGGGCTGGCCGGGGTCATAGGGGTGCTCTTCCTGCTGACCCGAACCGTGGGGCTGCCTTACCCGAGTGAGCTGGGCCTGGTATTTGGGGACCCTGCCCGCGCGGACCCCCTCAGCCTGATTTTGGTCGGGCTGACCCTGGCTGGGGGGGTTCTCTTGTGGCGGCTCGCGGGGGGCAAACCGGGCGCCTAAACCCCTTCGGTGCTTTAGGTCACGGCCCTGACCAAATCGGTAGGGGTAAGGTTAGGGGTATGGAACGCCTACTGGAGGTGATGCGCCGCCTGCGTGCTCCGGATGGTTGCCCCTGGGACAAGGAGCAAACCCACCTGAGCCTGCGCCCCTACATGCTCGAGGAGGCCGCTGAGGCCGTAGACGCCATGAGCAGCGGAAATCCTGCCGAGCTGGCCGAAGAGCTAGGGGATGTGCTGCTGCAGGTGGCTTTTCACAGTGTCATTGGAGAGCAAGAGGGTACCTTTGGTTATCCACAGGTTGAACAACACATTGTGGATAAGCTGATCCGCCGCCACCCCCACGTGTTCGGCCAGGCTCAAGCCCACACCCCCGAGCAGGTCACGGCCAACTGGCAGGCCATTAAACGAGCGGAGGGAAAGGCGCAGAGGTCGCTGTGCGACCAGGTGCCGCGCAGCCTAGGGGCGCTGGCCCGGGCGGCCGAGCTGCAAAGGAAGCTCGAGCTGCCCGGCGGCTCAGAGGCCCAGGTCATCGAGGCCTTGAACCGGGGAGACTTGGCCGAGGCGCTGTGGCAGCTGGTGGCCCTGGCCCGGCGGGAAAAGCTCAATCCGGAGGTGGTGCTCCGCGAGCGGTGCGAGCAGGTATGCGCATGAACCCCGAGGCCCTTAAGGCGGCTGTGGCTCCTCCCCCGCGCCCCTTGGCCCTGCCCACGGGCTTTGTAGATGCGGCGGTGCTGCTGCCGGTATGGTCGGGGCGGCTCCTGTTCACCGTGCGCAGCGCCAATCTGTCCCATCACGCCGCGCAAATCAGCTTTCCCGGCGGCCGCTCTGAGGCCGGAGAGACCGCCGAGCACACCGCCCTGCGCGAAGCCTGGGAGGAGGTGGGGCTTGAGCCTGGGAGTGTCGAGATCCTGGGACCGCTCAACCCCACCCTCTCCCCTTTTGGCTACCGGGTGTTCCCCCTGTTGGGGCAGCTCAAGCATCCGCCCACCCTCAACCCCAACCCCCATGAGGTGAGCGAGGTGCTGTGGGTGCCCATCGAAGAACTCATCGCCGCTCCAGCCTACTCCGAGGAGCGGTTCATCTCCAGGGCCAACCAACCCCCCCTTGACCCCGAGGACACCCAGATCGCCGAACCAGACCGGCCCTGGCGTCGGTTGGTCTGGCACTACCCCTGGCGGGGCTACGACATCTGGGGCGTGACCGGGAACATCGTTCACGATTTCATCGAGCGGGTCAAGCAGGCCTGGTGACAGGGGTCAGCGGGGCAGGCTCGAGCACCCCTGCGGTTTTGCGCTTTGGCCTCCGAGCCTTAAGCTAGTAAGCGGTGAGCGCGCTCTACCGTCAGGTTCGTCCCACTACCTTCGAGGAGATGGTAGGTCAGGAGCACGTCAAGGAAGTGCTCCTGGGGGCCCTGCGCTCAGGCCGGTTGGCCCAAGCCTATCTCTTCTCTGGGCCACGGGGGGTCGGGAAAACCAGCAGCGCCCGACTCATCGCCCAGGCGGTGAACTGCACCGGCGCCGAGCCGCGTCCCTGTGGGGTTTGCGAGGGTTGCCGGTTGGTGCGTGAAGGGCGGCATCCGGATGTGCTGGAAATTGACGCCGCCTCCAACAACTCGGTTGAGGATGTGCGCGAGCTCCGAGAGCGCATCCTGCTGGCCCCCATCCTCTCGCCGCAAGACAAAAAGGTGGTGATCCTCGACGAGGCCCACATGATGTCCAAAAGCGCCTTCAACGCGCTCTTGAAAACCCTCGAGGAGCCCCCCCCGCACGTCATTTTCATCTTTGCCACCACCGAGCCCGAGCGGATGCCCCCCACCATCCTCTCGCGCACCCAACACTTCCGCTTCCGGCGGCTGTCCGAGGCCGAGATCGTGCAGAAGCTGCGGCGCATTCTGGAGGGCCTGGGCCGCGAGGCCGAAGCGCCCGCCCTGGAGCTGGTGGCCCGGCTGGCGGATGGGGCCATGCGCGACGCCGAGAGCCTGCTGGACCGGCTTTTGACCCTGGAAGGCCCCCTCACCCTCGCCGCCACCGAGGCCGCGTTGGGCCTGCCCCCTCAAGAGGCGCTGTTCGCGGTCGCCGAGGCCCTTGACCGGGGACAGATCCGGGCGGCCCTGGAGGAGATGCAAAGCCTCTACACCCAGGGCTTCGCGGCGCGCACCCTGGCCCAGGGGCTCTTGGAGGCCCTCCGGGCCGGACTCTACGGGCGGATGGGGCTGGGACTGGGCCCTCACCTGGGCAGCCCCGAGGAGCGGCTGGTCTTGGCCATGACCGCTCTGGACGAGGCCATGGAGCGGCTGCTCAAGCGCTCGGATGCGCTCTCGCTCGAGCTGGCGGTGCTGGCGGCGTATCAAGCCCTACAGGCTCCAGCATCAGGCCCTGCGCAAACCGCTATCCCCGAGTTTGACCCCAAGCCTCAGCGCAGCCCTGGGCCAAAAGCAGCGAGGCTCGAGCACCCGGCCCCCGCCCCTGAGGCCCCAGCCACGGACCCCATCGGCGACTTCAACCAGGCCTGGCGCGAGGTGCTGGCCCAGCTCAAGCCGACCCAAAAGGCCTTCTTCCGCGAGGCCCGCCCCTACCCACCGGAGGGGAACCGCTTTGTGCTGGTCTTCAGCGAGGACAAAAACTTCCACTACCAGAACGCCCTCAAGCACGTAGAGGCGGTGCAACTGGCCATCCGCGATACCCTGGGGGCCTACGAGGTTGAGGTGCGGCTGGGGGGAAAAAAAAAGTAGCCGAGCCGGAACCCCCACCCCTCTCCGAACCCCCGGCCCAGCCAGCGGCTTCTGCCCAACCCCCGGAGCGGGTGCCC
>NZ_QWLB01000042.1 GCF_003574355.1 Meiothermus granaticius NBRC 107808 | reverse complement strand
GCTTCCCACCCCGCCCCCCTTCTTCGGGCAGGAACGGGCCCGGGCGGCTCTCGAGCTGGCCCTCAAGGGCGGTTTTCACGCCTATGTGGTAGGACCCCCCAGCCTGGGAAAGCACGAGGCCCTGCTGGAGTATCTCCAGCAGCAAAGCGTGGAGACCCCTCCAGACCTGCTCTATGTACCCCTCTCCGAGCGGCGGGCAGCGGTGCTCACCCTCCCCAGCGGCAGCGAGACCCACCTGGCCGAGGCCGTGGAGGGGCTGCTCTCGGAAACCGCCCGGCTGGACGCCCTGTTTCGTCAAGCCCGGTTTTTGCGGGAGAAATCCCAGCTCGAGGAGGGCTTCAAAGCGGAGCAGGAGGCCCGGCTGGAGGGACTCCGAACCGAGGCCCAGGCTGCGGGGTTCGCCTTGGTGGAAAACGGCGAACGCCTGGAGCTCAGCGGCCCCGGCCCGATTCCAGCCGAGCTGGCGGCCCGGCTCGAGGAGGTCAGCCTGGCCAACCTCACGGCTTTGGCCGACCGTGAGGCGGCGTTGCGCCGGCTACGGCGGGAACAGGCCAGCCACTACCTGAGCGCCCGTGTCGAGCCGCTGATGGCCCAGTTCCCCCAAGCCCGGGCCTACCTCGAGGCCCTCAAGGCCCGCCTGGTTCGCTACGCCGAGACCGGAGAGGCCTTCGATCCGGCCCAATGGCGGCCCAACCTGCTCACCTCCTCCCACAGCGGGTTCCCCCCGCCGGTGGTCTACGAGCCCTACGCCACCGCGCCTCGGCTGTTCGGGCAGGTCAGCGCCCCCAGCGGAGTGGCCAATGTCTCGCATATCCGCCCTGGGGCGGTGCACCGGGCCCAGGGGGGATTCTTGGTGCTGGACGCGGAAAGCCTCAAGCGCGAAGGCACCTGGGAGGCCCTCAAACGGGCCCTGCACAATGAGCAGGTCGAGCCGGTGACCGATGCCCAGCATCCGGTGGGGCTCGAGGTGGAGCCTTTCCCGGTTCAGGTCCAGGTGCTGCTGGTGGGCAGCCACGAGGCCTTTGAAAGCTTGGAGAGCGACCCCGCCTTTACCGAGCTGTTCCGCATCCGCATCGAGTTCTCCCCCACCCTGAGCGCCACCCCTGAGCAGCGCGAGGCCCTGGGGGGGTGGCTTTCGGCCCAGGGCTTCAGCCTGACCCAGGGCGGGCTCTCCCAGCTCTACGACGAGGCCCGGCGGATGGCCGAGCACCGCGACCGAATGGACGCCCGCTGGGTCGAGATCCGAGCGCTGGCCGAAGAGGCCGCGGTTCTGGGGGAGGGGGTGCTCAGCGCGGATGCGGTACAGGCTGCCCTGAGGGCTCGAGATCAACGGGCTTTCTGCTCTGAGGAGGAGTTTTTGCGGTCGGTGCAGGAGGGGGTGTGGAGCTTCCAGCTGACCGGGCAGAAGGTGGGGGAGGTAAACAGCCTGGTGCTGCTGGAAACCCTGCCGGCCTGGGGGCGCCCGGCCCGGGTGACCGCTCGAGCCGCCCCAGGGCGGGATCACCTGATCTCCATAGACCGCGAGGCTGGGCTGGGAGGGCAGGTCTTTCACAAGGCCGTGCTCACCCTGAGCGGGTATCTGCGCAGCCGCTACGCCGAGGTGGGGTCGTTCCCGGCCACGGTCAGCCTGGCCTTTGAACAAAACTACGTGCCCATTGAAGGCGACTCGGCGGGGCTGGCCGAGCTGGTGGCGGTGCTCTCGGCCATCGGGCGCATCCCGCTGCGGCAAGACCTGGCCCTGACCGGGGCGGTAGACCAAACCGGACGGGTTCAGGCGGTCGGGGGGATTGCGGCTAAGGTCGAGGGCTTTTTTCGGGTCTGCCAGGCCCTGGGCCTGAGCGGAAAGCAGGGGGTAATCCTGCCCCGGGCCAACATTCCCAACCTGACCCTGGCTTCTGAGGTAATGGAGGCCCTGCGGGAGGGACGATTCCACCTCTATGCGGTGGAGACCGCCGACCAAGCCCTCGAGCTGCTGAGTGGAACGCGGGCCGAGGGGTTCAAGGGGATCCATGAGCGGGTACGCTTGGCCCTGGAGGCCTTCGCCCGGCTCGAGGAGGGCGGCGAGGAAGAAAAGGAGCCCCAGCGGGAACCCGGCTAAGGCCATACAATCTGTGCTGTGAGGCAGTACAATCCGTGATTGAGGATATTGTCAGCTCTAAACCAGACCAATAGGCTGCCCCCATGAACGACCTCCTTCAGTTCCCCGGTCTTCCCCCGATTCCCCCCTTGGGGATCGGCACCTGGCAGTGGGGCGATACCCTGATCTGGGGCTATGGCAAAACCTACAGCCAGGACGACGCCCGACAGGCCTACATGCTGGCCCTGAACGCCGGAATACGGCTGTTTGACACCGCGGAGGTCTACGGCCTGGGCAAAAGCGAGCGGCTCTTGGGGATGTTCTACCACGATTACACCCCCAAGCCGCTGGTGGTCAGCAAGATGTTTCCCTTTCCCTGGCGCTTTTCCCGCAAGGCCCTGTTGCGGGCTTTGCGCTCGAGCCTGCGGCGCTTGGACCTCTCCCGGCTCGACCTCTACCTGCTGCACTGGCCCTGGCCGCCAGTCTCGCTCGAGGGCTGGGCCGAGTCTCTGGCCGAGGCCTATGAGCTGGGGTTGACCCGGGCGGTGGGGGTTTCCAACCACAACCTGGCCCAGACCGAGCGGGTCAGCAAGGTGCTGGAGCGGCACGGGGTGCGGCTGGCGGCCAACCAGATCGAGTTCAACCTGCTCGAGCGGGGCCCTGAACATACCGGGCTGCTCTCCGCCCTACAGGCCGAAGGGATTGTGCCCATGGCCTACAGCCCGTTGGGCATGGGCTGGCTGACCGGGAAATACACCCTGGACAACCCACCCCCAGGGCGCTACCGCGGCCAGCGCTACATCGCCCACAAGCAGCGCCTGCCGGGCCTGCTCCAAGCCCTCAGCGAGGTGGCCCAGGCCAAGGGCGCCACCCCGGCCCAGGTGGCCCTGCGCTGGTGCATCCAGAAGGGCACCCTGCCCATCCCTGGGGCCAAGAACGTGCGCCAGGCCCAGGCCAACGCCGGGGCGCTGCGCCTCGAGCTATCCGCCGATGACATCATTCGGCTGGACTTCGCCAGCCCTTAGGGGCGGGCCCAGGCGGCCAGTTCCTCGCGCCAAGAGTGTTGGGGCTCGTAGCCCAGCAGACGGCGGGCTTTCTCAATGGAAAGCAAGGTCTGATGCGGGCCCATCCCTTCAGGCAGCGGTATTCCAGGAAACACCTCCGCCATCAGCTCAGCGTTAGGGCGGGACATCACGGTATCGGCGTTAGCGATGATGAACACCTCCGCCCCCTTGAGGGGGGCCTCGAGGGCCCGCCGCACCGCCTGGGCAGCATCGCGGGCATCAATGTAGGCCCAGAGGTTCCACTTGCGCAGCCGAGGGTCGAGGTCAAAGCTGGGGAAATGGGCGTAATCAGCGGGCTCCATCACGTTGGAAAAGCGCAGCCCAAGGATCTTGAGCTCGGGATCCCAGCGGGCGAACTGCCGGGCCATCTCCTCTCCCAGCAGCTTGGACAGGGAATAGGCACTCTCAGGGCGTCCGGGATATTCCTCGTCTAGCGGGACGTAGGGCGGAGGGGTGTCAAAGGGTAGCCCCAGCACGGTCTCGCTCGAGGCCCACACCAGGTTGCGAATCCCCATCCGCCGGGCCGCTTCAAACACGTTGTAGGTGCTCAGGGTGTTGTTCTTGAAGACCACCGCATTGGGCTGCAACCCCGGCGCCGGGACCGCGGCCAGGTGCACCACGGCGTCCACTCCCCTGTAGCGATCATCCACCCCCGACAAAACCTCCAGGGCCTGCCCAAACTCGGCCAGATCCGCCTGCACGAAGGGGCAGCGGGGTTCTTTCGGGGGCATCAGGTCTACGTTGATCACCTCGTATTGGTGGGCCAGCAACTCCTCTACGCAGGCCCGCCCCAGCTTGCCACTGCCTCCGGTTACCACCACTCGCATCGCCGACCTCCTCAACCTTTCTGGAGCTCAATATACCCCTGAACAGCGGCCCGTATTGACAGCCTCTTCGCTTTCCCCATAGGCTCTGCCCAGCACACCAGGAGATCCATATGCCGCTACCCCCAGTGGGACTCAGCAAAGAACAGGTACTGGCCACCCTCAGGGCCTATAAGGCCCACGACGCGCCTTGGCTCGAGGGGCGGGTGATGGCCGGGGTCTATGATCCCGGCCCAGCGGTCGCAGAGGTCGGGAAGGCGGCCTATACCGAGTTTCTCAGCGAAAACGCCCTCTATCCCAACCTCTACCCCAGCCTGCTCAAGCTCGAGACCGACACCGTGCGCAGCATCGCGGATTGGCTGGGGGGAGGCCCGCAGACGGTGGGCAACTTTACCAGCGGCGGCACCGAGAGCATCCTGCTGGCCGTGAAGGCGGCCCGCGACTGGGCCAGGGCCCACAAGCCCCAGGTCCAGACCCCCGAGATGGTGCTGTGCATAACCGCCCACCCAGCCTTTCACAAGGCCGCTCACTACCTGGGCTTGAAGGTGCAGATCACCCCCATGAACCCCACTACCTTCCGAGCCGATGTGGAGGCCATGCGCCAGGCCATCAACGAAAACACCGTGCTGTTGGTGGGCTCTGCCCCATGCTACTCGCATGGGGTGGTAGACCCCATCCCTGAAATCGCGGCCTTGGCCCAGGAAAAGGGGGTTCTTTGCCATGTGGACGCCTGTGTGGGCGGCCTTCACCTCTCGGTGATGCGCACGCTGGGGTTCAGCGTCCCCGCCTTTGACCTCTCAATCCCCGGGGTCACCTCCCTCTCGACCGACCTGCACAAGTATGGCTACGCCGCCAAGAATGCCTCGGTGATCCTGTACCACAGCCCGGCCTTGCGCCGCTTTGCCCTTTACGCCAACGCCCGCACCACCGGCTATGCGGTGATCAACCCCACGGTGCTCTCTTCCAAGTCGGGCGGGCCGCTGGCGGGGGCCTGGGCCACCCTGCATTTTTTGGGCCTGCAGGGCTATCAGCAGATCGTGTCGGAGGTGCAGCGGGCCACCGAGCGCCTGCTGGCCGGAATTGCCGCCATACCCGAACTACAGGTTTTGGGAAAGCCGGATATGTGCATGTTTGCCTTCAGCTCAGCGCACCTCAACGTGTTTGAGCTGGAAGACGCCCTGAGCTCGAGGGGCTGGTTTGTGCAGGCCCAGTTCTCCGCCGGGGGCGGCCCCGCCAACCTGCACCTTTCGGTAAACCGCTCCAACGTCCCCCATGTGGAGGATTTTCTGACCGCGCTTCAAGAAAGCGTGGCCGAAGTGAAGCGCGGGGGTGGCCTGGATCACCTCGAGTCCCTTCGGCAGGAGGTGGCACAACTTCTGCAAAACCCCGGCCCCGACCCCTTTACCCGGATCGCCGCCCTGGCCGGCCTGGTCCCAGGCCAGATGCCCACCGGCTTCGCCCGCATCAATACCCTGCTGGAGCTGCTGCCCGATGAGCTGGTGGAGTCCTTGCTGGTGGAGTATGTCAACAGCCTGTACCGGTGATTGCCGCCCAAGCCCCAGGAGCAGCCCATGACCCAGAACCTTTCCCCGGCTCGCTGGCAGATCCCCCTGGTCCTGGGGGCAACGGTGTTTGTGCACTACCTCGACCGCAATGCACTGGCCCTGGCCCTGCCCAAAATTGCCCAGGATTTCGGCTGGACGGATCGGCAGATCGGCGCCAATGGCGATGTGCTGCTGGCGGCTTTTTTCGTCACCTATGGCCTTGCCCAGATCTTCTTGAGCCCCTTGGCCGAGCGCTTTGGCCCCAAACGCAGCTTGTTGCTGGCGGTGGCGGGCTTTTCGCTGTTCACCATTCTGGTCTGGCCTCTGGGCTTCTCGCTGCTGGCCCTGCTGATTCTGCGCTTGCTGCTGGGGCTGGGCGAGAGCGTGCATATGCCCATGAACAGCGCGATCGTCAGCCGCTGGTTCCCGGTTTCAGAGCGGGCCCGGGCCAACTCGATCTATGTGGCCGGCGTCCTGCTGGCCATAGGCTTCGCCCCCCTGCTGGTGGTGCCGATGATGCACGCCGTGGGCTGGCGGGAGTCTTTTGCCGTCCTGGGGTTTGTGGGCCTGGCGGTCTGCCTGCCGCTGGTCTGGCGCTTTGTCCAGGACACCCCGCCCACAGGCCGAGCGGTGAGCCCGGCTTTTTTGGACGTGCAAACCAGCTACGTGCGGGACTGGCGCTTCTGGCTCTACACCTTGGCGGGAACGTTCAACGCCTTTTGCATATTCGGGATCCTGAACTGGCTGCCCAGCTATTTCAACCGGGCCCGCGGCATCAACTTTGAAGATCTGGGCTGGCCGCTGTTCGTGGTGTTTGCCTCAGGAATCAGTGGGGTACTGCTATGGGCTTACGTGGGGGACCGACTGGGGCGGCGCAACCTGCTGGCAAGCCTGGGGTTTTTTGTGGCCGCAGGGTGCGTGTGGCTGACCTCGAGCACCCCTAGCCTGAGCCTGGTGGTGCTGCTTTTCGCCCTGGGGGTGTTGGCTCAAAGCGCCTACAACGCCCAGGAGTTTGCCACCGTACAGCGCCTTTTATCCCCCGAAAAGGTGGGGGCCGGCACCGGTTTGTACAACGGCCTCACGGTGCTTTTTGGGGGGGTGGGGGGCTCGCTGGTGCCGGGGAGTATCGTTGCCGCGACCGGTAGCTTTCACGCGGGCATCTTGAGCGTGGTGGTAGGGGCCATCGTTGCGGGGATTTTGATGTTTTGGGTGCATCGGGTGGTGCGCTACTGAAACCAGTCTCAAGATAGCTGGCTAAGACAAGGCTCGAGCCGTTTTCATTGGCGCACACATGGTGTAAATAGACCTCAAAATTGGTCGAGGTCGCCAGGCCAGTAAAAATCAACCCCTTTTGATCCTAAAGCCAACATCATATCCTTGAGTTGCTCAGCTCTGCACAGCAAAATACCAGCCACCCAACGAAAACTGTGGTAGAAAAGTGCATGCAGTCTAAAACGACTTCCGAGCTAGCCCTGGCAGGGTTTTTACATGACCTGGGCAAGCTCTACCAACGGGCTTACTGGGGTAGACCCCCAGAGGGGGTGTCTGATTAGAAGGTTTTTTCCAAAAACGGGCTGATGGGTTACAGGCTTGCTAAATCAGAGGCCAAAGGGTGGAGGATCTGATGATGTCTTATCTCATGCAAATTACACTAGGGCCCGTTCAAGATTTCATCAACACCGCTCGTCGCACACGCGACCTGTACGCAGGAAGCTGCTTGCTCAGTGAGGCTGCGGGACAGGTATCCGCGTACCTAGCCGAAAGGCTTGGGTATGAAAACCTAATTTTTCCGGCGCCCAACAACGCTGAGCACTTCAGGCAGCTCAGCCAGTCGGGGATCCCCAACGTGGTGGTTGCCAGGGTCAGGGAAGATGTCCATTGTCGGGTGCTGACTGAGGAGGCTGTGAAGGAGGCGCGGCGATATATCCAGGAGAGGGGCACTTCTTTGCTGGACAAGCACCGTGAGCAGATAGACGTATCTACTACGCTAGAGCAGCTTTCGGAGATGCTCGAGGTTTACTGGGCCTGTGTACCGCTGGAGGAGGACTACGCGCGGGCACGCAACCGGCTAACAGCGGTGATGGCGGCGCGGAAGAACACCCGCGAGTTCATGCCGGTGGGGTGGGGCTCGAGCCTCCCCAAAAGCTCGCTGGACGGCGCTCGGGAAACGGTCATCGCAGGCGCAAGCGAAGCCTGGAAGCGCAGGGTGGGCATCCGACCCGGCGAGGAGCTGAGCGGGGTAGATCTGGTGAAACGGCTATGGCCGGAGCGGGCCTTCCTGAGCACCTCACATGTGGCGGCCTTGCCCTATCTGGAAGGGCTGGGGAAACAGGGAAAGCTGGAGATGCTCCGGTTCTACCTCGAGCGCCTGGCCAACCTGATTGGCGAGGAAGCCCGCGAGGAGTGGGTCCATCCGGTGGTACGGGACACCCCCCTCAAAGACTATGACCCCCGACTGCTGTTTGTGGGGCGTTTAGGGGAGTTTCTGGATGGGTCGGGGGCCGGGCTGGAAGAGGCCCGTGCCGTGCTGAGCGAGATGTACCGTGCCCTGGGCGAACCCCTGCCCTACTACGTTCTGTTGCACGCCGACGGCGACCGTATGGGCGAGGCCATAGACCACCAGAGTCGGCAGGGCGCGGAAGCCCATCGGCGGCTTTCCAACAAGCTAGCCCTGGATTTCGCGGCCAGGGTACGGGGCATTGTGGAGCGCCACAAAGGCTGTCTGGTTTATGCCGGGGGCGACGACGTACTGGCCCTGCTGCCACTGCACACTGCCCTTCCCTGTGCGAAAGCCCTGGCCCAGATCTTCTCCGCCGCCATGCGGGGCTTTGGGGAGAAGCACGACCCCACGCTCTCGGTGGGGCTGGCCATCGTGCACCACCTCGAGCCCCTCCAGGACGCCCTCGAGCTGGTGCGTCGCACCGAGAAGTTTGCCAAGGAAGGCCCCAAGAGCACACCCCTCGAGCAAAAGCGCAATGCCCTGGCCCTAGCCTACAGCCCCCGCAGCGGCAGCGAGCGTATGGTGCGTGGGCGCTGGGACGAGGCCCCCTCGCTTACCCAGCGCCTGTATCGCTATCAGGATCTGCTGCGGCTGGAGCAAATCCCCACCAAAGCAGGTTACGAACTCAAGGCTCTGCTGGACGAGCTGGGCGGGGTGAAGGGAATGGAGAAAGCGGTGGTACTCGAGGCTCAGCGCATCTTAGGGCGAAAGCAAATCAAGCCCGAGTACCGCCAGGAACTGGACACCCTGCAGACCCCCGCCGATGTGGCCCGCCTGGCCGATGAACTCATCCTGGCCAAAGTGCTGGCGCGGGCTTACCAGCAGGCCGGGGTTCCTACCGAAAACCCGGAGGTCTACCGTGCTCATTGAACCCCGCGAACCCCTGGTAGCCCGCGATGGCCGCCCCTTTAGCAGCAACCCTGGGGCCAGAGCCCGCAGCCTACCCTTCCCTTTGCCGCAAACCATTGCCGGTGCATTGCGTACCCGTATAGGGCTTTCCCAGGGGCTCACCTTTCCCGAAGCGGCCCAGGAGGTTCGACAGATCGGCATCCGAGGCCCCCTGCTGGTCGCGCGCAAAGAGAGGGGTTGGGCGCTGCTTGCGCCCGCGCCTGCCGATGTGGTGCTGCTGGGCCAGGGCAAAGAGTCCTTTTTGTACCGATTGGTTCCGCTTCGTCTGGGCAATGCGGAAACCAACCTGCCCGAGGGGCTTTTCTCGGTTGGCATCCCCAACCCCGACAACAAGAGCAAGCCCCTCTCGCTGCCGCGCTTCTGGTACTGGAGCGCCCTCGAGCGCTGGCTTCTGGAGCCTCCGTCCAAGGCCGAGCAAAACGGGGAGGAGCTGGGGCATAACGGCCCCCAGGGCGAGGTGCGTACCCACCTGAAGCTCGACCCCGAGACCCAGACCGCCGAAGAGGGCTTTTTGTTCCAGACCTCGGGGCTCGAGTTCACCTACCTACCCCCCTCGGCTCCTCTTTCCCAGGCGCAGCGGCTGGCCCTCGCGGTCTGGGTAGAGGGCGCGCCGGGCGGGGTGTTTCCATTAGGGGGCGAGCGGCGGCTGGCTATTTGGTGGAACGAATCCATCCCGCTACCCCAGTCTCCCGCGGAGCTGCTGCAATCGCTGGTGCAGCACCAGGCCGCACGGGTGATTTTTCTCACCCCAGCAGCTTTCCGAGCAGGCTACCTGCCGCAGGACGGTGGGCTTGAGGGGGCCAGAATTGAGGCCGTTGCCCTGGGTCGTGCAGTAGTGGCCTCAGGCTGGGACTTAGAGCATCACCGCCCCAAGCCGAGCCGCAGGCTGGTGCCCGCGGGCAGTGTCTATTTTGTGCGCTTTGCGGGCTGGAGCGAGGCCCAAATTGAGGAATGGCTGCACAGCGTTTGGATGCAAAACCTGAGCGACGAAGCTCAAGACCGGCTGGACGGCTACGGCCTGGCGGTAGTGGGAAGCTGGACGGGAGAGCTGGCCGATTTGGAGGTGTGAGGTGCGGAGGGTACAGACGTTGTCGGAGGAGTTCAGCCCTGTTTTGAGCCAGGGCGAGTATTTCCAAGAGGTGCGCAAGTACAAGTTGCTAACACCCTTGATAGGTGCCGGGAGTACACCTTTTGTCAACGATACGCAAATGCCCATTCGGGGTGGAACCATCCGTGGAGTTTTGCGCTTCTGGTGGCGCGCGACTTGTGGCAATCGCTTCGGTAATTTGGAGAAGATGAGAGCCGCTGAGGAAGCAATTTGGGGAAGCACGGATAAGGCTTCGCTAATTGATGTTTATGTTGACATTAAACCCAGTGACGAAAGCAAACTCAAACCATCACATCAAAAGAAGGATAAACCGGATGGATCGGTAATTCCGGCTTATATTTCCTGGCCTCTAAATCCCCCTAAAGAGAAGCCCAATGACATCAAAAAGGTTTTGTTGGGTGTCGAATTTGCCTTGAGGTTTCGTTTTCCACCTAAAGTCGCGGATAGAGACTTTCGGGAGGAGATCCGGCTCACCCTTTGGGCTTTCGATTTCTTCGGTGGAGTTGGGGCACGAACCCGCCGAGGAGCGGGTGCGGTTTTTCGCATAGATGATGAAGGCAAGCCGTACTACACGAAGGCAGATATGGAGTGGGGCTGGCCGCATATCAGGTCAAATACCTGGCCTGACGGCGTACCTTACATCAATACGACCCTGAGAGCCAAACTGATTACGGCACCTTGGTTAAAGCTGGTCAACATTCATAAAACTTTTTTCTCGGAGCAATTTTCAAAGGTAAATCGCTTTCAGAACTTAGACGCCGCCAAGATGAAGAGAACTGCTCTGGGTGCACCGTTCAAATGGAAACAGGTAAAAGTTGATGAGCGTTTGGCGAGCCCCATTATTTACCGACCCATACGTTTGAAAGAAGGTGATTTCTCCGTAGTCGTAGTGCTTCAAAACTTAGGCAAGCAATCACCCAAGGCTAACCCAAGCCTGATTAAGGGATTTTTTGACACTCTCGGAGGAACCCAGTGAACACCCACGTCCTCTTCCTACACGCCCTTTTCCCCCTCCACCCTGGCACCGGCCAGGGGGTGGGCAGCATTGACCTGCCCATCGCCCGCGAGCGCTCGACCGGCATTCCGTATCTGCCTGGCAGCTCCATCAAAGGTGTGCTGCGTGATGCGGCGGCGGGCAAAATCGAGAAGGATAAGCTTCTGGCCCTGTTTGGCCCGGAAACCGGCAGCGCCTCGGAGCACGCCGGAGCAGCGGTGTTTGGCGACGCCAAGCTGCTGCTGTTTCCGGTTCGCAGCCTGGCCGGGGTGTTTGCCTATGTGACCAGCCCGTACTTGCTCGAGCGCTTTGCACGTGAGGCCGCTTTTGCCGGGCTTACCCCGCCTGCCCTGCCAGCCGCGCCTACATCCGACGGATGGTGCCGTCTGGCCCCCGGCAGTACCCTCAAGCTGGGCGACAAGGTTTATCTGGAAGACCTTGACCTGAGCCATCAGGAAGCCAAGGAACTCAAGGGCTGGGCGGACTGGTTGGCCCAGCATAGCGAGGCCCCAGTCAAGGGGCGGCTCTGCCTGGTGCACGACGACGTAATGGGCTTTTTGCTCGAGACCACCACCGAGGTAGTAGCCCGAATCCGCCTTGAGGACGAAACCAAGACCGTAGCCCAAGGGGCCCTCTGGTACGAGGAGAGCCTGCCTGCCGAGAGCCTCCTATACAGCTTGTTGAGCCTGGGCAGCAGCCGCAAGAAAGCAGTCGCAGTGGTTCTGGACGACCTTAAACCTTTGCTCGGCTTTGCCCAGATGGGCGGCAAGGCCAGCGTGGGTCGGGGGCTTTGCCGTTTGAAGCTAGGGGGGAGCGCATGACCCGCGAGCAAAAACGAGCCCAGTCAGCTTTCGAAAAGGTCTCGCGGCACCTGGGCCGAGACATAACCTGGCGCGACCAGTACGGCGGCATGGCCCACAAGCTGCCGGTGCTGGTGCGGCAGGCCGGGCTGGCCCAGGCTCTGGCCTTCGTGGAGTCGCGCGGGAAGGAGGCCCACAAAGCCTTGCTAGACGACCTGGCCCAGACGGTAGGGTTTCCCAAGGCCGATCTGCTCAAGAGAAGCCGCGAGGCCCAGCTAAGCGAGTACCTGCTGCTCACCCGCGAGGTGCTGGCGGCGGCCCAGTGGTACAAGCGTTTTTCCCAGAGTGTGCTGGATGTGGAAGCGGGGGCCGGGGAATGAGGCGCGCTGTTCTTCAGGGCTTGAAGAAGCAGGACAGCACCCACGCGGGGCTGTGGCTCGATAAATACATCACCACCACCACTACCAGCGATACCGAGGCCAAGCGCAGCCTAGTGGCCGAGGTAAGCGGCCAAGCGACACCCAGGGACTATTCCGACTATTTGGCCCGCTACCGCGACGGGCTTAGGGCGCTGGGGGCCCAGGAGCGGCTGGGCGAAACCCAAGGCCGCCTGGTGGTGGGGCTGGGAGGGGAGAGCGTCCTCGAGACCCACCTCACCCTGCACCGCACCTACGGGGTGCCCTATATCCCCGGTTCGGCCATCAAGGGCCTGATGTCTCGCTTTGCGGCTACCCGCCTGGAAGGTGCAGCCTGGGAACGCAGGCTCGACCCCCGCGACTTCCACCGGGGCGAAGCCCAGAAAGCACTCTTCGGCACCACCGAGGAGGCCGGGCTGCTGGTGTTTTTCGATGCCTTGCCCCAAGAGTACAGGATTTACCCCGACGTAATGACTCCTCACCACAGTGACTACTACGGCGGGGCCAACGTGCCTCCCGCCGACTGGGACAGCCCCATTCCGGTACCCTTTCTGAGCGTGACCGGCAAGTTTGTGTTCGCTCTGGCTCTGGCGCCCGGTGTGATCCCCGAGCAGGGGCGGCCCTGGCTCGAGGTCGCCTGGAAAATCCTGGAGCTGGCTTTGCAGGAGGAGGGCATTGGGGCTAAGACTACCTCGGGCTATGGTCGGATGTGCTTGGAAGAAGCACCTAAGGAAACCCCGACTAGTCAACTCGACGTGCCACCTCAGCCCTCCTCGCCAGTGGATGCGCTGCTTCAGCGCTTTGCTATGGTCAAAGACAAAGACCTGCCCCCCCAGGCCCCCACGCTCATTGCTGAGCTATATGGCTTCGGGGCTCCCAAAGAAGAAAAGAAAGCCGCCGCTGAGGCCATCTGGAAACGTTTGGAAGCCCAAAATCTGCTCAAGGGCAAAGAAGAAAAGCGCTGGTATCAGCAGCTCAAGGAGATGATGGGGTAAGGCTTGTCTCAAGCCTCACCGAGCATCCGTTTTCTCCGACTATGCTGAACCTTGGTCATAGAGGAGTTTCCGTGAGAGAGGCATACCATAGGCTTTGGTCCGAAGGGAGTTTGATGGTCGTTCTTTTCCGGGAGCCAAGCCACACAGAGAACCTGGCATGATGCTTGCCGCGATTGTGCTGACCCTCGAGGGCCCCGCCCGCCCCGACCCCGACGGCTGGCGGGGGCTGGTGTATGGCCTGCTGAAGCAGATAGACCCCGACCTTCACAGTGCCCAGCCCAATCCCTTCAGCCTCTCACTGGGGGGCCACGAGGGGGCCTGGTGGGTGCGGGTGGGCATTTTGCAAGAAAGCCTTTATGCCCGGCTCTCGCCCCACCTGTTTGGGCTAATGGGCCAGACCGTCCGACTCAAGGAGCCCTTCAGGGTTAAGGCGGTGTTGCAGGAGGAGCACCCCTGGGCCGGGGTGAGCAGCTACCCCCGGCTCTTCCAGGGCCAGGCCAGCGCCAGCCTGGGCCTCCAGTTTGCCAGCCCCACCTTCTTCCGCCGCAAAGGGCAAAGCTACCCCCTGCCCGAGCCAAAGCTGGTTTTCGACTCCCTGGCCCTGCGCTGGAACGCCTTTGCTCCCGCTAGGGTGCCCGAAGAGCTTCAGGAAAGCTGGGAGCGCATGACCACCACCCGTTTCCAGGGCCATACCCAGGCCACTAAACCCAACCCCGATGAGCGTGGGGTGGGCTTTGTGGGGCGGGTGGTCTACTACCTGCCCGCCGCCAGTCCGGTGGAGACTCAGTGGATGCAAGCCCTGGGGCGGTTCGCCTTTTACGCCGGGGTGGGGGCCAAGACCAGCCTGGGGTTTGGGCGGGTGCGGGGGTTTGACCCCAAGCAGGAGGTGCAGCGTGGAGAAACTGAAGGAGAGAATCCAGCAAGCCTGGCAAAACCTGAAAGCGCAGGAAGCGGAGGGGGCTAAAGCCCAAGAGCTCTACGCACAGACCGTTTGGCCGCTTCTATTGGACCTCTGGCGGCAGGAGCCCCAGGTCTACCCCCTGCGGGAGACCTTCGAGGTTTCTATTCATACGCTGGGCACCAGCCCGGAGGCTACCACCTTGGCCGCTCTGGGATTGGGGGCCTCGGAGATATACGTGTTACACACATCTGAGAGCAGACGCTACCTCGAGCCGCTCCAGCGTGACTTAGGGCATTCCATCTACCCCATCGAAATTGATAAAAGCGATGTGACCAAGCTTTATCAAGCCGTGGGCGAGCAGGTACGCAAGCATCCCGGAAAGAAAATTGCCCTCGACCTGACCAGCGGCACCAAGGCCATGAGTGCGGGGATGGCGGCGGCGGGCTACTTCCTTCAGCGGGTTCACCCTGAACTACGGGTGGTATATGTAGACAACGACGCCTTCGATCCGGTTTTACGCAAGCCCGTAGCCGGAACCGAGAAGCTGATTCTGCTACGCAACCCCCACGAGGTGCTGGGTGACCTGGACGAGCACCTGGCTCAGGAGTTCTACGGAGCGCGGGAGTTTGGCAAAGCGGCAGACCGCTACCAGGTCCTCAGAAGAAAAACCGGACAGGGCCACTTTGAGGTGTACGCAACCCTTTGCGAGATGTATCAGCGCTGGTACTCCCTGGACTTTGAAGGGGCCTCGAGCAACGCCCAGCGTCTCTTCAACTTCCTGACGCAAGACGCATACCGCAATCATCCCCTGGCCCGCCATGCCCAGCGGCTCAAAGAGCAGAAAGAGGGTCTCGAGGCCATCGTAGCCTTACTACAATCCCAGCGCTTTGGCGAGCCCAAAGGAGTGCTCTGGCTGGCCGCCAGCCTGCTCCAACTGGGCGACGAACGCAAGGACCGCCAGCCCGTTTTGGCAGCGCTCTACTTTTACCGGGCCCTCGAGCTGGTCTTACAGTACCGCCTGGCCAAACATGGAAGGGATGGTGACAAACCCAACCTAAGCCCTGAGGAGCAGACTCACCTGCGCCAGAGTTTAGCAAACTGGCTCGACAAGGATCTAGAAAGGATCCGGCCCATTGAAAAACTAGGACTGCTGGAGAGCATCGCGCTGCTTCGCTTTCTGGCTGACCCTGCGCTAATCGAGTTTTCCGAAAACGAGCTTCGAGGCTACCAAGGCATGCTTCAGAGTAGAAACAAAAGTCTGCTCGTTCATGGCCTGGAGGTGAGCAAAAAAGGTGACCTGGATCGGCTGCGCGAGTTTAGCCGCAAGCTCTACAAGAATACGCGAGAGGAAGCCGGATCGCACCCGACTGTAGAACCAGTAAGCCTGCTGTGACCCTCCACCTCACCGAGCAGTCTGCCACCCTGCGCCTGCGCCAGGGCCGCTTGCTGGTGGAGCTGGATGAGCAAATCCTGGCTCAGCTCCCGGCCCGCAAGGTACGGGGGGTGGTGGTATGGGGCAATGTGCGCCTCACCACCCCAGCCCTAGCCTTCTTGCTGCGGCAGGAAGTCCCGGTGCTGTACACCACCCTGGAAGGCCAGCTCTACGGGCAGGCCATCGCCCCCCAGGGCTTGCCACCGGAGGTGCTGCGGGCTCAAATGCAAGCCCAGCTCAACCCCCTGCCCCTGGCCCTGGGGTTTATCGAGGGCAAGCTACGCTCGGCCATCTCGGTGCTGGAGCGCCTGGCCAGGCAGTTCTTGGTAGCGCCCCACCTTCAGGAACTGCGAGCAGCCCTGGAGGCCCTGCCCCAGGTTCCCCATCTGCAGGCCCTTCGGGGTACAGAGGGCAACGCCGCCCGCGCCTACTTCGGCGGCCTGCAACACGCCCTGTCGCCCTTTGGCTTTACCGGGCGCAACCGCCGTCCCCCCACCGATGCTGTGAACGCGGCCCTTTCGTATGGCTACATGGTGCTCCTGGGCCGCACCCTGCTGGCGTTGCACCTGGCCGGGCTGCACCCCGAACTTGGCCTGCTGCACGCTGAAGGCCGCCGGGCGGCAGCACTGGCCTTCGACCTGATGGAGGAGTTTCGGGTCCCGGTAGTAGATGCCGTAGTGGTAGGGGCTTTTTTGCGTGCCGAGCTTCACCCCCAAAAGCACAGCGAGGCCAAAGGGGGCGGCGTATACCTGAACGATACGGGCCGCAAAACCCTTCTGCGCTTGCTCGAGGCCCGCTTTGCCCAGGAGGCCCAGCATCCCAGGGGCTTCCGCCAGACCTACCAAGCGCTCATCGAAACCCAGGCTGCCCGCCTCAAGGCCGCCCTGCTGGGCCGTGAATCCTACACACCCTTTTACCTGTGGAGGTGAGATGCCTGCCGAACGTTTTTTCACCATTGCCTACGACATCCCCGACGATGGCCGCCGGGCCAAGGTAGCCAACACCCTCAAAAGCTTTGGCGAGCGCGTTCAGCTCTCGGTATTCGAGTGCTGGCTGAACCCGGCCCAGCTCCAGGAACTCAAGCGGCTCTTGCAAAAAAAGGCCGATCTCACCCAGGATAGCGTCCGCATTTACCCCATTGGGGGCACAGTGGAGGTACTGGGGTTAGGCCGCCTTACTGAGAGCCCCGACTACCTGATTCTCTGAAGCCGCGTTACACTCGCCGTTACCCCACTTTCACGGGCTAAAAAACCCATCGCACAGTCCACGCTCCTTTCTGCGAATATGCCACGAATACCCTGCCCAACGCCCTGGAAGCACTTTGGTCAAACGGCCCATTATGTTTTGCGCAAAATGCTATAGTGCTCACGTTGGAGGTTTCCGACGCGCTTCTTGACAGCAAGTTTGGGCGATGCTTATCGCATCGCACCACCACAAAAAATCCAAAAGTGCAGCTTTGTGAGCCTCCATCGCAATAAACCGCACTTTTTGGAGATTTATCCACAAGCAACCTGTGAATAACTGGCAGTTCTCATAAATACCCCCTTTGAGAGCCCTGTACAGAACAGCACTTAACGGGGTATGCTGTCGCAAAAAAAATAGCCCCGCAAGGGGATTGCAATCGCTGTGTAAAGTTGGCGTTCCATTGAATTTGTAGATTGGGTCGCAAAAAAAATAGCCCCGCAAGGGGATTGCAATATGCAGCTCAGTAGCAGGGAGCCCATCAAAGCCCCCAACGTCGCAAAAAAAATAGCCCCGCAAGGGGATTGCAATAATGTTTCTACTGCTATAGCTGGAGCTTCTTTATTTGCCGGGTCGCAAAAAAAATAGCCCCGCAAGGGGATTGCAATTGGATTGGTGGAGAGATGCCCCACGCCTGGCCACAGGTCGCAAAAAAAATAGCCCCGCAAGGGGATTGCAATCCGATGGCGTAGGTGTCCAGGGCCAGCTTCTGGCCGCTGGTCGCAAAAAAAATAGCCCCGCAAGGGGATTGCAATAATAGGTTTGGGGCGTGCCATGGATTACCTCCTTTCCAAGTCGCAAAAAAAATAGCCCCGCAAGGGGATTGCAATAGAGGGCCGCACCCACGGTTTTGCTCTCCAGCAGCAGCTTGTCGCAAAAAAAATAGCCCCGCAAGGGGATTGCAATTTATGCACTAGATGGCGATCCTTTTACCGAGCAAGATCAGGTCGCAAAAAAAATAGCCCCGCAAGGGGATTGCAATCACTGAGGTCAGTTTGGGCAAGGTGTATTCGGACAAGGGAGTCGCAAAAAAAATAGCCCCGCAAGGGGATTGCAAACAGGTGGGAATCCCCATTGTTCTCCCACCACTCCCCAAGTGTCGCAAAAAAAATAGCCCCGCAAGGGGATTGCAAAAGCTCCACTCTTGGTACTCGAGAATACCGGAACTCCCTGTCGCAAAAAAAATAGCCCCGCAAGGGGATTGCAATCTAATGGACTTTGCATCGGCAAAAAATGGAAGGAAATCCAGTCGCAAAAAAAATAGCCCCGCAAGGGGATTGCAATCTTTTCGCTGAGAACCTTTATTATTCTGCCTTCAGTCTTGAGTCGCAAAAAAAATAGCCCCGCAAGGGGATTGCAACAACTTTTCGCTGAGAACCTTTACGACTTTTCCCTCAGTTTTGGTCGCAAAAAATAGCCCCGTAAGGGGATTGCAACATCAACCTCAGAACGCCGCCAAACAGACCACCAAAAAAGTCGCAAAAAAATAGCCCCGTAAGGGGATTGCAACACAGATTGCCGCCATCGTGCGGCAACACGAGCAGAGTCGCAAAAAAATAGCCCCGTAAGGGGATTGCTCGACGACTGGGGGTAACTTGGGTAGGATGGCGGCTGTGGAAGAACCTGGTTTTCGTGTGCTGATCCTTACAGTTGGTCAAACCCGCGAGCCTTTAGAAACAGCGCTGGCCGAGCATACCCCCAACGGCGTCGTGTTTATTGCTAGCCAGAGCAGCCAGGTTACGGTAGCCCCACTATTGCAGGAATATGGTTCCTCTTTGAAACACTATACCCTGCTGATCGAAGACCCTGAGAGCCTGATCGAGAGCTACCAGATTGGACAGCGGGCACTGGCCAAGGCCTTGGAATGGGAGGCCCGGGTAGTGCTGGCTGATCTTACCGGAGGCACTAAACCCATGGTGGCAGGAGTAATGCTGGCCCTCTCAGGGCAGGGCGTAACCTTCAGCTATGTGGGGGGTGAACGCCGCGATAGGCTGGGCAGAGTAGAAAGCGGATATGAGCGGGTGCGGCTGCTCGAGGACCCCAGCGTGCGTTACGGCCTGCGCGAATGGGAAGGCTTCCGCCGGGCTTGGAATGCGGGGAACTTTCCTGCCGGGCTAGACTTTTTGCAAGGACTTTTGGCCCGGCCCCTCACCCATTCCGAGCAGCGCTTTTATACCCATCTGACGGGGATCACCGAAGGATTGGTGGAATGGGACCGCTTTCAACACAGGGAAGCCCAAAAGAAGCTAGCCCGCCACCTCGAGCCAGCCCTAGCGATCGCCGAAGCCTGGGGCCATGGGGCCAAGGTGCGGGTGCTGCGGGCCCTTGAAAAGGCTTACGAGAGGCTCGAGCAGTTGCTAGGGGAGGGAAACCGGCCCAGCTTTGCCCTACTCGCAGACCTGATGGCCAATGCCCAGCGCCGGGCTGAGGCAGGCCGCTATGACGATGCTCTAGCCCGGCTATACCGCGCTGTCGAACTAGCTGCCGAGGCGGACATCCACCAACGCCATGGATTGGTGCTGCGCAGACCGGATACCTACCCCAAGTCCCTTGCGGCTTTGCAAAGCCGAGCTAGTTCTTTACGTGGCCTCAAGGAAACCCTGGCCCTGGCTTTCGAGCTCGACACCCAAACCGGTCACACCGGTACCCTATCCCAACGGCTCTACGGTGATTACAGCCAGCGCCTACAGAACTTCCTCGAGCGTCGCCACCACAGCATCCTGGCGCATGGCACCAAAGCAGTAAGCCCCGCGGATTACACGGCCTTGTGGAATTACCTGGCTGAGTATGGCCTTGAGGCTGCCCCAGCGTGGCCGAAATGGTAGTCCCTAACGGCCTCCGCAGCTCAAGGTGGCGCTCCCCTTCGTAGTGCTGGCCTAAATTCGAGAAGGAACCCCCTCGAGGGGTTCCTTTGATCTATCGCGCCCTGAACAGAATCGTGGCCGTGCGGATTCCCGCGAGACAGGTTCTGACGCGCTCCTCATCCAGGCTAGCGGGGTGAATAGCCCCAGGCATCCTCCCGTTGGCATCGGCATAAGGCGCGGTATTTTCCGCCGGGTAGGATTTTGGTTGGTCCTGGCCCTGCTTGGGCTGGCCCTCTTCTTACCCAAGGGAGGTCCGGGCTATCCCCTCTGGGTAGACGGCGATGGCCCGAAAATCGGAGCGGGCGGATAGACCCCCTCACCGGTAGGCCTGGCCCTTGCTCCGGTAAAATTGGCCGGTATGGCCCGGCCCAAAGCAGCCCGTGTTGAATCCAAGTCTTCGCCTCGAGCCGAGTTGCAGGGCAGCCTGCTGGCCCTGCTCGAGAGGGGCCGCATCCCCGAGGCCCTGCGCACCCTCGAGCGGCTGGCGGATGAGGCCCAGACCTACTGGGCCAACAAGGCCCTGGCCGAGGAAGTGTTGGCCGGGCTTCCCGAGGCCCTGTGGCGCGAGCCGCGGGCCGCCGAGGTCTACGCGGCGGTGCTGGGGCGTGCGCGGAAGCCTGCGGAGTTGCTGCGCCTGTACCGATACTGTTCGCAAGCCGGGCCGGAGGTCCCCCTCAAGGTGACGCTGTACGCGGCCTGGGCCCTGGCCCTTTCCGGGGAGGCGGGCGAGGCGCTGCGGCGGCTCGAGCCGCTCGAGGGCCACATAGCCGCGGCTGACCGGGGAACCTACCTCCGCTTCAAGGCTGAAGCCCTGGCCTTTTCAAACCACCCCGCCTGGCCCGAGGCCTTCGCCGAGGCCCGCCAGTCCCTCTCGGGAGGGGCCCTGGGGCGGTGTCTCCTCGAGGAGGGCAACCACTGCTACCGCTTCGGCCAGCTGGCCAAAGCCCGAACCCTCTGGGCAGAGGCCCTCTTCCATCTAAAGGACGATCCCTACTATGCCGCCTGGCTCCAGCACAGCCTGGGCATTACCGCCCTGGCCCAAAACCCCCTCGAGGCCGAACCCCACCTGCTGGCGGCTGAGGAGCTCAGCCGGGGGCAGGCCGCACAAGCCTTCCGGGCTCGAGCCCTGTGCGGCCTGGGGGCGGCGCGGCGGAGCCTACGGGAGTGGGAGCGGGCGCTTTGGAGCTATGGGGCCGCGCTCAAAGCCGCCAGGGACCCGGACGACCAGCAGGAGGCGCTGTGGGGGATTGGGTTTACCCTGCGGCTGAGTGGCCGCCCAGCCGAAGCCATCCCCTACTTCCTCCAGGCCCACGCCATCACCGCTTCCAATGCCCTATTCATCGAGATCGCCGCGGCGCGGCTGATGCTGGGCAGCGTGGACGGGGCCGAAGCCGCACTGGGTCAGGCCGAGGTGCGCGATCCGCGCGATCAGGTCAAGCTGACCCTGCTCCAGGCCGAGCTGGCCCGTCGGGGGCAAAACCATCCGGCCCTGGCCTCCGCGCTCGAGGCCCTCCCCTCGAGCAGCGCCTGGGTTCAGGAGGAGCGGGGCTGCTTTCCGGAACTGCTGGCCCTTCTGGAGGGGGCGGGCCCAGGACAGATCGGCGCTCCCCCAGCGGGCCCCGCCCAGGTTGAAGTCTGGGCCGCCGGTATCCTGCGGGTCAAGGTCAACGGGCGGGAGGTTCCACTGCGGCCCCACAGCCGCGCGGCAGAGCTCCTGGTGTTGCTGCTCGAGGCCAAGGGCGAGGAGACCCTGGAGCGGCTGACGGAGAATCTGTTTCCCGGCGGTGAGCCCAGCCCCAAGGGCCACGAACGGGCCCGCCAGGCCATCTGGGCCCAGGCCCAGAAGCTGCGCTCGGTGCTGGGATGGAAGGACAGCGTCCTGGCCGAGGGGGGGGTGTACCGGCTGGATCCCCGAGCCCAGTGGACCTATCACCCCGTGGAGGGAGATAAGCCCTTCTTGGAAGGCCTCTACGCCCCCTGGGTGCTCGAGAAGCGGGAGCAGCGGGCATTTTTATAATTCCAGGCTCAGGTTTCTTGAGCAAAATCATCTAGAAACAAGGCATTCGATGGGCCTTCGATGGCCTCGAGCTAGGCTGTGCCCTGAGCCTCGGGGGAAGCCGCATTGCAGGACAGGCCTAAAGGCTTCCCTACGGCTTAGGTCTTATGCTAGAGAACGCCAACCACAAGAAAGCGCTTCGGCTGATGCAAACCCGGGAGCTGCTGCGGGCCAGGCCCTATTCCGCACGCGAGCTGGCCTGGGTCCTGGGGGTGGATAAGCGCACCGCCCTACGCTACCTCGAAGACCTGGAAGCGGTGCATGTGCAGGACTATGGCCGCACCCCTCGGTATCAGCTGCTCGAGCGCGACGAGCTTAATCCGGTAGAGGTGCTGGTCACCCACAGCGCCCTGCGGCTGCTCTACCACCACACCCCCGGCTACGAACCCACCTACTTCTCCGCGCTAAAAAAGCTGGCCCGGCGCCTGCCAGAACCGGCCCAGGAGGTCGCGCTCAAGAGCACCGAAGACCTGGAGAAACGCAGGGGCATCGCTCAAGACCAAGGCCTGGCCCTGGCCCTGGTGGCTGAGGCCTGGTTCAAGCGCCAGCGCCTGGAGTTTGACTACCGCAAACCCGGCGGCTCGGGTCGGCCCCGCCGGAACGTGGTCGAGGTGTACTTTCTCGAGGTAGCCCGGACCAACCTTGGCCTCTATGTGATTGGGTACGAGTGTGGATATCACCGGGCCCTGCGCACCTATAAGCTCGGCCGGATGCAGCGGGTTAGGACGGTGGGCGAGCCTGGAGCGTACAGCATCCCGGCCAGCTTTGACCCCCGCGCCTACCTCTCCAACGCCTGGGGGGTGGTGGGAAGCAGCGGCGGCCAGCCGGTGGAGGTGCGGCTGCGGTTCCGCCCTGAGGCCGCTTATCGCATCGAGGAGGGCGAATACCCCAACCTGCGGATTGCCTCGAGGCTCCCCGACGGGGGTCTCGAGGTTTTCCTCACCGTGGGCACAAATCACGAGGGGTTTCCGCTCGAGATTCTATCCTGGGTGCAAAGCTGGGGGCCGAGGGTCGAGGTGCTGGAGCCGGAGAACCTGAGACGGCGGTGGCTCGAGGAAGCCCGGCAGGTGGCGGGGTTAGGCGGCAAGAATTGACACGAAAGAGCAATACGTAGAGGCGATGATGCTTCCGGAACAAGCAAAAATGCTCTGGGCAAAAAGCGATCGCGGCAATGCTGAAGGCTCGTGGCACCCTCTTATGGGTCACCTGTTGGATGTTGCGGCATGTACCGAGGTGATTCTGGAGCGAGAGCCACCGAAGACCCTCGAGCTATACGCCCGCGATCTCGGCCTCGAGCCTGCACAGACCAAAGCCTGGGTCTGCGCCCTGGCAGGCCTACACGACCTCGGCAAGGCCAGCCCCGCCTTTCAGCAAAAGTGGCCTGAAGGCAAAAAGCGTGTCTGGGAGGCAGGGTTGACCTGGGCTGTTGACCCCACCCCACCCCCCAACGACATTTCGCACAGCGTCATCACGGAAGAGGTGCTGTCTGCGCTCCTGGAGGGTAGAGGTTGGCATAGCCGAGCCGCTCAGAATGTGGCCGCAGCGGTGGGCCAGCACCACGGTTACAGGGCCACCCGACAAGACCTTGATGCGGTGGTCTCCAAAGAGAAGGGCAAGGGCGTTTGGGACAGGGTGCGGTGCGAGCTGTTTGAGGCGGTGCTCGAGGTGCTCAAGGTTGGGGAGGCCCCAAAAGTCTCTATCTATGGAGGTGCGGCCTTCGAGCGCCTGGCGGGCCTGACCAGCTTTGCCGATTGGATTGGCTCGAGCCTCGACTTTCAGCCGTTGGGCGACGATCTGAAGGCTTACTATCAGAGGGCCAAGGAAATGGCCGCAGACAAGCTGAATAGCGTATTCCCCACACACGCGGGGATGAACCGGAGTGCCCCAGTGGAACGGGCTCGAGCCAAACCTGTGTTGCAGCCGGCGGGGTGTTTTGGTATACCATTGGGGCTATGGATGAACGCATTGAGGGCTTGCGCAAGGATGTAGACCGCATCAATCGCCAACTTTTGGCGCTGTTGTCCGAGCGCGGGCGGTTGGTGAGTGAGATAGGGCGGGTACAGACCGAGCTGGGAATAGACCACTACGATCCCAAGCGCGAAGATGAGATGTTGGCCTACCTCACCGCTGAAAACCCCGGCCCCTTCCCGCCGGAGACCATCCGCCGGCTGTTCAAGGAGATCTTCAAGGCCTCGCTGGATTTGGAAGAGCGGCAAGACAAGCAAAAGTTCCTGTATTCCCGAGCGGTTCACCCCGAGGACACCCCCGTGCGGGTCGGGGAGGTGACTTTTGGTCAGGGCAAGGTGCTGGTGGCGGGCCCCTGCTCAATTGAATCGGAGGAGCAGCTGTTTAGCACCGCACAGTTTCTGGCCGCCCACGGGGTCAAGGTGCTGCGCGGTGGAGCCTATAAGCCCCGCACCTCCCCCTACGGCTTTCAGGGCATGGGCCCGGAGGCGCTCAAGCTGGGGCGGCGGGCCGCCGATGCCAATTCAATGGCTTTCGTGACCGAGGTCATGGACACCCGGGACGTGGAGTTGGTCGCCCAGTACGCCGACATCGTGCAGGTGGGCACCCGCAACGCGCAAAACTTCGCCCTGCTGCGCGAGGTGGGCAAAGTCAACAAACCGGTGCTTCTGAAGCGCGGCTTCGCCCAAACCATCGAGGAGTGGTTTTACAGCGCAGAGTACATCCTTTCGCAAGGGAACGGGCAGGTCATCCTCTGCGAGCGCGGCATTCGCACCTACGAGAAGTGGACGCGCAATACCTTGGACCTCTCCGCGGCCATCTTGGCCAAGCAGCTTACCCATCTGCCGGTGATCGTGGACGTGACCCATGCCGCCGGACGGCGCGACCTTCTGGCCCCGCTGGCCCGGGCAGCTCTGGCCGCCGGGATTGATGGGGTGCATGTGGAGGTTCACCCCAACCCCAAGGTGGCCCTCTCCGACAATGAGCAGCAGCTTGACTTTGCTGGATTCGAGGGGTTTTTGCAGGCCATCGCCGATTTGATGCCGCAGCCGCGGCTCGAGTCGAAGGTGTAGGGAGCCTTTCACCTTCCGCTGAACCAATGCGGTCCTTCCCGACGTAAGGTAGAGGGGTATGGGTCTGCTTGACAACTTGGTGGGGGCTTTCCTCAAGCTCACCGATCCCACCCCGGAATACACCGGCCCCCGTTGCCTCTTGGAGCGCAACAGCGTAGGGGGATGCGATAAATGCGCCTCAGTGTGCCCGCACGAAGCCATCAGCCTGGAAAGCTACAGGGTTGAGATCGATGAGGTGAAGTGCACCAGTTGTGGCCTGTGCACGGCGGTTTGTCCGGGAATCGCCCTCGAGTTTCCCCTCGGCCCTATTCAGGAGGGGCTGCACCGAGGCCAGGGGCAGATCCGCTGCTCCAAGGTAGGGGGGAGCGGGGACGAGGTGCGCTGCTTGGGGCAGCTTACCCCGGGGGTATTGGCTGAGGCTGGGAGCAAGTTTGGCCCGCTCACCCTGGCCCACGGCGATTGCGCCGGCTGCAAGATCGGGTCCGCCGAGGTGCCGGCCCGGGTGGAGTGGGCGGTGGCCGAAGGCCGGAAATACTACCCGCCGCTCGAGGCCACCCTGCAAACCCAAGCCCTGCCGGGGGCCGCGGTGGGTCGGCGAGAGTTCTTCGGGGCCATGCTGGGCGGGGCCAAGCGCTCGGCGGCGGAGCTGGTCCCGGATTTACCCTTTAGCGCACCAGAGGCTGAGGATGCTCGAGCGCAGCGCCCACCTGAGCTGCGTCTGCGGGAGATCGCCGCACGGCGGGCCGAGGAAGTGCGCTGGCCCAGGATTCACATCGCCGAGGGCTGTACCCTGTGCCCGGTATGCACCAATGTCTGCCCCACCCGTGCGGTGGAGCGGGTGCGCGAAAATGTGGAGGGGCTGAGCGAGGAGTATACCGTCACCCTAACGGTGGCCGCCTGTACGGGGTGTGGGGCCTGTCTGAGCAGTTGCCCGCCCCAGGTGATCTCGCTGGGGGAGGCGAGCAAGGCCGAGGTATTCGGCGAGCGCCTCGAGCTCTACCGGGGGGTGCCGCCCTGGTATGACCTATAGCGGCGGGGAGGTCTCAGGGCCAGCCGAGATGACCCGAAACTCCACCGGCTTGGAGAGCACCAGCGAGGTGGTGGTGCTGCCAAAAATCTGGAGCTGCTTGAGCAACGCGTCCAGCTCTTTGACCGAGCGCAGGATTACCCGCAGCACATAACCGTCCTCACCGGTGAGATTCCAGAACTCCTGTACCTGCGGCAGCTCAGAAACCGCCCGGGTCATGCGCTCGAGGCTGTTGCCCCGGCAGGTCAGGCGAATGAAGGCCTCGAGCGAGTACCCCAGCCTGCTGGGGTCTACCTGGGCCCGGTAGCCGGTGATGACCCCGGCCTCCTCGAGGCGATGCACCCGCTCCGCCACCGCCGGGGCCGAGAGCCCCACCTTACGCCCCAGCTCACTGAAGGGCATGCGGGCGTCGGTTTGCAGCAGCTCGAGGAGCCGCCAGTTGATCTCGTCCATGGGGGTATTGGAATCAAAAGTCATGGGCGGATTATAACTTTTTTTCTTAGGCAGGCCCCCATTTTTTCCTTCGAACTCGCCTTCAAACAAGGCCTTTCTGCTCTTACCATAAGAGCATAACTCCGGCCCTGGCCGGGTTAGGAAAGGGTGGAAATCATGAACCCAAAGGCCCTGTCCCCCATTCTGCAAGACAGCTACTCGCGCTCCAGCCTAGCCAGAGAAGGCTGGGCCAATGCATTGCTGGATGAACACTTCCTGCTGCACCATCTGGCCCCCCTGCTGGCCTACCACCTCGAGGCCGGCTGCATGGTGGAGGTGGAGTCGGTAGCCCAGCTCTGGGCCCGGCACCTGGGCTTATCCGAGGCCTTGGGCCGGCGCTGGGCCGAGCGGATCTCTCCCGCCATCGCGGATTTCCTGCTGATCCTCAAGGCCAACCTCAAGGCCGCTGGGACCGCCCCGCGCCTGGCTGAAGGTCGGCCTTAGGGTGGTTTGACAGCCCCTGCTGGCCCCACTACAATGACTAGCGCTGTCCTGCGTTGCTTTGGACCGTGCAAAAGGTGTTGGGGCATCGTCTAATGGCAGGACAACGGTCTTTGGAACCGTCGGTCGTGGTTCGAGTCCACGTGCCCCAGCCAACGCGCCTCCCCACTGGGGAGGCCTTTCCTTTCCGGAAGTGGGTCAGCCCACACGGCCCGAACGGCCGCCGTTCATACTCAGGGGGAAAGGAGATCCAGGATGAGCGACAAAAACATTAGCGAAAACAAGCTCGAGGGGATTTTGGATCGCGAGACCCTGGCCAAGATCCAGCCGGGGCTACAGGTACGCTCGCTCGACGACGAGTTTGTCGGGGACGTGGTGGGGGTTCAGGGGCGGTATCTTGAGCTGCGGCAGGAGGGCCAGAGCCGCTGGATCTCCCTCGAGGAGGTCCGCTCCGCCGACGAGGTCGCGGTATACCTCCGGCAAAATGCCCACGCGGTGAGGAAGGCCTGGCATTCGAGCAAACCCCAGTCCTGAGCGAGATAACGAATGGTCGGGGCGTAACGGTTATTCTGGCCCCTGCCGCTGTGGTTGATGGCTTAGCCTAAAGAGGCCCCGCAGAGCTGCATTCCGTGCTCTCACGCTGCGGGGCTTTTGGCTGGCGGCCAGCCGGGGGCGGTGTGACAAAAAAACCTCGGGGCTTCAGGGGGTTTGGTATCATACACTGAACTATGGCCGAGGCAGTGCAGTCTGAGAGCGTGTTGGTCATCACCAAGAGCCTGACCCTTCGGGCGCTGCTCGAGCTCTCCATCGAGGAGCAGGGCGTGAGCGCAGTGTTCTACGAAAAGGCCCAGCAGGGCCTGGACTACCTCAAGCTCAACACCCCAAGGGCCATCATCCTGGACGACGCCATTGACATCGATCCCTACTCGATTGCCAGCCGGCTCAAGATGAGCCGCCGTCTGCGCGACATCCCGGTGATTTTGTTGATGGGCGAGTCGGACGATAAGAGCAAGCTCACCGCGGAGTTCGCCCGGGTGGACCACACCCTTTCCAAGCCGCTGGACCGCAAGATGTTCAACGCCCTGCTCAAGCAGTTGATGGCCGTACAACCCCAGCCCTGAAGCTGCTGGAGATGATAGGGGTTTGACCTCAGCGGCCCGGCCCTGGACAATTGGGCCTGATGTACTCCACCCGCCTCAGCTATGTCCACCTCAGGGTACGCCACCTAGAGGCCAGCGTCACCTTCTACACCCGTTTTCTCGACCTACAGGTCTCTGAGCGCTTTGGCCAGACCTCGCTGTTGGTCTCTTCCAGCAGCCCAGCCCACTTCGAGCTGGCCCTGACCGAGGGCCAGACCAGCGGCCCGGTAACCCTGGGGTTTGGGCTGCCCTCAGAGGAGGAGTTCCAAGCCGCCCGGGCCTTTGTCCAGCTCGAGGGGATCCCCTCCACAGCGGAAGATCGGGGCCTGGCCTGGGTGCTGGCCCTGCAGGACCCCGATGGCAACACGGTAGAGCTGTACCTCGACCGCCGGGCGACGGGGGGGTCGGCCTTCTGGCGGGGGGAGGCTCGGCCTTTGGAGTGAGCCCCGCGCCCCGTATACTCAAGAGCAACGGGGAGGTCCATGGTGCGGCGCGTGCTACGGTTTTTAGGGCGTTTGCTGCTGGTGTTAGTGGGGTTGGTGGTGATCGCTGGGGTGGGCGGCTGGTTCTGGCTGCGCGGCACGACCTTACCCCCTCACAACGGGAGGCTGGCCCTCAAAGGGCTCTCGGCCCCGGTGGAGCTCGAGCGCGAGGCCAGCGGGGTGCTGCACATCCGGGCCCAGAGCGATACCGATGCCTTCTTTGCCCTCGGGGTCGGGCACGCCGAGGATCGGCTGTGGCAGATGGAGTTTCAGCGGCGGGTGGGTGCTGGGCGGCTGAGCGAGGTCTTGGGCCGGGCCACCCTCGAGCAGGATAAGTTTCTGCGCACCTGGGGGTTCTATCGGGCGGCCCAGCAAGCCTACACCAGCCTGGACCCCCAGACCAAGGCCGCCGTGGATGCCTATGTGGCCGGGATTAACGCCTACCTGGCCACCAACCCGCCCTTGCCGCTGGAGTTCAAGCTGCTGGGGTTTAAGCCCGCCCCTTGGACCCCTGCGGACGTGCTGGTATGGGCCAAGATGATGGCCTATGAGCTTTCCGGCAACTGGCGCACCGAGCTCGAGCGGCGGGCCTGGGCGGCCCAGGGGATGAGCCCTGAGCGCATGAACCAGCTGCGCCCACCCTATCCCAGCGATGCCCCTACGGTGATCCAGGCCGACGATTACACCCCACCTGCCGCACCCCCTCAGCCCCCCCAGACC
>NZ_QWLB01000041.1 GCF_003574355.1 Meiothermus granaticius NBRC 107808 | reverse complement strand
GGGTAGGGGAGGGGGGTCATAGTGAAACCCGGGCATCTCGATGGCCCGTGGATAGGTCCACCAGGGGTTTTGGGCCAAGTGGGGGTTATCGGGGTCGGGAAAGGGGCGGCGGTTTTGGTCCAAAAAGGCGTACTCGAGGTAGGCCGCAGGGGGAAACTCGAGGGTAAGCGGGGCTTCGATGGGGATGGGCCGGCGGCTCCAGTCGGTGAAGTCACCTACCAGATAGCGGGCATTAGGGGGGGGCGTAAAGGTGACGCTGCGGGGATGTACCTCGACCATACGGATCTACGTTACCGCACCCCCGGTTTGGCCAGGGGCCTGGGCATCTGCCTGTTGTCGCAGGCGTGCGATCAGAGGGCGCAACCGCTCCCGCTTGAGCTTGAGGCTCTGGCGATTGACGATCAACCGGGTGGAAGAACGGGCCCACACCTCCACCTCCACCAGGCCATTGGCCCGCAGGGTAGCTCCGGTGGAGACCAGGTCCACGATGGCATCGGTAAGGCCGGTGATGGCGGCCAGTTCAACATTCCCGGCCAGCTCCACCACGTCGGCTACGATGCCGCGCTGGCGCAGGACTCGAGCCGTGAAGTTGGGGTATTTGGTGGCGATCCGCCGCAGCGGACCGTTTTCCCCCGGCAGCCGAATCAGCGACAGGCGACAGACCCCGGTGCGGAGATCCACCGGTTCGTACACATCCCGGCCTGACTCCAAGAGCACGTCTTTGCCTACGATCCCGAGGTCGGCGATCCCCAAATCCACATAGGTGGGCACATCGTGATTGCGCAGCTCGAGGAGCGCCACCTCCCCGGGTTGGCCATGTAACAGGGCCCGTTCGGCCCCGAAGGCTGGAAGCCTCAGCCCAGCCTGCTGCAAAGCCCCATAGCCATCATTGAAATTGCGGCCCTTGGGCAGCGCCACCACCAGCGAATAACGCCCTCCGATCATGCTTGCCTCGAGCGGCTCCCAACCCGCTTCATAGCTCCAAGTCTACGACACGAATACGGCGGGCCCTGAGGCCCGCCGGTATGGGTATGAGTGCAGCAGACCGGCAAAATTTTAGAATTCCTCGTCCCACTCTACGATGGTCTCATGGGTTGACCTCGAGCTGGATTTATTGGCCTTGGAGGTTGATCCGGGCAGGGTGGGGGAGTGCAGGGGGGCTTCTCGAGGGGTTCGGTCAGGCAGTAGGCCGAACTGGGCGGCGATGCCGCGCAGGCCAAGGATTGAGAAGGCCACCGCCAAGAGCAGGGTGAGCCCCCACACGAGCTGCATGACCAGGTTTTGCTGAACAGAGAGGCTCACCAAGCCAGCCAGGGCCGGAACCATCTCCCCCAGGGCCGCGCCGAGGTAGGATAGCCCCTCCAGCATGGCTGGCAGCAGCAGCAAAAAGAAAGCCAATCCCAGGTAGCGCCAATAGGGGTTGCGTCCCCCGAAGGTCAGGCCCAGCAAGTACAGCGGAAGGATGGAGAGGAACCCCACCAGGAGGAATAAAAAAGCCCGGGGGACACCCAGTACAGCATTCAGCAGCCCAACCTGGAATCCCTGGAGGGCTCCCAGGCTCTTGCCTTGCAGGCTCAGGCTGTTCTCCAGCAGCTCGTTGCCCAGCACGGTGAAATCAGGGATGCGCAAGCCCCCGGTACTGGCCGCCCGGTTCAGCACCGCGGCGGTGCGGGCCGCCAGGGCTGGGTTAAGGGCCTCGGTCAGGGGTTGAACCGCGCTTCGGTAGCGCTCGGCGACCTGACTCAAAGTGGTCTGGGCGGCCTCGAGTTGGCCGCTGGCGGATTGTGCCTGGGCCTCGAGCAGGCTTCCGCGCAGCTCCCGCAGGGTGCGCCGCCACACCTCGAGGCTGCGGATCCCAGCCCCCTCTAGCTGCGTGGCCACCCGCTGGGCTTTTTGCGGGTCTTGAATTAGGGGGTGCAGCTCACCCAGCAGGGAGAGAGGGCCCACCCCAGCCGGGCTTTTGGCCCCAGGCTGGGCTTTGGCCGGCAGCAGCGAGGCGGTTACAGGATGTTCTTTGGGGGCTGGGGGGGCCACCGGAGCCTGTAGACGAACCCCCCCGGAGCGGGGGGGGTTGACCGCCGCGCGAGGGGCGGTACTTCGGAGCTGGGTTTGCGGGGGGGCTGAGACGCTTTTGAGGAAGGCTTGGGCTTGGGTGCTTAGGGCTTTGGCGTCGTTTTTGAAGCCTTCCAGGTCGCCCCGGCTAAGCTTGCCCAAGGCATCCACAAAGGCCTTGGCGGTGAGGCTGCGGGCCTTGGGGGAGTCTTGTACCACCAGGTAGAGGGCGTAGGCCCGGGTGGTCTCCAGGTAGGCCTGAGGCGCGGCGGTTTGCGCCTGGGCGCGGCCCAGCGCGCTTACAATGCCCTGAGCGTAGGTGCGCTCGAAAAAGCGGCGCAGTCCATCCAGATCGTTGGCGCCAGCCAGGGTGTTGGCCTGAGCGCTCAGGCTGGCCGGCAAGCCGCTGGCCGAGAGCACCTTGGGCAACAGGGCCGCGGCCTCCTGGGTTTTTCCGCTCGAGAGGTCACTGAAGTAGGTGTCGTACAGGGCCTTGCCCAGGATGGCCTTGATGAACTGGACTCGAGCCGAGAGGTCGGTGGTGCTCTTCTTGGAAAGGGCCTGCTTGGCATCGGCCAACGATTGGAGCACCCCCTCACGCAACACCGGGGTGAGGTCGGTAGCCCCTTCGCGGAAGCGGTTCTCGGCGTCGGTGAGCACCGAAAGGGCTTGTACGGGGTTTTTCCCTTGCAGGGCCTGTGCCTGATCCAATGCGGGAGCAAGCTGGTCGTACAGCACTGCAACCGGGGCAGCCAGCCCCCAGCTTAAAAGGGCGAGTATCGCGAACCAACGCTTCATCAAGATAACCTCCTTGGATTGGGGTCTTCGCTAGCAGCTTCCATGTTGCCCAGGCGGTACAGGAGGTGTCCCAGATTGGCCTCGCTGCGGGCCAGCACCGCCAGCCAGCCCTTACCTAAAGGGCGAAGGATGGCTTGAGCCTCTCCAAACCCAGTGTAAAACACCCGGTAAGCCCCCCTTAGGGCAAGTAACCGGTGGGCGCTGCCGAGCAGATTCACCAGGCCCTTCTCGGGGCCTACGAAGCGGCTTTCCTGGCCATAAGGGGTATACAGAAGGACCCCTGTGACCCCCTCGAGCCTGGCCAGCTCGAGCACCAAGTCCTGCCGCACGGCCGGATCCCACAACCGAAAGTACTCCGTAGCCACCTCGACCGTTGGAAAAGCTGGGGGGGAAGGGGCCTTTGGGGGTTTGAGTTGCCGGAGCAGGTGCTGTAAGGGAGGGGTCAGGTGGTGCATGGGCAGCACCTGGGCCAGCTCGCGCTGCAGGGGCCCTTCGATCAGGGCTGCCCAGGCCGAGGCATCTAACTTGGAAGGGGGGGTCTTGGAAGCGCGCAGGGCCCGGCGCAGCAGATTCTCCGCCGCGGGTCTCGAGACCACCTGCATCAGCGCCTCAATGATCTGGCCTTGGACATCGGAACGGGCATCCATCTGGGCCGATTATAGGAGAGCCCTTGAGATTTCTTGGGTCATCTTGTACCATACCGGTTGCCCTGGAACTGGCTCCCCCAGTTCACCCCGTTGGGGCATCGTCTAACGGCAGGACTACGGATTCTGGCTCCGTCAATCGTGGTTCGAATCCACGTGCCCCAGCCAGCTTTTTCGCGCTACGTTGGCGCAAAGCTTGGCCCCATCGACTAGCGGTCAGGTCACCGCTCTTTCACAGCGGCGGCAGGGGTTCGAGTCCCCTTGGGGTCACCAGCAAAGCTCCCGGCCTTGGCCGGGAGCTTTTGTTATGGCAGTGAGCCAGCGAAGTCTATTGGTCATCCCACACACTTCGCAAAATAAAGTACGGCTGTATTCTGAGGCCTGGGAGGGCGAAAGCCTCGAGGGGGAACATGAACCCAACATACGACGTGATCATCATCGGAGGAGGCCCCGCCGGGCTGACCTCCGGGATCTATGCCGGCCGGGCCAACCTCAAGACCCTCATTCTGGAGAAAGGGCTGCCCGGCGGCCAGATAGCCCAGACCGACGAGGTCGAGAACTACCCCGGCTTCCCCGAGCCCATCAGCGGGCCGGAGCTTTCCGAGCGCATGGTGCAGCAGGCCAAGCGCTTCGGGGCCCAGATCGGGATGGACGAGGTACAGGGGCTCGAGAAAACCCCCGAGGGGTTTGTGGTGCGGGGCTACGAAGGAGACTACCGGGGCCGCACGGTGATCCTGGCCACCGGGGCCAATCCCAAAAAGCTGGGCGTACCCGGTGAGGAAAAGTTCTACGGGCGCGGGGTGAGCACCTGCGCCACCTGCGACGGCTTCTTCTACCGCGATAAGGAAGTGGTGGTGGTGGGTGGGGGCGATGCCGCGGTGGAGGAGGGGCTGTTCCTGACCAAGTTCGCCCGCAAGGTCACCCTGGTGCACCGGCGCGACGAACTGCGGGCCAACAAGACCGCCCAGGCCCGGGCTTTTGCCAACCCCAAGATGCAGTTCCTCTGGAACACCGTGGTGGAGACCATCCTGGGGGAGGAGACCGTGAGCGGGGTGCGCCTGGAGAACCTCAAGACCGGGGAGAAGTACGACTACCCTACGGATGGGGTCTTTGTCTTCATCGGGCACGTGCCCAACACCGGCTTCCTGAAGGGCCTGGTGGAGTTGCGCCCGGATGGCTACGTGGCGGTGCGGGACGAGATCTTCACCTCGGTACCGGGGCTGTTTGCGGCTGGGGATGTGGCCGACCCCATCTACCGTCAGCTGGCTACCAGTGTGGGGGCTGGAACCCGGGCGGCCATGGTGGCCGAGCGCTACCTGGCCGAGCAAGAGCACGCGGTGGCCCACTAAAGGAGGACGGGGTATGGAAGCGGCGATTCCGGCGCAGCCCAGCGTGCGTTTTCTGAACCCGGCCTGGTTTGCCTCGGTGATGGGTACCGGGGTGGTGGCCATGGCCCTGGCCCAGTTTGGCCTGGTCGGGTGGGCCCTGCCGTTTTACTTCCTGGCTTTGCTGGCCCTTGTGGGGCTTCTGGGGCTGTATCTGGCCAAGCTGGCGCGTTATCCGCAAGCCGTGCTGGCCGATCTGCAACACCCGCTGCTCTCGCAGATGCTGCCCACCTTGCCCATCGCCCTGATGGTGATGAGCCTGGCCACCCGTCTCCTGCCGTTGGGAGACTGGTCGCTGCCCCTGGGCCAGGCGCTTTTCTGGGTAGGCATGGTGCTCATCTTTGGGGTGGGTCTGCTGGTGGTGTTTACGGTGAGCACCCAGCTCCGGTTACCCCTCGAGGTCGCCAATGGGGCCTGGTTCATTCCGCCGGTTTCAGCGTTGCTGGTGCCGATGGCGGGCGGGCTCTGGCTCAGCACCTTCCCTAAAGTCTGGCAGAAGGAAATCTGGGTGGTGAGCGGGCTCTTTTTAGGGATTGGGTTTTTCCTCTACCTGTTCGTGCTGGTCAGCTTCTTGCAGCGCAAGTACGTGCACGGGCGGCTCGAGCCGCACTTTCTGCCCTCGGTCTTCATTGGGCTGGCCCCGGTAGGGCTCCTGGTGCTGGCCCCCTGGCGCTGGCTCGAGGCCTGGCCGGTGATTGGGCTGGCCATCTGGGGTCTGGGCTTCTGGTGGCTCTTCTACAGCCTGGCCCTGCTCCTCGATACGCTGCTGGTAAAGGCCCGCCGGTCTCAGTTTCACTTCGCCCCGAGCTGGTGGGGGCTCGTGTTTCCGCTGGGGGCTTTTACCCTCTCCACCCTGGCCCTGTCCAGAGGGCTGGAATCGGCTTTCCTGGCGGCCCTGGCCTGGGTGCTGCTGCTGCTGCTCGGGGGGTTCTGGCTCTGGGTGATGTTCTACTCGCTGCGGGCCTGGGCTGGCCTGGGGACCCTGCGTCCGCCCAAGGGCTAGGTTGTCCCTCGCTCCCCAGCTGCCGGTACAGCCCGGTGCTCGGCAAGGAGCCGCGTGGCGCGTGGTTCTAAGCTGAACGGTCTGTTCTAGAATCCCCGCAAACCCGGACGCGCTCGTTAGCCAGGCTCGGTGTTCCCTCTTCCTCCCCAAGCAGGGATAATCTCGGTAGCATGCAACCGGTCTTGCTTGGAATAGACTTTGGCACCAGCTCGGCTCGAGCCGCTACGATACAGGCTGAAACCGGCGGTCTCCTATCCTCCGGGGTAGCCCCTTACCCAAACGGCACCTACACCGCAACCCGTCCCTTGCTTGACCAGATTGCGCTGCCCGCCCACTGGGCCCTGCAGGACGCGCGAGACTACCTGGCCGCGCTGGAAGAGGCGGTTCGGGCTTGTCTGGCCAACCTTGAAGGCCCCTATGAGGTCTTGGCGATCGGTGTGGACTTCACCTCCTGCACCATTCTGCCCACCGACGGCCGACTGAGGCCCCTGCATACCCTGCCGGAGTTTTCAGACCGTCCCCATGCCTACGTGAAGCTCTGGAAACACCATTCCGCAGCCCCTCAGGCCCAGCGGTTAAATGAGCTGCCCCTGCCCCACGGAAGGACCTCTTCAGAATGGGTGTTTGCCAAGGGCCTCGAGCTCTTCCAGCAAGACCCCCATGTTTTCGAACATGCCGCCCGATGGATCGAAGCCGGAGACTGGGTGGTTTCAAACCTGGTAGGACAGGAGGTGCGCAGCCTCTGCCAGGCAGGCTACAAGGCCCACTGGAGGGGGGAGTATCCTCAGGCCGCTTTGCTGGAAAGGGCCGCCCCGGGCTTCTCGGCCATCTTGGAGAAGCTGGCCCCGCCCCTGACCGGGTCCAAGCTGGCCGGGGGTCTGAGCGCGCCGTGGGCCGAGCGGCTGGGGCTCCAGGCCGGCACACCGGTAGCCACGGCCCTGATTGACTGCCACACCTCCACCTACCCGCTGCGGGGCTTTGAACCAGGGGTTCTGATCTCCAACCTGGGCACCTCGGCCTGTCATGTCTCCAGCTTGCCCTCGGCCACCCCGCTGCCCGGGATGATCGGCGGGGTGGAAGGAGGGATCGCTGAGGGATACTGGACCGCGGAGTTCGGTCAACCGGCCCTGGGGGATGGGTTGGCCTGGCTGGCCCGACTCACGGGGGCCAGCGTAGCTGAACTCGAGGCCGAGGCCCGCAGCGAGGCTCCCCATCCGGCCCTGGCCGCGCTGGATTGGTGGAATGGCTCCAGAAGTCCCCTGCAAAACGAGGGCCTCCGGGGGGTTTTCTGGGGGGTGGATCTCGAGGTCTCCAGGGGTCAACTCTACCGGGCCATGGTGGAGGCGGCAACCTGTGGCATTCGCCTCATCACCGAGGGGCATGCGGCCGCAGGGGTCCCGTTGAAGCGCATCCGCACCGCCGGGGGGGTCGCCGAGCAACGCGGGCTGCTCCTGGAGCGGATTGCCACCGCGACCGGGCTACCCCTCGAGGTATCGCGGCAACCCCACGTCAGCGCCCGTGGAGCCGCCATTCACGCCAGCGTGGCCGCCGGGCTGTTTGCCCACGGCCATGAAGCCTCGACGGCCCTGGGGGATCCGCAGGTGGTGGTGGTGGAGCCCTCGGGGCAGGTTGATGAACGCCTCGAGCAGTTGTTCGCCCTCTACCAGCGAATTCACCGGGCCGAGGACCTCATCGGGTGGCTTGGGTACGGCTTGTCGGCACAAATCTAACATCATCACACATACTCCCGCTCAAATGTTAGAAGTTGTTGACTTTTGACCTGGGCCCGGTATATGATCCCACCAGAACAGACAACCGGTGGAAGCAGGGGGCTGTAGCCCGAGATTCGCAGGGTGGGAGAGGAAATGCTGGCTGAAGAACGGCGTCACAACCTTTTGAGCGTGATCGCTGAGCGGGGTCGGGCCCGGATCTCGGATCTGGCCCGGCTGTTCAACGTCTCTGAGATGACCGTTCACCGTGATCTGCAGGTCTTAGAGGCCCAGGGTCTGGTGCGCAAGCTGCACGGTGGGGTAGCCCTGGCGGGGGTTCAGGAGACCCCTTACCGCGAGCGCATGGTCCAGCAGCACCAGCAAAAACGGGCCATCGCGGAGGCCGCGGTGCGGCTGATCCGGCCGGGCGATACGCTCTACCTCTCGCCGGGAACCACCACCACCGAGATCGCCCGGCGGCTGCCGCAAAAAGACCTCACGATCGTGACCAACAGCCTGCCCATCGCGCAGGAGCTGATGCATACCACTGAGCTCGAGGTCATCCTGACCGGGGGTTCGATCCGGCGGCACGCCGAGGCGTTGGTGGGCCCGGCGGCAGAGGCCAGCCTGGCCCAGATGTTCATCCACCTGGCCTTCATGGGGATCACCGGGATGGACCCCGAGGGTGGGCTTACGGTCTACTCCGAGACCGAGGCCAGGGTGTTGCAGGCAGTGCTGCGGGCCTCGCGCAAAACCATCCTGGTGGCCGACAGCAGCAAGTGGGGAAGGGTCATGGGGCCAAGGGTCGGGGCCTTGGAGCGGGTCCACGGTCTGATCAGCGACACCGCCTTGCCCGCAGCCGCGGTGGAGTATCTCGAGGCCCATGATGTACAGGTGACGCGGGTGGAAGCCCCCGAGGTGCAAGCATGAAGGCCTTGCTCATAGATGGGCCGGGAAGGCTTCGCCTGGGGGAGTTCGAGGATCCCACCCCCCGTGAAGGGCGGCTGCGCCTGCGGGTGCAGGCGGTGACGGTCTGCGGTTCGGATCTGCACTACTACAAAGAGGGCGGGATCGGCAGCGCGGTGGTGCGGGAGCCCTTCGTGATGGGGCATGAGTTCTCGGCGCGCATTGACGACGACGAAGGGGAACGCTATGGCCTGCCCAGGGGCACCCTGGTCGCGGTAGATCCCGCGGAGTTCTGTGGTCACTGCGAATGGTGCAGGAGCGGCCACCCCAACCTGTGTCCCAATGTGCGCTTTGCCGGCTCACCACCGGTACCCGGAGCCCTGCGGGAATTCTTCTGGGCCAAGCCGGAGACCCTGTTCACGCTGCCCGCAGGCTTTGACGCCGTGGACGCGGCCCTGCTCGAGCCCCTGGGTATCGCCATTCACGGGGTGGATCTAGCCAAGATTCGGCTGGGCGCGAGCGTGGGCGTCGTGGGGGCGGGGGCCATTGGCCTGTACCTGATGCAGGTGGCCCGGGTGGCGGGGGCGGGAGAAATCCATGTGCTCGAGCCCCTGGAATACCGCCGCCGCAAGGCTTTGGAGCTGGGCGCGGATGCCGTTCATGCCACCCCAGAAGCCCTGCTGGAGGCCACCCAGGGGCGTGGGGTGGATGTGGTGCTAGAAGCCACCGACCAGCCCCAAGGCCCCGAAGATGCCTGCACCGTAGCCCGGATTGGCGGAAAGGTGATCCTGGTGGGGATCCCCGACGGTGATCGCTTCACCCTCACGGCTTCACAGGTGCGGCGCAAGGGCCTGACCCTCAAGCTCTCCCGTCGCATGGGGCACGTGTATCCCCGGGCCATCTGGCTCGCCGCCTCCGGCAAGGTCAACCTGAAGGCGGTGGCCACCCACTCCTTTCCCCTCGAGCAAGCCCCCCAGGCCTTCGCGTTGCAGCTCCAGCGAAGCGATGGGGTGATCAAATCGGTCATCCACATGGATCCCGCGAGCCGCTAGCACTGGCGGGAGAAGTGTAGATGGAAAAGGTGTCAATCTGCGAGGAGGTAAACCATGAGACTGTGGAGGTTTCTGGCAACCCTAGGGCTAACAGCCTGGTTCGCTGGGGTGGCAACCGCTCAGCAATGGAGCTTGGCCGAGGCGGCTAAGCCTTATGCGGGAACCACCATCAAGGCCATCTTCCTGGATCGGCCCGGCTACAAGGCCGCGGCCAAGTTGATCCCGGAGTTCGAAAAGATCACCGGGATCAAAGTGACCAACGAGGTGATCCCCTACGAAAACACCCGGGAGAAAATCGTCCTCGATATGACCGCTCAGGGGGGCGATTACGATGTGGTGCTGGTAGACGTGGTCTGGATCGGTGAGTTCGCCTCCAACGGCTGGCTGGTGCCGATGGAGAAGTTCTACAACGACCCCAAGCTGGCCGACCCAGCCCTCAACCTGAAGGGCTTCTTCCCTATCCTGCTGGACTCCTTTGGCACTTGGGACAAGAAGATATACGGCCTGCCCTTTGACAACTACGCCGGGCTGCTCTTCTACAACAAGTGCATGCTGGAGAAAGCCGGCTTCAAGCGCCCACCCGCAACCTGGGATGAGCTGCTCAAGGTCTATGCCCCCAAGCTGACCGACCCCAAGCAGGGCATCTATGCCTTTGCCCTGCAGTCTCGCCGCGGTGAGACCCAGAGCGCCGACAGCTTCATGCGGATGCTGTGGCCTTTTGGAGGGTCGCTGATTGACCCCAAAACCTTCGAGCCCAACCTGCTCTCCCCCGGTTCCCAGAAGGGGCTTCAGTTCCGTCAGGACCTGATGAAGTACATGCCCCCCGGGATTGTGGACTACGACCACAACGAAGCGGTCAACGCCTTGGCCCAGGGTAAGGTGGCCATGATCACCGAGTGGAGCGCCTTCAACGGCACCTTGACCGACCCCAAGTCCTCGAAAATTGTGAACTGCCTAGGGGTGAGCACCGAACCCGCCGGACCCGCAGGGATCAAGGGGGCCTTGGGTGGTTTTAGCTACGGGGTCAACGCCTACAGCCCCCCCGAGCGTCAGGCCGCGGCTTGGCTTTTCATCCAGTGGATCACCTCCGAGGCCAAAGCCAAGGACTACATTCGGGCTGGCGGTGTTTCCGCCCGCATGAGCGCTTACAAGGACCCGGCCATTCAGAAAGCCTATCCCTTCACCGTACCCATGGTTAAGGCCTGGGAGCAGGGCAACCCCATCTTCCGGCCCCGCTTCCCCGAGTGGCCTGCCATCTCCGAGATCATCGCCCAGATCGGTACCGAGATGATGCTGGGTAAGGTGTCGGTCAAGGACGGAGCGGCCCAGATCAACGCCAAGGTCAAAGAGATCCTGAGCAAAGCGGGCTACTACGACGGCAAAAAGCCCAAGCTACAGTAGGCCAGCCCGGATGGGAAAGGCCCAGCGCCTTTCCCATCCTTCCCCATTCACCCAGAAGGAGGTTGCGTGAGTGGCTTCAAGAGCATGGCTATACAGGCCCTGGGGGAGATCCGGAGTGTGCTCGAGCGGATGCCCGAGCACGCACTTGACCCGCTGTTGGATGAATTGCTGCAGGCCCGGCGCATCGCCACCTACGGCGTAGGCCGAGAGGGGCTGATGATGAAAGCCCTGTGCATGCGCCTCTTCCACCTGGGGCTGGATGCCCATGTGGTGGGCGATATGACCACCCCCCCACTGGGCCAAGGAGATCTCTTGCTGGTCAGCGCCGGGCCAGGCTACTTCTCCACCGTGGATGCGCTGGTTGGGGTTGCCCGCCAAGCCGGGGCCCGCACGGGATGCATCACCGCCCAGCCGGAGGGTCCAACCCCCCAGCGATGCGACCTGGTGATCCACCTTCCGGCCCAAACCATGGCCAACGACCAGGCGGCTGCGGCCTCGATCCTTCCTATGGGCAGCCTCTACGAGGCGGTACAGCTCGTGGTGTTCGACCTGGTCTCGATCCTCTTGCGAGAGCGCCTGGGACAAACCCCTGCCCAGATGCGCTCGAGGCACACCAACCTCGAGTAAACCTCAGACTATGTGGTCTACCCGCACACGAAACTGGTTTCTGGCCCCAACGGTCCTCACTCTGCTGGTGATCGGCATCTTCCCCCTACTCTTCGCCCTCAACATCTCGCTGCGGCAATACCAGATCACCAATCCAGGGCTGGGCTTTGGATGGAATAATTTTGCCAACTATGTGACGGTGCTCAGCGATAGCTATTTTTGGGGGTCCCTGGGGCGCACCTTTTTCTTTTTGGCCCTCACCCTTCCAGTGCAGTTTATTTTAGGCTTGCTGATCGCGCTGATACTCCATCGCCAGGAATGGCCCTTCCTGCGAGCGGTGGCCCGGGTAGCCCTGGTGATTCCGCTGGCCACCACCCCGGCAGTGGTGGGACTGATTGGCCGGTTGATGTTTGACAGCGACTTTGGGCTGGCCAACTGGATCGTCACCCTGTTTGGAGCGGGCAAGATCAGTTTCCTGGGCGATCCCAACCTGGCCCTTTTCTCCTTGGCAGTGATGGACACCTGGCAGTGGACCCCGTTTTTTGCCCTGGTGTTGCTGGCCAGTCTGACCGCGGTTCCACAAGACGCGGTGGAGGCTGCCACCCTCGAGACCACCCGGCGCTGGGATCTGTTCCGCTATGTGGAGTGGCCTTATCTGCTGCCCGGCCTAACCGCGGTGCTGATCTTGCGCACCGCCGATACCATGAAGCTGTTTGACCTGATTTTTGTGATGACCCGGGGTGGCCCCGGCACCGCTACCGAGCTGATTAGCGTATACACCCAACGCATCGGATTTCGGGTCTTTGACCAGGGTGTGGCAGCGGCCATGGCCATCCTTTCGCTGATCGTGACCATCATCCTGGCCCGCTGGTACATCCGCATCTTCTATCGGGAGGCCGAGTGATGTCGCAAGGAGTCCGCTCAACCCCCCGCCGGAAGCATCTCTGGCACTGGTTGGTTGGCCTTTTGCTCTTGGGGATCATCGTCCTCACCCTCTTCCCCTTTTTGTGGATGGTTGCCGCTTCGCTCAAGTCGCGCGCAGATGTGCTGGCCTTCCCGCCGGTGTGGGTGTTTAGCCCCACCCTGGACAACTACCAAAAAGCCCTCTCCCGGGTAGACGTGATTCGTTCCCTGGTTAACTCGATTTTCATCGCAACCACCTCAACCGGGCTGGCCCTGCTGATCGGAACCTCAGCCGCTTATGCCCTGGCCCGCTGGGACTGGAGGGGCAAACGCGATTTATGGTTTTGGATCATCTCCAACCGCTTCATGTCACCGATCGTGCTGGCCCTGCCATTCTTCCTGATGGCCCGCGCGCTGGGTGCTTTGGATAACCCCTGGACTTTGGTGGCTATCTACCTCACCTTCAACATCCCCATCGTGGTCTGGATTGTGATGGACCAGATTCGGAACGTGCCCCGCGATCTGGACGAAGCCGCTATTGTGGATGGGGCCACCCCTTTTCAAGCCTTCTTCCGGGTGGTGTTGCCCCTGGCCCTGCCGGGGGTGGTGGTTTCGGCGATTCTGTGCTTCATCTTCAGTTGGAACGAGCTGCTTTACGCCCTGGTGCTCACGCGCTCGGCATCTCGAACCGCACCGGTGGCGGCCACATCGTTTATGAGCGGCTATGATCTGCCCTGGGGCGAGATCATGGCCACCGGCACCATGATCGTCCTCCCGGTGATCGTCTTTGCCATGCTGGTCTCGAGGCATCTGGTGCGAGGCCTCACCCTGGGAGCGGTCAAGTAGGAGCGCCTATGAACCCGATCGGTATCAACCTCAGCTTCGCGGTCAAGCGCTGGGTGGAGCCAGAGGCCTGGACAACCCTGGTCGAGCGGATGGGGTTACAGATGGTGCAGTTTTCCTTCGACCTGATTGACCCCTTTTGGCCTCCCAACCTACGCACTCCCCTAGCCAGATCCCACGCCCAAGCCGCAAAAGCCCATGCCATGGAGATCCACAGTGCGTTTGTGGGGCTGGCCTGCTACACCTACAACAACCTCCTTCACCCCCTGCCCGAGGGCCGCGAGGCCGCCCGGCAGTGGTGGAGGGGCGCTATGGAGGTGGCGGTGGAGCTCGGTACAAAGCGGGTCGGCGGCCCCTTAGGGGGGCTCTCCGTAGGGGATCAGCGAAATCCCCTGATCCGGAAAGAGCGGCTGCTGGGGCTCCAGCAAGACCTACGGGAGCTGCTCGAGTATGCCCGGGGCTTGGGAATACAGGAGTTCCTGATCGAACCCACCCCCCTACCCCGCGAGACCCCACTAACCCCCGAGGAGGCCCAGCAGCTGCTGGCAGAACTCGAGGCTCCCATTCCGGTAACCCTCTGCATCGACATTGGACACGCCCTATACCGCCCGATCTACGGCCAAGGGGCCCGCCTCGAGCCCTGGCTTGCGCTGGGGCAGAGCATCGGTCTGCTCCATCTGCAGCAAACCGACGGCCTGAGCGACTCGCACTGGGGCTTCCATGACCGCCGGGGCATAGTGGACCTGGCTCAGGTGAAGCGGGCTCTCGAGGGTTCGGGCCAGGGGCAGTTGCCCGTAATTTTAGAGGTCTTCTACCCCTTTGAGGCCAGCGACGAGTATGTCGAGCGAGACATTTTGGCCAGCATAGAAAGCGTTATTCAGGCTTGGAGCTAACCCACTTCCCAAGCTCTGCTCCTGGGCCGAGGCCTCCAGCTTGGCCCTCCCGCTGGGCATTGCTGCTATCGTCAGGTCAAGATCCGCTGTGCTGATTGACAAGGGCAGGTTGAGGGTATATGCTTCGTTTACAAAAACGATTTCGGAAACGTTTTTACAGCATCCTAAACAGGCTCTTGTGAGGATGGGTGTTTATGAACGAACGGGTCTCGATCCAGGATGTGGCTGAGCTAGCAGGCGTAGCGGTCAGTACGGTCTCGAGGGTACTCAACAACTATCCGGACGTGTCAGAAGAAACACGCTCCAAGGTGGAGCACGCCGTCCAACACCTGGGCTACCGCCCCAACAATGCTGCACGCATTTTTCGCACCGGTAGAACCCAGTCCGTGGCGGTGATTTTGCCGATGATCGGCACCGACTTTTATAACCGCCTCATCAACGGCATTGATCAAGCCTTAGCCCTGCACGACTACGATGCGGGTCTATTTCCCTTGCTAAGCCCTCGCCGGCTCGAGCGCTATCGCAACCCCTCAGCCCCGCCATACCACGCGGATGGTTTGATTCTGGCTTCCCTTAACCCTGATCGGCTCTTTGAAGGCGGGAAGCTTCCGGCGGACTTACCCGCAGTTTTGGTGGATATTGCCCATCCCGCCTACGACAGTGTAACCGTGGATCATGTCAGGGGAGGCTATCTCGCTGGTAAGCACCTCCTCGAGCGCCCCGCCCCTACCTACGTAATCCTGGTTGAGGAACGCTTCGATACCCCATTTGCCAGCGGGGTTTTCCGCGAGCGCCTCGAGGGCTTCCAGCAAGCCTTGGAGGAAGACTCAGTAAGTTTGCCCAAGGAACACATCATCACCGTCGAGTTCAGTTGGGATGGCGGACGCTTGGCTGCTAAAGAGCTGCTCAAACGGTTGGACGGCCCAGCCAATATATTCGCCACCTGTGACCTGCTGGCGCAGGGGCTGATGGATGAATTTGCCCATAAAGGCCTCCCGGTCGGCAGCGAAGTACGTCTGGTGGGCTATGACGATCAGCCCTGGGCCGAAGCCTATGGTCTTTCCACAGTTCGCCAACCGATTGAGTCCATGGGAGGGTTGGCAGCCAACCTGCTCCTCAAGCGCATCAAGCGTCCCTCAAGTGAAACCGTTCATCGCTTGCTCCATCCTCGCTTGGTCATTCGAGATTCCACGTCGAGAGGAAGGTGATCCGCAGAAATAGCAATGCTGGCTCCGTAGAAGCAACCAGAACAGAAGTTTCGCCAAAGAACCATGGAGGTAAGCATGAAAGCAAGCTGGCTCAAGGCAATCGTCATTACGACTGTAGTGCTGCTCGGCCTAAGTATGGCGCAGAAGCTGACCTTCTGGCATTACTGGGATGGGGCCAACGGACAAGTTCTGCAGGGCCTCATCGAGCGCTACCAGAAGGAGCACCCCGGCGTCACCATCGAGGCGGTATTTGTACCCGGCGGAGAACTGCTAACCAAACTGCAAACGGCTATTACTGCCAAGCAAACCCCTATCATGGCCATCTCCGACCTCGTGGCCATGCCCTTGCTAACCCAGAGCGGGTCTCTAGCGCCACTCGACGACTTCATCCGACAGAGCAACCTAAACCTCGCCGACTACTTCCCCGGCCCCCTGGTCTACGGGATGTACCAGGGTAAACGCTATAGCTTGCCGGTGAGTGCTTCTGATCTCGGGCTGTTCTGGAATAAAAACCTCTTCCGTCAAGCTGGGCTCGACCCCAACCGCCCCCCACGCAACTGGGATGAGCTTTTGAGGTATGCTAAGCAGATCAAGGAAAAAACCGGCAAATGGGGGATTGAACTCTTCACCCAGGGCGGGGAGGGCACTACCTGGCAAACTCAGGTGTACTTCTGGGGCGCAGGAGCCGAGTTCCTGAACGCCAACAACACCGCTCCGGCTTTCAACTCACCCCAAGGGGTGCGGGCCCTGCAGTTTCTGGTGGACCTGGCGCAGAAGGACAAGGTAGCGCCCATAGCCCCGTGGGGTCTCTTCGGGCGCGGCGAGGCCGCGATGGTGATGGACGGTTCCTGGATGACCCAGTTCTTCCCACAGCAGGTCAACTTTGAGCTGGGCTCGGCTCCCTTCCCATATCCGGCCGGAGGGCGGCCAGCCACCAACATGGGCGGCGAACAGATCTTCATCTTCCAGAACGCCGACGCGGCCACGGCCAAAGCCGCCTGGGACTTCATCAACTGGTTCAGCAGCACGCCCGTGCAGGTCGAGTGGGATCGCGGAACCGGCTTCCTGCCGGTGCGCCGCTCGGTGGCCAACGACCCGGCCTACCGGGCCTGGGTGAGCAACGCCCGCCCCCTCATGCGCCCTTTCGTAGACTCGATGGCCTTTGCCCGGCCCCGCCCCCCGGTGGCCCGCTATCCTCAGATCTCGGACATCTTCGCCAAGTACGTGCAAGAAGCCCTGTTGGGGCGGCTAAGCCCCAAGGATGCGCTCGAGCGCGCCGCACAGGAAGTTGCACCGCTGCTGCGCTAGGGCAAAGGGGGACTTGATGAACGGGGTACGCCTTCAGCCAACCAGCACCGCTGTCCACCGAGGTTGGAGGCGTACCCTGGGCGAGTTACCGTCAGCCCTGCTCTTCCTGCTGCCCACGGTGGCCGTGCTGGGCACCTTCAACTTCTACCCGGCCCTCTACTCGCTCTATCTCTCGCTGTTTGAGTGGAATGGGCTTTCCCCGCACCGGGAATTTGTAGGTCTGGCCAACTACACCAGGCTGCTGGCCTCTGGAGAGTTCTGGAACTCATTGCGCGTCACCCTGCTTTACGCAGGCGGGGTGACCCTTTTAGCGCTGGCCCTCGGCCTTTTGGTTGCCGTGCTGCTCAATCAGCCCATCCGGGGGCAGGCCCTGTATCGGGTGCTCTACTTCTTACCGGTGATTACCCCTACTGTGGCCAGCGGGGTGGTGTGGAAGTACCTCTTCGATCCGACTCAGGGGGTGGTGAACCGGGGGCTTGCGGAGGTGGGCCTCGAGGGGCCCTCCTGGCTCAGCGACCCCTCCTGGGCCCTGGTGGCTGTGATCGTGGTTGGGGTATGGAAGCGGGTGGGCTTCAACATGGTGGTCTACCTGGCGGCTCTGCAGGGGATCCCCAAGACCTACTATGAAGCGGCCCAACTGGATGGGGCGGACTCCTGGCAGCAATTCCGCCACATCACGCTACCTCTGCTAGCTCCAACCACCTTCTTCCTGGTGGTTACAGCCCTGATTGATGCCTTCCAGGTCTTCGATCTGGTCTATGTGATGACCTCGGGGGGACCCCTGGGAAGCACCGATGTGCTGGGCTACTACCTCTACCGGCAGGGCTTTCGCTATAGCGAGCTGGGCTTCGCCTCAGCGGTGGCCTACGTGATGTTTGCCCTGATCTTCTTGGTTACGGTGATCCAGTTCCGCTTGACTCGAGGAGGGCAGGACGATGCCTAAGCCTTGGAAAGCCGTGCTGATCCACCTGTTGCTGGCGGGTGGGGCCTTCCTCTCGGCCATGCCCTTTTTGTGGATGCTCACCACCGCCCTCAAGCCTGAGAGTGCGCTATACCAGCCACCCCTGCTGTTCCCAGTGCATTTTGAGTGGGAGAACTTCGCCAAAGCCTGGCAGGCCGCGCCCTTTCCCCGCTTCTTCCTCAACAGTGCAGTGATGACGGTGGGAATCGTCCTCGCCCAGACCCTCTTATCGGCCATGGCCGGTTACGCCTTCGCCCGGATGCGCTTCGTGGGGCGCGACCTGCTGTTCTTCGGGGTGCTGGGCACCATGATGATTCCCTTCCCGGTGACGCTCATCCCCAGCTTCCTGGTGGTAAACGCTCTGGGCTGGATTGATACCTACAACGCCCTGATTATCCCGCGGGCAGTCTCGGCTTTTGCGATCTTCCTCTTCCGCCAGTTTTTCCTCTCGCTGCCGAGGGAACTCGAGGAAGCCGCCCTTATAGACGGCGCCGGACGCCTGACGATTTTTTTCCGCATCGTGCTGCCCCTGTCCACCCCGGTGATGGCGGCCAACGCCATCTTCTCCTTCCTCTTCGCTTGGAACGATTTTCTCTGGCCGCTGATCGTGACCAACTCACCGGACATGCGCACCGTGCAGGTGGGCCTGGCCATGTTCCAGGGGCAGTACGGGGTTTTCTGGACGTTGCTCAGTGCAGCCGCCACCATCGTTACCCTGCCAGCCGTCTTGGCCTTCCTGGCCGCACAGCGGCAGTTCATCGCCGGGATCACCAACACCGGTCTCAAGGAGTAGCATCGTGCTGATCCCCGACTGGGTTAAAGACGCCATCTTTTACCAGATCTTTCCCGAGCGCTTCAAGAACGGCAACCCCGCCAACGACCCCCCCGGCACCGAGCCCTGGGGGGCGGCCCCCACCCGCGACAACTTCTTTGGGGGGGACCTCGAGGGTGTCATCGAGGGCCTGGAGTACATCGCAGACCTGGGGTGCAACGCGCTCTACCTGACCCCCATCTTCAAGGCCGCCACCAACCACAAGTACGACACCTACGACTATTTTCAGATTGACCCCCACTTCGGAGACGAAGCCACCTTTGACCGGCTGGTGCGAGAGGTCAAGAAGCGGGACATGCGGCTGGTGCTCGACGGGGTGTTCAACCACTGCGGCATGGGCTTCGCGCCCTTCAGGGACGTGCTCGAGAAGGGCGAGCGCTCACCCTACCGCGACTGGTTCACGCCCTACGGCTTCCCCCTGCAGCCGGAGCTACCCAACTACGCCACCTGCGGCGGGGTGGGCTGGCTGCCCCGGCTCAACACCCGTAATCCCGAGGTTGAAGCCTTCGTGCGTGAGGTGGTGCTGTACTGGCTGGGGCGCGGTACCGATGGCTGGCGTATGGACGTGGCCTATGAGATTGAGACCCCTTTTTGGCAACGACTGCGGCAGGCGGTGAAGGTGCGTTACCCCGAAGCCTACCTGGTAGCCGAGGAGTGGCGCGACCCCTGGTCTTTCTTGCAAGGTGACACTTTCGACGGGGTGATGCACTACCGCTTGCGGGAGCTGCTCTTCGACTTCTTCCTCAAGAACGCCCTGGCCGCCGACAGCTTCGCCCGCGCCCTCACCCTGCTGCGCGAGCGGCTGCCCGAGGGTTCGGAGTGGGGGATGCTGACCCTCCTGGGCAGCCACGACACCCCGCGTGCTCTTACCGAGTGCGGTGGAGACCCTAAAGTCGCACAGCTTCTCTTCACCTTCCTTCTCACCTACCCCGGTGCCCCCATGCTCTACTACGGCGACGAGAACGGAATGGAGGGCGGCAACGACCCCGACTGCCGCCGGTCGATGATCTGGCAGCCGAAGGGTTGGAAGCCAGAGATTCGAGCCAGCGTGCGTCAACTGCTGGCCCTGCGCCGGGCCCATCCCGTGCTGCGACGGGGCGCGTTCGAGGTGGCCCACGCCGAGGACCGGGTGTTCAGCTTCTACCGAGTTTTAGGGGATGAACGGGTGCTGGTGGTGCTCAACAACACCCGGGTACCCTGTGAACTTGCTTTACCAGTTAGCTTTTCTGAAGGAACTCACCTCTTTGATGCCTTGGGTTACGAGGAGTTCACTGTACGGAATGGATATGTTCACTTTTCTCGGCTTGAGCCCCTGAGGAGCTGGGTTTTGCTGAGGAGTGTCTGACCCCCTTTCCCCTTCACCCACCCCCAGGTCAGGCGAAGCCTGATGGGGACTTATCAAGGTCTGAAGCAAGGGCAGTTTTCGCTGCGGCATGACCCAGGCCCGTCTGCGCTGGATCAGCAAAGATAAACACACTCTAAAACCCCCAAAACCTGTCCTAAGGATGCTGAGCTGAACGCAGTCTGCTAGCCCCCCGACACTGGGCCAGGGCCGAACAGACCGTTCCCATCAGCCGACAGACCTACCACTTTGTAGCCTGGAAGGGTTCAGACGAGTCCCTCGAGCATGCCTGTCTCGAGGTCCAGCGCGCGCTGGCGGATCGCATCGCTCGCAAACAGCGCGGTGAAAAACTGAGCCGCTACCCCAAGGATGGCGCGCCCTTGCGCGAGGAGGTACTCGGGCAGATTTACAACCCCAGCGGCGAACGCATTGGCGACGAGGACGAAAAGTCGCTGGCCTGAGCAACATAGTGTTTGGGGAGGATGCGGTATGCAGCCGGGAAAGATGTTTGGGCTAGTGTACCTATGGGACGTGGTTCTAAGCCTATTGTGCCTTAGAAGCACTCGATGTTTGGCTCAGTCAGAAATACACTTTGCTTAGGATCTTTCAATTTTCCTGATAAGAGCCTGCCCTCTTGATACTTAATGCCCTTCTACCCGCCGGTCTATGATGTGAATATCGATGTCATGGGTCAGATAAATCAGTCGCTGGATGATTGACAGGCGGAAGAAATTGCGCCAAGTAGGGTTGGAGTTTTCGCCCAGGACAAGTTGGGTGATGCCGTGCTCCTTAGCAAAATCTGCCAGTGCCCCGGCGACGTCGCGACCCTCGAGGCGATAAAAGTGGCCCTCGAGGCTCTCGGTGATGATTCGGTGGCTATCCAGTACTCGCTCCTCCTCACGGGAGAGGCGGCGATTCCTCACATACACCACGTACAGCTCGCCCCGCATCCGCCTGGCCATGCGGGCGCCGCGGCGGATGAGCAAGACGTCTTTGGGACTCGGGGTCACCGCCACGGCGATGCGCTCCTTGATGGCCGGGGAGTCTTCCCCTGCTGAGGCATCCTCCTCGACCTTATCCGCCACACTGCGCAGGGCCAGCTCACGCAACACGGCCAGGTTCTCCACCGTAAAGAAGTTGGCCAGGGCCTGCTCGATCTTGGTCTTGGGATAGATCTTGCCCGCCTGGAGCCGCTCTTGCAGCACCTCTGGGGTCACGTCCACCAGGATCACCTCATCAGCATCCAGCAGTACTCGGTCGGGTACGCGCTCTTTTACCTGTACTCCGGTGAGGCGAGCTACCAGGTCGTTTAATGACTCCAGGTGTTGGATGTTCATAGTGGAGATCACACTGATCCCCGCTTGCAACAGCTCCTCCACATCCTGATAGCGCTTAGCATTCTTGGAGCTGGGGGCGTTGGTGTGAGCCAGCTCGTCCACCAACACCAACGCCGGGCGGCGCTCGAGCAGCCCCTCCAGGTCCATTTCTGAGAGGGTCACCCCTTTGTACTCCAGCTGCTTGCGCGGGAAGATGGGCAGACCCTCGGCCATCCGGGCGGTGTCGGCCCGCCCGTGGGTCTCAAGGTAGCCCACCACCGCATCCACACCAGCCTCGAGGCGCTCGCGCAAATCCTGCAGTGCTCGGTAGGTCTTACCCACCCCGGCGGCGGCCCCTACGTAGATCTTGTGACGACCCCGACCGCCCTTCAGGATGGCCTCGAGCAACTGCTGGGGGTCGGGCAGCCCTTCCACAAACCTCAGCGTAGCCCATCCAGGGCCAGGTTGAGCTCGAGGACATTCACCCTGGGCTCACCCAGCAGGCCGAACTGGCGTGGACGGATGTGCTCGCGAATGAGCTGGCGCACCCGCTCCAGGGGGATTCCTCGGGCTTTTGCCACCCGCGCCGCCTGCAGCTGGGTGTTGGCCAGAGAGATATCTGGGTCCAGGCCAGACCCCGAGGCCGTGACCGCGTCCACGGGGACCGGCACCCCATCCCCCAAACCGTTCTCCTGTCGATACTGCCGCACCCTTTCCTGCACAGCCTGGATCAGCCTGGCGTTGGTCGGGCCCAGGTTGCTGCCACTGCTTTGCGCAGCGTTGTAGGACTCTGGAGAGGTAGCGCTGGGCCGTGGGTGGAAGTAACGGGGCGAGGTGAAGGCTTGGCCAATCAGCCTCGAGCCAACCACCTTCCCCTCCTTCCTCAAGAGGCTGCCTTGGGCCTGATAGGGGAAGAGGACATGGGCCACCGCAGTGGTCAGCAGCGGATAAGCCAGCCCGGTCAATAGCCAAAGGAGCAGCGTGATCATCAATGCTGGCCGCCAAAGAGAGGCCAGAGGGGTCTCGGGTAACGGGCGCATACACACCTCCTAAAAGGTCTTTCCTGCAAGCATCTGTAGGTGCTCCACAATGGGCCCCAGAGCTAGGGCCGGGAAAAAAGTAAGGCCCCCCACTATGAGGATCACCAGCACCAGCACACCGCCAAACAGCCCGGTCTCGGTAGAAAAACTCCCGGCGGTCTGCGGCAAAGAGCGCTTGGCGGCTAGCGATCCAGCTACAGCGAGCATGGGCAAGAGGGTCAGGAAGCGGCCAAAGAGCATAGCCAGGCCAAGGGTGGTGTTATAGAAGGGCGTGTTGGCATTGAGTCCAGCGAAGGCCGAACCGTTGTTGGCGGTACCCGAGGTGTAGGCGTAGAGCACCTCGCTGAACCCGTGCGCTCCGGGATTGCCCAGACTACTGAGCGCACCGGGCCAGACCAGGGCCAGCGCGGTGAACCCCAGGATGCTCGCCGGGTGGGCCAGCAAGGCCAACGTGGTGAGGGAGACCTCTTTGGCCTCGAGCTTCTTCCCCAAAAACTCCGGGGTACGCCCAACCATCAGACCGATGATAAACACCGCCAGGATCACATACTGAACGAGGTTAATGAACCCAACTCCTTCCCCGCCGAACACCACGTTGAGCATCATCTGCGCCAGGGGGACCAGGCCGCCCAGGGGGGTGAGGGAGTCGTGCATGGCATTCACCGATCCGGTGGTGGCGGCGGTGGTGGTGGTGATGAAGAGGCTGGTCTGAGCGATACCGAAGCGAAGCTCCTTCCCCTCCAGATTCCCGCCGCTTTGTCCAGCGGTGAGGCTTTGATCTGCGCCAACTTTGCTGAGTAGGGGGTTACCCCGTTGCTCAGCGGTGTAGACCAGGGCTAAAAATCCGACAAACAGAACCAGAAAGGTGCCAAAGAACAACCAGCCCTGCCGCCTGCGGACCAGCATGCTGCCGAAGGTGTACGTAAGGGCTGAGGGGATGAGGAGCATCGCCAGGATATGCAGTGCGTTGGTGAGGGGGGTGGGGTTCTCGTAGGGATGGGCGGCGTTAGTGTTGAAAAACCCGCCTCCGTTGGTGCCTATGTGCTTGATGGACTCGAGGCTGGCCACCGGCCCCAGCACGATCTGCTGCGGGGCTCCTTCCAGGGTAGTGGCCAGCACCCCGGCGCTCAGGGTCTGCGGCACGCCCTGCTGCACATAGACCACGGCCAGCACAAAGCTCAGCGGCAACAGCACCCGGTAGGTCACCCGGGTGAGGTCCACCCAGAAATTGCCGATCGCGGCGAATCCCGCGCGGCTCAGGGCGCGGATGAAAGCCCCCCCGGCAGCCAGACCTGTGGCGGCGCTGACGAACATCAGGAAGGTGATCACCGCCATCTGGCTAAAGTTGGAAAGGCTGGTCTCTCCGGCGTAGCTTTGCCAGTTGGTATTGGTCACGAAGGAGGCGGCAGTGTTAAAAGCTAGGTCGGGGCTTTGCGGGGGCAAGTGGCCGGGGTTGAGAGGGAGCCACCCCTGCAAGCGCAACAGGAGATAGCCCAGCAGCATCATGAGGAGATTGGTCAGCACCAGCGCCGAGGCGTAGCGCTGCCAGGACATCTTTTCCACAGGGTCAATCCCCAGCAGGCGATAGGTGAGGCGCTCGAGGGCCCAGTGCCCGGGCAAGGTGAACACCCTAGCCAGATACCCCCCCACCAAAGCCGCTAGTCCAGTCATGAGTATGAGCACTATCAGTATCTGTACGACGCCGGCCAACATACATCCTCCTAGTCCCGAATTTGCTCCATTCCGTAGACGTACAGAAGAAAAAGAGCAAAACAGAGCAGGGTCAGCAAAACATAGGCGAGATCCAGCATCCTAACCCCTCACAAGCGACTTATCCCGACCAAGATCAGGTCGATGAGTTTGATGCCGATGAAGGGCACGACTACCCCTCCCAAGCCGTAGATCAACAGGTTGCGCCATAACAGGGCATCAGCCCCTATAGGCCGGTAACTCACCCCTCGCAAAGCCAGGGGGATGAGCAAGGGAATGATGAGGGCGTTGAAGATCACCGCCGAGAGGATAGCGCTTTGCGGGGTGGCCAGGCGCATAATGTTGAGAGCCTGTAGCTCAGGGTAAGCCCCCACAAAGATCGCGGGGAGGATGGCGAAGAACTTGGCCACGTCGTTGGCTACGGAAAAGGTGGTGAGTGCTCCACGGGTGATGAGAAGTTGCTTACCGATCTCCACCACCTCCAAGAGCTTGGTGGGGTCAGAGTCCAGGTCAATCATGTTGGCGGCCTCTTTGGCGGCCTGGGTGCCTGAGTTCATGGCCAGCCCCACGTCGGCCTGAGCCAAGGCCGGAGCATCGTTGGTGCCGTCGCCCATCATCGCCACCAGGTGGCCTTTGGTCTGCTCCTCATGGATTAGGCGTAGCTTGTCCTCCGGTTTGGCCTCTGCAATGTAATCATCCACACCGGCTTCCTTGGCAATGGCTTGAGCTGTAAGCGGGTTGTCACCGGTAATCATCACCGTGCGCAAACCCATCCGCCGCAGTTGGGCAAAGCGCTCGCGGATTCCCGATTTCACGATGTCTGAAAGGGCCACTACCCCCAAGACCCGTTCGTTCTCCGCTACCACCAGTGGGGTAGCCCCCCGGCGGGCCACCTCCTCTACCCGCAGGGTCAAGTCTGGGGGAACCGGGTTCCCCGCCTGTCGCGCCAGCTCGGCGATGCGGTCCGAGGCTCCTTTACGTAGACGTATCCCACCAGGCAGATCGGTCCCGGACATACGGGTCTGAGCGGTGAACTCGAGGCCCTTCGATCCTGCCAATGAGGCCTCCTCCAACTGGGCCCCCTGCTCGCGGGCCAACCGCACGATGCTCTTGCCCTCGGGGGTGGTGTCGTGAAGTGAGGCGGCTAAAGCCGCCCAGGCCAGCCGCTCCCGGCCTACCCCCTGCACTGGAATGAACTCGGTAGCCTGACGGTCCCCTAAGGTGATGGTTCCGGTCTTGTCCAGCAATAGGGTGTCGATATCCCCCGCGACCTCCACTGCTCGGCCCGACTTAGCGATCACGTTAGCCCTGAGAGCCCGATCCATCCCGGCAATACCGATGGCCGAGAGCAGCCCACCGATGGTGGTAGGGATCAGGCATACCAACAAGGCCACCAGTGTGGTCAGGCTGATTCCCTGGCCGGCGTAAAGACTAAAGGGCAGGAGGGTGATGGTAACAATCAGAAAAATGGCCGTGAGGGCTGCCAGTAAAACGGTAAGGGCAATCTCGTTAGGGGTCTTCTGGCGGGCTGCACCTTCCACCAGGCCGATCATCCGGTCTAAGAAACTCTCACCAGGATTGGAGGTTACCTCTAGCACGATCTGCCCGGTGAGTACCCGGGTCCCGGCGGTGATTCCGTTGAAGTCGCTGCCCGCTTCGCGTACTACCGGGGCTGACTCCCCGGTGATGGCCGACTCGTCCACAATGGCCAACCCCTCGATCACCTCGCCGTCGGCGGGGATGAACTGCCCCTCCCCTACCCGCACTCGATCGCCACGGCGAAGGACGGTGCTAGAGACCTCTTCTACCCCATCCTCGGTCAGGCGTAAAGCCTTGAGGTCAGCCCGGGCTGCACGCAGGCTCTGGGCCTGGGCCCGGCCCCGGGCCTCGGCCAAAGCCTCGGCAAAGTTAGCAAAGAGCAGTGTGAGCAACAACAGAACAAAAATCGCAGCTCCATAAGCAAACTGCGAAGGCTGAGTGAGGGCCGAGCGAACCGTGAGGTAAAGTACCACCACGGTTCCCACCTCCACTACAAACATCACCGGGTTTTTCGCCATGAGACGGGGATTAAGCTTGCGAAAGGCTTCCTTCAGAGCCTGGCGTGACAGCTCGGGGTCAAAGAGGCCTCTTGAGCGCTCCAGATTACGCGGACGCTGAGATTTGGGCAAAAGGGTTGACATGTTAGAACCTCTTGGGGGCAATAATCACATAGACCAGGTAGACCAGAAGTGCCAAGGAGATGATGCCTATAAGCGCATATTCAATCGGCGACACACTCCACCTCCTCCGCCCAGGCTAGACCCTGCCCACTTTGCCGCGACAGCCGCCGGGAGGCGGCCAGGATCGGTCATCTGACCGATCCCCCGGGCCGTCTGGCCTCTGGGTCTTTGGCTCACCGCGGCGCAGAATGAGGCCAGGCTCCCGGTATGGCGCTCGCCCTTCCTAAGCCCGGTCTCGAGTCCGCCCCACAGTTACGGGGTGTCGTTGCGCGATCGGGTCGAGGCTTCGCTCTCTGGAAAGGGGCGTTGCGCTTTGAGGGACCTTACCTCTTGTCTGGCCTGTGGCAAGCCCTCCAGAAGCAGGCCTGGCAGAGGTTGGAGGGTCCACCCAAGAAGGCTCGGTGGCGGGGTCTGGTGGTTCTGGATCTGCCCCGGGGGGCAGCTCACTGGGGGTAGGCCGGTCAAGTGTACGCCTTGCCCAGAAAGGGGGTCTTGGAAGTGCTGGTGGTGGTTGTGTGAGGCCGGGAACTATACTGGTTTCGATGCGTGCTCTGGCGCTGATCAGCGCCCTCTTAATCGGTGGGGTGTTCTTGGCCGATGTGATGACCCCACAAGCTTTGGTGGTGGCTATTCTTTACAACGTACCCATTGCTCTGACCGCCCTGGCTTTCTCTCCTCGCTTCACTGCCACCATGACCTTCTTAGCGCTGCTGGCAAACCTGGGGGCGGGGATCCTAAACGCGCAGCAAGGAGGCGGGCTGGACGCTACCGCTATCCTAAACCGCTCGCTCACCGCGCTCTCGTTCTTTCTGGTAGCCCTGTTGAGCTTGCAAGCTGCCCAGTCCTCGGGCCGTCTGGCTGAAGTGCGCCTCGAGGAGCGCCGTACTAAGCGCGAGCGGCAACTGCGCCAACTCGTCGAGGACCTCTCCGGACCGCTCACCCCTGCCGAACTCCTCGAGCGATCTGCCCTGGTATTGCGCAACTTCCTCGAGGCCGACGCCGCAGCCGTCGTTCCTCTAAAGGGAAGGGAGTGGGGACCACGGGTGTACGCTACCCCTAAAGGCTGGGCAACCCCAGAGGAGGTTCCCTCCGCCAGCCAGAAACCGGTACGGCAGCTGATTCTCTCTGGGCGGATTTTCCTCTGTGGCCAGATCCGCCCCGACCTCTTGCTCCTACTTGAGAACATACGGCTCGAGGGCGCAGTCCCTTTCCTCTCCGAACTCATCCCCGCACTACAGGCCCTTTTGGGTAAAGCTGAACTCTTTGCCCGCCTGCAGCGTCAGCAAACTGAGCTAACCCACCGCAATGGCGTTATCCGTGACCTCATCTACGCCTTCTCCCACGACCTACGCACCCCGCTCCTAGCGAACGCGATGAACATGCGGCTGGCTTTGGAAGGAGCTTATGGCGAGCTATCGGAAGACTTCCGTAAAAATCTGAAGAACGGTCTCGAGGCCAACCAGGACCTGCTCGAGCTAGCCGATCAGCTTTTGCTGGTAGCCCGCTTCGAAAGTGGCGAGGATTCCCCACCCAAGGCCCTCCTGGACCTCGTGAAGCTGGTGCAAGAGGCCATAGAGCGTCTGAGCGGGCTTTGGAAGGAGCGAGGCTTGCAAGTGGAGGTATATACCCCTGAGCGTTTGGAGGTTGCTGGGAGGGAAGGGGAGCTCCGCCGACTGGTACAAAACCTCCTCGACAACGCCGCCCGCTTCGCTCCACCCGGAAGCCAGGTCGAGGTATGGTTGGAAGGGGAGAGGGGCCTGGCCACGCTCAGCGTTGCCGACCGGGGACCGGGCGTTCCTGCAGAAATCCGTGAGCGCCTCTTCACCCGCTTCTCCAGCAACCGTGCCGGGGGAGGCAAAGGCTTAGGCCTATATCTGGCTCGCCAAATCGCTGAGTCCCATGGAGGAAGTATCCGTTACCTTGAGCGCCCTGGCGGGGGCAGCCTCTTCCAGGTTGAGCTACCCTTATCTGATCGCTCGATAACAATCAACTCGGATGCAGTAGGGGTTAGTGAGTAAAATGCTCACTCGAGTGTTCATTGTCGAAGACCATGCCTTTACCCGTGATGGGCTACGGGTCGCCATCAATCGCGAACCCGATCTGCAGGTGGTGGGCGAAGGTAGGAGCGCCGAGGAGGGTATGGAGCAGCTTGCCTATACCCCTGCTGATGTGGTGCTCATGGACATCGGTCTGCCCGGCATGGACGGGATTGAGGCCACTCGGCAGATCAAGGAACGCTTTGGAGTACGGGTGGTGATGCTCACCGTACACCAGCTCGAGACCGAGGTGCTAGCCGCCATGACCGCAGGAGCGGATGCTTACTGCCTAAAGTCCTCTGATCCGGCCTCATTGTTGCTAGCCCTGCGGGCAGCTGCCATGGGATCCATTTACCTTGACCCTCAGATCGCCCATATTGTGCTGGGTCAGCTCAATGTACCAGGTGAAACTCAAGTTCAGCTTACGAAGCGTGAGCTCGAGGTATTGCGGTTAATTGCTGAAGGTTTATCCAACAAGCAAATCGCCCAAGACCTGGGCATCTCCCTGAGCACCGTGAAAACCCACGTGGAGGAGTTGTTAGCCAAGCTTTCCGTTTCCGACCGGACCCAAGCAGCCATCAGGGCATTGAGACAGGGTTTGTTATAGGCTCGAATCTCCCCATAGCTAACTCTAAATCTAAATACGTGTAGGACGCTCTAGCGACCTCCAGGCGGCCTCCCGGCGGGTTGGTAGGGGGAGACACCCGCACAAGCCCGGCACAGGACTAGCCCCTCCCCACGGACCTCCCTGCCATTCAGCACCTCCTCCCCACACCCCGCGCACACCGCCCGTTGGCTGGGCTTACCCACCAGCTCACCCACCCAGTCCAAGGAAGGCTCCCACTCCAGCCTAAACAGCTCCTCCGCCGAAAGCTCCTGGTAGGCCTCCATATAGGCATCCCACCGCCGCTGTCCCAGCCTCCGCCCCTGCTGCACCTGTTCCCGCAGCCCCGGCCGGGGGGCCAGCCGCATCCCCCGCAGGCTTTGGGTATCAACGAAGGTCGCGGCCACCCGTCCGTAGTCCAGCAAGCGCATAGTACGCCGCCCCAGCCAACACCCTGTGGCCACCGAGACCCCATCGGCAAAGCAGCCATCGGTCTCCACCACCACCAGCAAGCGTTTACCCTTCTGGGGCAGTTCCAGCCCCAGCAGCTCCCCCGCCCACACCCCCATCCGCACCCCCAGCACCTGGCGAGGGCAGAGGTGACGGTGCAGCTCTGAGCTTCGCCTCAGAAGTTCGGCT
>NZ_QWLB01000040.1 GCF_003574355.1 Meiothermus granaticius NBRC 107808 | reverse complement strand
CGGTCTGGTCGAGCCAGCGCCGCTTGCCTGCTCCGGGGTTGCGCAGCTTGAGCACGACGGTTTCTGCTCTGTGTATGAGGGTATTGTGCCACAAATCAGTTTGCCGATTACGCACTGGGCTTTGCCCAGCTTCCCAAGCCGCACACTGTGCCGTCCGCTACGCGGATACCTTCGCTTCCTACCCGCATTGAAATGCGGGGAGGAATCAGAAGGTTTCTGTAAGAACCGAGAAGCCTCGGACTTCCAGTCTGAGGAGTTGTCACCCTTCACCCGCCGCATTGTAGGGCTACTCGCCCCGGTTTATCCGCTCCTTCGCCAACCCTCCCAGCCCCCGCACGACCTTGGCGGTGGTGATGATCTGCCCGGCATGGCGGCTGCTGTGTTCACCGAGGTGGTACAGGAGTCCGAGCACCGTGCTCGGCAGCCTGGCCCGCCCGACCTCGCGCGGCTCGAGGAGGCTGGTCTCGGGGGTGCGCCTTATCCCCTCGACCGCACCTTCCAGTGCTTCCCGCGCCTGTGCCACGAGCTGGGCTGCATGCCCCGAAGGCTCGCCCTCGCCGCGCAGGAACCCTAACTGCTCCTCGCTCAGTTGCCCACCGGCGGCATAGGTCAGGAGGCGGTCGGTGCTGCCCACCAGGTGCTGTAGGTGAAACCCCACCGAGGCGGCCCCACCGGGCCGCAGCCAAAGCTGTTCGGGGGTGAGGTCCAGAGCAGCCCCCAGGTCCTCCGAAGCTTGCAGCAGGGCCTGGGCCACCGGCATCAGGATAGGGGGAAACCCCTCCAGGGGACCGCGCAACCAAACTTCAGGCTTGCTCATAGGCCAATTCTAGGCGGGACGCCGACCAAAGACCACATCCGAGCCAGTACGGCGGAACCATACGCCTCGAGCGCGAGCTGGGCAAGGGCACAGTGGCAGCTGCGGGATTGCCGCGCGAGCCCAGGGGCTGGGGCATGCCCCATCAATTCTGGCCCGCGATCAGCTCAGCAAACCGCATGTAAGGAGTGATCCAGTCCGAGAAATGCTCCGGGGCGTACCGCCGCAGGGTGCTCGAGGCCGCCACCACCCGGCGCCGCTGCTGAGGCTCGAGCACCCCGCAGCCCTCAGCCTGTACCAGCAGGTTCCCCATCAGGGTAGCCTCGACCGGGCCCGCAATCACCGCTCGACCCGTCGCCGCAGCGATGAGGCGATTGAGCAGGTCGATCTGGGAACCCCCTCCCACCACGTGCAGGGTATGGAGGGTTTGTCCGGTCACCCGCTCCAGGCCCTCGAGCACCCAGCGGTACTTAAGAGCCAGACTCTCCAGCACGCAGCGCACCACCGCTCCCCGCCCCTGGGGCAGTGGCTGAGCGGTGCGTTCGCAGTAGACGGCCACCCGTTGCGGCATATCGCTGCCGGCATGCAGGAAGCTGGGATGGTCGGGGTCTATATACGCCCCCAGCGAGCCCCGGGGGCATACCGCCTCGGCCTCGGCGTAGAGCTGGGGCCACTCCGGGTCGCCCCAGCTCCGGCGGCACTCCTGCAAGATCCACAGCCCCATCACGTTTTTCAGCAGTCGGGTGGTCCCGTGAACCCCGGCCTCGTTGGTCAGGTTGAGGGCCAGGGTCTGGGGGGTGATGTGCGGTTGGGCGGTCTCGAGCCCCACCAGCGACCAGGTGCCGCTGCTGATATAGGCCCACCCCTCCCCTTCCGCCGGAATCGCCGCCACCGCACTGGCGGTGTCGTGGGTGCCGGGGGCAATCACCTCCGCGTCCCTCAGACCCCAGCGGGAGGCCCACGGGGGGAGGAGCGGGCCCAACCGGCTACCCGGCTCTACCAGGGGCCCCAGCATCGCCTGGGGCAGTCCCATGGCCTGGATCAACCCCCAGGCCCAGTCCCCCTGGGTCGGGTCAAAAAGCTGGGTGGTGGAGGCGTTGGTGCGCTCACAGACCGCCCGTCCGGTCAACCAGTAGTGCAGCAGATCCGGAACCATCAGGAAGTGTTGGGCCCGCGCCAGCACCCCAGGGCTCCTCTCCTCGGTCGCCAGGAGCTGGTACAGGCTGTTGATGGGCATGAACTGAAGCCCGGTGGTCCGGTAAATCTCCTCCCGGCTCATCCGGGCAAAAGCCCGCTCCATCTGCCCCTCGGTGCGGGGGTCACGGTAGTGGCGCAGCCCATCCATCAGCAGGCCATACTCGTCCAGCAGGGCGAAGTCCACCCCCCAGCTGTCTACCCCTAGGCTGGCGATGGGGCCTGAGGCCCGCTCTGCGGCCAGGCTGAGGCCGTGGCCAACCTCCCGCCACAGCCCCAGCACATCCCAGTACAGCCCCCCCGGCAGCTCCACCGGGCCGTTGGGAAAACGGTGCAGAACCTCCACCTCGAGCCGCTCCCCCTCGAGGCGGCCCAGCGCCACCCGCCCCCCACTGGCCCCCAGATCAATTGCCAGGTGATAGGAAGGCATGGCTAGCGGGTAAAGGACACCGCGTTTCCGGCATCCACGTTGAGGATGTTGCCGGTGGATTTGGCCGAGCGCTCCGAAGCAAACCAGTAAATGGCCTCGGCCACATCCTCCGGATAAACGCTGCGCTTGAGCAGGCTGCGGGCGCGGTAGTGCTCCTCGAGCTCGTCGGTGGAGATCTTGTAGGCGGCCGCCCGCTCCTGGCTCCATTTGCCGCTCCAGATCTTGGAGCCGCGCAACACCGCGTCGGGGTTGACCACATTCACCCGAATCTGGTCCGGGGCCAGCTCGAGGGCCAGCACCCGCGCCAGGTGAATCTCAGCGGCCTTGGCGGTGCAGTAGGCCGCGGCGTTGGGAGAGGCCGCCAGGCCGTTTTTGCTGGCCACAAAGACCACACTCCCCCCAAGGCCCTGCCGCTTGAGCAGCTTCACAGCCTCGCGGCTGACCAGGAAATAACCCTTGGCCAGGATGTCCATGTTGCGGTTCCAGATCTCCAGGGTGGTCTCCTCGATGGGGGCCGCCGAAGCGATCCCGGCGTTGGAGACCAGGATATCCAGCCCGCCAAACTCCACCGCGGCATGGGCCATCGAGGCCTCCACCTCGGCCTCGAGGGTGGCGTCCGCCCGCAGGGTGCGCACCTGATCGGGACCGTAGCGCTCCGCCAGCTCCCCCTGCACCTCCTCCAGCCGAGCGGGGTCAATATCGGTGAGCACCACACAGGCCTCCTCCTCCAGAAAGCGCACGGCGGTGGCCTTGCCAATCCCACCCGCCCCTCCGGTGATCAGGGCGATCTTCCCCGCCAGCGACTTGGGCTTGGGCATCCGCTGAAGCTTGGCCTCTTCCAAGAGCCAGTACTCGATGTCGAAGGCCTCCTGCTCCTCCAAGCCCACATACGCGCTGACCCCCTCAGCCCCCCGCATCACCTGGATGGCGTTGGTGTAGTACTCCCCCGCGATCCGGGCGGTGGCCTTGTCCTTGGCGAACGTGATCATCCCCACCCCCGGGACCAGATAGACCACCGCGTTGGGGTCGCGCATCCTGGGGCTGTCGGGGTGCTTGCAGCGCTGGTAGTACGCGGTGTACATCTCGCGGTAGGCGGCAAGCTGCTCATCCAGACCGGCAACCAGCCCCCCAAGGCCCTGGGACGGATCAAACTTCAGCACCAGCGGGCGAATTTTGGTGCGCAAGAAGTGGTCGGGGCAGCTCGTGCCGAGCGAGGCCAGCCGGTCCAGATCCCGGGAGTTTACAAACTCCAACACCGCCTCGGAGTCGTTGAAGTGGCCGATCTTGGGCTCCTCGCGGCCAATCTTGCCCCGAAGCAGCGGCATCAGCGCAGCGGCGATCTCCCGCCGCTGCTGAGGGGCCAGCGCGGCCCGCTGGGGTCCACCAAACGCGGGGGCCGAGGCCTGTTCCTCCAGCCAGGCGGTGGCCCGGTTGATCACCTGCAGGGTGGTCTCGTAGCAGGCTTTAGCGGTGTCCGCCCAGGTAAATAGCCCGTGCCCCCCCAGGATCACCCCCACATACTCGGGGTTTTGGGCCTGCTGGGCGATCTTCAGCCCCAGATCAAACCCTGGACGCTGCCAGGGCAGCCAGCCCAGCTTCCCCCCAAAGATCTCCTGGGTCAGGCGCTCCCCATCGCGGCTGGCCGCGATAGCGATGATCGCGTCGGGGTGAACATGGTCCACGTGCCGGTAGGGGATGTAGGCGTGCAGGGGGGTATCGATGCTGGCCGCGCGGGGGTTGAGGTTGAAGGTGCAGTGCGGCAGGTACCCCACCATCTCGTCTTCGAACGGGCGGCCCCGGTACAGCGACTTGAGCCCCTCGAGCTTATCCAGGTATAGGGTGGCGAAGCCCTCGAGCCCGATGCTGCCCAAATCCCCACCCGAGCCCTTGACCCACAGCACCTCCACCTCGGCGCCGGTCAGGGGATCCTTCATGCGTACCTTGGCCGAGGTATTGCCTCCGCCGTAGTTGGTGATGCGCTTATCCGAGCCCAGCAGGTTGGAGCGATAGCGCAAACGCTCCGGCTCGCTCATCCCAGCGGCGTGCTGGTCGTCCCAGAGGTTGGGCAGGGGGGGTTCCTTGATCATAGGGTCTCCTCTATTCAGGCCATTGGCGTCAAAGCGGTCCGGCGGTACCTTTGCCGGCCGCGGCTCGAGGGTCGTCCGGGCGGGCGCGGCTCTAGCTGGGGAACCCACCCCCCGCCGACGCCGTGCCCCGCTCGGCCGAAACCCGCTGCAGATACCCACTGTTGCGGTGGGCTTGTATGGGGTCTACGGGAAGACCCAGCCCCTCTCGAAACTCCCTGAGCAGCGGCCTCACATCGGCCCGGAAGCCCTCCATCAGAATGCGGTGGGCCTCCAACACTGCGCCTTGGGCCTGGGCCTGGTGCAGGGCGACGTAGTCCACCAGCAAGGCCTTGGCGTAGGCTTCCTGGCAGTTGAGCACGCTGTAGAGCATGGCCTCGAGCTTGGGCTCGATGTTGTGCGACTGGTCAATCATGTAGGCCACCTCCTGCGCGGTCCGCCGCACCTCGGGGTCCGGATCCTCCTCCGCCTGGACCAGCTCGGTGTAGATGCAGAACAGCTCGAAGGGGTTGGTGGTTCCTACGATCAGGTCGTCATCGGCGTAGCGCCGGGCGTTGAAGTGAAACCCGCCCAGCCGGCCCTCGTCGAGCAGGAAGGCCACGATGGCCTCGATATTGGTGGCCTGGGCGTGGTGCCCCAGGTCTACGAGCACCTGGGCGCGCTCCCCCAGGCCCAGGCAGTGGGCGTACGCCGTACCCCAGTCCGAGAGATCGGTGAAGTAAAAGCCCGGTTCAAAGAACTTGTACTCCAGGAGCAGCCGCCCATGCGCTGGCAGCGCGGCATAAACCCGCTCGAGCGCCTCCCGCAGGCGATGCTTGCGGGCCCGCAGATGGTCTTGCCCCGCGTAGTTGGTACCATCGGCCAACCACAGCGAGAGGTCGCGGGAACCGGTGGCCCGCATGATCTCGATGCACTCGAGAACATGCGCGACGGCCTTGTCCCGAACCTTCCGGTCCGGGTGGGCCAGGCTCCCCAGTTTGTACTCCTCCTCCTGGAACAGGTTGGGGTTGATCGCCCCAATCCGCAGGCCCCGCTCTTCCGCAAAGCGCTTGAGCCGCTCCCAATCCTCGGTGCGGTCCCAGGGAATGTGCAGGGCGATCGAGGGGGCGATCCCGGTAAGCCGATGAACCTCGGCGGCGTCTTCAATCTTCTCCCACACGTTCCGAGCCGCGCCTGGGGCGGGGAAGGTCTTGAAGCGGGTGCCGGAGTTACCATACCCCCAGCTGGGGGTCTCGATCCGCTGGGTCTTGAGCCGCTCCAACACTTCTTCTGGTCTCATGCAGCCTCTCCTTCCGCCACGATCACCTGTACATCCGCCTCTTCCAAGGCCTCACGGACCGCCCGACCGGGTTCCCGATCGGTGACCAGGACCTGCACCCCCGCGGTGGGCACGATCTGGCAAAACGCCTCCTGCTCGAGCTTGCTGCTGTCGAGCAGGGCGATCACGCAGCGCCCCGCCGCAATCAAGGCCTGTTTGGCCTCCACGTCCGGCAGGTGCACATCGCTAAAGCCCTGGGCAGGGCTCCAGGCCTTGGCCGAGAAGAACACCTTGTCGATCCTCAGCCGCGAGAGCAGCTCACGCTGCAATCCGCCCACAAAAGACCGGGCGAGGGCGTGAAAACTCCCCCCGGCCAGCAGAAAGGGAACGTTGGCCCCCGCCAGCGCATTGGCCGCGTCCAGCCCCGTGACCACCGCGGTGGCCTTCACCGTACCCAGGACCCCGGCCAAGGCCAGGGCCGTGGTGCTGGAGTCCATCCCCACGGTATCGCCCTCAGAGATCAAGCGCAGCGCCGCGCGCGCGATACGGCCTTTCGCCTCGGCGTTTTGCCCGATCCGCTGGGCATAGGCCGACTCGAGCCCCGTTTTCTGGGTGCGCCGGGCCCCCCCGTGCACCCGTTCCAGGAGCCCCTGAGCCACCAGGGCCTCGAGGTCGCGCCGGATGGTCATCTCATGAACCCCCAGCCGCTCGGCCAGCTCGCTCACCCGCACGGTCTCTACCAGCAAGGCCAGGCGCAGAATCTCCCGCTGTCGCTCCCCCGGCAGGGGGCTTGCTTCCAGGATCACAGGCCAAACCTAACACACCCACACACACCCGCACAAGGGCCTGTGCGGTTTTTGTGCTAAATCCCTCCAGGCCCGGCCAAAGCTAGCCGGCCGCCTGGTCCACGGCCTCCATGAGGTCCTGGGCAAAGGGGGCCAGTTGCAGCTCCACCTGGGCCCGCACCGCCGCCTCGGCGACCTCTCGGGGGTTCAAGCGCCCCTGCTCGAACGCCTCCAGCAGCCCGCTGTAGTAGCGGGTGGGCAGGTGTTTGCGCAGGATAAAGCTCAGGAGCCGGATGGCTTTGGTGGCCCGCCCCTTTTCATCCAGGCTTTCCCATTCGGCCTCTACCTGCTGCTGACGCCGTTCCTCGGCCTGTCGGGCCGAGGCTGCCCGCCGGGCCTTTACGGCATCGGCCTCGAGCCGCCGGGTCTGAGAGACAAACCCCTCGGTATCCGCGTATTTACCCTCCTCATCCCGCACCACATCCACCAAAAAGCCCGCCCGGTTTCGGGGGGCATACCCCGCGGCCAAAATAGCCTCAAAGCGGGCCAGACGCTCCTCTACCCGCTCGCGGCCATAGGTGGTGACCAGAGCCTGGGCTACCGGCCGGGCCACCCCATACCGGGTGAGGCGGGCCGCGGCCTCGAGCGCCTCCTCCGAGACCACCGGCTGACGGGTAAAGGTGTAAATCACCTCCTGCTTGGGCCCCCGCCCCTGGTACTCCACCCCAGCCAAATACCCCCGCTCCACCAGCTCGTTGTGGGCCCCCTCGAGCGTGCGGCGCACACGGGTCGGGGTCTTATCCACAATCTTGCAGGCATCGGCCCACTCGATGATGTTGGTGCGGAACTGGGTCACCTCATTTCCGTCCGGGCTCACCCGCTGGGCGTCCAACAGGCGGTACAGGGCCCGGGTCAGGGGGCGGTCTAAGCTGGTCAAGAACCCCAGGTCCAGCGGTTTGAGGTACTTTGCCCGGATCGAGTCCACGATCTCCCGGGCCAGCTTGATTTTGAGAATGCTGCGCTCGGAAAAGCCCAACTTGTCATCTTCGCTGGTGTATTCCAATCGGTCAATGTAACGAAACTTTACCGTGGTCCATCGCTTGCCGCTGCGCCAGGCCTCGCTCGCAGTAAAGGTGGCGGTGGTCAGGCGGTCCAGGCTCTCCTTTAGGGCTCGGTAGTAGTGCCCGCTGGTATCCCAGCCGATGATCGAGAGGATGCGATAGGCCGTGGTCACGATGGTGCCATCCTCAGGGTTTCCGGCCTCCTGGTACAGCGAGATCAGGGCCAGGCTCACATCGTTATCGAGGCCGTGAGGCACCCCGCCGTGTTCGCTGACCGCCACACAGGAGAGGCGGGCCCGCCGGCCCTCGAGGCTAAACTCCACACTCCAGCTGGTGAAGTCAGGGGGGATTCGCTCTTGAATGCTGATGAGTCCCAGTCGAGCCACATTCGCCTCGTCGAAGCGGCGAATCTCGGTCCCCTCTTGCGGCCCATTGGTCCCCATTGGGACCGATTATAGCAACCACGCTCGTTGCAGGAGCAGCAAGGCTGATGTTGAGGGTTTTAAGAAACCTTTTTGATTTTAAAAGAATTATGAATTGACAACATCAAGCGGGAATGAAAAGAAGGCTCAGCCACGGGTCTATCTTGACTAACTGGCCGAGTATTCCGATAGTTTAGAGGGCTGAATCGCCAAGTATTCCGATAGCCGGGGTCGGTTTTGACCGAGTATTCCGAGGGCGAGTCTGCCAAAGATCCAAGTATTCCGAGGATCCCGGGTGGGGTTTTCGCCAAGTATTCCGATAGGCTCCCCACCCCGATGACCCAGTATTCCGATACCCCATAGGCCGACTGGTCGAGTATCCCGATACATGAAGGGCCCAACTGGCCAAGTATTCCGATAGTCCAAAAGGCTCCGCTGAGAACGGAGAGGATTGCCCAAGGGATCGAATTTATTCCCCAATCCTCCGAACCCTTGAGCCTCCAGATCGCCAAGTATTCCGATAGCCGGGGGTCGGTTTTGACCGAGTATTCCGATACTGGCCAAGTGTTCCGATAGGGCCATGTACTTAGATGGGGGTTTACTGCCCCAGGTTGCTGAACCCGGCCGCTAGGCCCGAGGAAGCGCCCCGAGCTATCGGAATACTTGGTTATTATGCTTTATACTAAATTGGACAGAGTAAATTCGCTGATACTCCATCTCCACCCAGCGGCGGGCCAGCTCTGGCCTCTCGGCCCTGAGGCGCCGGCAGTCCTCAGGATCCGGGGTGTGGCGAAGGGGCTCCTTTCTCTCCTCCAGGGTCTCTTCGTACCAGTTCATGTGGGTTTCTATTTCGCCTTCTCCCGCTTCCCATGAAACTCCGCTACGAAGAGGTGCCAGCTTCCCCGACCCTCCCGGCTCACCGCCTGGTGGTGGTGGATAGGCTTCAGGGCCGGGTCCACCTCCGCCAGGGCCCGCTCAAAGGGCGCGAGGAAGAAATCCCGCCCCGCCGCCTGAGAGGTGGAGCTCAGGGAGTGTCGAGGCTGGGCTGCTAGGATAAGCCGCCCGCCCTGCTGCAGGGCGGGAAGAGCGTACTCCAGGAGCCCTTGCAGGTATTCCACGTAGGCCCCGTAGCGCTCCTCGGGGGACTCGCGGTAGCCCTCCTCCCGGAGCCAGGAGCGGAACGTAGGCGGGTGCAGGAACAAAAGGGCCGCCTCTTCCCGAAATCGCCTCGAGAGGTCCTTGATGTCGGCCTGTTCGACTCGAGGGCCCATAGGCCTTATGTCCCCGCCCCAGGCCCTACGCCCCAGGGATAGGGCTGCCTCCACCACGGTGCCGTAGCCCGCCAAGGGGTCCACTACCAGCTCCCCCGGTCGGGTATAGAGGACCACTAAGGCGCGAGCCACCGCCGGAGAGAGGGCCTCGGGCCGCGGATCCTTGGGGTAGATCCAGACTGGGCTCATGGGGTCTAGCTCCACCTCCTCGTAGGGCAAACCCCGGAGAGCTTCGGGCGGGCGGCCCTCCAACTCCTCCAGGCGGATCTCTCCCCTCTTGAGAAGCCGGTACAGCCTGTGGGCATGACGGAGGGGAAGTCCAAGCCTTAGGGCTTCCTTGAGGGGCTGCGGCAGAAAGGCTACAGGGAGCAGATCGTGCCGGAGATACTTGGGCTTCAGACGGAGTTCCTTGGCCAGGGTCGTGAAGGCCTCCTGGGGAAGGGAAAGGAGGGCCCTGGCTTGCTCCGCCTCTTCCCCAGGCAAACCCAGCTCCCGAGCCTTGGCCAGGACCTCTTGGTACACATCCCAGGCTGAACGCTTCATTTCTGTTAAGTTTATCGCTCCCCTGCTTTCCGTCCGACTGAAAAATCACAAGGGAAGCCGAAGTTGAACGCTACGGGCCGGCATGAGAGGGGAACTATCGGGCCTGATTCCGTCGGACGGAAAGGTGGGGCCCCCCTAAGATGAACCCGGAGGTGCGCGATGGATAAGGCGACGCTGAACGTTGAGGTGCTGCGGGCGCGGGTGGCAGAGCGGGACCTGGTGTGGGTGGAGCTCCGGGCAGTGGGGGGTGTGCCCGTGCTCCCGGAGGCGGTCCTCGTTCTGGACCGCTCGGGGAGCATGGCCGGCCAGAAACTCCAGGAGGCCAAGGCCGCGGCCTCAGCCCTTCTCTCCTCCCTCCCTCAAGGGGCACGGCTCGCTATGGTGGCCTACGATCACGAGGTGCTGGTGGGGGGGTTTTCTCCGAAGGAAGCCCGGACGCTCCTTCGTAGCTTGGAGGCCAGGGGTCAGACCGCCCTACACGCGGGCTGGAAGCAGGGGGCAGAGCTCCTCCGGGACCGGGCTCGGCCGCGGTTCGTCCTGCTTCTCTCGGATGGCTTGGCCAACGTAGGCCTTACCAACCTCGAGGCCCTAGCCGAGGAGGCGAGAAAAGCCGCGGAGGCAGGAGTTTATACCTTCACCTTCGGTTTCGGCGAGGACTTCGACCGCAGGCTCATGGTGAGCCTGGCCCTGGCGGGTGGGGGTACCCACTTCTACGCGGCCCAAGGGGAGCTCGGGGAAGCCCTGGAGGGGGAGTTGGCCTTCCTCAAGGGTCCGGTAAACCTGGGGGTAAGGGTAGCCTTGGGCGGTAAGCTGCGGCACCTGGCCCCCTTTGCCCTGGGGGAGCGGCGGGTCCTTCTGCTCCAGGCCAACGGGGTAGGGCCCCTGGAGGTGGTGGCGCGGACGCCAGAAGGGGAGGTACGCAGTCACCACCCCCTTCCCTCCTTCGCTCCAGAGGGCACCGAGGCTTGGCGCAAGGTGGAGCTGGAGGCCCTGATCCAGGACGCGGCGGAGCTCCTGGAAAGGGAAGCCCGGAGCCAAGAGGAGGCCCAGGTGCTTCGGGGGAAGGTCTTGGCGCTCCTCGAGCACCTCCGGGGTCACCCCTTGGGGAGTGAGCCTCGAGCCCAGGCCCTGATGGAGGCCCTTGAGGCCCATGGGGAGAGCCTGGCTTGGCTTCACAAGCATTATGACCCTCGGGTCTCCGACCGGATGGCCCGGGAGAGTACCGCGTACAGCACCCGGCTCCTCTCGGAGCAACGGCTCCTGAGCCTGAACTACCGGAAGCGAACCGAAGAGTGAACCTGTAGGGACGAGCAACGGGATCCCCGACCGGACTGGGTCCGGTCGGGGATGTCTGCACCCTAGGGCCAAGGGTGTATCCCCTGATAGGCCTTCTTCGATGGGTGCCCTTCCGAACATTTTTAGGATTGCAGGGCGGCCTGGAGAAGGGGCGCTACCCACAACGTTGTGGGTAGCTGCGGAGCCACCCAAATGAAGGAGCTGCAGCGCGAAAACCCAGGCCTTGCTTCAAGGGGCTCCTTTACCCAAGGGGCGCGATGTCGGGGGGGTTCCGATATGAAGAGGTGAGGATCGAGGGCTTTACCCACAACGTTGTGGGTAAGATGATGGATGTATGGCTCGAGTGATTGCCCTGGCAAACCAAAAAGGCGGGGTAGCCAAAACCACCACCGCCATCAACCTGGGGGCCGCCCTGGCCGAGCGTGGCCTCAAGGTGCTGCTGGTGGACGCGGATCCACAAGCTAACCTCACCGTAGGTATGGGGCTGGACCCCTCAGGGTTTGAACAGACCCTTTCCAGTGTGTTGGCCCGTGAGGAGGGGGACCTGGCCGAAGCGGTGTATGAAACCGACGACGCAAATCTGCAGGTGGTTCCCGCCGATATCGAGCTTGCGGATGTGGAGTTCGCCATGATCAACCGCTTTAGCCGGGAGACCCTGCTCCGCTCGAGCCTGAGCCCGGGGCTGCTCCATCACTATGACTTTATCCTCATTGACTCCCCCCCCAACCTGGGGATGCTCACCATCAATGTCCTGGGTGCGGCCCACGAGGTCATTGTTCCGGTGGCCACCCACTTTTTTGCCCTGCAGGGGCTGACCACCCTGCTCTCGCGCCTGCGCTACATTCAGGGCAAGCTCAATCCAGAGCTCAGGGTTCTGGGCTTGTTGGCTACCCGCTTTGATGGCCGCACCCTGTTGGCTCAACAGGTGCTGGCCCAGTTGCCGGAGTTTGGATTGCCGGTGTTCAAGACGGTGATTCATGAGGCCGTACGGCTGGCGGAGGCCCCTAGTCAGGGCCGGACCATCCTCGAGTATCAAGGCGAAAGCGCGAGCGCTGCCCAGTATCGTCAGTTGGCTGAGGAGGTGCTGGCATGAGCGCGCATCAACCCAAGACCCCCAAGGGGGGGAGCAAGGGGCGGCGGTTCACCCTGGACACCACCGCCCTGGTGGGCTACCGGGAGGGCTTAGAAAAGAAGCAGGCCGCGGTGCTTTCGGGGATAGAGGGGGAGGTGGAGATCCCCCTCGAGCGGCTTCAGGCGGCCCCCTGGAACGCCCGCCGATACTTCAACCCCAAACGCTTGGATGAGCTGGCCCAGGACCTCAGGCTGCACGGGCAAATCCACGCCATCCTGGTGCGGCCCTTGGAGGAGGGGGTTTATCAGGTGGTGGTGGGGGAACGCCGCTTGCGGGCCGCGGCCCTGGCGGGGCTCAAGGCCCTGCGGGCGCGCATTCGCACCCTCTCGGATTCGGAGGCCTACAGCCTCTCCCTGGCTGAGAACCTGGACCGTGAGGACCTCTCCACCTACGAGGAGACCCTGGGCTACCTCCAGCGCCTGGTGCTGGAGCTGACCGGGGTGCCCGCGTTTGAGGCCTGGCGTAAGGCCTCGGAGGAACCCCAGGGGGCGGTGATTCGGGCGCTTCACAAGCTTCACAACGAGCGGAGGCTGCCGCCGGAGGCCGGGGGAAGTATACGGGGAACCGAGCTCGAGCGGCGCATCCGCGAGGTGTTTGAGCGGCACCAGCGGATCAGCCTCGAGGCTTTTTACAAGCACCGCCTGCCCATACTGGGCCTGCCCGAGGAGCTGCAGCGGGCCCTGCGGGAGGGGCAGCTTGAGTACTCCAAAGCCCGCCTGATCGCTCGCTTACCCGATGCCGAGGCCCGCAAGGCGCTGCTGCGCCAGGCCCTAGAGCACAACCTCTCGCTCTCGGCCCTTCGCAGCCGGATCTCCACCCCCGCCGATTCGGTGGGCACCCTGCACGGGCGGGCGGCCCGGGTGGCCCGCCGGCTCAAACGGGGTGCCCTGAGCGAAGCCCAGCAGGAAAGGGCCGAGGCCCTGTTGGCGGAGCTCGAGGCCCTGCTGAGCCAGATCCCGCGCTAGTGGGTGTGTGTGAGGAAGAACAGCAGCCGCTCGGTGAGTTCGCGGGCGGTGGAGCCCACCGGCGGCTCGGGGTGGGTAATCCACTGCACGCTGAGCGAAAATCCGGAGCCTTCGATGATCAGGCTGCTGAGGAGCCCGGCGCCCACCTCGAGCTGCACAAACGACTGGCAGACCACGCCCACCCCTAGCCCCGCAATTGCCGCGGTCCGTACGCCGAAAGGGCTGCCGCACTCCACTACCTGGGCAGGAACGATTCCATGGCGCTGGAGCAGGCCCTCCAGCCGCAAGCGTAGCCTCGAGCTGCGCTGGGGCAGCAGGATCCGGGCCCCCTCCAGCATGCCCAGGGGAATCCCTCCGAGCTTGGCCCAGGGGTGGTCGGGGGCCACCACCAGGATGGCTTCGTCCAGCGCGACCCGGCGGGCCTCCAGGGGCTCGGGCAGGTTTTCCCCGCCGCTCAAGGTTAGCGCCCCATCCAGCTCACGGGCCCCCACCATCTCGATGAGCTCGAGGCTGGTGGCATGGGTGAGGTGAGGCTCCAGGGCGTTTTCCTGCGCGGCCCAGCGGAGGAGGGGGGCCTGGTAGCGGGGGATCAGGCTCCAGGAGAGCCCCAGGTGCTGAATGGTGGGGCGGCCTGAGCGGTCCGCCTCGATGAAGCGTGTGGCCCGGTCTAGGCTCTGGCTCACCGCGCAGGCGTAGGGCAGCAGATCCCGCCCGGCCTGGGTCAGGGTGATGCCTCGGGGGGTACGCTCGTACAGCGGCTGTCGCACGATATCCTCCAGCCCGCGCAGCATTTTGCTCACCGCGGGCTGGCTCAGGTTCAAGGCCTCGGCCGCGCGGCTTAGGCTGCGCAGCTCCGCCACCACACAGAACACCATTAGATAGCGAGGGTTTAGCCGCATATACCGAATCTGAGGGCAATTATACCGGGTGGGGTTATATTTGTTATAACCAAGAGCTATTTGATTTACCAAAGGGTTATATCTAGGCTTGGGGGAGGTCTAAACAATCCGGTAGGGGGTAGATGCATGATCGCCAGAGAAACCCAGTCTGTAAAGCCAAACCTCAAAGCCCGCCTGCACCACCGTATCCTAATCCTGGGGGGTGGGACCGCCGGGCTGACCGTCGCCGCGCGGCTACGGCGCAGGGGGGAGCCCGATGTCGCCATCCTCGAGCCCTCCAAAACCCACTATTACCAACCGGCCTGGACCCTGGTGGGGGCGGGGGCCTATGCGGCGGGGGCCACCGTTCGCAATGAAGAGCCCCTGATCCCCAGGGGGGTCAAGTGGATTCAGGACTACGCCGAGGAGGTTGACCCCGACCGCCAGATTGTCACCACCCGCGCGGGGGATGAGATTGGGTATGACTTTTTGGTGGTTGCCCCGGGGATTCAACTCGACTTTGACAAGGTGGCGGGGCTGAGCGAGACCCTGGGGAAAAACGGGGTGAGCAGCAACTATCGCTTTGATCTGGCCCCCAAGACCTGGGAGTTTATGCAGAAGCTCCGGGGAGGGGTAGCCCTGTTCACGGCCCCCAGCACCCCCGTTAAGTGCGGTGGAGCCCCGCAAAAGATCATGTACCTCACCGCTGACTACGCCCGGCGCCACGGCTTCGCCAAGGGCCTCGAGGTGATCTTCGGTTCGGCGGGGACCACCATTTTCGCTGTGCCGGAGATCAAGGCGGTGCTGGACAAGGTGATCGAGCGCTACGGCATCCACACCCAGTTCAACCAGGAGCTGGTCGCCGTGGATGGGGTCAAGAAGGAAGCCACCTTTGAGCTGACCGCCAACCACCCCACGGTGAAGGCCGCGCCGGACGCGCCCAAGCCCCGGATCACCATCCCCTTTGATTTTCTGCACGTCTCGCCCCCGCAGAGCGCCCCCAACTTCATCAAGCAAAGCCCCCTGGCCGACCCCTCCACGCCGCTGGGCTGGGTGCAGGTGGACAAGCATAGCCTCCAGCACGTGCGCTATCCCAACGTGTTCAGCCTGGGGGACGCCAGCAGCTTGCCCACCTCTAAAACCGGGGCGGCGGTGCGCAAACAGGCCCCGGTACTGGTGGAGAACCTGCTGGGGGCGATGAACGGCAAAGCCCCCTCGGCCCAGTATGACGGCTATACCTCCTGCCCCCTGGTGACCGCCTACGGCAAGATGTTTTTGGCCGAGTTCCTCTACGACAACAAATGGCACCCCACGGTGCCCCTGATCAACACCCAGAAGGAGCGCTACGACATGTGGCTGCTCAAGAAGTACGGCCTACCCCTGATGTACTGGGATTTGATGCTCAAGGGCCTGGCTTGAACCGGCCGATACAGGAAGGGATTATCGATTATATCCCCAGGGGGTAGTTGACGGATATCCCCTGGGGATATACCATGCCAAGGGAGGAGGTAAGTGGATGCTGTTCAAACAGATCTACGAGGAAGGCTTGGCCCAGGGCAGCTATTTGATCGGCTGTCAGGCCAGTGGAGAAGCCGTAGTGGTGGACCCGCGGCGGGATATCCGGGTGTATCTCGAGGAGGCGCAAAAAAACGGGATGCGCATCGTCGCGGTCACCGAGACCCATATCCATGCCGACTACCTATCGGGGGCCCGGGAGCTGGCCAAGGCCACCGGGGCCACGCTGTACCTGTCGGACGAGGGGGATGCGGCATGGAAGTACAGCGGCCTGGAGGGGTTTGAGTACCGCCTGGTCAAGGATGGCGACGCCATCCGACTGGGCAACCTCAGCCTGAAGGTGGTACATACCCCTGGCCACACCCCTGAGCACATCAGCTTTCTCCTCACCGACGGGGCCGCGGCCAGCGAGCCGGGGTATTTCCTGACCGGCGATTTCGTGTTCGTGGGGGATTTGGGGCGGCCAGACCTGCTGGAGGAGGCGGCCGGCATCGCCGGTACCGCGGAGCCGGGGGCGCGGCGGCTCTTCAAGAGCCTAAAGGAGAAGTTCCTGACCCTGCCGGAGTACGTCCAGGTTTGGCCGGGCCACGGGGCGGGCTCGGCCTGCGGCAAGGCCCTGGGGGCGGTGCCCAGCACCACCGTGGGGTATGAGCGGCGGTTTGCCTGGTGGGCCGATTATCTGCGCAACGACGACGAGGAGGGCTTTGTGCAGGCCCTGCTGGCGGGTCAACCCGAAGCGCCCTACTACTTCGCGGTGATGAAGCGGCTAAACCGTGATGGAATGCCCATCCTGGGAGACCTGCCCAAGCCCCGTGAGCTGACCCCTGAGCAGTTCCAGCGCAAGCTGAAGGAGGGGGCGCTCCTGGTGGACACCCGGGACAAACTGGCCTTTGCCGGCGGGCACATCCATGGGGCCATCAACCTTCCGGACAATAAGAACTTCTCGACCTGGGCGGGCTGGCTGTTGCCCTACGATCAGGAGCTGATCTTGTTGGCCGGGGAGGAGCGGGTGCCTGAGCTGGTGGCCAGGCTGGTGCGGATTGGGCTGGACCGGGTGGTGGGGTATATCCCCAGCCTCGAGGGGTACACCGAGGGCGAGCTCGAGACCGTCTCCCAGATCAGCGCGGCTGAGGCCAAACAGCGCTGGGAGAGGGGAGAGGTCGCGGTGCTGGATGTGCGGGGGGCGGATGAGTATCAGGCCGGGCATGTTCCTGGTGCGCTCAACATCCACGCCGGTCGGGTCATGAACCACCTGGGAGCCATCCCCAAAGACAAGCCGGTGGTCGTGCATTGCTTGGGAGGAGACCGCTCCTCTACGGCCATCAGCGCACTGATGGCGGCGGGCTTCACCAACCTGATCAACCTGACCGGGGGGATTCGGGCCTGGCAGGGCGAGCGGTTTCCGCTTGAGAAGGGACCGGCCCGCGAGCTGGTCAAGTCCTAAGGTCCATCGTGTAAACCGGAGCCCCGCCCACAGGGGGGGTCCCCGTGAGAACAGGAGTGCGTTTTACCCCCATGAACCCGATCAAGAGACCCCATCTGGATGTCAGGACGGCGTACCACACCCTGCAGCGGTATCAGGTGGTGGATGTGCGCGAACCCCAGGAGTGGGTGGAGGGCGTTTTGCCTGGGGCGCTGAGGATCCCCCTGGCCAAGTTGGAGGCCCTGGCCCCGCTGTACCTGGAGCGGGAACGGCCGGTGCTGCTGTACTGCCGCAGCGGCAACCGCTCCCAGGAAGGGCTCGAGACCCTGCAAAGCCTCGGACACGCCCAGGCCTGGCACCTCGAGGGCGGTATCAAGGCCTGGTGTGAAGCCGGAATTCCCTGCACCAGCCCGGTTTAGACCAAGGAGATGTATGCTGACTGCACCCTATAAAGACATTCCCCCCCAAGAAGCCCAAAAGCTGCTCGAGCAGGACGTGCTGTTCGTGGACGTGCGGGAGCCCGAGGAGTTTTCCCAGGTCCGGATTCAAGGGGCTCAGCTGATTCCCCTTTCGGAGTTTGCCGGGCGGTACCGGGAGATCCCCACAACCCGGCCGGTGGTGCTCTACTGCCGTAGCGGCAACCGCAGCGCACAGGCTGCGGGCTGGCTGGCCACAAAGGGCTACACCAACCTCCTCAACCTGGAGGGAGGGATCCTGAGCTGGTACCAGAGCGGGTTACCCCTGGATACCCAGCACCTGGAGGCCACCTACCAGGACACCGCCTTTACGGAACTGACCCCCCACGAGGCGCGGCAGTGGATTCAGGCCGGGGCCTACGCGGTGGATGTGCGCGAGCCCTATGAGTACGCCATGGGGCACGTGCCCGGGGCCGTGAACCTCCCCTTGAGCCGCTTTGTCGCCGGGGTTGCTGAGCTTCCGCGCGACCGGGCGATGGTATTGATCTGCGCTTCCGGCAACCGCTCCTCCCAAGCCGCGGAGTACCTGGTTGGGCAGGGGTTTGACCCGGCCAAGGTGGCCAACCTTGAGGGCGGGACCTCGGGTTGGATGGCGGCGGGGTTTGAGGTAGAGCGATGATGGGTTGGCTCTCCCGGTTGCTCGGTGGGGGGGCGGTGGAGCGCCTAACCCCTGAGCAGGCCCAGGCCAAAGCCAAGGCGGGGGCCCTCATCCTGGATGTGCGCACGCCCCTCGAGCGCCAGGAGGCCAAAATCCCCGGCTCACAGGCCCTGCCCCTGGACCGCCTGGCCGCCGAGTGGGAGAAGCTGCCTAAGGACCGGGAGATCATCTGCCAGTGCCGCAGCGGCAGCCGTAGCGCCACCGCCGCACGCTTTCTGGCGGCCAAAGGCTTCAGGGTATACAATCTCCAGGGCGGTATTCTGGCCTGGCGGGCGGCAAAACTGCCGCTGAAATGAGGTGCGATGATCCTGGCTTGGGTGGGTGCGGTCCTGATTGGCCTCTCGTTGGGAATGCTGGGGTCCGGGGGCGCGATCCTTACCGTTCCGGTCCTGGTGTTTCTGGTGGGGGAGCCCAGCAAGCTGGCCATCGCGGAATCCCTGGCCATTGTGGGCCTGATCGCCCTGTTCGGGGCGATCCCCTACGCCCTGAAGGCCCAGGTGAGCTGGTTTCACGTGCTGGTCTTCGGGCTGCCGGGCATGGTGGGTACCTACTTCGGGGCGTATGCCTCCAAATGGATTCCTGGACCCTGGCAGATGGGGTTGTTTGCGGTGGTCATCCTCTTTGCGGCCTACCGCATGTATCGCCCCTCCCGCGCCGCGCACCCCCCAGCCCCGCGCCCGGCCTGGAAGCTGTCCCTGGAAGGCCTTTCGGTGGGGGTATTGAGCGGGGTAGTGGGGGTGGGGGGTGGGTTCTTGATCGTCCCGGCCCTGGTGCTGATGGGGAGGTTGGACATGACCCTGGCCGTGGGGACCAGCCTGGTGGTGATCACCCTCAACTCGGCCAGCGGCTTTTACAAGTACCTGCACCTGTTGCCTCAGTGGGGGTATAGCGTTCACTGGCACCTGGTCGGGCTGTTTGCGGTCCTGGGGGTGGTGGGCAGCTTCATCGGGCGGCACCTGGGGAGCCGGATCCCCCAGCCCATGCTGCGACAGGGGTTTGCTGGGTTTTTGCTGGTGATGGGCGGATTCATCCTCTGGCAAGACCTGGGCAAGCTGCTGCGATAAAGAAGATCTTATAGGTGCGCCCCAAACGCCTTGGGCGGCCTGAAATCAAAGAGGATACCATGGAAAAAACCGAGAAACTCCTTCCCGACTCGCTTCGCCAACAGGTTCAAGAGCTTTTGGGCGCCCTGCAGCACCCGGTAGAGGTGGTGGTGTTCAAGAGCGGGCTGCTCGAGGTGCCCGGAGCGGGCGAGGTCGGCTTACAGAACGAGACCCTGGCCCTCCTGCGCGAGGTGGCCGAGCTGAGCGATAAGATTCGAATCGAAGAGCGCTCGCTCCTCACGGATCCCGAAGCCCAGCGGCTGGGCCTGTCCTACGCCCCCACCCTGCTGTTTCGGGAGGCGGGTTCCGAGCGGGGCAACATCCGCTTTTTGGGCATCCCCAGCGGATATGAGTTCACCACCCTGCTGGAGACCCTGATCATGCTGGGCAGCGGCCAGAGTGACCTGGGCGAGCGCAGCCGGGAGTCGCTGGCGACCCTGCAAACCCCGGTGCGGATGCAGGCTTTCGTCACCCCGACCTGCCCGTACTGCCCCAAAGCGGTGCTCACCGCCTTCAAGTTCGCCTACCATAACCCCCAGGTGGTGGCGGAGGGGATTGAAGCCAGCGAGTTCCCCAAGCTCTCGCGCCACTTCAATATCTCCGGGGTACCGGACACCATCATCACGGGGGCCCGCCAAGAGCGGGTGCTGGGCGGCCAGCCCGACCGGGTATTCCTGGAGGCGGTGCTCAAGGCGGGTGGGGTTTCGCTGGCCGGGGGAGCCCAGAGATGAGGCGGCGCTCGACCCCGATGATATGGCTGGTGCTTGGGCTGCTCCTGCTGGGCTTGGCGGGCTGCGCCCCCAAGACGGGGTATACAGACATCAGCGTACAGGATCTACAGGCGGCCAGCGAGCCCAACCGTATCGTGCTGGATGTGCGCCAACCCGAGGAGTATGCCGGTGGGCATGTTCCGGGGGCCCGCTTGTTGCCGCTGGGGGAGGTCTCGAGCCAGGCCGCGGAACTTCCGAAGGATGCCCCCATCTACGTGATTTGCCGCAGCGGCAACCGCTCCAAGCAGGCCAGCGAGACCCTAGCCCAGATGGGGTTCAAGGACGTCCGCAACGTGCAGGGGGGGATTCTGGCTTGGCAATCGGCGGGCTACCCGCTCGAGCACTGAAGCGGGAGGTAGGCTACACTGGAGGGTAGTTGTGGAAACGCTTTTGGATACCAACTCGGCCTCGGACGAATCCCACCTCAAGACCACGCGGGTGCTCAACCGCCTGAAGCGGCTCGAGGGCCAGGTGCGCGGTCTGCAGCGCATGGTGGTGGAGGGTCGCGAGTGCCATGAGATTCTAACCCTACTCTCCGGGGTGCGCAGCGCCCTGGACGCGGTAGGGCAGACGGTGCTGGAGAACTATCTCGAGGAATGCCGGGCCAAGGGGAGCGACGACATTCAGGGGGTGCTCGAGGCGGTGCGGCTGCTCAAGCGGTGACGACTCCCCGTTCTGAAGAACGGGGCTTCTCGGTTCTCACGGGACGGCCCACGCCGTACCCATCCCCGAAGGCTCCGTCCGAGCCTTGGTCAGGACATTTATCGCCGAAGCCACATCCCGATGGAAGTAGCTGCCGCACCCCGAGCACCGGAACACCCTGACCCACAAGGGCTTCTTCTCTCGGTACCCGCACACCGGGCAGTCCTGGCTGGTATGTCTAGGGTCTACCCCCACCACCCGCCTACCAGCCTCTTCCGCTTTGTAGGCGAGGATTTGCAGGAACTGCGCCCAGCCTGCGTCCAGCACCCCTTTGGCGGTGCGGCTGCGGGCCAAGCCGAGGATGTTCAGATCTTCGTGGACGATGGTTCCATAGGCATTGACCAGCTTCCTTGCCGTTTTATGGTGGAAGTCTTTGCGCTGGTTGGCAATTTTTCGGTGCAGTTTGGCCACCCGCCTTCTGGCCTGCTTGCGGCGATGGCTGCCCCGCTTCTTCCTGGAAAGGTTGCGCTGGGCGGTGGCGAGTTTGGCCTGCGCCTTCTGGAAGTACCGGGGGGCCTGAACCATCTCCCCGTCGGAGGCGATGAGGAAGTGGGGGTTGGTGCCCAGGTCTATCCCGATGGCTGCCCGGTTTTCGGGTAGGGGTTTGGGCTCGGTCTCACAGACAAACACGATGTACCAGTCATCCCCTTCCCGCTTCAGCGTGGCGGTCTTGAGCCTGCCTTCCAGCGGGCGGTGAAGTTTCATCTTCACCGAGCCGATGCCGTGGATGAGCACCCGCTTTCCGTCCTCCTGGAGCTTGACCCCGGTAGTCCCGGCCTGGGGGAAGGTGAAGCTGTCGTAGCGCTCCTGCCCCTTGAACCTTGGGTATCCGGGTTTTTCTCCCTCCTTGACCCGCCGGAAGAAGCCCTGGAAGGCTTTGTCCACCCGCTCCACCACGTTCTGCAACACCTGGGAGTGGATGCCTTTGTACTCGGGTAACTCGGCCCGTATCTCCGGCAACCACCTCTTTTGCTCGTAGAAGCCCACCGACTTGCCCGCCCTGCGGTAGGCCTCCCTGCGTTCCTGCAAGGCCGCGTTGTACAACTGGCGGCACAGGGAAAGGGTGCGCTCCAGGTCGCGGGCCTGGGGCTGGGTGGGATAAAGGCGATACTTGAAAGCTTTACGCATTGTTGGCGCTTTCCCATGATGCCACATTTGGTGAGCCTGGTACGACATTCAGCCGCCAAAACCGGGCGGTCTGGGGGTGTCCATGTAGCGCAGACGAGCATGCCGCTGGGGTCAGGGCATGTCTGCGAGTCCCTCCCCATCACCTCGCCCTGACGAGGCGAGAACCGGGGGATTATAGTTCCCACACCCCCCCTCTTTTCTCTAAAGCCCTAAGGCCCCCTCATCCACCTCTGGCCGCCAACCGAAACGCTCGAGGTCGCAGCGCCCGCTGGGATTAAACTCCACCCCCTCATGCACTAAGAGCGCGCGTTGGAGCTCGCCTACCCCCACGCGATAGGTGCTGATCCCCCCCTGGGCGTTGATCACCCGCTGCCAAGGTATTTCCCCCGATGCCGGCAGAAGGCTGTGCAGCACGAAGCCCACCTGCCGCGCCCGGCCTGGAAACCCGGCATACCGGGCCACCTGCCCGTAGGTCATGACCCGCCCCGGGGGGATCTGGCGGACCAGCTCTAAAACGCGGTGGCGAAACTCAGCCGTAGGCTCTGACATAGGCTTAGCATAGCGCGGCCGGATCTGGCCTACGGCTTACCTAATTGCCTCAGCCTGGATGGAATCAAGAGGGCTCAGATGGGGGGAGAGCAGCCTCCATAGATCTGCCCTTTGCTCCACTCGCAATTCGTGAAGCTGATATGAAATTCTCAAATATAGGATAATCTGGATAATAATAAACAAAAATCCTCAACTTTGGAGATTCATCCCCAATAAAAATCAATGCAAGAGCAGGCGCCCGTTGATCTAATTGCGAATAGGGGAGAGCCTTTGGGTTTGAACCATATCGACTAGATACGCCGGAACCCGCTTCATGGGTAATGGCAACACCCTGATTCTCGAGGCCCCCGCGTCTTCGAAAAGATGTGACTGCAACGCAAATATCCCGCACAACCACGGAAGCTGAACCCCCTGGATATAGCCATGCCGGTTATGGGTTTGCAGGTGGATTCCTAGCAAATTCGGCAAACCAGTAGTAAGATGACACCAGATTCTTGAAGTGAAAAACATGCGTGCAGTTTTTCTCAATCTCATCGGGTTTATGCTTCTGTCGTCATGGGTTGTTGCGGCGACAGGGGCCGACTTCAGCCGCTGGTATCCCTACCCGCAGGCCAGCCAGCTGGCTCAGCAGGAGGGGCGGGTCCTGATGGTGTATTTCTGGCGCCACGGCTGCCCCTATTGCGACCAGATGAACACCTTCGTGCTCTCGAACGAGGCCGTTTCCCAGCTTCTAGAGCAGTGCTTTGTGGTCGCCAGCGTGGACAGCGAGAGTCTGGAGGGCGGTGCCTTGGCCCGCCAGACCCGGGCCCTGGGCACCCCCATATTTGTGTTCTACGTATACCAAGGGGATACGTGGAAAGAGCTGGGGCGGCTGTTTGGCAGCCGCCCCTCGGCCCAGTTCCTAGGGGAACTGAAGCAGGTCTCTGCCAAGTCAGGAGGTAAGGGTTGTGGATAGAAGGCTGTTTCTCAAAGCGTCGGTGGGTGTGGTAGCCGGGGCCCTGCTGGTTCCCAAGTGGATCCCGGCCTGGGCTCAGGGTGGGCTCGAGGGGGAGGACGTCGCCAAGCTGGAGCCGGCCCTACAAAAGGTGTTGGGCAAAGGCTTCAAGGATCTGGTTCCCTCGGATTCAGTGAAGCTCACCATGCCCACCATCGCCGAGTCCGGGGCCAACGTGCCTTTTGAGATCGCGGTGAACCTGCCCAAGGAGCAAGTCAAGGCAATCCACCTCTTCGTGGATAAAAACCCCTCGCCCCACGTGGTCAAGGTCGAGACTGGGCAGGCCATGCCCGCGTATGCCTCGCGTACCCGCATGGCCGAGACCTCGGCGGTACGGGCAGTGGTCGAGACACAGGACGGCAAGCTACTCATGGCCTCTTCGAGCACCCGGGTCACCGTGGGTGGCTGCGGTTAGGAGCGAGGTGATACAAACATGGCGATTCGTGTTTTGGCCCGTATAACCCCCCCTAAACCCAAAGCGGGGGATGTCTTCAAGCTCCAGGTGGTGGCGCAACACCCCATGGAGCCCGGGACCCGCAAGGATGAACAGGGCAACCTAATCCCGGCTCACTACATCGACCAGGTAGATGTTTACTTTGAAGGCCAGAAGGTCTCCGCGATCCTGCCGGAGCCTGGGGTCAGCGCCAACCCGCTGTTTGGTCTGGAGTTCCAAGCGGGTCAAGCCGGGACCTTCAACATCAAGCTCAAGGACAACAAGGGCGATACCGGTGAGGCCTCGGTCAAGTTAGAGCTGGCGTAGCGCGATTTGAGGCAGCTCCTGAAAGGGGCAGCCGAAAGGATGGCTTATGCGTTGGACTGGCCTGGCGTTGTTGCTCCTCTCGCTTCTGGGGGTACTGGCCCAAAGCGTACCGGAAGATCCTCGAGACGAGGCTAAGCGGCAGAAACAACTCCTGCTGCAGACCTCGGGCATCCTACCCTCCGACCTGATTGTGGAGCAGGGCAAGGACCTTTTCTATACCAAGCGGGGGCCCCGAGGGGTCAGCCTGGAGGGCTGCGATTTCGGGCTGGGTGCGGGGGTTCTCCAGGGGGCTTCGGTTCAGCTTCCTCGGTACTTTGCCGACACTGGGAAAGTGGAGGACTTGGACAGCCGAATCCGCACCTGCATGACCCAGCTTCAAGGCTTCAAGCCGGAGGAGGTCAAGCGCTCTGAGGTGGTTCCTCTGGCCTTTTTCATCGCGGCCCAGTCGGACGGCCTGCCGATTCAGGTACGGATTGCCGCCCCGGCGGAACGCGAGATGTACGAGCTGGGGCAAAAGCTGTTCTATGCCCGCAGTGGGGCCCGGGACATGGGGTGTGCGACCTGCCACGTCAGCTACGTCAACCGGCGCAGCGGGGTTTTGCCCTTCTCGGACGTCTTGGGCAAGGACGCCTCCATGAGCCACTGGCCGGCCTACCGCTACTCCAACGACCAGGCCTGGACGATGGAGGACCGCATCCGGGCCTGCTACGGCAACCTTGGCCACCCCCAGCCAGATTTTTACTCTCCGGTGCCTATCGCCTTGCAGCTCTTTATGGCCTACCAGGCCAATCAGGCCAAGGCTGAGCTCCCTGGGTTTTTGCGATAGGAGGAAGGTATGCGCAATCTCATCTGGATGGTCCTGGCGTGTATGGCTCCCTGGGCTATGGCCCAGAGCTACTTTGGGCCTGGGGAAACCAAGGCGGTTCAGGGCTCGGGCGCCAAGTTCGCCGATGCGCTGCTCAACATGAGCGCCGATCAGCTCCAATGCTCGCTGCATCAAAACCGCTTGCCCGCGGATGCCACCCCCAGTTTTCTGGCTGCACAAAAGGCCTCCATTCAGTACCCCAAAGGGGACAAGTTCATGGGGGACTGGCAGAAGGGAGGGGCCATCTTCAACAACCTGCAGAAGGCCAACTGCTTCAGCTGCCATTTTGGCTCCCCGGCCAACCTGGGTGGGGATGTGGGGCCCAGCCTGGAAAAGTATGGGCTGCAGCGGGGCCAGTCGGAGGCGGTGCAGCGCTACACCTATGAGGTGATCTACAACGCCTGGTCGTACTTCCCCTGTACGGTGATGTACCGCTTTGGGGTGCAGGGCCTGCTCACCCCGGAAGAAATTGCCGATGTGGTGGCCTACCTGTTGAACCCCGCTTCAGACTTCAACACCAAGCCTGCGCTTGGGGGGAAGCGATGACGCGAAGGGAGCTTATCGGCTTTCTGGCCGCGCTCGGGGGTCTGGCGTTTTCGCGCCGGGCCGTGGCCCAGCTCTTGGAGAACCCAGGAAGCCTGTATGCCCTTCCTCCCTACGGAGACCTGACCCTTCTCTACCTCACCGATCTGCACGGTCAGCTCCGGCCGCACTACTACATGGAGCCGCCCAATCTCCTGGCCCCCCAGCCCCTTCTGGGGCAACCCGGTTACCTCACCGGGGAAGACTTTCTCCGCTACTACGGGGTCAAGCCGGGCAGCCTGATGGCCTATCTGGGCAGCTATGTGGACTTCAAGACCCTGGCCGATCGCTTCGGGGCCATCGGAGGGGCCCCGCAGATCACCCAGTTGATCCGCACGCAAAAGGAGGCTGCGGGGGGGCCGGTGCTGGTTTTGGACGGGGGAGATGACTGGACCAATTCCGGCCCCTCCCTGCGAACCCAAGGGGAGGCCCTGGTGGACTGGATGAACCTCACCGGGTTCCAGCACATGGTGTACCACTGGGAATACACGTTGGGGCGGGCTCGAGTGGAGCAGCTGGAAAAGAAGCTCAAGGCCCAGGTGCTCAGCTACAACACCACCGACGACAGCTTTGGAGACCCCGTGTACCCCACCCATGCGGTGTATCCGGCGGGCAAGTACAGCGTAGGGGTCATCGGCCTCACCTATCCGTATATCAAGGTCTCCCATCCCGAGGAGTTCACCGAGGGGCTTTCCTTTGGCCTCAAGGAGCAGGATCTGCAGAAAACCGTAGACCAGCTCAGGTCTACCGGGGTGGATGCGCTGATCTTGCTTTCCCATGGGGGCTTGCCTCTGGATACGGCCCTGGCCCGGCGCATCCGAGGGATTGACCTGATCCTCTCGGGTCATACCCACGATCTGACCCCGGTGCGCCTACAGGTGGGCAAGACCTTTGTGGTGGCCGGAGGGTCTGGGGGCAAGGTGGTGGCCCGGATCGATCTGGCCCTCAGGAGGGGCGGGATTGAGGACCTCCGGCTCAACCTGCTGCCGGTGCTCTCCCGAGCCCTGCCCGAAGACCCCAAGGCCAAAGCCCTGGTGGACCAGGTTTACCGCAGCAATCCCGATCTGCTCGAGCCCATCGCCCCGGTGGAGAGCCTCCTGTACAAGCGGGACACCCTGTACTCCACCCTGGACGAGCTGGCCTGCCGAGCGATCGAAGCCCGTTACCCCGAGGTCGAGGTGGTCTTTAGCCCGGGAACCCGCTGGGGCACCACCTTGCTGCCGGGGGAAAGCCTAACCTTGGACCGCATCCTGGCCTATACCGGCTTTACCTATCCAGAGGTGTACCTGTTCAAGCTGCGGGGGGAGCGGCTCAAGGGGTTGCTCGAGGACGTGGCCTCCAATGTGTTTACCCCCGATCCCTTCTATCAGCAGGGGGGGGATATGAGCCGGACCTATGGCCTCACCTACACCTTGAACGTAGACGCCCCCTTGGGAGGGCGAATCCAGAACCTCGAGGTCCGGGGGCGCTCCTGGGATCCCAACCGGGAGTATTTGGTCGCGGCTTATGGGGGCCGGTTGCAGCGCCTCGGGGTCGGGGTGGATCAGCACACCCCCCGGCCGGTGCATGAGCTGATTGTGGAATACGCCAAGAAGGAGGGCCGGCTCAACCTGCCGCCTAGACCCAATGTGCAGGTGCCGGACCGTGATTACCGTCTTCCTGGGGGAGCATGATGAGACCACGCCTAAAACAAGCCGGTTGGATCGCGGCCTTAGCCCTTTTGGGGCTGGCCTCCTCTCAGAGCGATCCGCTCAAGGCCGCCGTCGCCACAGGCGGAGCGCAGTACGCGCAGGTCATCCTGGACCAAGACGAGGGGCAGCGGCTGTGCACACAGTACCAAAGCCAACTGCCGGGGGAGCTTATCCCCAAGTTTATCGAGGCGCAGAAGGCCCTGATCCGCTACCCCGCCAATGGAAAACTCCTGGGGGATTGGCAGAACGGGGAAAAGGTGTTCACCGACCCCAAGCGGGGAAACTGTTACGCCTGCCACCAGGGGGATCCCAAGCAGCTGGCCTACGGCACCATGGGCCCCAGCTTGGCCAACTACGGCGCCCGGGGGACTTCGGAGCCGATCCTCCGCTACACCTACGAGAAGATCTACAACTCCTGGGCGTTTGTGCCCTGTTCGCTGATGTACCGCGGCGGGGTGCACGGGCTGTTCACCCCCGAGGAGACCGCAGATCTGGTGGCCTTCTTGGTGGATGCCAACTCCCCGCTCAATCGGAGGTGAGCCGTGCGAAAAGTTGTGCTCATACCCATGATTTTGGCCTTTGTGGGGGCCTTTTTTGCCCTGACCCAGCAGGACCAGCCCCTGGACCCCTTTGAGGAGGCCATGAAGCAGCGGGAGCAGTACCTGAAAACCTTCGGTATCCTGCCCGGAGACCTCTTCGCCTCGCAGGGGGAGGAGCTGTTTCATACCAAGCGGGGGCCGGCGGGTAAAAGCCTCGAGGAGTGCGATTTCGGACTGGGGCCGGGCCAGCTCGAGGGGGCTTATCCCTACCTCCCGCGCTACTTTGCCGACGACGGCAAGGTGGAGGACCTCGAGACCCGGATCGTGAGCTGCATGCAGCGCATCCAGGGCTTCAAGCCCCAGGAGATCAACCGGGATGATGTGGTGGCCCTGACCACCTTTGTGGCCTCCAAGTCCAGCAAAGCCAAGATGCAGGTGGTCCCCAAGCACCCCGCCGAGCTGGCCATGTACAACCTGGGCAAGCAACTCTGGTACACCCGGGCCGGGCCCCGCGACATGAGCTGCGCGGTTTGCCACGACGACCACGCCGGAAAGCGGGTTCGGCTCTCCCCGGTGATGAGTCCCCAGCAGGGCCTGGGGAGCGAGTGGCCGGCCTACCGCTTTGAAGAGGATCGGATGTACACCTTTGAGAACCGCATCCAGTTCTGCTACGCCTCGGTCGGCATCCCCGCTCCGGCCTTCTACTCCGAGCCCCAGATCGCCTTGACCACCTATATTCTGGCCGAGGCCACCAAGGCCGGGCACAGCTTCCAGGAGCTTCCTTTCTTCACGAGGTAGCGGTGCTGTCTCGGAGACGGCTTCTGGCCTTGCTTCCCCTGCTGCCCTGGGCGCGGGCCCAGGCGGCGGCAGGGGATTGGACCACGGCCTTTGGCCGCTTCATCCAGAAGGTCCCCCCGGCCAGTTATCTGGTGTATCCCACCGAGGCCCGCGACCTGCTCCTCTTTGACCCCTTCATCCTGGATGTGCGAACCCGGGAGGAGCGGCAGCGGGGGTATATCCCCCACTCGGTGCACATCTACGCGGGGGAGGTTCCGGATCGGCTGGCCGAGCTGCCCACAGACCGCAGCGCCCTCATCTTGGTCTACTGCGGGAGCGGAAGCGTCAGCGCGGTGATTGCGGCCTACTTGCAGGCTTTGGGTTACATCAACGCTAAGAACATCGCACATGGGTTCAAGGGTTGGATGGATGCCGGTTTACCCGTAGAGGGAGACAGACCGTCAACTACCCCGACCAAACCCTAACGGGTTCTGGTCAGGGCTTGCAGGGACAGAACCATGCAGAACACGATTCGCTTCCCCCACGTTCGGCAGGTTGACGACTGCCCGGCCCCTCTCCCGAAGGTTCAGGGCCGCGATGTGGTCGGCGTGCCCAGCGAAACCGCAAACCACACAGCTAAAAGTGCTTTGGTTGGGCCGATTGGCCCGCTCGGTATGCCCACAGCAGGGGCATTCCCGGCTAGAGTTCCTGGGGTCAACAAACACCACCCTGACCCCCTGACGTTGGGCTTTGTAGCTGAGCTTCTGCCCGAAGTCGTGGAAAGCCCAGGAATGCAGCCAGGCTCGCTTCAGCGACCGCCAGGTGGAGCGCTGAGGCCGTCTAGCCC
>NZ_QWLB01000004.1 GCF_003574355.1 Meiothermus granaticius NBRC 107808 | reverse complement strand
GAGGGGGGCATGGCGGGGGGGCCCGGCGGATAGCTGTACCAGCCCTGGCCCGTTTTGCGCCCCAGCATTCCGGCGACCACGCGTTGGTACTGTAGCGGATGGGGCCGGTACCGCCCCTCGCCATAAAACCCCTGGTATACCGACTGCGAAGCGGCGAAGTTGACGTCCAACCCGATGAGGTCCATCAGCTCGAAGGGACCCATCGGAAACCCCAGGCCCTTCAAGACCCAGTCAATGGCCTCTTTAGAGACCCCCTCAGCGTGCAGCCGCAGGGCCTCGCCATAGAAAGGCCGGGCCACCCGGTTGACCAGGAAACCGGGGGAATCGCTCACCGTCACCGGCTCTTTACCCCAGGCCTGCATCAGCCGCAGGGCCTTTTCCACCCCCTCGGGCGCCGTTTGCAGCCCAGGAATCACCTCTACCAACTTCATGCGCTGCGCGGGGTTGAAGAAGTGCAGCCCCAGCAGGCGCGCGGGGTTCGTGACCTTGGCCGCGATAGCGGAGACCGAAAGGGTAGAGGTGTTGGTGGCCAGGAGGTTGGTGGGGTTCAGCTGGGACAACCGACCCAGGAGTTCCTGCTTGAGCTCCAGCACCTCCGGCACGGCCTCGATCACCCAGTCGGCCTCGGCACACTCGGCGGGGTCTGTGACCGGCTGAACCCGCTGTAGAACCTCCTCCACCGAGCCCTGTAGCCTGCCCTTCTCGAGCGCCTTCTCCAGGTCGCTGCGTATGGACGCAAGGGCCTGCTCGAGCGCAGCGGGTTGGGGGTCATACAGCCTTACCCGATGTCCGGCCTGGGCCGCAACCTGCGCGATCCCTCGGCCCATGGTTCCTGCTCCCAGTACGGCGATGCGTTCGTTCAAAGACCCTCCGCACAACTAACAAACGTTTGGTTTGTGTAGGCAGATTACCGATCCAATCCAGTTTTCGTCAATAGACCCTGGGGTGGAGCACTTTTCTTCGGAAGGCTTAGATCACGTGCTGGGGCAGCCCTCTCAGCTCGGACTCGGCCTGCCCTTCCCAGCCGCCGCCGAAGGCCTCGAGCCGGCTGGCTTCTTCGAACCAGCTTCGGGGGGTTTTGGCGCCCCACAGGGTTTGGCGGCGCGGGTCGTTGAGGTGCCAACGGATCGGCTCGAAGTCGGGGTCTACGGTGAGGTAATCGGAGGTGTAGAGCTCGATGCGGTGGCCGTCGGGGTCGCGCAGATAGACGAAGAAGGCGTTGGATACCCCGTGCCGGCCGGGGCCCCGTTCGATCTTTTCGGACTCCAGGGCTCCAGCCAGGATGTCACAAGCCCGGAGGATGCTGGTGGCGTCTGGCATCCAGTAAGCGAAGTGGTGCAGCCGTGGCCCTGTGCCGTTGGTTAGGGCCAGGTCGTGTACCCCTCCGCGGCGCTGGACCCAGGCCGCCCAGATCCGTCCCTCGTCGTCTTCGGTGAACTCAGAGAGGCGAAAGGCCAGGCGGTCCATGTACCAGCGCATGGCGGCTTCTACCTGCGGGCTCATCACGTTGATGTGGTCAATCCGCTGGAGCCCCGGCCCTTTGTGGAGATGATACTGCTGCAGAAGCCAGGGATATTTCTGGCTCTCGGCATAGAAGGCCACCGGAACCCCAAAGGGGTCTTGTAGGCGCAGGAGCCGGGGCCGGTCTTGCTCGCTTTCCCAGCGGTAGGGCAGGCCTTCGGCCTCCGCCAAGGCCACCAGGGCCTCGAGGTCGGCCTCCCCCCCAACCCGGTAAGCCAGATGCTTGATGCCCGCCTCCGGGGCCAGCTCCAGCTTGAGGGTCCACTCGCGGTCTTCTACCCCGCGCAGATAGAGGGCCCGGGATTCCTCATGCAGGGGGTTGAGCCCCAACCGCTCCACGTAGAACTGCCGCGAGCGCTCGAGGTCGGTCACGTAAAAGATGCCGTGTCCAATGCGGATGATGTTCGGGGTCGCCATCGGGATGTTCCTCACTCTATGCTGCGGTATCCACGGTTCCAGTAGCCCAGCGGCTTCCCCGACGGGCCCAGCCGGATGGCCTCGACCCTACCCACCGCGATGCGGTGATCCCCCCCCGGATAGAGCTGCCACCTCGAGCAAAACAGGGTGGCCAGCGAGCCTTCGATGGAAAGGTCGGGCCGCAAGGGGTTTAGATCTGGCACCGGTTTCCCGGCGAAGTGGGCTGCGACCAAATCCTGCCCTTCCGCCAGGATGTTCACCGTGAAGCGGGGGGAGTGCTCGAGCAGGCGCAGGAGATGGGCGTTTTCATCCACGCAGACCAGAACCAGAGGGGGGTTCAGGCTCACACTGGCGAAGCTGCTGGCGGTCATGCCCCGGCATTCTCCGTCCCACTCCGCGGCCACCACCGTGACCCCGCTGGCCCACCGGGCCAGGGCGGCTTTGAACGATTCCACCAGGGCGGACTGGGTGGTTTCCATAAGATCGGCCATCTGCGCTAGTCTCCCGCTACCGCTTCGACTTTGGGCTGCTCCTTCCAGCCCAGGAATTCTCGGATGCGGGCCTTGTAGGGTTCCTTGTCGTAAGCGGCGAAGAGGGTCTGGTACATCCGCACCGGGTCGCCGAAGAAGAAGCGCTCATAGAGTTCCTGCCGAGCCCCGAACCCGGAAAGGGTCATGTCCCAGGCCAGCCGGAAGAGCTGGACCCGCTCCCGCGCGGGCAGGGTGGCCGATTGGAGGTATTTCTCCAGGTAGGGCCCCATCGGGGAGTCAAAATCGGCCTCGGAGGGCAGGGTGATCAGCCCGGAGGCGCTCACCTGCTGCACGATCTCGTGGATGCGCGGGTAGAGCCGGGGGAAGAGGTTGCGGGCCCCGTCAATGGCCGCGCGGTTCGGGCAAAGCAAGCCATAGCGGTTGGGCTTGGCCTCCAGCTCAGCCCGAGCCCAGAAGCCCCGCATGGCCTCGAGGTAGACGATCACCTCGGCGATTTTCTCCTGAACATGTGGGAAGGCATCGGCCCCGATGGCCTCCCCGATCAGGCTGATCAGCCCCAAGAAGGCCTCGGTTTTGGCGGTTTTCAGCACCACCACCTGATGGGCCATGTGCATCAGGGCTCCGGTCTCGGCGTAGGCGTTGTTGCAGCGGGCCAGGTCGCCCAGCACGAAGACCCGTTCCCAGGGTACGAACACGTCGTCGAAGACGGTCAGGCAGTCCATCTCCTCCAGGCGGCTCGAGAGTGGGTAGTCATACGCGGACCCCTCCGCCGAGAGCCCCTCTCGGCAGATGAAGTGGAGCCCTGGGGTGTTGGTGGGGATGGCGAAGGCTACTGCATACTTGTCAGCCCCCGGCCCCTCCTTGAGCAAGGTGCTGGGGAAGACCAACAGTTCATCGGCGGTGGGCAGGGTGGAGAGCATTCGTGCGCCCCGCACCACGATCCCGCCCTCGAGCTGCTTCACCACCCCCACCGGAATATAGGGGTCGGGCTGCTCAGCGGTGCTCTTCGCCCGGTTGACCTGGGGGTTGGTAAGGCAGTGGGTGGTAGCTAGGTCGTTTTCCCGCACGTACTGCACGTAGCGGCGTACGTTGTCTGCGAACTCCCCGAAGAACTCCGCGCTGGCCTCATAGGCCATCAACACCGCGTTGAGGTAGTCGGGGCTGCGCCCCATCATGCCCAGATTGGCGTCGGCCCATACCTTATAGGCGGCACTGCGCCGGGCCAGATCAGCGGGGGTCTTGGCGGGGAGTAGGCTCATCGGGTAGCGCCTTCCGCCCTCCTCATAGGTCAGCCGATCGCGGTAACGCTCATCGTGCTGCATCTCGTACATCTGGGCCAGGGTGTGGGTGATGCCCCGGAAGACCGGGTGGGTGGTGGGGTCTGTGACCCGCTCGCCTTTGTACCAGAGGTTGGGGGGGTTGGCCTTCAGGGCCTCGAGGTACTGCTTACCGGTGCGTGCCATGTTGCCTCCTATTTCCCAAACTTCGGAATGGGGTGCTCGGTCAGGGGTAGGGCGATGTTCTTGAGCTCGGTGTAGAACTCGAGGCTGTACTCCCCTCCCTCCCGGTGGGTCCCCGAGAACTTCATCCCCCCAAAAGGGGTGGGCAGGTGCCGGACATTGTGCGAGTTGATCCAGGTCATGCCCGCCTCCAGATGCAGGGCCAGGCGGTGGGCCCGGGTCACGTCCTTAGTCCAGACGTAGGCGGCCAGCCCGTACTTCACGTCGTTGGCTTTTTGCAGGGCATCGGCTTCGTCCTTGAAGGGGATGACGGTCAGGATGGGGCCAAAAATCTCCTCCTGGGCAATGCGGTGGTGGTTCTCGGCCACGAAGAGCCCAGGCCGCACGTAGTTGCCTTCGGTGCCGACTTGCTCACCGCCGAAGATGTGCTGTGACTCCTGCTTGCCGATCTGCACGTAGCCCAGCACGCGCTGTAGGTGCTCGGGGTGAATCAGGGGCCCCACCTCGGTGTCGGGCTCGAGGGGGTGGCCCACCTTGACCTTGGCCGCCCGGGCCGCCACACGGCTCACGAACTCGTCCAGGATCTCCTGTTGCACCAGGGCGCGAGAGTTGGCGGTGCAGCGCTCGCCGTTGAAGCTGTAGATCTGGAACACGGTGGCATCCACGGCCCGGTCCAGGTCTGCGTCGGCGAAGAGGATCGCCGGGGACTTACCGCCGAGCTCGAGGGAAAGCCGCTTGAGAGACTCAGCCGAGTTTTGGGTGATGATTGTGCCGGTGGTGGTCTCGCCGGTGAAGCTGATCAGCGGCACCTGGGGATGGCGCACCAGGGCGTCCCCGGCTTCTTCGCCAAAGCCCTGCACCACATTGAACACCCCAGGGGGCAGATCGGCTTCCTGGATGATCTCGGCCAGCTTCCAGGCGGTGAGCGGGGACCACTCGGCTGGCTTCAGGATCACCGTATTGCCAAAGGCCAAGGCAGGGGCGATGCGCCAGGTCGAGAGCATCAGTGGGGCATTCCACGGGGTAATGATTCCGCAGACCCCCACCGGCACCCGCACCGTGTAGTTGAGCCATTCCCCGTCCACCGGGTAACTGCGACCGTCCATGGCCCGCTCGGCCCAATCGGCGTAGAAGCTGAAATTCTCCGCAGCCCTGGCTACCTGGGCCCGCACGATGCGCAGGACCTGCCCGGCGTCCAGGCACTCGATCACCGCCAGCTCATCGGCATGCTTTTCCAGTCCCTCCGCAATCTTGAGCAGGTACCGCTTGCGGGCCTTGGCCGAGAGCCGCCACCGGCTGAAGGCGTCCTGGGCCGCCTGGGCCGCCTTGTTCACGTCCTCGGTATGGCCCCGGTAGGCCTGGGCCAACTTCCGGTTGGTGGAGGGGTCCAGGCTTTCGAAGGTCTCGCCCCGCACCCCGGCCACAAACTCCCCACCGATGAAATGGGGTACCGGGCTCGAGGCCACCCGTTGCCGTACCTGAGCGATGAACTCTGGGCGGATGCTGCGGGCTGTTTGGCTGACATTCATGGGATTCCCCCCTCGGTCGGGAGGGCCTGGGGGTAGAACCACTCGATCCTCCCATCCTCGCACCAGGCCAGCCCAACCTTTCCCCCCTCACCCCAGAGGATGGCGTGCTGCTCGAAGCGGCGGCCTAGCTCGAGGGCGGGCTCGAGCCCGACCCCAAACAGGATGAACCCCTCCTCAAACCAGCTTCCGTCGGGGGAGGCCCCGCTGCCCGGAGCAGACTCGAGGCCCAGCCTCTGAATCTCCCGCTCCAGCTCCCGGTGGCGCTTTTGGTTTTCCTCCCCTGAAAGCGGTTGGCTGCGGGGGTTATAAGCGGTGACGAAGGCAAACCTCCGTCCCGCAAAGGGCTGTGTCCCGGTGGGGGTTTCGCTCAGGCTGAAGGCCATGTCTCCTCCCCTATAGACCGCATTTTTGTAGACCTCGGCAAAGGGCTGGGTGCTCATAGGACCAGATTCCGGTCGCCTTCCTGGCCGATGACCGGCTCGGCGTCTGCGCTCTCCCACTCGATGGGGTTCTCCAGCGCTCCCAGGCCTTCGATCTCCATGCGCATGGTGTCACCGGGGTGTACCTGGGAGATGCCCTTGGGGGTGCCGGTGAGGATGACATCCCCGGCCTCCAGGGTCATGAACCGGCTGATGAACTCGAGAACCTCAGGGATGGAGAAGATCATGCCCTGGGTGCTGGCCTCCTGGCGCAGCTCCCCATTCACGTAGGCCCGCATCTTAAGGTCGTGGGGGTCGGCCACTTCATCGGCGGAAACGTAGTAGGGCCCCAGCGGCCCGAAGGTATCCCAGCCTTTGCCCCGGAGGGGGGGGCGGAAGGTGTTGGAGACGTAGTCGCGCACCACCAGGTCGTTGGCGATGGTATAGCCCCCCACATATCCCAGGGCATCTTTGGCTTTCACCCGCCGCAGGTTGCGCCCGATGATGACGGCCAGCTCGCACTCGAAGTGCATGAACCGGGCTCCACGGGGGTAGATCACCGTGCCGCGGTGCGGCAAGAGGGAGGTGTTGGGTTTCCAGAAAAGGGCTGGCTCGCTGGGCCGCTTGAGCCCGAACTCGTCGGCGTGCTCGGCGAAGTTGAGGGCCAAGGCGAGCACTTTGCCGGGCTGGACCGGCAGCAGCCAGGTGACCTGGTCGGGGGGATGGGCTTCACCGGCGGGGTCTATCAACCAAGGGCCCTCGAGCCGCCCCTCGAGAGTCCTTCCTTTGGAGATAAAACGCGCGCGCTTCATGCCGCCTCTGGAAGTTCACACATACTGTTTGCCGGTAGGGTCGGGCAGGGTTTCACGGCCCTGGCGCCCCTCGATCAGCCCATAGGACTCGGCCATCTTGCGCAGCCGGGCCTCCACCTCCGGGGTGCTGGGGCCTAAGGGCTCGCGCCACTCCTTCTCGCACAGGCCCATCCAGGCCAGTACCGTCTTGAGCGGGATGGGGTTGGTGTCCCAGAAGACCGCACTGTTGGCCTCGAGCCCGTAGTAGTGCAGCTCAAGGGCCTCCCGGTGCCGCCCCTCCAGGAGGAGCTGGCACATCTGGGCGGTCTCCTTGGGCAGCCAGTTGGCGGTCGCGGCGATGGTGCCCACCGCACCCACGCACATCATGGGGAAGGTTAGGGCCTCGAGACCACAGAAAACCTGGAAATCCCGCCCCACCTGGCGCAGCAGCTCTGAGACGTACTCCACGTCCTTGGAGGAATGCTTGAGCCCCACGATGTTCTTGAAGGCCCGGCGCAGTCGAACCACCGTCTCGACCTGAATCTCCACCCCGGTTCGCCCCGGGATGTTGTAGAGCACGATGGGGAACTCCGGCACCGCCGCGGCAACGGCTCCGAAGAAGCGGTAGAGGCCCTCCTGGTTGGGCTTGAGGTAATAGGGGGTGATCACCAAAGCCCCTTGGGCCCCCACCTGCTGAGCGAAGCGGGTGATCTCCAGGGTCTCGTCCAGCCGCAGGGTGCCGGTTCCGGCCAAGAGGGGGACCCGGCCCCGGATCAAGCGCACGGCCCGTTCGATCAGGTATTTGCGCTCTTCGACCGAAAGCGTGCCGGGCTCACCGGTGGTGCCCCCCACGCTCAGAGCATGGGAACCGGCCTCGAGCTGCCGCTCAATCAGCTTCTCCAGCGCGGCTTCGTCAATCTGCCCGTTCTTAAAAGGGGTGATCAGCGGTACGACGCTACCCTTGAACTCGGTCATGGAGACTCCTTTAAGCCAAGGGTACCGGTTGAGTCAGGGAGGGGCTAGTGGGTATTTTTACAAATAAAGAGCAAAAATTGTATTCTCTAACAATCATGGCCGAGCTGGGCCCTAAAGGATCGGGGGAGGCCCCCGAAATCCCCTCGAGGATCTTGGAGTGGCTGGACTCCAACCCCGCGGATCCCCGGGGCTTGATGGAAGCCCTTCATGAGCTGACCGGTCTTCCGGTGGTGCTGGTGGCCCCGTGGGGTGAGGTGTTGGCTTGGGCGGGAAGGGTTCCCGCGCGGCATCCAACCCAGGCCGGTTGGGGTGGGGGCTACTGGGCCCAGGAGGTCGGGGAGGGGCGGTTCATCGCCTATGGTGAAGCGCCAGCCTTGCAGCGGGCCTTGCCCTGGTTGGAGCTGGCCGCCCGGCTGCTGCGCTTGCGCGCGCGGGAGCGGGCCCTCGAGCGGGCCCAGGAGGAGAATCTGGGGGCGGCTTTTCTCGATGAACTCCTGCTGGGGGAGGCCGATCTGGACCGGGGCTTTGCCTTTGGCTTCGAGCGGGGGTTCTCCCTGCGGCTCGCTCTGATCGAGGCCCCGGCCCCGCCCGGTCGCCACCGACTGGCCGAGGCCCGGCGACGGGAAATTCTGCAGGGGCTCAAAACCTCGGTGGGGGCCTATCTCGAGCGCCTGGGAACCCCCCATTTGCTTTCCGGTCGGGGGACTCGAGCGGTGGTGCTGTGGCAGAGCCATGATCCAGCCAAGGAGGCCCAGAGCCTGCTCTGGGCTGCGCCGCAGGGGGTACGGGTGGGCCTCTCGGCGGCTCATCCCAGCCTCGAGGCGGTGGGAACGGCTTACCGGGAGGCCCTGATCGCGCTTAAGGCGGCCCGGCCCGGCGAGGTCATGGGCTTTGAGCAGCTTGACCCGGTGGCCTGGGTGCTCCTGCAGCAATCGCCAGAAGATCTGCGGGCCCTGGTGGAGCGCTTTTTACCCCTTCCTGCACGGGCCCTCCGGACCCTCGAGGTCTATTTAGAGCATGGGGGGGAGCCCAATCCGACCGCCCAGGCCCTGCACATTCACCCCAACACCCTGCGCTACCGCCTAAGCGCGATCGAGAAGACCCTGGGGGCCTCCCTCCGAAGCCCGGAGACCTTGGCCCGGGTGTATCTGGCCCTGCGGGCCCGTGGGCTGCTCGAGGAGCGCTAGCCAGAGCCCGTCAGGTCCACCAGAGCTTTGAACTCCTCCTTGAGCATCCCGTAGAGGTATAGGTCCTGCTTTTCCCCCCGGTACGTTTCATGCTGCCGGAGCACCCCTTCTCGCAGGAAACCCAGGCGTTCCAGCAGCCGAATGGGGCGGGTGTTGGAGGCGTGTACCTCGGCGGTGATGCGCTCGAGGCCCTGCTCCTCGAAGCCGTAGCGCAGCATCTGGCGCCCGGCGGTGAAGCCATACCCCCGGCCCCAATACCCCCGGTCACCGATGGCGATGGCAAAGGAAGCCCGGGCCTCAAGGGGGTTGATCTCACCCAGGTCGGTATAGCCGATCAGCTGCCCGTGGGTCTCGATGCCCAGGCGCACGAGGTTGACCGGCGGGTTGTTGATCATCCGCAAAAAGATCTCCTCCCAGCGCTCGGGAGGCTGGTGCAGAGGCCAGCCGCTGGCCAGGCAAAACTCCTCATCTTGAGTCCAGGCCATGATCGTGGAAATATCGGCCAGGACCAGCGGGCGTAGGATCAGATCGGGCACCCTCTTAGGCTACAAGTTCGGGGCGGTTTTGACGACCTGAGCTCGAGGGGCTACCCTTGGAATGTTGTGCTAGATACGGACCGCAAAGCCCTAAGCCCTGTGGCGAAGCCCGAGGTTTTGCTGCGCCTGAGCCATGGGGAAAAAGCCTTTGGGGAGCGGGTGTTGTTTCGGGATGCGCGGTTTTGGCTGGCCCCGCGGGAGCGAGTGGTGTTGCTGGGGCCCAATGGAGCCGGTAAGAGCACCCTGTTTCAAGCCCTGGCGGGGCAGTTGGTGCTCGACGGGGGGCGGCTCGAGCGTCCCCGGGGTACCCGGGTGGTGTATCTTCCCCAGGATTACCGGCCCGAGGGCACCACAGTGTATGCCGCCGCGTATTCCAGCACCCCTTTGTATCGGGCTGAGCAGGAGTTGAAAGCGGCCTCGCCCGAACACTCCGCGGAAGCCTGGGATCGGGTGCGCGAGCTTTCGTTCTGGCGGGGCCGGGTGGCTAAGGTCCTGGCCGAGTTCGGTCTGGATGGGCTTTGGCAGAGCCCGGTGGAACGGCTCTCGGGTGGAGAGGGGATGCGCCTGGCCCTGGCCACGGCCTTTTTGTCCGATGCGGACGTGCTGCTGCTGGATGAGCCCACCACCCATCTTGACCTTCGGATGCGGTTGCGGCTGGAGGAACGCTTGCTCTCGTATCGCGGTGCGGTAGCCTTGATCTCCCATGACCGCGCGCTGGTGAGTCGGGTGGCCACCACGGTCTACCACCTCGAAGCCGGCTTGCTGCTGCGGGTGGCCGGCCCGTATGCGACCTATCTGGCCGAGCGCGAGCGGATTCGGCGCACGGTGGAGCGGGCCCGCAAAGAGGCCGAGAAGGAGCGCGAACGCCTGATGGCCTCGGCGGAAGCCCTGCGCTCCGCGGCTCCCGGCAGCCCCAAGAAGTCTCGCCAGCGCCAAGGGCTGCTGCAGCGGGCGGAGCGCGTCGAAGCCCCCAACCCCCTTCCCCCTGAACGTCGCTGGAGCCTCGAGATCGCTGCTGAGGGCACCCCGAAGCTAGTGCTGGAGGCGAAGGGCTTGAAAAAGTCCTATCCAAGCACGGGTGCAGCCGAGCAGGGCAGAGGAGACGCGGTCTTGCGCAGGGTTATCCGTGAGGCCACCCTTCGCATCTTCCGGGGGGACCGCATCGCCCTGATCGGGGCCAACGGCGCCGGGAAGACCACCTTGCTGCGGCTGCTGCTCTCGCGCGAGCTCCCAGACGCGGGCGAGCGCAGCCTGGGGTTGGGGGTCAGTGTGGCCTACCTGGATCAGCTCTATCACGGCCTCGAGCCCGACCTACCCTTGTTTGAACAGTTCTCCAAGCGCTTTGGAGAGGCTCGGGCCGCGGCCCTGCTGGGCCGGATGGGGTTTCGTCCCCCACACTGGAACGATCCGCCGCGCCGCTTCTCCGGGGGGGAGCGGGCCCGGGCCGGTTTGGCCCTACTGGGGGCGCTGCGGGCGGGCCTGCTGGTGATGGACGAGCCCACCAACCATCTCGAGCTCGAGCTGCTGGAAGCCCTCGAGCGGGCCCTTACGGACTATCCCGGTACCCTGCTCTTTGTCTCTCACGACCGGACCTTGATCCAGCGGGTGGCCACCCGCTTTTGGGGGCTTGAAGGGGGCCTCCTTCTGGAGTATCCAACCTACGCTGAGGCCGAGGCGGCCCTGCTGGGTAAAACGGCGGTGCGGCTCAACCCCTACGGTGAGCTGCCGGTGGAGGCCGCAGCGCCTGCAGAAAAGCCTGACCTCGAGGAGGAGCGGCTGGCCCTCTGGGAGCAGCTCGAGGGGCTCGAGCTCACCGAGCGCGGTCGGGCCCGGCTGCGGGCCGACCTGCTGGCCCTGGAGGAAGCCCTCTACCGCGATTACGCCGAGAGGTTTTACCTTCCCCTGGCCTATCGCCACCGGATCCGACAGGAAGGTTTGGAAGTTTTTGCCGACTGCGAGCTCTCGCACTGGCGCTTTTGGAGCGCGGCAGGGGAGCTGCTGGGCGAGCTCAGGGGGGGAATCCTGCACCTGGAAGGTCAGGCCGAGCCGCGCATGGTGCGGGCGGTGCTGCGCCTCGCGTTTGAACTCGAGGGGGCGCAGGTGGTGCGCTATGGCCAGAGGGCTTTTGGCCGCAAGGCCTACCTGCGGCACCTGGAGCCGGCCCCAGCCCCGAACCCCAAGCCCCGCAGGCGCCGGCGGCCTAAGCGCCCATAGCTTCCCGCACCTGCCGCTTGATCCGGCCCAGCACCGCCTGCAGCCCGCGCAGCCGCAAGGGGGTGACCACCTCCTCCAGCCGGGCCAGGGTGTAAAAGTCCTCTGGCACCTTGAGCACGGTCTCTGGCGACTCGCCCTCCAATCCCTCGGAGAGCATTCCAGCAAAAGCCCGTACGGTAGGGGCTTCCTTGGGAGCGTCGAAGTAGAGATGGGTCTGCCCCCCCTCGAGCTCGACATGCACCCAAAAGGGGGTGGTGCACTCGTGAACCTGCTCGAGTTGGCCCTTCATCCCTTCCGGTAGCGGGGGCATCTTCTTGGCAAACTCCAAGAGCATCTCGGTCTTGAGAACCTTGGGGGCGCTGCCCAGCATTTTCACCACGTTTTGCAGCTTAGGGGGGAGTAAGGCCAGGTGCTCTTCTGCGGTCATGGGAGGATTCTATCGCTTGGGCCGGGGCCAATGGGTGTCAGCCCGCACCTTGGCCCTGGATTTCCACGTGGCTGCCCTTCCCAGCGATGAGTTCGGCGGACTCGAGCGCGGCTCGGGGAAAACCCTGTTGGGGAGAGGCGCGCAACGACAGCACTTTCATGGCTTGAACATTCGGCCTCCTAAAAGGCAGGGGCGTATCGTGATACGCCCCTACTGGTGAAATTCTGGCTATCAATCCAAGAAATCGCGCAGCTTGCGGGTGCGGCTCTCGTGATACTTAAGCTTGCGCAGGGCCTTGTTCTCGATCTGGCGGATGCGCTCGCGGGTCACCCCGAAGTAGGCGCCCACTTCTTCTAAGGTGTGCTCGCGCCCATCAATCAGGCCCTTGCGCAGCTTCAAGACCATGGCCTCGCGCTCGGAGAGCTTGCCGAGGGCTTTTTCCAGCTCCTCTGAGAGCATGCTCTGGGCGGCGGAGTCCACCGGCGAGGCCATGTGCTCGTCGGGGATGAAGTCGCCGTAGAAGCTGTCCTTCTCGTCGCCGATGGGGGTTTCCAGGCTTACGGGTTCCTGGGCGATCTTAAAGGTCTCCTCGACCTTCTTGGCATCCCAGCCCGGCCCCATGGCCTCGGCCACTTCCTCGTAGGCCGGTTCGCGGCCCAGCTCCTGCTGCATCTGGCGGGCGGTGCGGGTCAGCTTGTTGATGGTCTCGACCATGTGCACCGGGATCCGGATGGTGCGGGCCTGGTCGGCGATGGCCCGGTTGATGGCCTGGCGGATCCACCAGGTGGCATAGGTGGAGAACTTGAAGCGGCGCTTGAACTCGAACTTCTCCACCGCCCGGATGAGGCCTTGGTTGCCCTCTTGAATCAGATCAAGAAAGCTGAGGCCGCGCCCGGTGTACTTTTTAGCGATGCTTACCACCAACCGCAGGTTGGCCTCGATCAGGTGCTGACGGCTAATCTCGCCGTCACGGGCAATGTGCAGGTGCCGCTTGATCTCGCGCGGCAGGGCCCGCAACCGGGCGTCTACCGCCTGGATGGTCTCGGGATCCAAGCGCAGCTCGGTGCCGGGAATGCTGCTGATGCGGGCGCTGCCTTGCACCTGGCTGCGCAGCACGTGCCGGATCAGCTCCGCATCCAAGCCGGTTTCCTGAGCCAAGACCTGCGCGGAGGCTACACCGTCTTCAACGCGCCGGGCCAGGTCGATTTCCTCCTCGAGGGTCAGCAGGGGTACCTGCCCGATCTCGTGGAGGTACTGGCGCACCGGGTCGCTGGTGGAAACCCGAGGCAGCGGGAGGTCATCCTCGATCTCCTCCTCGGCCTCCTCGGGGGGGAGATCCCCAGGCAGAAGGTCAATATCGGCCTCGAGGAGGTCCGGATCCTCGAGGTCGCCTTCGGCGGGCTCCTCCTCCTCGGTGGGTAAGGAGCTGGAGATTGCGGCCTTAGCCACCCTGGGCAGGGGGGGTTCAAGCTCGTCTAGGCTGGGGGCTTCCACCTCTTCCTCGAGCTCTTCTGGAGTGGCCGGGGCCTCTAACTCCTCATCCAAGGCCAGATCTTCATCCTCGAGCTCATCGTCTTTGGGAGGCAGCACCGCCTTGCCTTTGGGGGCGGGTTTTTTGGCTTCGGCCTTGAGCGTAGCCTTGGCTGAGCCTCGAGGCGGGCTCTGGGGGGAAAGGGGCTGTTCAGGCTGGGGTTTTGGGCGGGATTTGGGCTGGGGTTTGCTCTTGGTCATGGATTGGGCTGGGCTGGCCGGGGCTTCAGGGGCTGGACGGCTTGCTTTAGCCGGGGTTTTGCTCGAGGCTTTTGCCGAGGGGCGGGCAGGAGCGTCACTGTTGGGAGCGGTTTTCCCACCGGATTTGGCGGCGGGCTTTAAGGGCTTGGTGGGTGCGGCTTTCTTGGTTTGTTTTGTGGCAGGTTGGCTCGAGGGCAGGGCGGCAGCTTTGGGGGCTGGGCTGGGGTGTTTGGTCTTGGGGCTTGCCGATGGGGTCGGCTTGGTTCGCTGAGTGGAAGACGGGGCTTTCTTCAAGCTAATTCACCTCCAACGCGGTTGCTCTTGGATACCTCTGTCAGTAGGCCAGAAGGACCTTATACTTCCCCTCAGCGAGGGTCCTGACATGGGCGAAGCCTTCGGCAAGCAGGGGTTCGTAGGGTAGGAATCGGTTGGCCACAAGATAAAACCTCCCGCCCCTTTCCAGGCGGGCTTGAGCAGCCTCTAAAAATGCGCGTGCGGTTTCTAGCACGACGAGGCCCCCCACATGAAAGGGGGGATTGGCTAACAGTATAGCGAACTTCTGCCCTTCCGGCAAGGCTTCGTCCACATCGGAGTGATAGACACTGGCTGCCAGCGCATTGGCCTGCAAGCTCGCCTCGGCGCTCAGGACGCTGGCCCAGTCGTCTTCCACCAGGGTGACCGCCCGGGCTCGGTCTATCAGCGGCAGGCTCAGGGCGCCGTAGCCTCCGCCTAGGTCGAGCACGCTGTCGAGTTCAGGGGGCAGGTGCTCTAAGAGCATCTGGCTACCTGGGTCTAGATGCCCCGCCGAGAACACCCCTGGCAGGTGGCGAAAAGCAAAGCGCTTCCCATACACCTCGGCTTCAAACCCCTCCCATACCCTTCCCAGGGGTGGAGTGGGGCGCTCCTTCTCGAGCACCGCTACCCGTACCGCTCCCCTGCGCTCGAGCAGGACGCCATACCCCAGGAGCTCCTGGGCCCATTTGAAGTATCGTTCGAAACCCCGGTCCTTGCTGCCAGAAATCCACAGCCTCCCGCCCGGCCGCAGGGCTCGAGCGGCCCCCAGTAGGGAGAGCTCGACATAGCGGGTGCCCCGATTGGCCGGCAGCACCAGGCCCACGGTATCGCTGGAGTCTGGCGGAGCCTCCCAGGGCAGGCCGCGCAGGATGCGCACCTTTGTTCCCAAACCCTGTTCCAGGCAGCGCAAGGCCGCCCTCGAGGGTTCAATGGCCGTGGTGGATAGGCCCGAGGCCTGGAGGGCCTGGCTGATCACCCCGATTCCAGGGTTGAGATCGAGGGCCGCTTCCCCGTGGGGCTCGAGCCGCTGGGCCAGCAGCTCGTACTGAGGGTCGCCATACCCCCGCGCCCCGGCTTTGAGGTACAGCTCCCCTCCCGGCACAGGGATTGGATGGAGGCGATGGTAAGCGGCTAAGGTCACCGAATCCATAGCCTACAGGCCTTTCGCTGGGGTGTAAGTGGGAGGGTGCCCATTCCAGGCTACAGGTACAGGCCTTCTACCCCGGTTTGCTCTCGGCGCAGGGCCTGTTGTCCCAGCCGTGCCAGCGCACGTCCTGAGGGGGGTTCATCCAGGCTGAGGCGGCCTAGGGGCCTCCATTCTGCCAGCCGAATCCGCTGCGGCGCTCGCAGTTCCTGGGCGGAGGATCCCGTAACCCGGTAGTGGGCGGCGTAGCCGAGCCCATTGCGGGCGGTATGGGCCACGCTCACCTCCCCCTGGTAGCGCAGGGCGACCCCGGCCAGGGTATCCACCCCCACCACCGGGATTTCCAGCCCGCGCCCCAACCCCAGTCCGGCGGCAATCCCCACCCGCAACCCGGTATACGAACCCGGACCGCGCCCCAGGGCGATGCCCTCCAGGTGATGCTTGCTGACTTGGTGACGGGCCAGGAAATCCTCGAGCTCGGCCCACAACGCCTCGGCATGGCGACGCCCCAGGTGCACAGCCCGCTCGGCGTGGGGCAGCCCCAACACCAGGTAAGGGGTTGCGGTATCCAAAGCCAAAACCAGCACCCAACCATAGTACGGCTTGGGGGAGGTTAATGCAGGCGCACCCTGAATTCCTTCGGGAGGACAGGGTACACTCTTGCCTATGCGATTGGCACTGGTAGGGGTCGGGAAGATGGGCAGGAGCATCCTCGAGGGCATCCTTCGGGTGGGGGTTTTGGCCAAGGAGGAGATTGGGGTCTATGATACCCCCCCGCGCACTGCTGAAATCGCCCAGGAGTATGGGGTCATTGCGTTGCGCCTGGAGGATCTGCGTCAGGCCGAGCGGGTTTTGATTGGGGTGCAGCCCAAGGACATCGCCGCGCTGGCCCCGCAAATCACCCACCCCAACACCGGATACCTCTCGATCATGGCTGGAATTTCCACCGCGGTGCTCAGCCGCGGCCTAGGAACGCGCCGGGTGGTGCGGGCCATGCCCAACTTGGCGGCCACCATCGGCAAGAGTTCCACCGCGCTGACCGGCCCCCGTGAAGCCGAAGAGGCCGGGGACCTCGAGTTTGCTCGGGCCCTCTTCGCCACGGTGGGGGATGTCTATGACCTGCCGGAGCGATTGTTCGATGCCTTTACCGGGATGTCGGCCTCGGCCCCGGCCTATATCGCAGTGGTGGCGGAGGCGCTGGCGGATGGCGGGGTTAAGCAGGGTATTCCTCGAGCCCAGGCCCTACGGCTGGCTGCAGATGTGCTCATCGCCACCGGTGAGCTGCTGCGCAAGAAGCACCCTGGGGTGCTCAAGGATGAGGTCTCCAGCCCTGGCGGGACCACCATTTACGGTCTGGCGGCCCTCGAGGCCCGGGGCCTGCGGGCGGCACTGGTGGAGGCGGTCGAGGCCGCTACGCTGCGGGGGCACCAGCTGGGCGAGGAATAGGGCCAGATGAACCGGCTGAGAAGAGGGGCTCGAGTACAGTTGAAGCCATGAAGCGTGCCTTGGCCCTTTTGCTAGGACTGGCGTTGGGAGTTGCTGCCCCTCCGGCTTACTATCCCAACGGCATTGGCTATGCTTGGCTGTATTCCTCTGGCGAGGAGCAGGTTTTTTCCCGACAACAAGAGGGGTTTTTGGTGCTCGAGCACCGCTATCCCAAGCGCCCGGTGGTGGCCGATCTCCTGCGCTATACCCCTGACCAGGGGGTGTACCTCGAGGGGCTCATCATCGGGAAAACCGTTCAGCGCTATACCCCGGCCCTGCAACTCTATCCAGCCCCGCCCCTCACCGTGGGGACTCGCTGGGGGGGGAAGAGTATGCTGGGAGGGCAGACGGTGGCCCTTTTGGGCGAGGTCAGCCGGATCGAGGGGGTGAACGTTCCGGCAGGGCGATTCAACGCCTATGTGCTGCGGACCTCCACCGTGACCGGGGATGGAGGCAGTGTGGTGGTGGAGATCTACTACGTCCCTGGGGTGGGGATTGTACGTTATGCCACCCCGGATGGGGGTACCATCGACTTGGTCAAAGTGACGGTGCCCAAGTAAGCGGTACACTCTCCCTATGGAACTCCAGACCGTCCGGGTTGAGAAACCGGATCACCTCAACGTCATCCTGGGTCAGGCCCATTTCATCAAAGCCGTAGAGGATCTCCACGAAGCCCTGGTAACCGCGGTCCCTGGAATCCAGTTCGGGCTGGCCTTCTGTGAGGCCTCGGGGAAGCGCTTGATCCGCCGCAGCGGTACCGCTCCTGAGCTGGTGGAGCTGGCGGTGAAGAACGCGGAGGCCATCGGGGCCGGGCATAGCTTCATTGTGATGTTGGGAGAAGGGTTTTTCCCCATCAATGTGCTACATGCGGTGAAGGCTTGCCCGGAGGTGGTGCGCATTTTTGCCGCCACCGCCAATCCGCTCAGCGTGATTGTGGCGGAGCAAGAGGATCAGCGCGGCATCCTGGGGGTATTGGACGGGCACAAACCGCTGGGGGTTGAGACCGAGGAAGAGGTGACCTGGCGCAAGGAGCTGTTGCGCCGATTCGGGTACAAGCTGGGCTAGCGGAAAAATCCCTGGGCCTCGAGCCACGCATGGGCCGCCACGGTTGCGGGCTTGTAGGTGCGGTGGGCCTCGGGCAGGGTTTGTAGGGCGTGGCGCAGCGCGGCCCGGCGCTCCGGGGTGTGGGCTACCCGTTCCACCGGCACCACATAGACCCGGATCAAAAACCAGCTCCGCTCGAGCTCCGGTAGGGGCAGGGTCACCTGGCGCTCAGTGCGGAAGTAGACCTGCGGGCCGCTCAGCCGGGTAGGCCGATGGGGATGGGCCGAGAGGGCCGGGTCAAAGGTCAGGCCCCAGACATAGCGCACGAAGGGGCCCTTCTGGCTCATGGCCCGGGCGACATTGTGCTGGGCGGCCTGGAGCCGTTCGCTGTGCGGCACCGGGGTGTGGATCTCGGCGAAGCTACGCCCGATTTTATCAAGCGGGTTCCAGTGGCTGGGGAAACAGACCCAGAGGGCCTCGAGCTGGGTCCCGTGCATCAGTACCAGATCCTCCTGAACCCGCAGGGCGGCGGCTTTGCCGAACTCGAGCAGGGCGGAGGTGGGGGGGATCGACCCGGCGTCCTCCCCTGGGGCCTGCGGAAGCTGCGACCACAGCCCCTCCAGCGCGGCCGAGACCTTAGAGGGCTGATGGGCAGGGGAGAGCAGGGCGCTCGAGGGCTCGGAGCCGAAGGCCTCGAGCTTGGCGGCACGGTAGCGCGGATACTCACAGTCCAGAAGAAACGGCGGCCCCTCGAGCCGCACCAGATCAGGCCGTACCCGGTGGTCAGAGGAAACCGGGAACGGCACTTGAGGTTTAGGTAACATCTTCTGCTGAATTGTAACCGGTATGATACCGCCTATGGTACACCCTGGAGACCCCGCCCCGAGCTTTAGCCTGCCCGATCAGAACGGAAAAATTCACCACTTGAGCGACTACAAGGGAAAATGGGTAGTGCTCTACTTTTACCCCAAGGACGACACCCCTGGCTGCACCAAAGAGGCGTGTAGCTTCCGCGATGAGCGGGGCCGCCTGGAGGAGATGGGGGCCGTCGTGCTGGGGGTGAGCGCGGATGATGTGGAAAGCCACGGCAAGTTTCACGGGAAGTATGGCCTTAATTTCCCTCTGCTGGCCGATCCTACCGCCCAGACCATCCAGCGCTACGGCGCTTGGGGCAAGAAGAATACCTTTGGCCGGGAGTACGAGGGGGTTCTGCGGCAGACCTTCCTAATTGACCCTCAGGGTCGGGTGGCCAAAGTCTGGGAAAAGGTCAGCCCTGAGGGGCATGCCCTGGAGGTGGCCGAGGCTTTGGGGGGACTGCAGCGGGCCTAGGGGCCTTCTTCTGAGGTTGCCTCCGCGCTATGGAAAACCTCGAGACGTATAAGCAGCAGGCTGCCCTGGCCGCGGTGCAACACATTGAATCGGGGATGGTGGTGGGGTTGGGTACGGGCTCCACCGCGAAGTATGCGGTGCTCGAGGTAGGCCGCAAACTGCGTGAAGGAGAGCTGCGGGACATCCGGGCGGTTCCCACCTCCGAGGCGACGGCTAGGCTGGCCGCCGCGCAGGGGATTCCCCTGATGGAGCTCGATCCTTCCGGGGTGGATCTGGCCATAGACGGGGCCGACGAGATTGACCCCCGCCTTAACCTCATCAAGGGGTTGGGTGGGGCCCTGCTGCGGGAGAAGATCGTGGAGCAGACCGCCCGGCTTTTTGTGGTGGTCGCCGACCACACCAAACGGGTGGAGCGGCTGGGGCGGGGGGTTCTGCCCCTGGAAATCGTGCCCTTTGGGTACCGGGTAACGCTGAAGCGGCTCGAGGCCTTTGGGGAGCCGCAGCTTTGGATGAGCCAGGGGGTTCCCTTTGTCACCGATGGGGGGAATTTCGCGGTCAAGCTGCGGGTGTCCCCCATCCAAGAACCTGCCCAGCTCCACGCCCAGCTTAAGGGCCTGGTGGGGGTGGTGGAGACCGGCTTATTTCCTGGAATGGCCCGGAGGGCTTATGTGGCCAGCGAGGCCGGGGTAGAGCGTATGGACTCGAGTTTATAAGGTTTTCACGAAGGCAGATATCGTGAAAAATAGTATAAACTTCCTCGGCTTGCCAAAGCCCAGCCGGGCCCATTAGGATAGGGTTTATGGCTAGGGTAGAACCGCGAATGAAGAGGAGGTCCCGGCGGTAGGGCTCGGTTGGCCTATCGGCGGGGTGCGGGTGCATCCCGTTTTTTGTTGAAAGTTGGAGAGGCATACTGTGAGCAAGATCTTTTACGAAACCGCCGCGATTGATTACGCCAACGCGGCCCCCCATATCGGCCACGTTTACGAGAAAATCATCGCCGATTTCCTGGCCCGTTTTCACCGTCTGGACGGGTATGACACCAACTTTGTGACCGGTACCGATGAGCACGGCGAGAAGATTGCTCGAGCGGCCAAAAATGCCGGGCAGGAACCACAGAAATTTGTGGATTACGTCTCGGAGGAGCTGTTCCAGCCCATCTACCGGCGGCTCGAGATCAGCTACGATGACTACATCCGCACCACCTCCCCTCGCCACCGCAAGTACGTGCAGGAGGTCCTCAAGAAAGTATACGACGCTGGGGATATCTACTACGCCGAATACGAGGGGCTGTACTCGGTAGGTTCGGAGCGGTTCGTCACCGAAAAAGAGCTGGTAGGGGGGGTGCTGCCTGGGGATTCCGAACCCCCGATTTTGCGCAAGGAGGCCAACTACTTCTTCCGCATGGAGAAGTACCGGCCCTGGCTGGTGGAGTACCTCAAGGAGCACCCGGAGCTAATTCAGCCGGTGGCCTACCGCAATGAGGTGCTCGAGATGCTCAAAGAGCCCATTGGAGACCTCAGCATCTCGAGGCCCAAAGACCGAGTGCCCTGGGGAATTCCCATCCCCTGGGATGATCAGCACGTGACCTACGTGTGGTTCGATGCGCTCCTGGCCTACGCCTCTTCGCTGGCCAGCCGGGGGATTTTCGAGAAGTATTGGCCCCACGCCTGGCACGTAATCGGCAAGGACATCCTGAAACCCCACGCGGTGTTCTGGCCCACCATGCTGAAATCCGCCGGGCTGCCCCTTTACAAGCGGCTGGTGGTTCATGGGCATATCCTGGCCATGGATGGGCGCAAGATGGGGAAGAGCCTGGGCAATGCGATTGACCCGGTGGTCCTCCTGGACAAGTTCGGGGTGGATGCGGTGCATTACGCCTTGCTGCGCGATACCTCGTTGGGCTCCGATAGCCCTTTTGGCGAGGAGATTGTGGTCCAGCGCTTAAACGCCGATCTGGCCAATGACCTGGGCAATCTGCTCTCGAGGGTGCGCACCATGCTGCTCAAGTACTGCGGTGGGGTGTTGCCCGCGCCCTCCCCAGCTGACTCCGAAATCGCCCGCCATGGGGTGGCCTTGGCCGGGAAAGTTCGGGTTTACGTGGATGAGCTGAAGCTGCACCTGGCCCTGGAGGAGGCGCTGCAGTACGTACGCAGCCTGAACAAGTTTGTCAACGACGCCAAGCCTTGGGAGCTGGCCCGGGATCCGGCCCGCCTGAAGGAGTTGGAAGATGTCCTCTACACCGTGGTAGAGGGCCTGCGGATTGCCAGTGTGGCCCTCGAGGCGGCCCTGCCCACCAAAGCCAAGGAGCTCCGCGCAGCCCTGGGCCTGGGGGGGTTCACCCTGGCGCAGACCGAGACCTGGGGCCTGTCCCCCCAGGGCACCCGAATTCCCCAGGAGGCCCCCATTCTGTTCCCCAAGCTCGAGGCCAAACCCGCCCCAACCCCCGAGGCGGAGGCGCTCGAGCCCCAAGCCCCCAACGGTCTCATCACCCTAGAGGACTTCGCCAAGGTCGAGCTGCGGGTGGCTGAGGTGGTGAAATGCGAAAAGCACCCCAAGGCCGACAAGCTGCTGGTGCTCACGCTGAACGTGGGCGACCATACCCGGCAGGTGGTTTCGGGAATCGCACAGTGGTATGCCCCTCAGAGCTTGGTGGGCCGCAAGCTGGTGCTGGTGGCCAACCTCAAACCCGCGGTACTGCGCGGCATCGAGAGCCAGGGCATGATCCTGGCCGGAGAGGATGCGGCGGGAAACGTGGTGGTGGTAAGCCCAGAGAAGGATCTGCCCCCTGGGGCCAAGGTGCGATAACGCCCTACTGGGCTGACTCGAGGTCCGGGCGCAGCCGTACCGCTTCCCGCAGGTAGACGTGCTTGACCTGCGCTTGGGGCAGGTCGGTGTTCCACAGCATCATGACCCGGATCACCTTGGGCAAGGCCCCCGGAACCGGAATTTCACGCGAGTTGATTAGGGGAACCTTCCCCATCCCAAGCTGCCGGGCAGCCTCGGCGGGAAAGCAGGCCGAGAGGTCATCGGTCAGGGTAAAGATCATCGCCCCGATCTCATCGAAGCTGCCGATGTGATTGAGCTCGAGCATCTTTTGTAGCAGCTCGCGCGTGGCGCTTAGAATGGCTTCTCGGCTGTCTTCCTCAACGGTGATGGCTCCACGAACTCCACGTGTCATTGCCAGCGATTCTACCGTATGGCCCCGGCTGTCTTGAACCCTTCGGCCCCACCTGTTACACTAACCAGGTTGTCCGCTGCCTGAGCGGATGGGCCAAGAAAGGCTGCACGGCCAAATCCGTGCCGAGGAGACGCGATGAAAGAGAAGATTCACCCCAAACTGGTTCCCTGCAAGATTGTTTGCAACGGGCAGGTGGTGATGGAAACCTACAGCACCCGCCCAGAGATCCACGTCGAGGTTTGGAGCGGTAACCACCCCTTCTGGACCGGCCAACAGCGCTTCCTCGATACCGAGGGCCGGGTGGAGAAGTTCCAGAAAAAGTTTGGCGACAGCTACAAGCGCAGCAAAAAATAAGGCTGGATTTCACCGAAGCAGGCCGGTAGGCCTGCTTTTGGTTGGGCCTCCTCTCATTTGGCCCTGAGTGCAGCAAGAATTAGCTGGGCGTACTGCCTCGAGAGCCCTTCCAGGCTGAGCCGGCCACCCGGGCGATACCATTGGTAGGTCCAGTTGAGGGCCGAGAGCACGAAGAGGGTGGCAGTGTGCACGTCCTCTACCTCGAGCTCCCCCCGCCGCACCCCCTCCCCAATGACCTCGAGCCAATAGGCCTGGTAGCGGTCGCGCAGGGCCTTGACCTTGGCCTGGAGGGCCGGGCTCAGAAACTTCCACTCGTGGAAAAAGACCGTAGCACTCCCCAGCTCCTCGGCGATGACCTCGAGGTGGCCCTCCACCAGCCGCTCGAGGCGTTCGCGGATGGTCAGGGTAGGGGGGACGGCCTCGGCCATAGCGATGAACCGGGCTGCGGCGCGGTTCACAAGCTCGAACAACAGCTCCTCTTTGGAGTCTATATGGGCGTAGAGGCTTCCACCCTGCAGATTTACCGCTCGAGCCAGGTCGCGCATAGAGGTGGCGTGGAACCCATGCTGGCTAAAGAGCTGTCCGGCTGCGTCGAGGATTTCGTCTCGGCGCTCTGAGGAAGGGGCGGGGTGGGGTTCTTCCGAACGTTTGTTAGGCACCTTGGCTGCGAGTATAGAGGTCGGCTCGGTGGGGCGTCAACGCGGGGAAATCTTGACGCCCTACCGGCTCGCGCCTACAATAGCGGGTGCTGTACCGGTGTTGTGGAGTGTGGTGAGTGTAGCTCAGCCGGTTAGAGCACTGGTCTGTGGAACCAGGGGTCGTGGGTTCAAGTCCCATCACTCACCCCAAAAAGCCTGGTCGAGATACCAGGCTTTCTTCTTGCAGCGGCTTTGAATCTCGTGTACACTCGCTTTTGCCTTCACCTGTGGCGGTGCGCGCGGATGGTGAAATTGGTAGACACGCGAGACTTAGGATCTCGTGCCGCAAGGTGTGGGGGTTCAAGTCCCCCTCCGCGCACCAGGACCCAAAAGCCCTAGCTCGCTAGGGCTTTTGGTTTAGGATGGGGCCGTACTCAAAACGCATCCAGGGTTGTACACTGTTTGCTTGGTGACGCGCACCCGCGCTGTCTGGACTCGAGGTGTACTGTGGCAGAGATTTTAGAACGCGAAGGCTACCGCGTAAAAGTAAGGGTCGAGGTTCCGGCCTCGGAAGTGGAGAAGACCTACCAGCACGTGCTTTCTGACTATGCCTCACAGGTCAAAGTGGCAGGCTTTCGCCCCGGCAAGGTCCCGGCTAAGGTGATCGAGGCCAAGATTGGCCGTGAAGCCCTCTTGGAGGATGTGAAGGAGCACCTGCGCGACCAGAGCTTTCCTGAGGCGGCCAAGGAGCTCAAGCTGCTCCCGGTGGCGGCGCGGGTGGTGGAGCAAAACCTCACCTTTGGTCAGCCCTTCACCTACACCGTGGAGGTGGAGAATTATCCCGAGGCCAAGCTGCCCGACTGGGAGGGCTTCACCCTCGAGGGGGAGACCCCTGAGGTCACCGACGAGATATTCCATCAGGCCATGGAGGATCTGCGTACCCGCTATGGCGAGATGGTCCCGGTCGAGCGCGAGATCGGCGAGAAGGATCAGGTTTTCATCGAAACCGATGATGGTGGGCGCTTCCCGGTCAACATGGAAAAGGCCCAGCCCCATGTGCGCGAAGCCTTGCTGGGCAAGAAGGCTGGGGAAGAGACCTTGGTCCCAGTCAAAGACGGCGATACGGTCGTTCGGGAGATCCCTACCAAGGTTTTGGAGGTAAAAAGCCTGCAGCTTCCCGAGCTTGACGATGAGTTTGCCAAGACCGTAGGCGAGGACAACCTGGCTGCCCTGCACACCAAAGTGCGTGAAAGCCTACAGGCGCAGTTTGCCCAGCAGGCCCGCAACGCCAAGGCCAACCAGCTGTTGGACAAGATTGCTGAGGGCCTCGAGGTTGAGATCCCCCCTGCCTTGCAGGCCAGCGAGGAGCGCAGCCTTTTGGAGAGTTTGGCGGAAGACCTCAAGGAGCAAAAGGTAGACTTCAACACCTACATCGCCGACCTGGAAAAGCAGGGCAAGCTCGAGGAGTTCAAGCAAAACCTCAGCCAGAGCGCCACCAAACGTATCCGTCGCTCGCTGGCGATGGAGGGGCTGGCCGAGCAACTGGGCACCCAGCTCAGCGAAGAGGAGTGGAATGCCTACCTGGGGGAGCTGGCCCGGCAGTACCGCACCACCCCGGCCCGCCTACAAAACGAGCTGGAGAAGGGCACCCTCGAGCGCCTACGCCTGCAGCAACTCTATGATAAGGCCTTGCTGCAGGCCCTCGAGAAGGTTGAAGCCAGGGCGGGTTAGCTCGAGCCCCGTTTCACCCACCCGGGGCTGGGCTGCGGTGTATGTGCCCTGATTCCCCCTCAGCTCTTTCCTGAGGCCTAGAATGGAGCCGATATGGTAGTCCCCTACGTCATCGAACAGACCGCTCGTGGAGAACGTGTCTACGACATTTACTCCCGCCTCCTCAAGGACCGCATCATCTTTCTGGGCACCCCTATAGACTCGAGCGTGGCCAATACCGTGGTGGCCCAGCTGTTGTTCCTTGACGCACAGAACTCCAATCAGGACATCCGTTTGTACATTAACTGCCCTGGGGGGGAGGTCAACTCTGGCCTGGCCATCTACGACACCATGCAGTTTGTGAAGGCCCCAGTCTCGACCATCTGTGTGGGGCTGGCGGCCAGCTTCGGGGCCATCCTGCTGGCAGCTGGGGCTCCGGGGAAGCGCTATGCCCTGCCCAACGCCAAGGTCATGATTCACCAGCCCTGGGTACAGGGCGGGATGGGGGGGCAGATCTCCGACCTGCTGATCCGGGTTGAGGATCTGGCCAAGGATAAGCGGCGCATCAATGAGATCCTGGCCAAGCACACCGGGCAGTTGGTGGAGAAGGTGGAAAAGGACACCGACCGCGATTACTTCATGAGCGCTGAGCAGGCCAAGGAATACGGCCTGATTGACCAGGTGGTCTCGCGTGAGGCGTAACAAGCCCACCTGTAGCTTTTGTGGCCGCAAACACCCGGAGGTGGCCCACCTGATCGAGTCTCCTCTGGGGGAAGTGTTTATCTGCAATGAGTGCATCACGCGGGCCCGCGAGCTGCTCGAGAACGAGTCTAAGGCCGCTTTTGCTGGGCCGAGCCACCTGCCCAAGCCCACCGAGATCAAGGCCTTCCTCGATCAGTACGTGATTGGGCAGGAAACCCCCAAGAAGACCCTCTCGGTAGCGGTGTACAACCACTACAAGCGACTCCTGCACCCTGAGGCCGAGGTGCAGAAGTCCAACGTGCTGCTGATTGGCCCGACCGGTACCGGCAAGACCCTTCTGGCGGAGTCCCTGGCCCGCATGCTGGATGTGCCCTTCGCCATCGCCGACGCCACCACCCTCACCGAGGCCGGATATGTGGGCGAGGATGTGGAGAATGTGTTGTTGCGCCTGCTGCAAGCTGCCGAGTTTGATGTGCAGGCCGCGGAAAAGGGCATCATCTACATTGATGAGATCGACAAGATCGCCCGGAAATCGGAGAACCCCAGCCTGACCCGGGATGTCTCGGGTGAGGGGGTACAGCAGGCCCTGCTCAAGATCGTCGAGGGCACGGTCGCCAATGTGCCCCCCCAGGGGGGGCGCAAGCATCCCCACCAGGAGTTTATCAGCATCAACACCAAGAACATCCTGTTCATTCTGGGCGGGGCCTTTGACGGCCTCGAGCGCATCGTGCTGAGCCGGGTAGACCAAAACCCCATCGGATTTGCCCGGCCCAAGCGCAGCGAGGAGAAGCCCGAGGTGATCCCGGAGGATTTGGTGCGCTATGGCCTGATCCCCGAGTTTGTGGGCCGCCTGCCGGTGGTGGTGAGCCTCGAGGCCTTGGACGAGGAAGCCCTGGTGCGCATCCTCACCGAGCCCAAGGGGGCGCTGGTGCGGCAGTATCAGGAGCTCCTGCGCATGGAGGGGATTGAGCTGCGCTTCACCCCGGGGGTGCTGCGGGAGATCGCCCGTCGGGCCCTGAAGCGCGCCACCGGGGCACGTGGCCTGCGGGCGGTGATTGAGAAGGCCATGATGGATCTGATGTTCGAGCTGCCGGGCTCTGGGGTACACGACCTGACCTTCGACCTGCCGCATCTGGACAAGCCGCTCAAAGCCCTCGAGGAAGCCCGGTTGCGCCAAGCCTCCTGAACCTCGAGCCCCCCAGCCCGAGCCATGACCAAGCGCCGTTACGAGGTCCTGCTCCCCATTCGCCATAACGATGGGCGCTCGATTTTGGTGCAGGACACCCAAACCCTACAGCAAACCTTGCGGGATGTCATCGAGCGGTTTGGGGCCATGTCCTATAGCCCCAACTCCATCCTCGGGGTGTGGCGGAGCGAGGACGGCAGGCCCTACGACGACGATCTATTCCTCCTCACCGTGGATGTGGAGGATACCCCGGAGAACCGGGAGTTTTTCCGGCGGTTCAAAGGGGTCTTGCGGGAGCGCTTTCAGCAGCGGGAGATCTATATGGTGACCTACCTGCTCGAGGTGATCTAGGGCTCCCACTGGGGTTAGTCGCTCCCCTGGAGGCCTGCGATCAGCTTGTCGAGATCTGTTGGGGTGGTGTAGTGAGCCAGTGAGACCCGCACCGCTCCGTCGGGCCACAGCCCCAGAGCCTGCATGGGCAGGGTGGCGTAGTAGTCCCCAGCCGCCACCCCCACCCCTACCTGGGCCAGACGCTGGGCCACGCTGAGGGGGGCTTGGTCTTGGAGGTTGAGGCAAAACGTGCCCACCCGCCCCTCGGCTCCTGGCATCCCATAGAGCTTCAGGCCGGGAATGCGCTGCAGGCGCTCTAGGGTTTCCTCCACCAAGGGCCGCTCGATGGCCTCGATGCGCCGATAGGCGCGCAGTAGCCCCTCACGCCCTGACAAACCGTCCCCAAGGGCGCTGCGCAGGTACTCGAGGGTCCCCAGCCACCCGGCCAGGCCCTCGTGGTTGTTGGTTCCGGGCTCGAACTTGAGCAGGCTATCCTCTGGAATAAACCACAGCTTATCGGTGGGAAGGCGTGGGATCAGCTCCTCGCGCACGTAGAGAAAGGCCATATGCGGCCCAAAGACCTTGTAGGCCGAGAAAAAAGCCAGGTCCACGCCGGTTTGTCGCACATCCGGGAGGTGGTGGGGGCTGTAGTGCACCATATCGGTGATGGCCCAGGCCCCTACCGAGTGGGCAATCTCGGCGGCGGCGGCCACATCCGGGGTGGTGCCGAGGGAGTTGGCCGCGCTGGTGATGGCCACCAGCTTGGTTTTGGGGCTTACCAGGGCCCTGAGGTCGGCGGGCTCGAGCCGCCCCCCCTCGTCCCAGCGGGCTTTCCAGAGCTTTACCGTCACTCCGGCCGCCTCGAGGTTTCGCCAAGGGCTGGCGTTGGCTTCGTGCTCGAGCTCGGAGATCACCACCTCATCCCCTGGCCCCCACAACCGGGCCAGGGCCCGCGAGAGCTGGAAGGTCAGGGCGGTGGCGCTTGGGCCGATGGCCACCTCGGAGGGCTTGCAGTTCAAGAACTCCGCGGTCTGCTTGCGGGCTTGTTCCTTGACCTGGGTGGCGGCTTGGGAACCCGGATAGGGCATCCCCACGTTGCAGCTTGCGCTGGAGAGGAAGCTCGAGATGGCCTGGATACACTCCTTGGGAACCTGTGCGCCCGCAGCGTTGTCGAGAAAGCTAAAGCCGGAGGCGAGGGCAGGGAAGTGCGATTGGATAGACATGCCTGATTCTACCCAAACCTTCGGGGGCTGGCTCAGATGCGCTTAAACGCGAGCGTGGCGTTCATCCCGCCGAAAGCAAAAGAGTTGGAGAGCACGTACTGCACCGGCTGCTCCCTGGGGGTGTTGGGGACGTAGTCGAGGTCGAGCTCAGGGTCGGGGTCGGTGAGGTTGATGGTCGGGGGCAGGATCCCTGAGACCAAGGCCTGCACGCTGGCGATGGCTTCGATGGCCCCGGCGGCTCCCAACAGGTGCCCGATCATGCTCTTGGTGGAGGAAACCGCCAGCTTGTAGGCGTGCGGCCCAAAGACTTTTTTGATGGCCAGGGTCTCGGCTCGGTCGCCTACTGGGGTGGAGGTTCCGTGGGCGTTGACGTATCCCACCTGCTCAGGGTTGATCTTGGCATCCTGCATGGCCCGCTGCATGGACAAGGCGGCTCCGGTGCCCTCGGGGTGGGGGTCGGTGATGTGATAGGCATCGGCGCTGCGCCCAAAGCCGACCAGCTCCGCGTAGATCTTGGCGCCTCGAGCCTTGGCGTGTTCGTAGTCTTCGAGCACCACGATGGCCGCCCCCTCCGATAGCACGAAGCCATCGCGGCTGGCGCTGAAGGGACGGCTGGCTTGGGTGGGCGCATCGTTTCGCGTGGAAAGGGCCCGCATCACATCGAACCCGCCCATGGCCATGGCGGTGACTACGGCCTCACTGCCCCCGGTCACCATGACCTCAGCCTCGCCGAGCTGGATGACCCGAAAGGCATTCCCAATGGCGTCAGCGCCGGTGGTGCAGGCCGTGACCGAGGTAGAGGAAGGACCCATAAACCCGTAGCGCATGGCCAGCTGGCCGGAGGCCATATTGGCGATGATCATCGGGATGAAGAAGGGCGAAAGCCGCTCGGGCCCGCGCTCAATGAAAACCCTGGACTGGGTTTCCCAGGTTTCCATGCCGCCGATCCCGCTGCCGACCAGGGTGCCGATCCGGGTGAGGTCTTCCCGCTCGAGCTCGAGCCCGGAGTCTTTCAGGGCCAGCTCGGATGCGATGAGCGCCAACTGGACGAAGCGGTCCAGGCGGCGCATCTCCTTCTTGTCGAGGTATTCCTCAGGGGCGATCTGGACCTCCCCGGCGATCTGACAGCGCAGGGGAGAGGGGTCGAAACGGGTAATTCGGCCAATGCCGGAGCGGCCCTCGAGCTGAGCTTGGTGGAAGGCCTCAGCTCCAACCGCGTTAGGGGCAACCGGGCCCAGCCCGGTGATAACGACACGACGCATAGGAAAGATTATAGCCGAAGGTGAAACCCCGCAAGCTGGAGGGCGAAACAAAAAAGCCGAAGGCTTGGGCCCTCGGCTTTTGGCCTGGAGCGCTCAGCTCTTCTTGCTCTCGATGAAGCTGATGGCGTCCTGGACGGTTCGAATCTTTTCGGCTTCCTCGTCCGAGATTTCCAGCCCGAACTTGTCCTCGAGCCCCATGATCAGCTCTACGGTGTCCAGGGAGTCGGCCCCCAGGTCTTCGATAAAGCGGGCCTCGGGCACCACCTTGTCCCCATCCACGCCCAGCTTGTCCACGATTACTTCCTTTACGTCATCTAGAATCGCCATACGTCCTCCATTTGGACTGCGGTGGAGTCCCCTCGGTTGTGTCTCGAGGCCCCCCACAAGGGGTCATAAGTCTCCGATGGGGGATTCTACCACAGGGGCCAGGGATGAGGCGCGGGCCAACCCCCTAACCCACGCCTCAGTGGGGGGTCAGGCCGCCGTCTACGCACAGGGTTTGGCCGTTGATGTAAGCGGCGCCCTCGGAGGCCAGAAAGGCCACCGCTTGGGCCACCTCTTCAGGTTTTCCGAAGCGCCCGGTCGGAATCTGCTTGAGATACTCAGCCTGAACCGCCTCCGGCAGCTTGGAGGTCATGTCCGACTCGATGAATCCCGGCGCCACTGCGTTCACGGTGATGCCCCGGGTGGCGTATTCCTTGGCCACCGACCTGGTGAAGCCGATCAGGGCGGCTTTGGCGGCCACATAGTTGGCCTGACCCGGATTGCCCAGAAGGCCCACCACACTGGTGATGTTGATAATGCGTCCCCAGCGGGCCTTCATCATCAGCTTGACCGCCTCGCGGGTAGTGTGAAAGACCCCGGTCAGGTTCGTCTGGATCACCGTATCCCAGTCCTCGTCCTTCATGCGGATCAGCAGGGTGTCGCGGGTGATCCCGGCGTTGTTGACCAACACCTCGAGCCCCCCCAGCGCGGCCCCTGCCTCGACCACCAGCCGTGCGGCTTCGGTGGGCTTGGAGACATCCGCTCCGAGCAGGACCACCTCGGCCGCCCCAAGGGCGCGGGCTTCTTCGGCCACGGCCTCGGCAGCTGAACGGTTGCTGCCGTAGTGAACCACCACCGCGTTTCCCTGGCGGGCCAGCTCGAGCACGATGGCTCGGCCGATGCCGCGCGATGAACCGGTAACCAGCGCTTTTCGCATAGATATCCCCCTGAATGCTGCAATGGCTTTAGCTCTGGACCGACCGCAGGCTCTCGGCGACCTCCTGAGGATTGGTCAGGCTCCGGGCCTCCACCCCCTCCAGGGTCCGCCCCACCAGCCCGGTGAGCACCTTGCCGGAGCCGAACTCGAGAAACCGCATCACACCTTGGGCCTTCAGGTGCTGCAAGGTCTCTACCCAGCGCACCGGTCGGGTGATCTGCTCGAGCAGCAGCGCGCGGATAACCTCTGGGCGCTGCTCGGGTTGGGCCAGCACGTTGGAATACACCGGAAACCGCGGGGCCGAGAACCGAACCTCAGCCAGATCATGGGCCAGCCGTACTTCAGCGGGCTTCATCAAGGAGGAGTGAAAGGGGGCTGAGACCTGGAGCGGCACCACCCGGGCCCGATGCGCCTTGAGCTGCTCGCTGGCCCTGGCCACCCCCTCTGCGGTACCGGAAATCACGGTCTGCTCGGGGGAGTTGAGGTTGGCGATCTCCACCCCTTCAATTCCGGCAATTACCTCCTGTAGGGTCTGGGCCGGGATTTTGAGCACTGCCGCCATGGCTCCCGCACCCACCGGAACTGCTTCCTGCATGTACTCTCCGCGTTTGCGCACCAGCCGCAGGGCCTCCTCGAGCCCCAGGGTTCCTGCGGCCACGTGGGCCGTCCACTCCCCCAGAGAATGTCCCGCTGCAAAGCGGGGTTCAGCCCCACCGGCTTCCAGATAAGCCCGAAAGGCCGCATACCCCACGGCCAGTAGGGCCGGTTGTTGGTTGGCGGTCAGCCTGAGCGCATCTTCGGGACCTTCCCACATCAGGGCTTGGAGCCCCGGTAAGGCCTGCTCGGCCCGATCTAAAACCTCCCGGGCCGCGGGCGAAGCCACGTAGAGGGCCTGGCCCATGCCGATTTCCTGCGAGCCCTGTCCGGGAAAAAGCGCAGCGATCATGCCCGGTCTCCTTGCTCGAGCAGGTTTGGGGCGGTGGGAGGGTTCCACCAGGTCAGCACACTGGCCGCCCAGGTCAGCCCGGCCCCGAAGGTCACCAGAAGGATGTGGTCACCGTCTTGGATCTGCCCGGCATCCACGGCCTCTTGCAGGGCGATGGGGATGCTGGCGGTGGAGGTGTTGCCGTAGCGGTCTACATTGACCCAGACCCGCTCAGGGGGCAGCTCGAGCCGTTCCCGGGCGGCCTCGATGATCCGGGCGTTAGCCTGGTGGGGCACGAAGAACTTGATGTCTTCATTGCGCAGACCGGCCTTCTCGATGGCCTCGAGGCTGGCGGTATTCATCACCCGCACCGCAAATTTGAAGACCTCACGCCCGTTCATATACACCGATTTCGGCATCGGGCTGCCGTCAGGAAACTGGGGATTGACACAGCCCATGGCCAGCTCCTTGGCCCCGCTCCCATCCGAACCCAGCACAAAGGACCTAAACCCATACCCCTCGGGCACCGGCCCGATCACCGCTGCCCCGGCCCCATCGCCAAAGAGCACCGCGGTGCTGCGGTCGTTCCAGTCCATGATCTTGGTCAGGGCCTCGGCCCCGATGGCCAGCACCTTTCGGGCCAGGCCTGCGCTGACGCTGGCGTGGGCTTGAGCGATGGCATACCCCCAGCCCGGACAGCCCGCCAGCAGGTCAAAGGCGCCGGCTTTAAGGTTGAAGCGCTGTTGCACCAGGCAAGCGGTGGCGGGGAACAGGGCATCGGGGGTGTTGGTGGCTACGATCACCAGGTCCACGCCCTCTAAAGCCTGCTCCCCGTGCCGGTGAATCAGATTCTCCACCGCCTTGAAGGCCATGCTCGAGGTGTACTCGTCTGGGGCCGAGACCCGCCGCTCCTTGATCCCTGTGCGGCTGGAGATCCACTCATCGGAGGTCTCGAGGAAGCTCTCGAACTCCCCGTTTTTCATCACCCGCTGGGGCGCATAGGTGCCCAGGGCCAGGATGCCGGTGTTCATCGGGCCTCCCAAGGACCCCGGCTCGAGCGGTTGAGACTGCAACGGAGGGTGTGCGCGTGTATGGCCATAACCCTAAAAGTATACCGGGCTGGCCTTTGGGAGCCAGCCCGGCGATGACCCTTCTCCGGGCCTAGGCTTCGATTTCTAGGATTTGCTTGCCCCCGTAGTAGCCGCAAGAGGGGCAGACCGTGTGGGGCGGGATTTGCGCGCCGCAGTTGGCACACTTGATCAGGGTGGGGGCGGTGAGGGTGCTGACCGCAGCCCGGCGGATATCGCGCCGTGACTTGGAGACTTTTTTCTTGGGTACAGGGTGCTTGGCCATTGTTAGAATCCTCGCTTTAACTCCGAAGAATCCCCTGGGGGATTTCGGCAAACCGCCCTCTAATCTACACGCTGCCAAGGTAAAGGTCAACTCAATTTGGAATACCAGGAGTCTTTCCGCCGCATGACCGAGGCTGCCCACGCGCTGGAGCAGGTCACGTCCGGCGACCCAAATCATGTCCAATGTAGGGTATCCCTATCCCTACCCTGGTGTGGCACTTCATCACGGACCAGGGTCATCATCACGGGGTCGAGGTGAACGGGAAGGGGGTCATGTTCTGAGGGGACTCGACGACGGATCGGTTGTGCGAAATCGAGTCCCCCGAGGAGTGAGCCTGCCCCGCCTGCTGGGTGAGGTTGTTGGAGCGTTCATCATAAAGATCGCATCATTGAAGTTAGGTGCACTGATTGAGCTAATTCCTGGTGTGTTTTGAGGCTCGATGAGCATCCAGAATTGCGATGTATGGCTCACTGGATGAACAGTAGCCTGTACGAGATTCTTTTTTAGCAGGCCATTAACTATGGGCTAAAATAACTGTGTGCCTACGGTCTTGCGGCATGGTCCCTACAGATTTTTCTTCTATGCCAACGAGAATGACGAGCCTGCTCATATCCATGTTCAGCGAGACCATGCTTTGGCGAAGTTTTGGCTTAAACCTGTGGCCTATGCCAGCAGCAGCGGCTTCTCAGCGCAGGAGCTCTCAAAGCTGCTCGAGCTTGTGGAGGAAAACAGGGTAACGTTTGAGGAGGCGTGGGATGAGTTTTTTGACCGCTAAACCGATTCTTGCCAGCGCTGTCGAGTGTACCGACGATGAGCTTATCGTCACGCTTTCTGATGGTCGTCGCTTGGCTGTACCTATTGTTTGGTTCCCTCGCTTGGCAAAGGCCAGTCCGCAGGAGCGCGCCGAGTATGAGTTGCTCGGCCAGGGAGAAGGTATTCACTGGCCCAAGATTGATGAAGACATCTCCGTCGTGGGTCTTCTCGAGGGTAGGCCATCGGTCGAGTTTCAGCGCCGCTCGTAGAGCGCTCCTCCCTCAAAAAGACCTTGTCCTGGACACCATAGTGCCCGCCTGGATGGACGGCAGGGTCTGTGAAGTGCGCTATTTGTTTCGCAGGAAATCCCCCACCAGCCCCAGCACCAGGGGCTCCTTTTCCCGGTGGGGTACGTGGCCGCACTCATGCAGCACTTCCAGGCGGGCGGGGCCCTGCACCCCCTGTACGATGCGCTCTGGGAAGGCCACCGAGCCATACTTGTCGCGGTCGCCGTGCAGGGCCAGCACGGGGCAGTGAACCGCCTGCAAACAGGGGTCTAGCGTCCAGCCCCGAAACGCGGGCGAGAGCCAAACGCCTGTCCAGGCTTCCAGCACCCAGCGGGCTTTTTCGCCGTGCCAGCGGGTGAGGCGGGCGAACTGGGCGGGGTTCTGGAAGCCCTGCTGGGCGGCCCGGATGCCCTCGAGGGTGCGCTCTTCCACAAAGGCCTGGGCCGACTCGGTAATCACAGCGCGGCAGCGACCGGGCTGATGGGCGGCGATGCACAGGGCCATGGCGCCCCCTACGCTGTGCCCAAAGAGGATGTACGGGTCTAGCTCGAGCCTCGCGGCGATGGCGGGGAAGTAGGTCTGGGCCTCCTCGAGGATAAAGTCCAGCGAAGGCGGTTCGGTTCGGGGCGAGGACCGTCCAAAACCCAGGCGGTCATAGGCCCACACCGTGCGTCCGGTGGCCTGGGTCAGGGCCGCCGGAAACCCGCGCCAGAGCTCCACCGACCCCAGGGAGTCGTGCAGCAGCACCAGGGGGGCCTTTTGGGGCTGGCCCGTAGCCCACTGCCGCACAAAGACCAGGCCGCCTGGAACCTCTACAAAAGTATCTCGAACCTGTACTGTGCTCACGGCCAAAGTGAGTGTACCAGAGGAACCAGGGCCCTCAGCCGGTAGGAAAAACCGGTCTGCCGCCCACATAGACCGCGTGAATTGGGGTATGGCCCCAATGGTATAGCGGCATGAGGGCATGGGGGGAGTCCACCACCACAAAGTCGGCCCGGGCTCCGGGCTCAATCTTCCCCAAATCGGCCCGCCCCAGGGCCAGGGCTGCGTTTTCGGTATGGGCCAGCAAGGCTTCCTCGAGGGAAAGCCGCCCGAGGGACGCGGTCAGTTGCATGCCCAGCCAGGGGCTATACAGCGGACTGCTGCCGGGGTTGTGGTCGGTGGCAATGGCCACCCTCACGCCCGCATCCCACATGGCCCGGGCATTGGGGAAGGGCTTGCGCAGGATGACCGCCGCGCCGGGGAGTACCGTGCCCACCGTGCCGCTTTGGGCCAGGGCTTCCCAGTCGGCGGGGGTGGTTTGCTCGAGGTGATCCGCCGAGAGTGCGCCCAGCGCCGCCGCCAGCCGGGTGGCTCCGGTGTGGGCGATCTGTTCGGCGTGGAGTTTGATCCGAAGGTTATGCGAAAGGGCCGCCTCCAGGATTCGCCGGGTTTCGTCCAGGGTGAATGCGCCCTCATCGCAGAACACGTCCACCGCCTCGGCCAGCCCGGTTTTGGCTACTTCGGGGATGAGTTCCTGACAAAACATCTCCACGTACTTTTCCCGCTCCCAGCCTTTGGGGATCACGTGTGCCAGGAGCGTGGCGAACACATGCTGCGGTAGGTGTTCCTCGAGCCGCCGGATGACCCGCAGCATCTTGAGTTCGGCCTCGGGAAGGAGGCCGTAGCCACTCTTGATTTCTATGGCGGTTACCCCTTGGGTCAGGAAGATTTGGGCTCGAGCTTGCGCCCACTCGTACAATTCATCTTCCGAAGCGGCATCGGTGGCCCGCACCGTTGAATAAATCCCGCCCCCCGCAGCCAGAATGGCCTCGTAGCTTTCGCCCCTGGCGCGTTGCAGGTACTCGCCCAGCCGGTCACCGCCATAAACCAGATGCGTGTGGGCGTCCACCAGGCCTGGCAGCACCCCATGCCCGCCCAAGTCGGTGCGGGGCCAGAGGTGATAGGCCTCCGGCAGTTCGGCCTCGGCCCCCACCCAGACAAAACGCCCATCCTGGACGGCGAAAGCAGCACGCTCGAGCCTATTCTGGGGCGTGTACAGCTCAGATATCCCGACAAAGACTTGATTCATAGTGCCCTTAGTTCCCTCTCCCCTTGTGGGAGAGGGTTGGGGTGAGGGGTCGAGTTCGCGGAACTCGTAAACGTGCACGAGGCCATGTCAATGGCATTCACCTTCGGCTCACCTCTGCTAGGGGGGAGGGACTATTGCTCCTTCTCCCAGCCTGCGAGGTCTAAGCCTCGATTTTTTGCCACTTCCTTCGCTTCTTCGTAGCCCGCATGGGCGTGGCGCATCACCCCAGTACCGGGGTCGTTGGTCAGGACGCGCTCGAGCCGGTACGCGGCCTCCTCGCTACCGTCGGCTACCGTGACCTGCCCGGCGTGCAGGCTGTAGCCCATGCCCACCCCACCACCGTGGTGGAAGCTGACCCAGGCCGCCCCCGAGACCGCGTTCAGGGCAAAGTTCAGGATGGGCCAGTCGGCCACCGCGTCGGAGGTGTCCTTCATGGCCTCGGTCTCACGGTAAGGGGAGGCCACCGAGCCTGCGTCGAGGTGGTCGCGGCCAATCACGATGGGGGCCTCGAGTTCGCCCTTCCGTACCATCTCGTTGAACAGCAGACCGGCCTGGTCGCGCTCCCGGTAGCCCAGCCAGCAGATGCGGGCGGGCAGGCCCTGGAACTTGAACTTCCTAACGCCCTCCCTCAGCCAGCGGTGCAGACCCTCATCGTCAGGGAAGAGCTTCATCATGGCTTGGTCGGTTTTGTAAATGTCCTCAGGCTTGCCCGAGAGCGCCACCCAGCGAAAAGGCCCCCGCCCCTCGCAAAACTGGTCGCGGATGAAGGCCGGCACAAAGCCGGGGTAGCTGAAGGCTTCCGCGAAGCCCCCCAGTTTGGCAAAAGCCCGCAGGTTGTTGCCGTAGTCGAAGGCCACCGCGCCCTTATTCTGCATCTCCACAATGGCCCGGCAGTGGGTGGCCATGTCGTGCAGGACCCGTTCCTTGTAGCCCTGGGGGTCTCGCTGGCGCAGGAGGGCCGGGTCTTCGTCGGCTTTCAGGATGGGGATGTAGCCGTACAGGGGGTCGTGGGCGCTGGTCTGGTCGGTCACCAGCTCCGGCGTGAAGCCCCGGCGTACCATCTCCGGCAGCACCTCCGCCGTATTGCCCAGGAGGCCAATGGAGAGGGCCTGACCTTTGCGCCTGGCTTCCTCGGCCAGCCGGAGGGCTTCGTCCAGGGAGTCGGCCCGCAGGTCCAGGTAGCGGGTCTCCAGGCGGCGCCCGATGCGCTCCGGGTCAATCTCCACGCAGAGGGCCACCCCGCCGTTCAGCGTGACCGCCAGGGGCTGGGCCCCGCCCATGCCCCCCAGCCCGCCCGTGACCGTGAGGGTGCCCTTTAGTGAGCCGCCAAAGTGCTTGCGGGCGGCGGCGGCAAAGGTTTCGTAGGTGCCCTGCAAGATGCCCTGGGTGCCGATATAGATCCAGCTTCCGGCGGTCATCTGACCGTACATCATCAGGCCCAGCCGGTCGAGCCGGTCAAACTCCTCCCAGGTAGCCCACTGGGGCACCAGGTTGGAGTTGGCAATAATCACGCGGGGAGCTAGAGGTTGGGTTTTGAACACGCCCACCGCTCGCCCGGACTGTACCAGGAGGGTCTCGTCGTTCTCGAGCCGCTCGAGCACCGCCAGAATGCGCTGCAGGTCCTGGGGGCTGCGGGCCGCTTTGCCGCGCCCGCCGTACACCACCAGTTCGTCGGGTTTCTCGGCCACTTCGGGGTCGAGGTTGTTGAGGAGCATCCGCTTGGCGGCTTCCTGAATCCAGCCTTTGGCGGTACGGGGGCCTAGGGGGGCTTTGTAGGTCATGGTCGTTCTCCTTGGGGTATGAAGGTGTCCTCGAGGTAGTAGCGGTCGGCCCGCATCAGGTACTCCACCCAGGTGATGGGGGTTTCAAAGGTGTAGGTGAGGCGCTCGAGGCGCAGCGCCGGGGCATTGGGGAGTTGCTCCAGCAGGGTAGCCAGGGGGTCGGGCAGGGCCACCGCCTCCAGTCGCTGCCAGACCCTGGTGAGGGGCAGGCCCAGGGTGTGAACCAGTAGGTCATGGATGGATTCACGGGTCAGGTCGTGCCGTAGCAGATCCTGGCAGTGCGCCGGGTGCAGGTAGCGCACCTCGCGCTGCACCGGCTCGTCGTCCAGGAAGCGCAGCCGCTCTACATACAGGGCCTCGGGCACCCCCAGCTTCTGGCCTACCTCCGGCGGGGTGGGGCGCAGTTCGGCGGCTAGCACCTGGGTTCTAGGGGTAGCCCCCTGGGCGCGGGCGAACTCGTAGAAGGGGCGCACCCGCAGAAAGCCCTGGCTGAAGCGCCGCTCGGTGGGAAAGCTCCCCTTGCCCTGCCGCCTCGAGAGGTAGCCCTCCTGCTGCAGCTCCTGTAAGGCCCTGCGGGCGGTCATGCGGCTCACCCCGAAGCGCCGGGCCAGGCTGTTTTCCGAAAGGGGAAACCCGGGGGTGGCCTTGCCCAGCTCCTGCAAGACGGCTTCCTTGACGCGCAGGTATTTCACGGTTTATCCTCTAGCTTGTATATACAACCTAAGCCGGGCTTAGGTCAAGTGAAGGGCTGCTAGGCCCCCGGCGAACGCCGGTACTCAAGTGAAGGGCCATCGGCCCCCGGCGATGCCGGTACTCAAGTGAGGCACACATGCTGGAACTCGATCGGGAACTGACTCTGGCGGATTTTGGCCGGGTGGTGCGGGCGCAGGCGCCGGTGAGCCTGAGCCAGGCCGCCAGGGTGCGCCTGGCACGCTGCCGGGCCTTTGTGGAGGAGCTGGTGGGCCAGGAGGCCCCGGTCTACGGCCTCAACACCGGCTTTGGCAAGCTGGCCTCGGTGCGGATTGCCCCCCAGGACTTGCAGCTATTGCAGCGCAACCTGCTGCTCTCGCACGCCATTGGGGTGGGGGAGCCGTTCCCCGCCGAAGTGGTGCGGGGCATGCTGCTGTTGCGGGCCCAGAGCCTGGCCCTGGGCTACTCCGGGGTGCGGGTGGAGGTGGTGGAGCGGCTTTTGTGGTTTTTGAACCAGGACATCCTCCCGCTGGTGCCCTCGCAGGGTTCGGTGGGGGCCTCGGGCGACCTGGCCCCCCTGGCCCATATGTGCCTGCCGCTGATTGGCGAGGGCGAGGTGCTGCACCAGGGCCGGGTGCAGCCTATGGGCGAGGTGCTGCGGGCCTATGGGGTGGAGGCCCTCGTGCTCCAGGCCAAAGAGGGCCTGGCCCTGATCAACGGCACCCAGGCCATGACCGCCCTGCTGGCCCTCTTGCTCCTGGACGCCGAGGTACTGCTCAAAACCGCCGATATCGCCGTGGCCATGAGCGTGGAGGCCCTCAAGGGGAGCCACCGCCCCTTCGACGAGGCCGTGGCCCGGCTGCGCCCCCACCCCGGCATGGCCGCCACCAGCGCCAACGTCCGCAAGCTATTGCAGGATTCCGAAATCATGCGCTCACACGTAGACTGCGACAAGATTCAGGACGCCTATAGCCTGCGGGCCGCCCCCCAGGTACACGGGGCCAGCCGCGACGCCCTTGCACACGTGCTCGAGGTGGTACGGCGGGAGATGCAGAGCGTGACCGACAATCCCCTGGTGCTGCCCGACGAAGGGCGCACCCTCTCGGCGGGCAACTTCCACGGCCAGCCCCTGGCCCTGGCCGCCGACTACGCCGGTATCGCCCTGGCCGAGCTGGCCAACATCGCCGAGCGCCGCATCGAACAGATGCTCAACCCCGCCCTCTCGGGCCTACCGGCTTTTCTGGCCGAGGGTAGCGGCCTGAACTCCGGGCTGATGATCAGCCAGTACACCGCCGCCGCCCTGGTGAGCGAGAACAAGGTGCTGGCACACCCGGCCTCGGTGGACTCCATCCCCACCAGCGCCAACCAGGAAGACCATGTTTCCATGGGCACCATCGGGGCTCGCAAGGCCCGCAGCATTTTCGAGAACACCCTCTGGGTGCTGGCCATCGAGCTGGCCTCGGCGGCCCAGGCCCTCGATTTCCACGCCCCCTTGCGCCCCGGCCGGGGCGTGGAGGCGGTCTGGCGGCGCATCCGCCGGGAGATTCCCCACCTGGACCGCGACCGCTACCTGAAGCCCGAGCTGTTGCGCCTGTGCGAGCTGATTCGCACCGGGGAACTGGTCAGGGTAGCCGAGCAAGCGGTGGGTACCCTGGAATAGAGCTATCCCTTAAACTTTAGAGGTTGTGACCGCGACAGCAACGCCCAAAACCGGCTTTTACCGAGAGCACCTTAAGAGCCCCCGGGCCGTGCTGGCCCCCATGGCGGGCTACACCGATGCCCCCTTTCGCAGGCTGGCGCTGGAGCACGGGGCGGCCTGGACGGTGAGCGAGATGGTGCTGGCCCGGGGCTTGCTGGCCGGGGAGCGCAAATCCACCGAGCTGGGCGCACCGTATCCAGGGGAGCCCAACCTGGTGGTGCAGCTCTTTGGCGACGACCCCGAGGTGCTGTGCGAGGCTGCCGCCAAAGCCGAGGCGCTTTTTTCGCCGGTGGCGATAGACCTGAACATGGGCTGCCCGGCGCCCAAGCTGGCCGGGCGGGGTGGGGCCTGTTTGCTCCTGACCCCCGAGCGGGCCTATGCCCTGGTGCGGGCCATGCGGCAGGGGACGAGCCTCGAGGTCAGCGCCAAGATTCGCCTGGGCTGGGATCAGGACCAAAGCCTGGAGATTGCCCTGGGCCTGGAAGCCGCCGGGGTGGCCCTCCTCACCGTGCATGGCCGCACCAGCCGCCAACGCTACGAGGGCCAGGCCAACTGGGAGGCCATCGGCCGGGTGGCGGAGGCCGTGCGGGTGCCGGTGCTGGGCTCGGGCGACGTGACCACCCCTGAGCAGTTCCACTCGCGCCTCCAGACCGGGGTGGCCGGGGTGATGATTGGCCGGGGAGCGGTGGGCAACCCCTGGATTTTTCGCCAAATTGCCTCCGGGGCGCCGGCCCCGTCCCTCCCGGAACGCATACAGACCGCGCTGCGCCACGCCGAGCTAAATGTGCAGTGGTACGGCGAGTTTCATGGCCTCCGCCAGCTTCGCAAGGTGCTCTACCGGTACTTCCCGGCCAACCCGGAGCTGCACCCCGGGCTCAAGCAGATCCATACGAGGGCAGAGCTAGAAAACCTCCTGCGCTCTGCGGCTCACGGACGAATAGAAGAGTAGGGGCAGGCCTAATGGCCCTGTCGGCGCTTGCTGCGGACGAGCTGAACAAACTTCCACAGCCGCGGGGCCCGATTCCAGCGTTTGCGATCCAGAGCCACCCGCAACAGCCATTCAATCTTGAGTTTTTGCGCGATGGGATGGACCCGCTTGACCTCGCCGGACAGCACGTCCAACATTCCCCCCACCCCGATAGCGACCTTGGCCCCCAGCGCGGCTTTGTTCCGATGGATAAAGGTGTCCTGGCGTTCCCCCATCCCCACCAGGAGCAGGTCGGGCTGGGCCTGACGAACCCCCGCAACCACGGCGGCCTCGTCTTGAAAATACCCATCGTGAACCCCGACCACCTGGATTCCGTACTTGTGCCGGGAGCGTTCGGCAGCCTTTTCGGCGATCCCCGGCCTGGCCCCCAGGAAGTAAACCCGCAGCTTGGAACCGAAGTGCTGGAACAGGGCAGGGACCAGATCGGCCCCAGCCACCCGTTCGGGCACGGTATAGGGGGTGAGCTGGGAAACCGCCCAGAGGATGCCCACCCCGTCTGCAACCACCAGCTCTGCTTCACGGATGGCCCTGGGTAAGTCGGGGTGATCTTGACACCGGATGATGGCCTCAGGGTTGAGGGTGACCACCTGATGGGTGCCCGGTTGATTCATCATCAGGGCGATGCGCTCGAGGCTTTCCTCCAGCGTGACCAAGTCCAAGGGCAGTCCTAACAGTTCAATTCGCCGCCCATCCTCCACCCGGGTCTTCAACGCTTCCACCATGCTTTCCTCGCTGCCTTAACTTACCCCACATTCAACCCAAATGGAAACCCGATCCAAATTGGGGAACATCTTACCGATTTTGCCCCCAAAAATTTAGGGCATTGGCTCCCCCAGGAGGGGGCTTCAGCTCACCATGCGCGGGGCCTTTAGCCGCGCAGCAAGAGAACGGGGCCCTCGCCCAAAGGGGGGAGATCCTCGAGGCTCTCGAGCCCGAAGAGCTCAAGAAAGCGCTGAGAGGTTCCGTACAGGCGAGGCCGCCCAATCGCGTCTTTTTCCCCTACCACCTGCACAATTCCCCGCTCCAGGAGCCCGTCCAGCACCCCTTCCACGCTCTTGCCTCGCAGGGCCTCGAGCTCAGCCCGGGTTAGGGGTTGCTGGTAGGCCAGCAGGGCCAACACCTCCAGCGCTGCCTTGGAGAGCCGGGGGGGCTGGGGGCGCAGAACCCCCCCTACCGCCTCTAGATGCTGGGGATGCACCACCAACCGCCACCCTCCGGCAACCCGCTCGAGCTGCACCCCCAAGCTCCCGTCGGCCAGATCGCTCTCCAGCGCGACGATGGCCCGCATCAAGGGCTCCGGTTCCCCCAGGGGGCGCAGCTCACCTAAGCCCAGGGGTTTTCCCGCTGCAAACAAGACGGCCAGAAGTTGTGCTTTGAGCCCAGCGATGTCCATGTTTAGGAATGGGGCGGGCAAATAACCCAGCCGCCGCCATTCGCTGGCTATACTATTGCCAGTATGGCCACCTTTCAATACAAGGCGCGGGACAAGCAGGGCCGCCTGATCACCGCCGTGGCAGAAGCCGACGACGTGCGCAGTTTAGCCCGTAACCTGCGGGAAAAAGGCCTGTTTGTCGCAGAGATCAAGGAGCCTGGGCGGGGATTGCAGGCCGATATCAAAATCCCTGGCCTCGACCCGCAGCCCAACTTGAAAGACCTGGCGGTGTTTAGCCGCCAGCTTGCTACGATGCTCAACGCCGGGTTACCGATTGTTCAGGCACTGGCCATTCTGGAGCGCCAAACCGAGAAGAAGAAGTTTCGGGAGATCATTAAAGACGTGCGCACCGAGGTAGAGGGTGGGGCCTCTTTTAGTGAGGCCCTGAGCAAGCACAAGCTGTTTAACCGTCTATACATCAACCTGGTCAAGGCCGGGGAAACCTCGGGTACCCTCGATGCTATCTTGGACCGGCTGGCCAACTTTTTGGAGAAAGACCTCGAGCTGAGGGGTAAGATTCGCTCCGCCCTGACCTATCCCGCCATTGTGTTTGTGTTCGCGGTACTGGTCACCTACTTTTTGCTGACCACCATCGTTCCCCAGTTTGCTGGAATTCTCACCAGCCTGGGCTCTGAGTTGCCGTTGCTTACCCGATTCCTGATCTCGGTCTCGGACTTCCTGCGCCACGGAACCCTGGTCATTGTGCTCATAGTGGTCGCTGCATACTTTGGCTACCGGGCCTATTACCGTACCGAGCGGGGCAAGCGGGTGATTGATGCCTTCAAACTGCGGATGCCGGTGTTCGGCAACTTGGTTAAGAAGAGTTCGCTGGCCCGCTTCTCCCGCACTTTTGGCCTGTTGATCACCAGCGGGGTCAATATCGTCGAGTCCCTCGATATCACCAAGGGGACCGCGGGCAACTCCATCGTGGAAGACATTCTTGACCAGACCAAGGTGGCCATTCAGTCCGGCGAGCCGGTTAATACCACGCTGCAGGCCTATCCCCAGATCTTTCCTCCCATGGTGGGGTCTATGATCGCCATCGGTGAGGAGACTGGGGCCTTAGACACCATGCTGCAAAAAATCGCAGATTTTTATGAGCGCGAGGTGGACGAGGCGGTCTCGAGCCTGACCGCGGCCATTGAGCCCTTGATGATCATCTTCCTGGGGCTTGTGGTGGGCTTGATTGTGGCAGGGATGTTCCTCCCGCTGTTCAAGATCATCGGGACGCTCTCCCAGCAGTGACGACAGTCCACCGGCCTAGCTAGGGTGGTGTCGGGCAGGTTCAGGGGTTTGCTCCACGAGGACCTGCCCGAGGTTCTCTGGCCCCAGGGCCTGAGGAGCCCGGACCTTCCACCCCTATATCAAAAATTTACAAAGCCTTAGCCCTGCCTCAATTCAAAAGGGCCTAGGCTTCTCTTGGTTAGAAAGGAGTTGAGTCCTATGACCAAGAAAATCATGCTAGGTGTTTTGCTCATCGGTGCGCTGGCCCTTGGTTTGGCCCAGCCGAGGTTTGGATCCCCGAGCCCGATTACCCCCACCCTGACCCTGAGCGACCAGGCCAAAGAGGCGCTGCTGGAAGCCCTGACCGGGCCGGTAGGGGAGTACGCGGCCTATGCCACCTACGACGCGGTGATTCAGAAGTATGGGGCCCTCGAGCCCTACGTGAGCATCCGCGCCTCCGAGGCCCAACACATCCAGGCCTTGCAGCGGCAACTGGAAAAATACGGCGTAGCCTATCCCACTTCCAACCCCTACCTGGGCAAGATCACCCTTCCGGCTAACCTGGTGACCGTTGCCGAGCAGGAAGTCCAGACCGAAGTGGACAATGCCGCCATGTACGACAAGCTGCTGGCGGCGGTGCAGAACTACCCCGATCTGACCCGGGTGTTCGAGAATCTCAAGCGGGCCTCGCTGGTGGCGCACCTCAACTTCTTCAAGGCCGCGGCCCAACAGGGTGGAAGCCTGACCCCGGCCCAGATGCAAGAGGCCCAACTCCAGGTCGAAACCCAGATGAGGGCCCAGATGAACGGGCGTGGGCTGGGTGCGCCCAACCTCCAGAACGCGCCTGTGCAAGGTCAGATGGCCCAAGGGCAGATGGGTGGGATGGGCCCTGGTTGCATGGGCGGTAATCCGGTGGGTGGCTGGCAGAGGGGCCCCAACTGGCGCTAGGTTGATGTCCCTCCCGAGCGGAGGCCCCCCTGAGGGGGCTTCTGCTCTTTGAAGAGGGCCTTACCATGAGGGGGACTATGGCTGGAGAACGGGTGCTGATAGTGGAGGATGAGGCCCGCATCGCTGATGTCCTCGAGCGGTATCTGCGGGCCGAAGGTTTTCGCACCGAGCGGGCTGCGGACGGTAAACGCGCCCTCGAGTTCTGGCGGGCGGTCCAGCCCGACCTGATCCTGATGGACCTCATGATTCCCGAGCTCGACGGCCTGGAGGTAACCAAGCGCATCCGCCGCGAGTCGGAAGTGCCCATCCTGATGGTTACCGCCAGGGCCGAGGACGTGGATCGGCTCCTGGGCCTGGAACTTGGCGCCGACGACTATATCGTCAAGCCCTTCAACCCCCGGGAGGTGGTGGCGCGGGTCAAGGCGGTGCTGCGCCGCAGCAAGGGCCAGGTCAGGACCCCCCAGCACTACCAGGTGGGGGGGTTAGAGATTGACCTCGAGGCTTTCCAGGCCCGCTGCCGGGGAGAACCTCTGAGCCTTACCCCCACGCAACTGCGCCTGCTGGCTGCTCTGGCCGCACACCCCGGCAAGGCCTTTACCCGTAACGAGATCATGGACGCACTGGGCGACTCCGGAGTCGATGAACGCACCATCAATGTTCACATCAAGAACCTGCGGGAACGTCTGGGCGCCTGCGGAGAGCAGCTCGAGACCGTGCGCGGGGTGGGCTATCGCTTGAGTGGAATGGGCTCCAACGCTGACTAGGGGGAGATTGCGATGAAGCTGGTGGTTCGGCTGGCCCTGGCCTTTGCCCTGGTGGCTGTTTTTGCTGCGGGACTTACCGGTTGGCTGGGCTACCAGGAGGCCCGAGACCACTTTCAAAACTTCGTGGCCGGCAACGAGGCCGCCCGTAGCGGGGAAACACTATCAGGGGGGACGCCGGGCCGTGGGCGGCAGATCCTGCTGGCGCAGTTGCAGGCTTCGAGCTGGCGTTCCAGCCTGCTGGCCCTGGGGGTGGCCCTGGGCGTGGGAACCTACCTGGCCTTTCGTCTGGTGCAGCCGGTGCAGGCCCTGACCCAGGCCACCCGCCGCTTTGGGCGGGGAGAACATGCTGTGCGGGTAAGGGTGCAGGGTAGGGACGAGCTGGCCGAGCTGGGCCGGGCATTCAACGATGTGGCCGCCGAGCTGGCAGCCAAGGAGGAGCGCGAGCGGCAGATGATTGCCGATATCGCCCACGAGCTACGCACCCCCCTGACCATCCTGAAGGGCGACCTCGAGTCCATGTCCGACGGCTTGCTGGAGGCTTCTTCCGAGAATCTGCGCCGCCTGGTAGGCGAGGTGGACCTGCTGACCCGGCTGGTGCAGGACCTGCGCACCCTTTCGCTCTCTGACACCGGCCAGCTGGTGTTACGGCCCCGGTTGATTGCGTTGGACGGCCTGGTTGAAGATGCACTGGCCAGCGTTCAACCCCGGGCCGAGGCGGCGGGGGTTGAACTGGAAGCCACCCTCCGGCCCCTCTCCACCCACGCCGACCCCGAGCGGCTAAAGCAGGTGCTCCTCAACCTGCTGGAAAATGCCCTGCGCCACACCCCAAAGGGGGGACGGATTATCGTAAAACTGGATTCTGAAGGAGAAAACGCACGGCTCGAGGTTTGCGACACCGGGCCGGGCATTGCGCCAGAGCACCTGCCCCATCTGTTTGAGCGCTTCTATCGGGCAGAGCCCTCGAGGGCCCGCGAGAGCGGCGGCACCGGCCTCGGACTGGCAATCGTCAAGGCCCTGGTAGAAGCCCACGGAGGTCGCGTGGACGCAGATAATCGCCCGGAGGGCGGGGCTCGTTTCTGGATTTGCTTGCCCCTGAAGGGCCAGGCTTGAAGGCCCCCTTCAGACGGGCGATTTGCGCCGAATGACCCGGGCCGGGGCCCCGACCGCGGTGCTATCGGGGGGAATGTTCTCCAGAACCACGCTGTTGGCCCCTATCCGGGCCCCGTCCCCAATGGTGATGGGCCCGAGAATCTTGGCCCCGGTGCCAATCAGCACGTTGTTTCCAACCGTGGGATGGCGTTTGCCTCGGCCAAAGCCGGTGCCTCCTAGGGCCACCCCATGAAAGATCAGCACATCATTGCCCACCTCAGCGGTCTCACCGATCACCACCCCCATGCCGTGATCAATGACCACCCGCCGCCCGATCGTGGCCCCAGGGTGAATTTCCACCCCGGTGAACATGCGCGTCCAGTGAGCGATCACTCGAGCCAACAAGCGGAACCCGGCCTTCCATAGCCGGTGCTCGAGCCGGTGCATCCACAGGGCGTGGAGGCCGGGGCTGGTGAGCACGACCTCGAGGGCGCTGTGGGCTGCGGGGTCTTTGTCCAGCACAGCTTGGATGTCTTCGCGCATGAGTTCAAGAAAGTTCATAGTGGGATCTAGGCCGAAGCCCGACCCCTGTAGTATCCGGCCCCTGGGCGGGGGGCAATGGTGAGCTTGCTTTGGATTACCGCCGGGGCTTTGCGACTTAGGACATGCTCCTTCGGGCGGGCTGGGTTACACTCATAACCATGGCTGTTTTAGAAAAAGATGCCCGCATCGGTAATTATCGTGTGATTCGCACTGCGCCCCTGCCGCACCTTAACGGCACCTATCACGAACTTCTGCACGAGCCCACCGGGGCCCGGCATATTCACATCGCTTGCCCGGACGACAACAACGCCTTCGCGGTGGCTTTTCCCACCGTGCCCGAGGATTCCACCGGAATCGCCCATATCCTCGAGCATGTGGTCTTGGCCGGTTCCGAGCGCTACCCGGTGCGTGATCCCTTCTTTGCTATGGGCCCGCGCTCGCTCTCGACCTTCATGAATGCCATGACCTGGCCGGATCGCACGGTGTACCCCTTTGCCACCCGCAACCCCAAAGACTACCACAACCTGCTCGAGGTCTACCTCGATGCCTGCTTCTTCCCGACCATCTCCTATGACAGCTTCCGCCAGGAGGGGTGGCGTTACCAGTTTGCCGAGCTGGACAACCCGGCCTCACCGCTGGGGTATGAAGGGGTGGTTTTCAACGAGATGAAGGGCAGCATGTCCTCTCCGGCCAGCGTAATGTACCGTGAGATCGGGCAGGCTATCTTTCCCAACCTGACCTATGCCCATAACTCTGGCGGGGATCCCCGCTACATCCCCGATCTGTCCTGGGAGGCGCTCAAAGCCTTTCACGCTCGGCATTATCACCCCTCCAACGCCTATTTCTACACTTATGGCAACCTGCCTCTGGAGGGGACTTTAGAGACCATCGAGCAGCAGGTGCTCAGGCGCTTTTCAAAGATTGATCCCCAGACCGCCATCCCCGATCAGCCCCGCTTTAACCGCCCGGTCCGACGGGAGGCTACCTACCCGATTGCTCCCGGCGAGCCCCTGGCCAAGAAGGCCCAGGTTTGGGTGGGATGGAAGACGGCGTTTGTGGGGAACGAGGTCGAGATTCTGGGGTTGAGCGTGCTGGAAAGGGTTTTGCTGGCCAACGCAGCCTCCCCTTTGCGCAAGGCCCTGATCGAGAGCAAGCTGGGCGAGGCCCTGGCCGACGGCACCGGTCTGGAGGCCGATTTCCGTGAGGCCGTCTTTGGGGCGGGGCTCAAGGGCATAGACCCCGAGGACGCCCCGGCAGTAGAGGAAATCATCCTGAACACTCTGCGGGAGCAGGCCGAGCAGGGGCTGGACCGGGCTATGGTAGATGCGGCCATTCACCGCATGGAGCTCGAGTCGCGCGAGGTTTCCAACGCCGGGATGCCCTATGCCCTCAAGGTGTTCTTCCAGTTGGCGATGCCCTACCTCAACGGGGGGGACCCCTATCTGGCCTTACAGTTTGATGCGGCCCTGGAGGGCCTTGAGGCCGAGCGAGCCAAGGGGCCTTTCCTGGAGGGGCTGATTCGCCAGTACCTCCTGGATAATCCCCACCGGGCCACCATCCTTCTCAAGCCCGATCCCCAGATGACCGAGCGACTCGAGGCCGAGGAGCGGAGCCGCTTGGAGGCCATTAGGGCAGCCCTGTCCGATGCACAGGTGCAGGAGATCATCCATGAAGCCCAGGCCCTCAAAGCCCGACAGGAGGCCCCTGAAGACCTCTCGGTGCTGCCCACCCTGGAGATCTCCGATATCCCCATGACCCTCGAGGACGTGCCCCACCGCGTTCGGGAATCGGCTGGGAACACCCTGGGGTTGTTTCCCCAACCCACCAATGGGATCAGCTACCTCGACCTGCAGTTCGAGGTCGCTGGGTTGCCGGATGACCTCAAGGATTTGCTGCCGCTGTTTGCCTTTGTGGTCCCTCGGATGGGGGCAGGGAAGAGCAGCTATCTGGAGATGGCCGAGCGCATCGAGGCCCATACCGGCGGGATCGGGGCGGCGGTGGGGCTGCGTACCTTGCCAGGGGATGCGGAAGCCTTCAACCAGAAGTTTACCCTCTCGGGAAAGGCCCTGTATCGCAACCACGGGGAGTTCTTGGCAATTCTGCGTGACCTTCTCACCGACTTGAAATGGGAACCCTCCCACCTCAAGAACCTGCTGGGGCAGCTCAAGGCGGGGTTTGAGGCCCGGGTGGTGCAGGCGGGACACCTCTTTGCCTGGTATCTGGCCGAGGCCCAGTTCGGGGGCAAATTCAGCCTGCAGGCCCGATGGGAAGGTTTGGAGCAACTGGCTACCCTAAAGCGGCTGGCCGGGCTCGATGAGGCGGGGCTAGGGGCGCTGGTGGATGACCTCGAGCGCATCCGGCAGTACCTGTTCCGCAGGGCGAAGGTCAACGTCTGTGTGACCAGCGAGGAGAAGGAGCTGGGCGGGCTGGAGGCCAGGGTGCAGGAGCTGCTCGCGGCGCTGCCTGAGCGCTCTTTGCTCGAGGAGAAGACCATTCTGCCCTCGGCCCAGCTACGCCCCCAGGCCCGCACCACCGCGGTTCCGGTGGCCTACAACGCCAAGGTTTGGCGCACCGTACCCTACGACCACCCGGATGCCCCAGCCCTGATGGTGCTGGCGCAGCTCCTGCGCACCGAGTACTTGCACAAGGAGGTTCGCGAGAAAGGCGGAGCCTATGGCGGTTTTGCCGTGACCCGGCCCGAGAGCGGGACCTTCGCCCTGCTCTCCTATCGGGATCCCCATGTGGTGCGCACGTTTCAGGTCTACGGCGGGATCTTCGAGTTCTTGGGGCGGGACCTCGAGGCCGAAAAACTCAAAGAGGCCATCCTGGGGGCTGCAGGAGACGTGGATCCCCTGCTCTCCCCAGATAATAAGGGTCGGGTACGGTTTTTCAGTGATCTGGCAGGGTATACCCTGGACAAGAAAATGCGCTTCAAGCAGCGGATGCTCGAGGTGCACTTCAGCGATTTGCGCCGGGTAGCCGAGACCTATCTGCAAGGGGAAGCTGCTTTGGCAGTGGTGACCGGGGAGGAAAAAATCAGGGAGGCCAATGCCGAGATGGGTGGGGTGTTCCAGGTGGCCGGGATATAAGGCCGGATGCGGGGCGCCTTAGGGCAGACTCCTTCGATACGTCAGGGCCTCAGCCAGATGGGCTTCCTGGATGTACTCCGCCCCCGCTAGGTCGGCGATGGTACGCGCCACCCGCAGGATGCGGTCATAGCTTCTTGCGGTGAGGGCCAGGCGCTGGGTGGCGGCTTGCAGCAGGGCCTCGGAAGAGGGAGAAAGCACCGTGTGTCGCCGCAAATCGCGGCCAAAGAGTTCGCTGTTCAGCTTGCCCTGGCGGGACTGCATCCGCTCCCGCGCCGTCAGCACCCGTTCCCGCACCATTGCCGTAGATTCACCCTCAGGAACACGGGCCAGTTCCTCCGGGGTAAGCCGGGGCACCTCCACCACCAGGTCGAAGCGATCCAGCAACGGGCCGCTGATTCGGTTCACATAGCGCAGACGCTGGCCGGGGGTGCAGGTGCAGGGTACTTGAGAATCATTCCAAAATCCACAGAGACAGGGGTTCATAGCAGCCACCAGGAGAAATCTGGCTGGATAGGTAAAGCTGGCCCGGGCCCTCGAGATGGTGACCACGCCATCTTCCAGGGGTTGGCGCAGCACTTCCAGGGCGTCGCGGGAAAACTCGGGGAACTCGTCCAGGAACAAGACCCCCCGGTGGGCCAGGGAGATCTCGCCGGGCTTGGGGATGGTACCGCCGCCAATCAACCCGGCATCCGAGACGGTGTGGTGGGGGCTGCGAAAGGGGGCGGTTTTGAGGAGGCCCTTCATGAGCCGCCCGGCGGCGGAGTGGATGCGGGTGACCTCGAGCGCCTCCTCCGGGGCCAGCAGTGGCAGCAGACCCGGCAGACGCTTGGCCAGCATGGTCTTGCCCGAGCCGGGGCTGCCGCTCATCAGCAGGTGGTGCCCTCCGGCAGCAGCGATCTCCAGGGCCCGCTTGGCCTTGGCCTGGCCCTTGACGTCGAGCAGATCGAGGGAGGCATCCAGGCTTTGCACAACCTGGCCCGCACGGGCGGCGGGCAGTTCTTCGGCCCCCAGCAAAAACTGCACCAGCTGCGCCAGATGCGCCGCCCCAAACACCTGCACCCCTTCAATCAGGGCGGCCTCTTCGGCAGAAGCCTGGGGCATCAGGAGCTTGTAGCCCTCTAGAAGGGCCCCCAGGGCCAGGTTAACCGCCCCCGGAACCGGGCGTAGTTCCGCGTCCAGGCCCAGCTCGCCCGCCGCCGCAAAGCCTTTCAGGGCTTCGGGGGGAAGGGTTCCCTGGGCGCAGAGCAGCCCCAGGGCAATGGGCAGGTCATAATGGGTGCCTTCCTTGCGCAGTTCTGCCGGGGCCAGGTTGATCACCACCCGCCCCTGGGGATAGGGAAAGCCAGCGTTCTTGAGGGCGGCTCGCACGCGCTCGCGCGACTCCTCCACGGCCTTGTCGGGCAAGCCTACCACGGCGTAGAAGGGCATCCCTTGCGAAACGTCCACCTCGACCGTGATGGGCTGGGCCTCGAGGCCAAACAGGCTGTAGGTTCGTACCTGGGCCAGCATATCCGCTTTAGCTTAGCGGTTGAGGCTCGCTCGAGCGGGTCAGTTGCCCGTGGGGTCAAGTGCCGCTTTTCTTCCGGTTTCCGGTATGCTCGAGGACATAGGAGCAGCTATGACCGCTTCCGCGACCCTTGCCGAGCTATTGGCTGATCTGGCCCGGATTCTTCCCAAAGAACGCTTCTTGACCGAGGCCGCTCAGCTTGCCCCCTATGAGTCTGACGCGCTGACCGCGTTCCGGGCTCGGCCCTGCGCGGTGGTTTTGCCGCAAACCAGCGAAGAAGTGGTCGAAATCGTGCGGACTTGTGCTCGCCATAAAGTTCCCTTCACGGCTCGAGGTTCCGGCACCAGCCTTTCAGGCGGCTCGCTGCCGGTTGAGGGTGGGGTGGTGATTGGGCTGAACCGCCTGAATCGGCTGCTGCGGCTTGACCCCAACGAGCGGATCGCGGTGGTGCAACCTGGGCACATCAACCTGCGGGTCTCGGATGCGGCGGCCCCTTACGGTCTGTACTACGCCCCCGACCCCTCCTCGCAGCCGGTCTCGACCATTGGGGGCAACCTGGCGTTTAACTCTGGTGGGGCCCACTGCCTTAAGTACGGCATGACCTCCAACCACGTGCTGGGAGCCAAGGTGGTGCTGCCCACCGGGGAGGTGGTGGAGCTGGGTGGGGAGAGCCTGGAGGGGCTCGGCCCGGACTGGTTGGGGCTGTTTGTGGGCTCAGAGGGGCTGATGGGGATTGCCCTCGAGGTCACCCTGCGCCTGCTGCCCAAGCCGGAGAAATACCACACCCTTCTGGCCGCCTATGATGCCCTGGAGAAGGCAGGGGATGCGGTCGCGGCGGTGGTGGCCAGCGGGCTGCTTCCAGGGGCGATGGAGATCATGGATAACCTGGCGATTGAGGCCGCCGAGGCCGCAGTTCACGCGGGGTACCCCACCGCCGCCCGGGCCCTGTTGATCGTGGAGCTCGAGGGCGAGGCCCCACAGGTAGAAGCCGAGGCCGAGCAGTTGTCCAGGGTGATCGAGCGCTCCGGTCCCTACGAAGTCCGGGTGGCCCGGGACGCTGAAGAGCGAATGAAGATCTGGAAGGGGCGCAAGGCGGCGTTTTCGGCGGTGGGGCGGCTCAGCCCGGATTACATCGTGCAGGACGGAGTGGTGCCGCGCTCAAAGCTGGGGCGGGCCCTGGCGGAGATCGAGCGGCTCTCCCAGGAACACGGCCTACGGGTGGCCAATGTGTTTCACGCCGGGGACGGGAACCTGCACCCCCTGATCCTGTACGACGGAAAGGTGCCGGGGGAGCTCGAGCGCGGCGAGAGGTTGGCGGGGGAAATTCTGCGGATGTGTGTGCGGCTAGGGGGGACCATCACCGGGGAGCACGGGGTGGGGATGGAGAAAAAAGAATATATGCCCGAGATGTTTGCTGAAGCCGATCTGGAGGCCATGCGCCGCATCCGCCGGGCGGTGGACCCGCTCGAGCTGTCCAACCGTGGGAAGATGTTCCCAGGCGGGGAGGCCCCGGCAGTAACCGCGCACGGCGCGCATCCTTTGGAGCAAGCCGGGGTAATCTCGCGGGAATGAGCCCACCCGTGGAGCCGGTATGACCCTTCGACCAACCACTGTACAGGAACTGCAGGAAGCCATCCCCACCCAGGAGCGGTGGCTTCCCCGAGGGGGGGGCAGTAAACCCGCACTCTCCACCCCGAGAGCCGGCCAGGCCGTGCTGGACATGACCGGCCTGAGGGGGGTCCTCGAGTACGACCCCGGTGAGTTTGTGCTGGTCGCCCAAGCCGGAACCCCCCTCATCGAGGTGGAGGGCCTGCTGGCCCAGCACGGGCAGTATCTGCCCTTTGACCCGCCCTTCGTGGAGGCCGGGGCCACCCTAGGCGGGACTGTGGCTGCGGGGCTTTCTGGGCCGCTGCGGCAGCGCTATGGGGGGGTGCGCGATTTCATCCTTGGGGTCAAGTTTGTGGACGGGGAGGGCAACCTGATCAAGGGTGGGGGGAAGGTGGTGAAAAATGCTGCGGGCTTCGATCTGCCCAAGCTGATGGTGGGCAGCCTGGGGCGGTTGGGGGTTCTGACCGAGGTGGCCTTCAAGGTTTTTCCCTTTCCCAAGGCCACCGTAACCCTACGGGTGAGCCTGGGAAGCCTCGAGGAGGCCATTCAGACCCTCTACGCGCTGGCCTGCTCCCCCTTCGAGTTCTATACCCTCGACCTCGAGCCCAGCCCGGCCCGGCTGATCCTGCGGGTAGGGGGGTTGGGCCAGGCCTTACCTCTGCGAATCGAGCGGATCTTGGGGTTTTTGGGGACCTCCCGAGCGGTCGAGCGGCTCGAGGGGGAGCCGGAGCGCCAGTACTGGCGCGAGATCGGGCAGCTTCAGTGGGGGGCGGGGCATCTGGTGAAAGTGCCCATCACCGCCAAGCAAATTTCCGCGTTGGAGGCCCGGCTTCCAATGGGGGAGCGGCGCTACCTAAGCGCAGGGAATTTACTCTACCTCCGCTGGCCTGGGGAAATCGCGCAACTGGATCAGCTCCTCCGGTCGCAAGGGCTTTCGGGCTTGGTGCTCGGGGGAGGGGAGGCGGCTCACCTCGAGTCCCCTCGGATCGGGGTAGACTGCTCCCAAGCCTTCGGCCACCGGGTGACCCAAGCCCTCGATCCCCTAAGCCGCTTTGCCCCCTAACCCCTATGCAGCACAAAATCCCCGTTCAAGAACTCGGCCCTCAGGGCGAAATCATGGCGCATGCGGTAGAGGCCTGCGTCCACTGCGGTTTTTGCTTACCGGCTTGCCCCACCTACAGCGTGCTGGGCGAGGAGATGGACTCCCCTCGAGGGCGCATCTTCCTGATGAAGGAGGTCTTGGAGGGCAACCTCGAGCTCGAGGAGGCGGCCCCCTACCTGGATAAATGCCTGGGCTGCGTGGGTTGCGTAACGGCCTGCCCCAGCGGGGTGCCCTACGGCGAACTGATCAGCACCTTCCGGGGCTGGAGCGAGCCCCGCCGCCACCGCCCACCCTTTCAAAAGCTGTACAGGATGGCCATTCAAGAGACCCTGCCCTACCCCCGCCGCTTTCGGGCCGCCGCGATGTTGGGTCAGCTGGGCCAACGGATGAAGCCCTTGCTTCCCAAGCCCTTGCAAGCCCCTCTGGAACTGCTCCCTGAGGCCCTTCCTATGGCCCAGCCCCTGCCTGAGCTGTTCCCCGCAGAAGGTCGGCGGCGGGCCAGGGTGGCTTTTTTGGCCGGGTGTGCCCAGCAGGTATTGCAACCCAACTTCAACTGGGCCACCTTGCGGGTGTTGGCCAAGAACGGGGTGGAGGTGCTGATCCCCCAGGCCCAAAGCTGTTGCGGGGCCCTGGCTATGCACACCGGAGAGCGCGCACGGGCGCTGAGCTTGGCCCGAAACAACCTAAGGGCCTTTTCCGGTGAGGTAGATGCGGTCTTGACCAATGCGGCTGGATGTGGGTCGGGGCTCAAGGAGTACCCCCTGCTCTTTCGGGGCGAGGCTGAAGAGACCGAGGCCGCGGCCTTTGCCCGAAAGGTCAGGGATGTCTCGGTGTTTTTGGCGGAGCTGGGCCTCGAGCCGCCTCCCGCGCTCAAAACCCCGCTCAAGGTGGCCTACCACGATGCCTGCCACCTGGCGCACGCCCAGGGGGTGCGGGCTGAGCCTCGAGCCCTGCTGCGGAGCATCCCCGGCCTGGAGCTGCTGGAGATCCCTGAAGGGGAGCTGTGCTGTGGGAGCGCCGGGACCTATAACCTCGAGCAGCCCGCCATCGCCGCTACCCTGGGTGAGCGCAAGGCCCGCAACATCCTGGCTACCGGGGCCCAGGTGGTGGCTACCGGGAACATCGGCTGCTTCACCCAGATCCAGACCCACCTGCGCAAGCTGGGAAAAGATCTCCCGGTACTGCACACGATGGAGCTGTTAGACAAGGCCTATAACGGCTAGGTTGGACGATGCGAGCCGCCTTGATCGAGAGCTTTAGGCAGGGTCTGGCCCAGACGCACCCCAGCCTTCTGACCAAAGCCCATCTGCCTCAGCAAACCCCCAGCCTGATCATCGCGGTGGGCAAGGCGGCCCTCACCATGCTGGAGGCGGCCCGTGAGGTCTTCCCCCAGACGACTTTCCTGGCGGTGCCCAAGGATGGATCCCCGGTGCAGACCCGGTGGGGGCAGGTGATTCCGGCAGCCCATCCGGTCCCGGATGCGCGCAGCGTGCAGGCGGCCCAGCGGGTGCTGGAGGCGGTATCCAAGCTCACCCCAGAGGATTTTTTGCTCCTGTTGATCTCCGGAGGGGGCAGCTCGTTGCTGTGTGCACCCTGGGGGGTTTCGCTCGAGCTCAAGCGGTCCCTGACTCAGGCCTTGCTGCGTTCGGGAGCCGATATCCAGGAGATCAACACCGTGCGAAAGCACCTCTCCCAGGTGAAGGGAGGGCGGCTGGCCGCAGCGACGCCGGCGCGGATCCTGGCCCTCTACCTTTCAGATGTTCCCGGCGACGACCTCTCGGTGATCGCTTCGGGGCCCACGGTACCCGATGGGAGCACCTTCGGGGATGCCTTGGAGGTGCTGGATAAGTACGGGCTGGACTTCCCCCAGGTGCGGGATCACCTGACTCGTGGGGTAAGGGGCCAGCTCCCCGAGTCTCCCAAGCCGGGGGATCCGGTGTTCTCGCGGGTGGAAAACCGCATTATCGGGAGCAACCAGACCCTATTGGAGGCGGCTCGAGCTTACTGGCAGCAGCGGGGGTACCTCACGGCCATACTCTCCGACCGCTTTCAGGGCGAGGCCCGCGAGCTGGCCCGCTTCCACGCGGCTTTAGTGGACAGCATCCGGGTCCACCAAACCCCCTTCAGGCCCCCTGTGGTGCTGCTTTCCGGTGGAGAGGCCAGCGTGACCGTGCAGGGCCCGGGCCAGGGCGGGCGCAATCAGGAGTTTCTGGCCTGGTTGGCCTTTTACCTGTCCAGCTCAGGGGTTTGGGCCCTGGCGGCTGATTCCGATGGGGTTGACGGCAACACCGAGGCTGCGGGGGCGCTGATCTCGCCTGAAACCCCGGCTCGAGCCAGGGCTTTGGGGCTGGAACTCAAAACCTACCTACGACAGAACAACTCGAGCCGCTTTTTTGCCGCACTGGGGGATCTGCTCATCACCGGCCCGACGGCCAACAACCTCAATGACTTCCGGGTGATCCTTGTGGAGCCGACCCACGGCGTTGCCCGCCGGATATGAATAGGTCGCGGAGGCTTGGGCTGCTTTGTGGGTAAAACTCAGCTTAGCTTCAGGGAAGTTTGTATATACTGAATCTAAGGCGATGGAGCTCGCCATAACCGCCTTACAAACGAGCCGCTGACCCTCGCTAAGGCTGATAGCTCCTACCCAAGGGGGTAGGAGTTTAATTATGCATGCCCTGCCCCGCCCTGAAGGAGGACGGACATGGATAACGTATGGTTCAGCGCGGCACTGTGGTTGGGGCTGGCCCTATTCGCCACCTTGCTCTCGATTTGGCTGCGCTTTTCGGTGGCGCTCACCGAAATTGTGGTGGGGGTGGTGGCGCAGCTGGTGATCGGGGCTTTGGTGGGGCCCCGATTTTTGGGTACCGACCAGGGCTGGATTACGTTTTTGGCTGGGGTCGGCAGCATTGTGCTCACGTTCTTAGCGGGGGCTGAACTGGATCCCCAGGCCTTTCGCAAGAGCTGGAAAGAAGCCACGGTGCTCGGGCTGGTCGGGTTTTTTGTCCCCTTTTTTGGCGTGGCGGCCATTGCCTATTTCGCTCTGGACTGGCACGCCCAAGCCGCTTGGTTGGCCGGGATAGCGCTTTCCACCACCAGCGTGGCGGTGGTGTATGCAGTCATGCTCGAGCTAGGCCTCAACCACACCCCTTACGGCAAGCTTGTGCTGGCAGCCTGCTTTGTCAACGATCTGGCCACCGTGATTGCGCTGGGGCTCCTGTTTGCCCCCTTTAGCCTCCGAAGCCTGATATTTATAGGGGCTTTGGTCGTGGGGCTGGTGATTCTGCTGCGAATCACGGGTCCTTTCTTCCACCACTACGGAGGGCGCACCAGCGAGCTCGAGGCCAAGTTCTTGCTGTTTGCCCTGTTCCTTTTAGGGGGCATTGCCACCTGGAGCGGCTCTGAGGCGGTGCTGCCGGCTTATCTGATTGGGATGGTGCTGGCGGGAACGGTCGGCAAAGACCACTCCTTGGTGCGGCGGCTCCGCACCCTTACCTTTGGCTTCCTGACCCCTTTTTACTTCATCCGGGCGGGCTCGCTGGTGCAGGTCCCCGCGCTTCTGAGCGGCTTCGGGGTGTTCTTGGTGCTGCTGGGGGCAAAAATTCTGACTAAATTTGTGGGGGTTTTTCCGGTCACCCAGCTGTATCGGTATCCGCGGCAGGATTCCATGTACACCACCTTGCTGATGAGCACCGGCCTGACCTTCGGTACCATCAGCTCGCTCTATGGGCTCAGCAATGGGATCATCAACGCAGCCCAGTACTCCTTCCTGGTGGCTGCGGTGATCGCCAGCGCGATTGTGCCCACCTGGATTGCCAACCGCTTTTTCCTGCCGCGCGCCCATATGGAAACGGTCTCGCCTTCTACGGCTACCACCGCTGAGGCTCAGGCCTAGGATGAAGAGGGAGGTGCTCAGATGTTCAAGCAGATCTTGGTCGGATTTGATGGTTCTGAATCCTCTCGGAAGGCCCTAAAGGTGGCCCTGGAGATCGCCCAGGCATTTCAGGGGGAGGTCACCCTGATCGCTGTGGTGCGCCCTCCGGAGTTTGCAGAGCTCGAGGGGGAAATAGAAGGGGCTTTGGAGGAGGAGAAAAGCCCGCTGGCTCAGGCCTTTTCTTGGGCCCATAGCGCGGCCAAGGAGCAAGGCGTCACCTTGCATGTGCACCGCCGGGTAGGCCACCCTGCGGAGGTGTTGGTGCGCTACGCCGAGGAAGCGCACAGCGATCTGATCGTGCTGGGCCGGCGGGGGCTGACCGCGGTGCAACGCTGGATGCTGGGCTCGGTGTCCGAGCGGGTGCTGCGCTACGCCCATTGTCCCGTGATGGTGGTGCACTAGGCTGAAGCGGGGGATCCAGTGAACATACGACGCGTGGTCTTAGACGTGGACAAGGCTTTAGCCCGGCCCAGCCTGCTCGAGCTGGCCGAGGCAATTGCCCAGGTGAGGGGAGTGGAGGGGTTCAACATCACGGTCAATGAGATGGACCTGGAAACCATGGGCACGGAAATCACCCTCGAGGGGGATGAGATTGACTATCCAGGACTGATCAGGACCATTGAGCAGATCGGGTGTGTGGTGCATAGCCTCGACCAACTGGTGGTGGGGCGGCTGGTGGAGCGGGCCTTGCTCCGGCGCGGAGGGGAACGGTGAGTTCTGCGCTGCTTCGTCGGCTGCAGTTCTCGGTGGTGCTGGGGATCACCGACGGAATCCTTACCGCGCTAACCCTGGCGGCGGGCCGCCTGCTAAACGCGGGGGATCCGCTCACCCTTTCTCTGGCCCTGCGCATCTCCGCAGTTTCCCTCTTGACCGGCTTGTTTATGTTTTTCACCGCGGAGTATGCGCGGCTGCGGGGGGAGTTGGTACAGGCGGCAAAACAGCTCAGTTTGTCGGCTCGAGGCCAGCTGGCCACCACCCAACTGGGCAAGGCCGTGCTGAGGGAAAGCGCCTTGGCGGCTGGAATCTCGGCCTTATCGTCTTTCTTAGGTTCTCTGCTGCCGCTGGGGCTGGGGGCGGTTTCGACCCGGGCTGAGCTGTCCTTTGCCCTAACCTTGCTGGCCTTGGCGGCCCTAGGGATGATTCTGGGTCACACCCTATATGCCAGCCCCCTGCTCTGGGCGACCGGCCTGCTGCTGATGGGGGGGATTCTGGCCTTAGCGGGGATGTATCTGAAGGTGGTCTAAAGCATGAAGGAAGAGGGGATGGAGGAGTACCCAAGCCTAGACCGGCGTGGGGCAATGCAGGAGGGGCTAGCTACATGAACAGTTATGTATACGTCATGCTGGGTGGTGCGGTGGGTTCGGCCCTGCGCTATGGTCTTGGTGCGTACATTCAGCGTCTGAGTGGGCCAGGATTTCCCTGGAGCACGTTTGTGATCAACATCTTGGGAAGCCTGGTCATCGGGGTGCTGCTGCGCCTCTCCGGAGAAGGCTCGCTTTCTCAGGAAGGCCGGTGGCTTTTGGCGGTGGGGTTTTGTGGGGGGTTCACCACGTTTTCCACCCTTAGCTGGGAAACCCTAACCTTGGTTCAGGGCAGCCAATGGATCTCGGCTTTGGCCTACGCCTTGGGGAGCTTGGGGCTGGGCTTGCTGGCGGTGTTTGGAGGGTACTGGGTGGGTGGAAGGATGGTGGCCTAGAAATGGAGGGGGAGATGAAACTCGAGGGCGAAGCCAAGCTGCTGCGGGTTTTTGTGGGGGAGAGCGATCGCTGGCACGGACGGCCTATGCATGAAGCCATCGTCGCCGAGGCCCGTCGGCTGGGTCTGGCTGGGGCTTCCGTATTCAAGGGCTTCGAGGGGTTTGGGGCGCATTCTCGGATTCACAGCGCCAAAATTCTTCAGCTGGCCGAGGACTTGCCAGTGTTGGTGGAGATCGTAGATACAGAGGAGAAAATTCGCACCTTTATCCCCGTGCTAGACCAGATGATTCAGGAGGGCTTGGTCACCATGGAAAAGGTTGAGGTGATTCGCTACCAGCCCAAGGGGAAAAACGCATGAGGCTGCTATTGCTCAGCGATATCCACGCCAACCCCTGGGCTTTATCGGCAGTAGAGGCCGCAGCAGGGCCTGTGGATCAGGTGCTCTTTGGGGGGGATGCGGTCAACTACGGGCCGGAGCCGGGGGCGGTAATTGAGTGGCTGCATCGGCATAACGCGGTGGGCGTGCGGGGCAACCACGACCAGGCGGTGGCCTGGGGGCAGGCGGTGGTGGCCCCAACCCCCAAAGGAGCTTTGGGGAAGCTGCTTTGGGACTGGACTCGCGCACAGTTGGGGAGGGAGGAGCTGACATATTTGCGCGCGCTTCCGCTTTCCCTGTTGTGGGAAGGGGAAGGGATTCGCTTCCAAATGGTGCACGCCACCCCTCCGGACCCCCTGTATGATTACCGGCTGCGCCCCGAGGCCAGCGAAGCGCTGTTTGCCGAGGTTTGTTCTGGGGTACAGGCGGAGGTGCTGTTGCTTGGGCATACCCACTTTGCCCTTCAACACGCGCAGGGGCCGCTGACCGTGGTCAACCCGGGGTCGGTGGGGCAGCCTCTGGATAGGGATCCCCGGGCTGGGTTTGCCCTTTGGGAGGATGGACAAATCCGGCTGATGCGGGTAGCTTACGACCAAACCCCGTTGCTGAAGGCACTGCGAAAGCTACCCCTCGAGGCCAGCCAAATCGAGGAGCTGATTCAGTCCTACCAAGAGGCGCGGGTGTAGGGTTTAGGAGGAGAAGGCCATGCTGCAAACCACCACTCCCTTCGGCAGTCTGCTGTATGAAGCCCCGGTGCCACCACTTGAACCGGGTGTGGAGGCGCCGGAATGCTTTTCGGATCTATTCCTGGACCAAATTGTAGATGCGGTGGTGGAAGGCCGTGACTCCTACCAAATCAAGAACTTTTTCTACCGCCCGCTCACAAGTGTTGAGGCCATCGGGTATCGGCAAGAGATTGTGCAAGACCTGGATAATCCCGTGGTAGAAAAGCCCATACGGGCCTTTGCCCAAACCCTGCAAACCATGCGGGAGTATCTGGCCTTGGCAGAAAAGCTGTATTACCCCTATCAAAAAGCCCGCTGGTTTTTGGATGCGGTAGGGGTGTATTGCCAAGCTGCGGATGAGCTAAACCAAGGATTGGCTAGCCTTACCCTCAACTCCAAAGGGCTGACCGCATTTCGGGAATTTCTACAGGCATACATTCACTCAGACCCCTTCATGGCCTTGAAAAAAGAAACCCTGGAGCTCAAGGCTGCGCTGGACGCGGTGGTGTACTGCGTGCGGATTCAAGGAAGCACCGTCACCGTGCTCAAATATCAAGATGAGGCCGATTATGGCCAGGAAGTGCTGAATACCTTTGCCAAGTTCAAGCAGGGTGCGGTGAAGGAGTATCGGGTTAAGTTTTCCGATTGGCCGGAGATGGATCACGTAGAGGCCCAGGTTCTAGACTTGGTGGCCCTGTTATACCCCGAGACCTTTGGTTGGCTCGAGCGGTTTTACCACGAGCGCAAGGATTATCTCGACCCCACTTTGGGCGAGTTTGACCGTCAGGCCCAGTTTTACCTGGCGTACCTGGAATACATTGCGCCTTTGCGGAACGCAGGTTTGTCCTTTTGCTACCCCAAAGTCAGCGACCAGAGCAAGGAAGTGCGGGTTGAGCAGGGCTTTGACCTGGGCCTGGCCCGAAAGCTGGTTCATGCCGAGCAGTCGGTAGTCAGCAATGATTTTTACCTACAGGATCCGGAGCGAATTCTGGTGATTACCGGCCCCAACCAAGGGGGAAAGACCACCTTCTCGCGCATGTTTGGCCAGCTGCACTACCTGGCCGCCTTAGGGCTTCCGGTGCCGGGGCAGCAGGCCCAGCTGTTCCTCTTCGATCACCTGCTCACCCATTTTGAGCGGGCCGAAGACCCCCATAGCCTGCGGGGGAAGCTCGAGGACGATCTGCTGCGCATCCATCAAATCCTAGAGCGGGCCACCCCCCATAGCATCGTCATCCTGAACGAGATTTTTAACTCCACCACCTTCAGCGATGCCCTGTTTCTAAGCCAGGAGATCCTCAAAGCCCTGATCCAAAAAGACCTGCTGTGCGTGTGGGTGACCTTTATTGATGAACTGACCACCATGGAGAAAACCGTCAGCATGGTCAGCACGGTGGTGGCCGATGAGCCAGACCGTAGAACCTACAAGGTGATCCGCAAGCCCGCCGATGGCCTGGCCTATGCCCTGTCTCTGGCCCGTAAATACGGCCTTACCTATGACCGCCTCAAGGAGCGCGTGAAACCATGAAGGTTTGCTTGCTCTACCCCGATCGCAATCTGGACCTTCAACAGCCCTTGCCGCCTCAGGCCGAGATGTTGATCGAAGATCTGGGTCTGGGGGTGTTGTTTGGGACCATGGCGGGTGAGGACCCCCTTCTGCTGGAGGTAGCCCAGAAGGTGGTGCTGGCCAGCCTGCCCGAGCCCAGCGCTATTTTGTATCGCCAGGCGGTGTTGCAGGATTGCCTGAGCCATCCTGCCCTGATTCGGGAGATCTATGCCCTTGCGGTGGAGGCCTTGCTGAACGAGAAGAAGAGCTGGTTCTTGTTCCGGGACTCCCCTTCCTCCATCCTGCGCCGGGCCCTCGAGGTCCTCCAGATGTTCGTAGAGGCCCTCAAAAAGTTGCGCAAGCTGGCCGATCGGCATGCCACGGAGTTTAACTCCGAGGGCTTTCGGCGGCTTTTTGCCATGTTGCAGGAGGAGCTCTCGGATGAATACTTCGCCACCGTCGAGGAGCACCTGCGCGAGCTGCATTTTCCTCGAGGCCAGCTGATGAGCGCGCAGTTGGGCCAGGGCAATAAGGGCATTCGCTACATCTTGCGCAGGCCCCACGATGCCCAACAATCCTGGTGGCAGCGCTTTCGGGCTCCCAAAACCCGCTCCTACAGCTTTTCGATTGACCCACGGGATGAAGGGGGGGCTCGAGCCCTCTCGGAGTTGCAAGACCGGGGCCTCAACTCGGTGGCCAGCGCCTTAGCCCAGTCCACCGATCACATCACCAGCTTTTGGACCTCGCTGCGCAATGAGCTGGCCTTTTATGTAGGCAGCCTCAACCTGCATCAGCGTCTAGAGCAAATTGGGGCTCCGCGCTGTTTTCCCCAACCGGCGCCGCTGGACCAAAAACGCCACGCCTTCAGGGAGCTGTACGAGCCCACCCTGGCCCTCACCCTGCAAAAGCCGGTGGTGGGCAACACCTTGAGCGCCGACGACAAAGACCTGGTCATCATCACCGGGGCCAACCGGGGCGGGAAATCCACCTTTTTGCGCAGCATCGGTCTGGCCCAGCTGATGATGCAAAGCGGGTTGTTTGTCGCGGCGGAAGAGTTTGTGGCCACCCCCTGCGTGGCGCTGTTCACCCATTTCAAGCGCGAAGAGGACGCCAGCATGCGCAGCGGCAAGTTCGATGAAGAGCTCAAGCGGATGAGCCAGCTGGTAGAGCATCTCCACACCGGTTCGCTGGTGCTGTTCAACGAATCCTTTTCGGCTACCAATGAGCGTGAGGGCTCGGAGGTGGCCCGCCAGATTGTGCGGGCCTTGTTGGAGCGGGGGGTTCGGGTGTTCTTTGTCAGCCACCAGTACGACTTCAGCCACGGGTTTTATCAGCAGCATCTACCCGACGCCTTATTCCTACGGGCTGAGCGCAGCGAGGACGGGCAGCGCTCCTTCCGCCTGATGGAGAGCGAGCCCCTGCAAACCAGCTACGGCCCGGATTTATACCGGAAGATCTTCCAGGGGCAGTCTACCGGAGGTGATGGGGGTGTTTCACAAGCCTAACCAGTCCAGCCCAACGCCGCCCGAACTGCCAAAGGTGGCGGTGGGCCCCAACGACCTTTGGGCGGCCCTTCACTGGCTGGGGCTTCACGGCCCGACCGGGATGGTTGAGCTGGGGGAGGTTCTGCGGGCTACGGTGGATCGGCCTTTGGAAACCCTCGAGCTAGCGGAGGAACTCGGCCTGCTCGAGCTGCGGGGGGCGGTCGCGCACCTCACCTCGAACGGACAAGACTGGATAGAGCACCCTCAGCATCTTCCGCAAAACCTACAAATGCTGCAACCGCTGTTCCCTTGGGACCGGGTGTTGGCCCAACTACGACAGAGGCCGGTTTCGTTGGTACAGCTGGTAGGCTTTTTCAAGGGGCCACTGGCGGAGCAAGCGGCCTTGGCGATGGCTGAGTGGGGCCAGCTCTTTGGCCTTTGGCAGGAACGGCAGGGATGGCTCTATCCCTCCGTACGGGAGGTGTCGTGAGCGAGGCTCAGCGGTTGGCGGTGCGGTTTGTGGTGGGGATTGGGCTGGTCAGCCTCTGCGCCGACTTCACCTACGAAGGAGGGCGCAGCATCAGCGGTCCTTTCTTGGGGTTGCTGGGAGCGGGTCCGCTGTTGGTCGGAGCGGTGGCTGGGGTTGGCGAGTTCTTGGGGTATCTGGTCCGGCTCTTCTCTGGAAACTATGTAGACCGCACTGGCAAGCACTGGACCCTCATGTACCTGGGGTATACGGTTAATTTGCTTTCGGTGCCGGCCCTGGCCCTGGCCGGCAACGCTGCGGCGGCTTCGGTGTTGGTTTTTACCGAGCGCCTGGGGAAAGGGTTGCGCACTCCAGCCCGGGATGCCCTACTCTCCCAAGCCGGAAAAGAAGTAGGGCATGGGAAGGTATTTGGGTTGCACGAACTCTTAGACCAGATGGGGGCCTTTCTGGGCCCGCTGCTGGTGGCGTTGCTGGTGGCCCAGGGGGGGTACCGCCTGGGTTTTGCTGGCCTGCTGGTTCCAGCCTTGCTGGCCCTGATGTTTTTGCGGCGGGCCCAGGGCCTCGAGCAGGCCCAGCCGCTGGGTCGCAGCGGGGATTGGCGGCGCTTTCCCCGAATCTACTATGCCTATTTGGTCTTCGCAGCCCTGAACGTGGCTGGGTTTGCCCATTTTCAACTGGTGGCCTACCACCTGGGGATCACCCATCAGGTAGCAGAGGCGGTGATCCCCTTGCTGTTCGCCCTGAGCATGGGCGCGGATGCCTTGACCGCCTACGCGGTGGGTCACCTCTACGACCGCTATGGCCTACGGATGCTGTGGGTTTTGCCCCTGTTGAGCCTACCGGCTACCCCGTTGTTTTTCCTGGGCAGCGGGTTGCCTTTGCTGGTGCTGGCGGCCCTGCTGTGGGGGGCGGCGATGGGGCTGCAAGAGAGCTTGATGCGTTCGGCGGTGGCCACCCTGACCCCCGAGAGCCAGCGGGGAACCGCTTACGGTTTGTTCGATACCGCATACGGTACCGCCTGGATGCTGGGTAGTCTGGCTATGGGATGGCTGTATGGGATTGGCCCCCGCTTTTTGGTGGGATTTGCGGTGCTGTTCCAGTTGATCTCGGTGGTGTTTTTGGTACGTTTAACCGCAAGGCTCCCCTCGGAGGATCACTGATGCATACCACGGAGTTTGAGCTGTTGGAAACCCTGAGCCAGCCCGTCTGCCCTGTGTGCACCCTGGCCCGACGGGAGGCACGCACCTATCTGGTAGGGGTTTTCGAGGATGGGATCAACGACCCGGCGGTGCGGGATGATTGGCGGGCTCGAGGAGGCCTGTGCGCCCGGCACTGGCGTGAGGTTCGTGAGTTTGACTCGGTGCTGTTGCCAGCCACAATTCTCCTGCGCGATCTGCTGGGAAGTTACCTCGATCATCCTAGCCCGGTCTGGAAGATGCCAGACTGCCCGGCCTGTAAGCGGGAAGCGGAGGCCGAGGTTCGGCACTTCAAGGCCCTGCTCGGCATCCCCGAGGCCACCATGCTGAAGGCCCTGGAGGACGGACCAGGGTTTTTGTGCCTGCGCCACCTGGTACAGATGCCTCCGGGTACTCTGCGCAACCGCTTTGAAAGCCGCTTGATCAGTTTTCTCCCGGAGCTGGATGAGTTGGAGCGTAAACAGGATTATCGCTTTTCCAAGGAACCCCTGGGGAACGAGAAGGATAGCTGGTTAAGGGCCATGCGGGCGTTGGGAGGGGAGGTATAGCATGAACTTGTTTCATCGGGACAAACACCCACCGGATGAGGCCGAGCAGCTCAGGGCCAAAAATGCTGAGCTCGAGGCCCAGGTGCAGCAGCTCCAAGAGGATCTGGAGTTTTACCGTAAGCAGAATGAGCGCATCGTTCACGACGCTTCTCCGGCCATCAGCGAGAACGCCGTGCTGCGCTATGAACTCTACAAATGCCAAAGCGACCGCAAGATCCTGGAGTTCCATATCTCGGGGGCTCGAGCCGAGGCCCGGGCGGCGCTTAACCTGCTGGGCCAGTTGGCCCCAGCGCATGTCCCCCAAGGGCAGATCTTGCTCGAGGCGGTGCTGTTCCTAATCCACGAGGTTCGGGGGCTGGGCCTGGACTCCGGCTCCCTGCCCCCCTTAGAAAAGGAGGCCCAGGAGGCTTGGACCCAGACCCAAGGCGCGCCCTGGCATTTTTCTCCGGAACGCTGGTTGGCGCTCCGGGTGGGCGGGGTGCTGCGGGCCATCGAGCTAGAGCGCGAACACAGCGTGCGGGCTGCCGATCGCCCGGCCGATGGGCTGGGGGCCTTTGATGCCGCCCTGGGCCGCTGCGGAGACCTGCTACGGCAGTGGCTGGAGACCCTGGCCCATACCGATTCCGCTGCAGGGGAGTCCAACCCAACCGCTTGAGCCACCCCGAACGCCGCTCGAGCGGCTAAAGAAGGGCTCAAGACCAAGCTAAATGTTCCCTGAACCCTCCCTCATTCGTCCAAGATGGCGCTGAGTAGGCTGAGGCATGGAGGTAGACACGGTGAAACGCAACTTCTATCTGCTGGCGCTCGGAGGGTTTGGCTTAGGGGGTCTGGTCTCGGCGGCCCCACAGCTCAGCCCCCAAAGCATCATCGTCAACCCCGTGCCCACGGATCTCCAGGTGCGTACCTGGGTGGACAAAGACCCCGGCAAAACCGGAAATCCGGTGTATCAGATCGGCGAGCGCATCCGGGTTTCGGTACAGGTTAACCAAGATGCCTATGTGTATCTGTTTAGCGTGCACTCCAACGGCGATATCGCCCCGATCCTGCCCAACGCCTTTGAGCGGGATAACTTCCTGCGGGCCGGGCAAACCCGCACCTTCCCCCCTCAAGGGGCAAACTACGAGTTCAAGGTTGAAGGCCCCGAGGGACAGGACCGGGTGCTGGCCATCGCCAGTCGGCGTCCGCTCGATATGAGCAATATCATTGATGTGGCCAACAGCGCGGTCAGGGTGCAGGGAGCCGACAACCTGAGCCGAGCCCTCTCGATCGTGGTTACGCCGATCCCCCAGCAGGACTGGGTTTCCAATGTGGCCTTCTTCGTGGTTGGGCGCCTGCAAACCCCACCCCCGCCCTCTACCGGTTTCGTCGGGGTGAGCTCGTTTCCCCAGGGCGCGCAGGTCTTGCTCAATGGGCGCAGTGTGGGGAACGCCCCCATCAACCTGACCCTCAACCCCGGGACCTACACCCTCGAGCTGCGCCTGGCTGGGTATGACCCCTACCGCACCACCGTGCAGGTACGCAGTGGGGAGAGCATCAACATCAACGCCACCCTCAACCGTACCCCCATGACCGGGCGGCTCGAGGTACTCACCAATGTGGAGGCCCGGATCTTTGTCAACGGCAGCGAGGTGGGCTCAACCACCGGCAATTTCTTCCGCCTGGACAACACCAACCCAGGTCGGGTACAGGTGGTGGCGATCGCTCCGGGGTATCGGGTGGCGGTGGCGGAGGTGACCATTAACCCCGGCCAGACCAGCCCGGTGCAGTTGAACCTGTCCCGCATCCCCTAGGGCGTTCTTCACCTATTTTGAGGGGGCGCAGCTGGCTGCGCCCCTAAACCATTTCCAGCAGGGCGAATTTCAAGTAAAAGGTCTCCGGCACATTGATCAAGATCGGATGATCCCAGCCCTGGGTGCGTTTTTCGATCAGCCGCATGCTGCGGTGGGCGTCCGCGGCAGCCTCGGCCAGCATCTCATAGAACCTCGGCTCGCCCAGGTGATGGCTGCACGAGGCCGTCGCCAGGATGCCCCCAGGGGAGAGGAGCTTCAGGGCCCTGAGGTTGAGCTCCTTATAGGCGGCATGGGCCCGCTCGAGGTCGCGCCTGTGCTTGGCCAGGGCTGGGGGATCCAGCACGATCAGATCGTACTGGGCGCGGCGCTTTTCCTCGGCGCGAAGGAATTCAAAGGCGTTGGCTTCCTGGGTCTCGAGGTTGGAGATCCCATTTTGGCGGGCATTTTCCGTGGCCCGCTCGAGGGCCGACCGTGAGCTATCCACCGCAACCACCCGTTCGAAGTTGAGCGCCAGGTGCAGGGCGAAGGAGCCGTGGTAGCTGAACACGTCCAGGGCGGTCTGGCCCTGGAAGGCGGCCAGGCGCAGCCGATTCTCGCGCTGGTCAAGAAAGGCCCCCGTTTTCTGGCCTTGCTGCAGGTCCACCCGGTAACGAATAGGCCCCTCCTGCACCTGCACACTTTGGGGCACCTGGCCGTACAGCGGCTTGACCTCTAAGGGAAGGCCCTCCAGACCCCGGCTCTTCTGGTCGTTTTTGGCCAGCAGGCTGTGCAGCGGAACCTCCTCCAGGATGACCCCGACCATGGCTTCGGTCAGGGGCTCGAGGGCCTTCGAACCAACCTGCATAACCCCGTGTCCGGCGTAGTAGTCGAGGACCAAGGCCGGGAGCAGGTCCCCTTCGGCATGTACCAGCCGAAACCCCCCTTCGGGCTGGGCCTGAAGAGCGCTCTTGCGCCGCCTTAGGGCCTTGCGGAGCTGCTCGAGCCACACCGCCGACGGATCGCTTGCGGGGCTGAACGCAAAAGCCCGAACGGTGATCTCCGAATCCGGGTTGTAGAGGGCCAGGCCTAGAACCCCTTGGCGGGATTGGACTGGGTACAAACCTGGGCTGGGGGGGCCGCTGATCACATCGCTTTTGTACACCCAGGGGTGACGGGCCAACAGACGGGCCGCTCCTCGAGAATTTACCTTGATCATCCGCTTGGAAGTTTACTCCAAGCGGGCCTGGCGGCTGGGGTGCTCTGAGCGGGGTGATGGCCGCTCGATCCCAAATGAGGTAGCAAAATGCGAACCGCATCGCGTATTGTATGCTGGTTCGGCGTTGACTTTGGCTCTCAGGGATCGGTATGATTCTTGGGGCAGTTTTTGCGCAAGTTTTCACTTGAGGGTTATCAATGGTGGAGCGGCCAGCTCCATAGGGGAAAGGAGGGAATGTGGCGGGTTCAGGTCTGATCAAAAGTCTGGCAGAGCGCGAGAGCGCCCTCACCCAGCAGCTCGAGGACGCCCGGAGGGCCGCAGAGAACACGGTGCGGGAGGCTGAGGCTAAGGCCGCGGCGATTGCCGCGGAAACCGAGGCGGCCCTGCGGGAGATGGAGGCCCAATCGCGGGCCCGGACGGCTGAGGCTGTAGCCCGGATCGAGGCCGAGTCGAAGGCCAAGGCCGAGGCCGAGGGGGCCAGCATTCGGACGGCGGCAACCTCAAAGATTGCGGGGGCGGTGCAGGAGGTTTTGAAGGAGGTGCTTCCTTGACCGCAACGGTGGAGAAACTCATCGTGGTCGGCCCTAAGCGGCTGGCCAGGGAGCTTCTGGCTGAATTGCAGCGGGCGGGGGTGGTGCACCTCGATCCGCTGCGCCCCGAGGAGCTGGGCGAGTACCGCCTCAGCCCTGCTGAGGAGGCTGAGCTACGCCGATGGGACGCTCTAGCCTCGCAAGCAGAAGGAGCGCTCTCGGTGATGGGGGTTCCGGCTGCTCCTGGCTCCAAATCTTTCGCGGGGTCTCTGGAGGAAGCAGAGGCCTCGATTCAGCCCCTGGCAGGGCGCACTGAGATCCTGGGGAAGGAGCGGTCTGCACTCGAGGAGGAAATCCAAGCCGCCCACCTGTTTGGGAAGCCAGCCGAGAAGCTGGCAGGCCTGGCCCAGGGGCTAGACACCAGCCCACGCCTGGCGGTGATCCCCTTCTTGGTCAGCAAAGCCGAGGAGCTGGAGGCGGTGCGGGAAGCCCTGCAAAAGGCCCTACCCGACCGCTTCGCGCTGGACAGCGACGCCCTGGACAACCAGCTTGCGGTGGTAGTGGTGGTCAAACGCAGCGATCTGGAGCTGGCCCGCAGCACCCTCTCGCGCTTGGGGCTGGCCGAGCTGCGCTATCCCGGCCCTTTTGCCTCCCTCTCTTTAGCCCAGGCGGCGGCCCGGATGAAAGAGCGGGCCAAGCTGGCCCCCGAGGAGCTGGTGGGTATCCGGGGCGAGCTGGAGCGCTTGGCGGCTACCAGCACCGAGTCCCTGCAAGGCCTGTGGGCTCGAGCCAAGGACGAATCGGCTCGGCTCAAGGCCGCTTCGGACCTGGCCGCGGGCAAATACGGGATGGCCCTGATGGGCTGGGTACCGCAGAAGGCCAAGGCGAAGGTCGAGGAGGCCCTCTCGAGGCTCAAGGACCAGATCGTCTACACCTTTGAGCTGGTGGACGAGCACCACGAGGCCGACCAGGCCCCGGTCACCCTAGAAAACCCGGCCTGGGCCAAGCCGTTCGAGCTGCTGCACGGCTTCCTCAATACCCCGCGCTATGGCGGCTACGACCCCACCCTGATGATCGCCATCTTTTTCCCGATTTTCTTCGGCATGGTGGTGGGGGATATCGGGATCGGGATTCTCTTCGGCCTGGTGGCATGGTGGTTGGGGAACCTCTCCAAAGCGGGCAAAAGCCTCGACATCAGCTTCCTGGGGGCCACGCTGGACCCTAAAACCAACGGCTTGATCAGCCGGGTGCTGTGGTGGATGACCTTCTGGGCCATTGTCTGGGGGTTCATCTTCGGGGAGTTCTTCGGAACGTTCCTTGAGCGGCTGCATATTTTCTATGACCCGCACCATGCGGGAGAGGGTAAAGGCCTGATTCCCATCCTGATCAACCGCCTGGATTTTGAGCGCACCTCGACGCTGCTGATCGTGCTCTGCCTGATCTTTGGTATTTTCCAAGTGCTGTACGCCTTTTTGATCAAAGCCTACTACGCTTGGAAGCACCACTCGAGGCTCCACCTTTGGGAGGGCATCGGTTATTTTGCCGGTTTGTTTGGGTTGGTGGCGTTTGCCTACAGCTTCCAGACCGGTAAAGATGCGGCGTTGACCACCCCCATCTTGATCGTAGGCCTGATCATTTTCGTGCTCGGGGTGGGATTGGCGCGCAACCCCCTGATGATTGCGGAGTTGCCCGGTAAGGGCGGGCAGATCCTCAGCTATATCCGTATCTATGCAGTAGGGGTGGCGGGCGCGGTGCTGTTTGACCTGGCCAACCAGGTAGGGTTTGGATTATCAGAGCGGCTGGGCTTTCTGGGGATCCTGATTGGGTTGATCCTCGGGGTTCTGCTGGTGGTTTTCATCATCGCTGTAACCTTACTGGGTCACGTGCTCCAGCCCATCCGTTTGCTGTGGATCGAGTTTGCCACCAACTTTGGGTTTTTTGAGGAGAGCGGGAGGCCTTATCGCCCGTTCAAGAGCATCCAAGAGAAGTAGTAGGCTCATTCTGTACCCTTGTCCCCAAGTGCAGACGCACGTTGGAATCAAAGCAAAAGGAGAACGGCATGAAGATCGAAAAAGTACTCAAGTTTGTTTCGTTGCTGGCCATGGCGGTCTTTGGTGCGGTGGCTTTTGCCCAGGAGGCTGCCACTGGAGCGACCGGGGGGAACTTCGCGGCGATCGGTAAGGGCTTGGCCCTGGGCCTAGGGGCTTTGGGCACCGGTGTGGCCCAGTCGGCCATCGGCGCGGCGGCGCTGGGGGCGGTGGTGGAAGATCGGCGGAACATCGGGTTTGCCTTCATCTTTTTCCTCCTGCCGGAGACCCTGGTGATCTTCGGTTTCGTGGGCTTCTTCCTCATCCAGTAGGGGACCGAATGTCGAAACTCGAGGACCTTCTTCAGCAAGAAGTCAGTTCGGAGATTGCGGCGCTGAAAGCCGACGCGGAGGCCCGGGCCAAGGCCATTTTGGATCAGGCCACCGCCCGAGCCGAAGCCCTCAAGGCGGCTCGGCAGAAAGCCCTCGAGGCGGAGTATGCCGCTGCGGTGCGGCGGGCTGAGAGCGCCGGGGAGCTGGTGCTCAACCAGGCGCGCATCTCGGCCCGTGGGCAGGCGGTAGACCAAGTGAAAGCCGAGGTGCTCAAAGCCCTGCAAAACCTCGCGCTCCAGCCCACCTTTGGCGACACCCTGCGAAAGCTGGCCGATGAGGCTCTGCAGAGCATCGGCAAGGCCGAGGCGGTGGTGGTGAACCCGGCCCATGCGGCCTTGATCGAGCCCTGGGCTAAGGAAAAAGGACTCAATCTGCAAACCGATCCCAAGCTTAACTATGGGGTCAAGTTGGTGGCCGAGGGGGGGCGTTCCCAGGTGCAGAACACCCTTACCGACCGGCTCGAGCGGGCTTGGGATTCGCTTTCGGCTAAAGCCGCGAACGCCATCTGGGGGTAGAGATGCCCGGAAGCGGCTTCGCATACCTTAATGCCCGGGTGCGCTCTCGGCGGAGCCAGGTCGTGCCGGAGTCCTTTTTTCAGCAGGCTTTGGGCCAGAGCTTCCCAGACTTTGTGCGCAGCCTGGGGGATACCGCGTATGGACCCGACCTGGTCGGGGACAGCCTGGCCGATGTGGACCGGGCGGTGGCGGCCCACCTGGCCCGCACCGTGGGGGACCTGCCCGGTTTGGTGACCGGAAACGTGCGGGACGCAATCGTCCTGTTGTTGCTGCAAAGCGACCTGATCAACCTCAAAAGCATCCTGCGGGGAAAAGCTGCGGGTCAGGCCCCCGAGGAAATCCGGGGGCGCCTGGTGGGGGGCACCTTGCCGGAGGTGTTGATCAATGCCATGTTGCAAGCCCCGGATGCGGCCAGCATCGCCCAAGTGCTGCAGGTTCCCACGAACCCGCTGGCCAAGGCCCTGCGGGCGGCCCTGGCTGGAAACCCGGACCCGCTGGCCCTCGAGGTGGCCCTGGATCGCCAGTTCTACGCCTATAGCCTGGAGAAAGCCCGGGCCTTGCGCGAGCCCTCGTTGGCGGCCTATTTTTCCTTGCAGGTGGACGCGATCAACCTCTCCACCGCGCTCAAGCTGCACACCATGGGGGCAGCAGCCAGCGAGGCCTACTTTGTCCCTGGTGGGGGCATCGTGAACCTGGCCTTGTTTAATCGCTTGGCGGCGGGGGATCTGGCCGCGATGGAGGCCTTGAATGGGACGGCCTTGGCGGCAGCCGCTGGTGCGCGCAGCCTGGGGGATTTGGAACGGGCCCTGCGCCAGATTCTTTTAGAGAAGGCCCATCAGGGAGCCAAGGATGCCCTGGGGGCGGGGCTGGTGCTGGACTATATCCGCCGTAAGGAGTGGGAAGCCTCACGCATTCGTCTGCTGGCCCGCAGGGCCTACTTCAACCTGCCCTCAGACGCGGTGGCTAAGGAGGTGGCTGCGTGAAGATCGGTGTTCTAACTGACCCTGAGACCGCTTCGGGATACCGCTTGGCCGGCCTCGAGGCCATTACCGCCACCTCGGCCGAGGCGGCCGCCCGCCTTTCAGAGATGATCCTCTCCAACCAGTACGCCTTGATCGCGGTGGACGAGAGCTTGCTCAAAGACCCCAACCGCGCGGCGGAGCGAACCATGCGTGGACGCAGCGCCCCGGTGCTCCTTACCCTCCCCAACCTTCTGGCGGCCTTTAGCGGGGGCGGGGATGCCAAGGCCTACATGCGCTCCTTGGTACGAGAGACCATTGGGTTTGATATCAAGCTGTAAAAATGCTGCGAAAAACACCACATAGAGCCCCACAAAGGAGGTTGCACAGTGGGAGTCATTAAAAAAATTGCGGGACCGGCGGTGATCGCCGAGAACCTCGAGGGCGCCAAGATGTTCGACATCGTGCGCGTCGGTAACGAGAAGCTCGTAGGCGAGATTATCCGCTTAGACGGGGACACCGCTTTTGTGCAGGTTTACGAAGACACCAACGGCCTACAGGTGGGCGAACCGGTGGTCAGCACCCAGCTGCCGCTGGCCGTTGAGCTGGGCCCGGGGATGCTCAACGGCATCTTCGATGGAATTCAGCGCCCGCTGGACAAAATTCGTGAGGCCTCGGGGATGTTCATCTCCCGGGGCATCGAGGTGAGCGCGCTGGATCGCCACAAGAAGTGGCCTTTTACCCCCATGAAGCAAGCCGGGGATACCGTCAAGGGGGGCGATATTCTGGGAACCGTGCCGGAGTACAGCTTCACCCACAAAATCCTGGTTCCCCCCGACAGGAGCGGCAAGCTCAAAAGCGTGGCCCCAGCGGGGGAATACACCATTGATGACCCCATTGCCGAGCTCGAGGATGGCACCAAGCTGCGGCTGGCCCACTACTGGCCGGTGCGCAAGGCCCGGCCCATGACCCGCAAGCTGGATCCCAACGAGCCCTTCTTGACGGGGATGCGCATTCTGGATGTGTTGTTTCCGCTGACCGCGGGGGGCACCGCGGCCATCCCCGGCCCCTTCGGCTCGGGCAAGACCGTGACCCAGCAGTCCATCGCCAAGTTTGGGGATGCCGATATTGTGGTCTACGTGGGCTGCGGCGAGCGCGGCAACGAGATGACCGACGTGCTGGTGGAGTTCCCTGAGCTCGAGGACCCCAAAACCGGCAAGCCCTTGATGGAGCGCACCATCCTCATCGCCAACACCTCCAACATGCCGGTGGCGGCCCGCGAGGCCTCGCTCTACACCGGAATTACCCTGGCCGAGTACTTCCGCGACCAGGGCTACAAGGTCTCACTGATGGCCGATTCCACCAGCCGCTGGGCCGAGGCCCTGCGCGAGATCGCCAGCCGTCTGGAGGAGATGCCCGCGGAAGAAGGCTACCCCCCCTACCTCTCCTCGCGCCTGTCCAGCTTCTATGAGCGCTCCGGTAAGGTGACCACCTTGGCCGGTGACCAGGGCGCGGTCTCGGTGATCGGGGCGGTCTCCCCGGCCGGCGGGGACTTCTCTGAGCCGGTGACCCAGGCCACCCTGCGCATCACCGGTGGGTTCTGGGCCCTGGATGCCCAGCTGGCTCGAGCCCGGCACTTCCCTGCGATCAACTGGGCCCGCTCCTACTCCTTGTTCTTGAACATTCTGGAGCCCTGGTATCGCGCCCATGTGGCCCCGGATTACCCTGAGGTGCGCACCCAGATCATCACCATGCTCCAGCGCGAGGCCGAGCTGCAACAGGTGGTTCAGCTGGTAGGCCCCGACGCCCTGCAGGATGCCGAGCGGCTCTCCCTGGAGATCGGCCGTATCGCCCGCGAGGACTTCCTGCAGCAAAACGGCTACGACCCGGTAGATGCCAGCTGTTCGATGTCCAAGGCTTACGGGATGATGCAGATGATTGTGGCGCTGTATCGCCAGGCCGAGCAAGCCCTAGCCCGCGGGGCCTCGATCAGCGACTTCCTCTCCGACCCCATCATCGAGAAGATGGGCCGGGCCCGCTATGTACCCGAGGCGGAGTTTCCTGCCTATAAGGCCGAGTTTGAGGCCCAGCTCAAGAACGCTTTTGTGGGCGGGGTCAAGGCGTAAAGGATGTCGAAAGTCGAAAGTCGCAAGTCGAAAGCCGAAAAGACCTGAGACCTGGGACTAAAGACTGGAGACACCTCCAACGGAGGTGAAAAATGCTCAAGAAAGAATACAGCGCCGTTACCTATGTCTCGGGGCCGCTTTTGTTCCTCGAGGGGGCCAAGGACTTGGCCTATGGCGCGATTGTGAACATTGACGATGGCTCCGGCCGGGTGCGCGGGGGCCAGGTGATCGAGGTCTCCGACCAGTACACCGTGCTCCAGGTCTTCGAGGAGACCTCGGGGCTCAACCTCGAGCACACCACGGTCTCCCTGGTGGAGGATGTGGCCCGTCTGGGCGTGTCCAAGGAGATGGTGGGCCGGGCCTTCAACGGGATTGGCCGCCCCATTGACGGCCTGCCTCCGGTGGTGGCCGATAAGCGCCTGCCCATCAACGGCGCCCCCATCAACCCGGTGGCCCGGGAGAAACCCGAGGAGTTCATCCAGACCGGGGTCTCCGCCATTGATGTCAACATCACCCTGGTGCGTGGCCAGAAGCTGCCGATCTTCTCTGGCTCGGGGCTACCGCACAACGAGCTGGCCGCCCAGATTGCCCGTCAGGCCAAGGTGCTGGGGGAGGGTGAGGGCTTTGCGGTGATCTTTGCCGCGATGGGCATCACCCAGCGCGAGGTCAGCTACTTCCTGCAGGAGTTCGAGCGCACTGGAGCCCTTTCGCGCTCGGTGCTGTTCCTCAACAAGGCCGACGACCCCACGGTGGAGCGGCTTCTGACCCCGCGCATGGCCCTGACCGCCGCCGAGTACCTGGCCTTCGAGCACGACTACCACGTGCTGGTGATCCTGACCGACCTGACCAACTACTGCGAGGCCCTGCGCGAGATCGGGGGGGCCCGCGAGGAGATTCCGGGCCGCCGGGGCTACCCTGGTTACATGTACACCGACCTGGCCTCGCTCTACGAGCGCGCCGGCGTGGTGCACGGCAAGAAGGGCTCGGTCACCCAGATTCCCATCCTCTCCATGCCGGGCGACGACATCACCCACCCCATCCCCGACCTGACCGGCTACATCACCGAGGGTCAGATCTTCATTGCCCGCGACCTGGCCCAGCAGGGCATCTTCCCGCCCATCAACGTGCAGCCCTCGCTTTCGCGTCTGATGAACAACGGCATCGGCAAGGGCAAGACCCGCGCCGACCACAAGGAGTTGGCCGACCAGCTCTTCTCGAGCTACGCTCGCGGCATCAACCTGCGGCGCTTGGTGGCCATTACCGGGGAGGATGCCCTGACCGAGACCGATAAAAAATACCTGCGGTTTGCCGAGAACTTCGAGAAAAAGTTCATCAACCAGGGCCAGAACGAGCGCTCCATCGAGGAAAGCCTCAACATCGGCTGGGCGCTGCTCTCCGACTTCCCGACCTCCGAGCTCAAGCGCATCCGCAAGGAGTACATTGACCAGTACTACCAGAAAACCGGGAAGCTTGAGGAGTTGGTAGGAGCCTAGCAGCGCAATTCGCAGCCTGCAACGGAGATACGCATGGCGGAACAAGTCTCACCAACCCGATCTACCCTCCTGGCCAAACGCGACCAGCGCCGGCTGGCCCTGCAAGGTGCGGATCTTTTGAAGAACAAGCGGGATGCCTTGATTGGCGAATTCTTTGCCCTGGTGCAGAGCTCGCTCAAGGCCAGGGAAGCCTTGGAAAGCGCAGCTAAGGACGCCTATTTCAGCTTGTTGATCGCCAAAGCCTTCGATACCCCCGAGGCGGTGGAGTCGCTCTCGAGCACCCCCATGGAGGTGGAGATGGAGGTGGATAGCCTCTATGGGGTCAAGGTGCCCAAAATCAAGGCCTCCACCTCGAAGGGGGCGCTTTCCTTCAGCCCCATCGGGGTAGGGGCCAAGACCCTCGAGGCCGCCACCGCTTTCCGCGCCCTGGCCGAGGCGGTGGTCGCGGTAGCCAATACCGAAAACCGCTTGCGCAAGATCGGGGAGGAGATCAAGAAGACCAACCGGCGGGTGAACGCCCTGGAGCAGATCTCCATCCCCGAGATCAACGAGCAGATCAAGTTTATCTCCGATACGCTCGACCAGCGGGCCCTGGAGGAGGTAACCACCCTAAAGCGGATCAAGGCCAAGATCGAGCAGCGCGAGGCCCAGGAACTCGGAGTGATCTCGGCGGCGCTCGAGAAGGGAGCAGGGCTGTAGGCTTCCTACTGAGCCGGGCACCAGAAGGCCCCCAAACACCCGCCAGTCCAGCGGGTGTTTTTTTACTGGGTTTTGCCTCGCTAACGCGGTCCCCGGGCCAGCAGGTTGATGAACCCTAAGGCCCATACCAAGACCATCCCCAATGCCCAGACCGGGAATGAGGTGTGGAAGATCCCTTGGCTTTGGGCTAGGTATAGCAGCCCGCCAACCAACAGCGCTGCCGCAGTCCAGCCTAGAAACGGTCGAATACCGCCCATGCCCCCATTCTAACCAGGGGTCCCCCCTGGAGTTAGCCTTGAGGCTCGCCGTATTCTCGAGCCTGACGGTAGTAGACCTCGTTGGGCACCCAACCCAGGGCGTTGGCCAGGCGGTTGGTGAAGTTGAACATGGCCGCTACCTGGGCGGCCTCAAAGATGGCCGGATCGGATAAACCCAAGGAGCGTAGCACCTGCACATCCTCGAGGGTCATCGCCGCCGAATCATGGGTCATCTTGTGGGCGAAATCGCACAGGGCCAGCTCGCGGGGGCCTAGGTGGGCACGCCGGTAGTTGGCCGCGAGCACCTCTGGCAGTACCGGATCCCCCGTGATCTCCCGCAGGTAGGCGGAGTGAGAGGCCAGGCAATACTCACAGTGATTGGCGGCAGAGACCACCACCGCGATCATTTCCCGCTCGCGGCGGGAGAGCTGGCTGTGCTCCTCGTTGCGCATCAGGAAATCGTAGTAGCGGAACCAGCGCAGGAAGTGCTCGGGCATCAGGGCAAAATTACGGGCCACATTAGGCACAAAACCGGTCTTCTCACGAAATTTGCCGAAGAGGGCCTGCACATCCTCAGGAACTTCAGATTCCAGGGGGACCCTCACCCAGGCCGTGGGTTGGGGGGTACTGCCTACGTTAACCTGCGGCTGGGGCGCTTTGCCTTTGCGGTGGGGCTTCTTGGGCTTGACGGATCGAGTGGGCACGGGAACTCCCTTCGGTTGAAATTAGCCCTGCGCGGCCCAGCGGGGGGGCGTGGCCTTACCCAAGAACTCCACGATGTCCTGGGTTGAGGTTCCGGGGCCAAACACCGCCGAGACCCCCAGCTCCTTGAGCTGAGGCACATCCTCATCGGGGATAATTCCCCCGCCAAACAGCAAGATGTCATCGGCCCCTTGCTCGTGCAGCAGGCGGCGCACCTCGCTGAAGTAGTGCATATGCGCGCCTGAGAGGATCGAGAGCCCGATGGCATCCACGTCTTCTTGTAGGGCCGCGGAGACGATCATCTCTGGGGTTTGGCGCAAGCCGGTATAGATCACCTCCATCCCGGCATCCCGCAGGGCTCGAGCCACCACCTTGGCTCCGCGATCGTGCCCGTCTAAGCCGGGCTTGGCGACCAAAACGCGAATTTTTCTACTCATGTACCCATTTTACGCCATTGGCCCCGACCCACTTAGGTATGCGCGGCAGGACCAGGAGCAGGGTGGGCCACCGGGGAGCGCTCGAGGTGGGCTTTGAACTGCTCGAAGGTTAGCTTGATCACCTTGTTGGGTTCGCCGAAGGTGGCGGCATACCAGTCGGCTGCCCGGCCCAGCACTTTGGAGTCGTAGTGAGGACGCCCCTCGAACACCAGGTGGATGCGGGTAAACCCCTCCTCTTCGGTCATGCGCACGCTGCCCCGTACCTCGAGGTTGTGGGGCGCGCCGGGAACGCTGGCAAACTCCAGGTACTCCGGTGGTTCGCGCCGCACCGCCTCCGCCACCCAGACCAGGTCCACCGGCGGCTGGGCCCGGGCCCGAAACTTCCAGCCGCCACCCGAGCGGCTGACCTCTTTGAGGTAGCTGGACCAGGTGGGCCACGAGGGGAAGTCCTGGAAGGCGGCCCATACCGCCTCGCGCGGGGCATGAATGACGGTCTCGAGTTCTTCCTTAAACCACATACCTTCCTCCTTTCAGCAAAGGGGGGGTACTTCAGGCGAAAAAGCGATTTACAAAGAGTGTAAATAATTATGGTTATGCCATGGTGAAAGCTTTTGTAGTTTGGGCTTCGGTGTGGAGGGGCCAGCCGGGCGCGGTACACTACAGGGGTGTTGGCTGCAGAGGTGACCGTGATCGGGGGCGGGCTTTCCGGAAGCGAGGCGGCTTTGGCCGCGGCCCAGGCGGGAGCGAAGGTGCGTTTATACGAGATGCGCCCCCAGCGCATGACCCCGGCGCACCACACCGGGGATTTAGCCGAGCTGGTCTGTTCCAACTCCCTGGGGGGCGAGGGAGAAACCAATGCCAAAGGGCTGTTGCAGGCCGAGATGCGGGCCGCAAACTCGGTGGTGATGCGGGCTGCCGAGGCCCATCGGGTTCCGGCAGGCGGGGCCTTGGCGGTCGAGCGGGAAGGGTTTTCGCGGTTTGTGACAGAAGCCCTGGAGCACCACCCCAACCTTGAGGTGGTGCGCGAAGAGCTCACCGCGGTGCCCGAGGGGATTGTGGTAATTGCTACGGGTCCGCTCACCTCCGACGCCCTGGCGGAGCATCTGAAGACCTGGGTAGGTCAGGAGTTCTTGGGTTTTTACGACGCGGCGGCACCGGTGGTGTTGGGGGAGAGCATTGACCGGACCAAAGCCTATCGGGCTGGGCGGTATGGTCAAAGCGAGGATTACCTCAACTGCCCCTTGACCGCGGAGGAGTACGCCCGTTTTTACGAGCTGCTGAGCCAGGCCCGCTCGCATACCCCCCACGATTGGGAGCGGCTGGAGTTTTTTGAGGGCTGTATGCCCATTGAGGAGATGGCTCGGCGCGGCTACGATACCCCACGTTTCGGGCCCATGAAACCGGTAGGCTTGCCCGATCCCCGCACGGGAAAGGAGCCCTTTGCGGTGGTGCAGCTGCGGGCTGAGGACCGCTCAGGGCAGATGTGGAGCCTGGTGGGGTTTCAGACCGGGCTGAAATGGGGGGACCAAAAGCTGGTGGTGCAGGGCATTCCGGGGCTCGAGCAGGCTGAGATCGTGCGTTACGGGGTGATGCACCGCAACACCTACCTCAACGCCCCCCGGCTGATTGGCCCGACCCTGCAATTGCAATCTCACCCGCGTGCTTTGATCTGTGGGGTGTTGGTCGGGGTGGAGGGGTATCTCGAGTCCGCCGCCACCGGCTGGCTGGCCGGGACCAATGCCGCGCGCCTGGCCCAGGGCTTGGAGCCGGTGGTTCCTCCCGAGGCCTCGATGCTGGGGGGGCTGGTGCGCTACTTGGCCAGCGCCAACCCTCAGGGCTTTCAACCCATGAACGCCAACTGGGGGCTGGTCCCGTCGCTGCCGCTCAAAGGCAAGAAGGCCGATCGGCGCAGCGCGATGTACCGCCGGGGCCTCGGGGAGTTTGGGGCCTGGCTCGAGACCCTGCTCCCCAAGGCCGCTTGGGCCAGACCCTAGGCATTACCCCTCCTTGAAGGGGATGCCGCTGGAGGGTTCCGGCTCGGCGGAGCGCTTATCGGCGGCGATCCAGTCGGCCACCCGGTACATGAACTGGGCAATGGCCTTGCGCATGGCTGCGTAGGGGCGAACCTGAGCCACCTTCACGGCTTGGGCTTGGCGAGCCTCCTGGTAATACTGCTGGACCTTTTGCTCGGCGATCTTTTGTTGTTGGTAATACTCGTGAAAGTTCATGAACCCTCCCAGGGTTTGGGTAGGGGCTCTGGGCACAGCTCGCAGATGGAGATAACCTCTCGAGCGCTACCGTACGCGGGATCACCGCTTCGGGGGGTGCTCTACAGCAGAGCCGGACGGATCGTCAATCTACCGGGCCGGAATCCTTTGAGCTTTAGGGGGGGTTAGCCGTTGAAAGAGGTGCCGGGAACGGGGGCGTCCTCACAAGTCCCGATCGCCGCTTTTAGGCCAAACGCGTGAACTCGAACTTGGATCCACATCATTCCTCTCACCTCCTCCTAATGGGAAGTGTATAACAAAATGCATGGAGCATACAACCCCCTCCGGCTAAGGCCGCATAGGGCCTGGTGAAGGACTTGTGCTCTGCGGCTCCCAGCGGGAACAGGGCTTGACGGGCCTAGCGTGCCGTCCAACCCAGATCCATGGTCTGGGCTGAGCCGGTGATTGCGCTGCCCCGCTCCGAGGCTAGGAACAGGGCAAACTCGGCCACTTCTTGGGGCTCAATCAGCCGTTTGAGGGCAGCGGGTGCCAACATCACTTGCTCTATCACCTCGGCCTCGGGGATACCCAGGGTGCGGGCTTGATCGGCGATCTGCGACTCGACCAGGGCCGTGCGCACATAAGCCGGGCAGATCGCGTTGCAGGTGATGCCGTACTCGGCCGCCTCGAGCGCCACCGTTTTGGTCAGGCCCAACAGCCCGTGCTTGGCCGCCACATAGGCGGCCTTGTTGGGGCTTGCCACCAGGGCATGGATGCTGGCAAGGTTGAGGATGCGCCCCCAGCGGCGGGCTTTCATTCCCGGCAGCAGGGCCTGGGTGAGCTGAAAGGGCGCCGTGAGCAGAACCTGCAGCATCCGGTTCCAGGTCTCGAGGGGAAACGCCTCCAGCGGGTGTACCCGTTGAAGCCCCGCGTTGTTGACCAGGATATTCACCGGCCCGGCCTCGAGGGCCTTGTGGGCCAGCTGGGTCACCTGCTCGGGATCGGAAAGATCGGCTTGAAGGAACATCGCACCGAGGGCCTGGGCGGTTTGTGCGCCGGAAGCGGCGAGGTCTGCCAGGAGAACCCGCGCCCCTTCTCGGGTGAAGACCTCGGCGATGGCCTTTCCGATCCCGCTGGCCCCCCCGGTGATGAGGGCGGTTTTGCCTTGGAGCTCCATAGGGGGATTCTAACGGCTCCGCTTTAGGCCAGGGCTGAGCCCCCCGAGGTCAGGCTTTGGCGCATCAGGGCTTGGGCCAGCTCGAGCCGGGCCACCAGCGAGGGTGCCTCGAGCAGGGCCTGTTTGTCGGCGGCGCTCACCTGGAGGTTCACGCAGAGAAAGGAAGCCTGGTAGAGCGGATCATCGGGCAGGCTTGCGATGGCGTCCTCGAGGGCCTTGGGATCGGCCTTCCCGGCCACATAGCTGCGAAACACGTCCATAGCATCCCAAGCGGCTACCGCCTCACTGCTGGGATCGGAGCGCAGGAGCGGCTCGGGGATATCCAAGGTAGTTTGATAAAGCGTATCAAACGCCCCCGCCCCCTCGATGCGACAGCGCTCCCCGCCCCGGCAGACGATATTAAAGGTTCCATCCGGGTTTTCCTGTACCGCCAGAAGGTCCACATACCCCCCTACCTCGCGGATCCCCGAATCCTCAGACAGGGTGATTACAAAGCGGCGCTGCCCTTCTTCCTGAGCCAGCAAGTCCTTGACCATTTGTTTGTAGCGCTCTTCGAAGATAAACAGGGGGATCATTAGTCCGGGGAACACCACGGTTTCAGGTAGGGGAAACAGCGGCAAGCGGTTCACGGCTCCTAGGCTAACCCTGAGTCCGGGCCCAGAATGCGACCCAGTTGAGGATTGGGCTACGAGCGGAATTCGAGACCTCCTGGGCCTACTGCGCGGAGGATCTCAGTTTGGTTTCAACCTGAGATGGCATAATGGGCCGAGTGAAGGTGGCGGCTCTCGACGTGGGAGAGGCTCGGATTGGCCTTGCGGTGGGAGAAACGGGCTCGCCCTGGGCCTTTGGGCGCGGATATCTGATGCGTAAGGCCCCTACGGAGGATCTGCGGGCGCTGGTGGGGTTTGCCCAATCGGAGGGGATAGAGCGCTTCGTGGTGGGGCTGCCGCTGCGAACCGACAACAAGCCGAGCCTTCAGGCTGAGCGGGTGATGGGCTTGGTTGAGGAGCTGCGGGCTGCGGGGCTCGAGGTCGAACTTCTGGATGAGCGCTACACCACCAAGATTGGTTTGTCCCGGCTGGCGCATGCGCCTAAGCGGGTGCGCCAGGAGAAGGGCAAGCTCGATGAGGCTGCGGCGGTAGCCCTGCTGGAGTCGTACTTGATGGGTTTGACAGGTGTGTAAGCATGGATGAATCGCAAACGCCCGACCCCAAGGCCACGGTTGAATCGCTGGTGGAGACCGGGTCGGAACGCAGTGCCCCTTGGGTGTTGCGCGGGGTACTGATCATGTTCGTGCTGCTGGTTGCCCTGCTGGGATACGTGCTGTTTTTGCTGGGCCCCACCGGGAAAACTGCCCAGGTACACATTCCGCGCGGAGCGGGGGCGGGCACGGTGGGAAAGCTGCTGGAGAATGCCGGGCTGGTGCGCTCGGGCTCGTTGTTTGCGCTGTACTTGCGCTTCTCCAATCGGGACAAAAACCTGCGCCCCGGTTATTACCGCCTCGAGGGTCGGGGGATGCGGGCGGTGGCAGTGGACTTAACCGAACGGCTCGAGCCGCTCACGGTGAAGCTCACCTTTCCAGAGGGCTGGCGGGCGGTGGAGATGGCCCAGCGGCTCAGCGAAAACCGCCTGGATGGGGCCGGATTTTTGGCTCTGGTAAACCGTCCCCCAGCGAAGCTGCGTCCGGCAGAGGCCACCGGTCCGACGCTCGAGGGGTTTTTGTTTCCCGCTACCTACGAGTTTGGTCTGGATGCCACCCCGGAGGAGATTATCGCGGCCATGACTGGGCGGATGGCGCAGGAGTTCACACCCCAGGCCCGGGCGGCCTTGCAAAAGCTGGGGCTTAGCATCCAGGACTGGGTTACCATGGCTTCGATTGTTCAAGCCGAAGCCGCCAATGCGGCAGAGCGCCCGCTGATCGCGGGGGTTTTTCTCAATCGCCTCAAGGTTGGCATGCCCTTGCAGGCCGACCCCACGGTGGCCTACGGCCTGGGTAAGCGCTTGCCCGAGCTCGATCGCAACGCCGGAGATTTCGAAAAAGACACCCCCTACAACACCTACATTCACCGGGGGCTCCCGCCCACCGCCATCGGCAACCCTGGGGAGGATGCCCTACAGGCGGTGCTCGAGCCCAAGCGCACCGATGCCGAGGGGCGGCCTTACCTCTATTTTTTGCATGCCCAGGGGCGGCTGTTCCTCAACACCGAGTTTCAAGGGCACCTGCAGGATACGAACAAGTACTACCGATAAATCCTTATCCCATCCCTCGGCCCAGTCCCACCTGATACAGCACCACCCCCAGGGCCACCGCCGCATTCAGGCTCTCGGCCCCTTGGGCCAAGGGGATTCGGGCCAGCTCGTCGCAGTGCTCGGTCACCAGGCGGCGCATACCCTCGCCTTCCGAGCCAATTACAATCGCCAGGGGGCGACGGTAGTCCAGTTCGGCGATGGTCTTGTTGGCTTTGCCGCTGGTGCCGTACACCCAGACGCCCTGTTCCTTGAGCTGCTCGAGATACCGCGCAATGTTCTTGACCTGCACCAGGGGAATCTTGCGGGCCGTGCCCGCCGAGGCTTTGAGCACCAGGGCCGATAAGGGGGCACTGCGTCGCTCTTCGGTGATGACCCCGTGCGCCCCCAGGGCAAAGGCGCTGCGGATTAGGGCCCCGTAGTTGCGCGGGTCGGTCACGCCGTCCAGCACCACCAGCAGGACCTGCTCACCACGCTCCTTCGCCAGGCGAAAGGGGGCCTCCGGGTCGGCGTAGGTGGCCTCTTCAATCTCGGCCACCAGCCCTTGGTGCGCGGTGGTGCGGACCATCTGATCGAGCTCGATGCGCGGAACCAGTTCATACTCTGCCTCCAGGGCTTTTAGCTCGCGCAGCAGCCAGCCCTCCACCCCTCGAGCAACCCATAGGCGGCTGACCTGACCTTCGCGCAAAGCCTCCAAGACTGGGTTTCGACCATAGATCAGCATGACCCTTAGCTTACCGCGAGCAACCCACCAAGCCGCGGGGCCTATGGATCTATGCCGTTGGGATTGGTCAGGACCTCCAAGATCTCCTCTGCGCTGTTTACAAGCTGAATCAGGCTCAGGTCTTCGGGGGAGATGGCCCGCTCCTGGAGCAGGGTTCCCTGAATCCAGTCCACCAAGCCCGACCAGTACCCCTTGGGCAGGGCGAAAATCGGGAAACGGTGCACCTTTCCGGTCTGCACCAACACCAGCACCTCGGCCAGCTCATCCAGGCTGCCCAGCCCACCCGGCAGCGTTACGAAAGCACTGGCGTAGCGCACGAACATCAGCTTGCGGGTGAAGAAGTAGCGATAGGTAAGGGCATGGGTTTGGTAGGGATTGGCCACCTGCTCGTGCGGCAAACGGATATTGAGCCCCACCGAGATGCCTCCAGCCTGATAGGCGCCCTTATTGACGGCTTCCATCAATCCAGGGCCGCCTCCGGTCACCACCCCGAACCCCGCTTCCACCAACCGCCGTCCGAGGTATTCCGCCTGGGCATAGTGGGGGTTCTCGGGGCCAAACCGTGCCGAGCCGAACACCGAAACCAGGGGAACGTTCAGGCTCGAGAGCACCTCGAACCCCTCTACGATCTCCGAGACCATCCGCCAAAGCCGCCAGGAATCTTCGTGGTGCAGCTTATCCAGTTCGGGTTTGAGCTCCGGAGGGGTTTGGTCAATCTCAGTGGGAGGTCGCATAGGGCAGTTTAACAAGAAATATCCCCGGAGGCCGGGATTTGGCCTGCGGTAAAGCCGGGGTCTTGACAGTTTGGTATACCGCCATTAGGCTAGGCACTCGAGATGATCCGAAGTGCAAAAAAATCCAGTGCCGGGGGGCTAGTCTGAACTAGTCCGCGCCTTCGCGTATCCCGGCCTGCGAAACCGCAGGCCTTTTTTTACGTCCCCACCGAGATGGCCTTATGGAAAAATCCCACCCAGAGCCTTACCGAATCGAAATTATAGACACCACCTTCCGCGATGGGCAGCAGTCACCGCTGCTTTTCGATACCGGGAAGTATCGCTTCAGCCTCGAGGAGAAGAAGCTGCTGCTGGCCGGACTGATCGAGCTGGGGGTGACCCACTTTGAGTTTTTCTCGCCGGTGGTGGGCAAAGCGGAAGAGCAGGATGTGCGTGAGCTGATTGCCTATGCCCAGACCCTTACCTCACGGGAACTGCATTGTTTGGCCCACTGCCGTTGCAACCTGGAGGATATTCAGCGGGCGCTCGAGGTGGGCTGCAACGGGCTGAACCTGTACCTGGGGGTTTCGCCCCTGGCCCAGCAGCACAACGCGCAGAAAAGCCTGGAAGAATCGGTGGCGCTGGCCCGAGAGGTGATCCGGGCCACCCGCCAGGCCCATCCCGACCTGTACATCCGCTTCAGCGCCGAGGATGCGTTTCGCACCCCGCTCGAGGATATCTTTAGCCTCTACGACGCGGTGTACCCCTACGTGAACACCCTGGGCATGCCCGACACCGTGGGCATCGCCGAGCCCGAGGACGTGGTAGCCGTAGTTACCCAGTTGCAAGCGCGTTATCCCGATGCCCGGCTGGAGTGCCACTTCCACAACGACCGGGGCCTGGCCTTGGCGAATGTGAATGCCGCCGTGCGGGCCGGGGTGCGCTATGTGGATGCCTCCATCTGGGGCCTGGCTGAGCGCTCCGGGATTCCTTCGGTCACGGGGGTGCTGTTCAACCTGTCCAAGCGCTACCCTGAGATTGCCGCGCAGTACAACCTGAGCCAGTGCTACCCCCTGAACGTGTTGATGGCTTCCATCCTGGGCACGCTGGTGCCCTACACCGAGCCGGTTTCCCTGACCAACCGCACCCATACCGCCGGGGTGCACCAGAAGGCGGTACTGAGCGAGAAACGGGTTTATGAGGCCCATAGCCTGCACGACTTCGGGGTGGACAAGAACCAACTCCTGCTGGGGCCGCTTTCAGGCTGGAACCTGATCTATTACTACCTGAAGGAGGTAGAGAACCTGGCCATTGACAAAGACCAAGCCAAGCGGCTCACCCAGGAATTCAAGGCCCATACCCACCAGATTGGGCGCGGCAAGCGCCCTGAGGAGCTGTTGCTCGAGCTGGCTGCTGCTCAGGGCATCCCCCGGCTCTCGTTGCCGGAGGAAGGCCCTACCGTGCGTCTGGAGAACCTGGATTAGCATGCTGACCATTTATACCTACTCGGTTTTTGCTGCGGTGGCTGGGGGCGGGAAGCGGTTGGCCCTCGTAGAGGGGGTAAGCGACCTCGAGCAGATGCAGCAAATTGCCTCCAGGACAGGCGTACCTCTAACCGGATTTATCTTAAACGCAGGTGCAAGGCGGGCTGAGGTGCGGTTTTTTTCGCCCGATAAGGAAAAGGGAGCTTCGGACTCAGGGGCCTTAGTGGTTGGGGAGCACCTGCGGCTTCAGGGGGCCATTCAAGAGCGGTTGTGGGTGCAGATGGGGAAGGAGGGGCTCGAGGTTAGCTACCAGGACGGGAAGTGGTGGAGCCATCAAGAAGATACCTGGGAGCACAAACGGGAGCTAGATGTCCCTGCCCTAGCGGCTGCTTTAGATCTGGACTGGCAAGACATTAATTGGGATAAAGGCATAAGTGTTGCCGGGAACAGCAAACTCAATATCATTGTTCCGGTAGCTTTCCCAGATCAAGTAAAACCGGATTTTGAAGCCATTTCCGAAATCAATCGGCGAACGGGTACCAATGGTGTGGTGGTGTTCTCAGGGCCTGGTCGGACGATCACCTTTGACCCTTCACGGCGAGGAAATACTACTCACGACATCGAACTGCGTTTTTTTGCCCCTGCTAAAGGAATTCCAGAAGATAATGCCGGCAGCTATACAATTAGCAGCTTATGTGGTTACCTGGCTTGGTTTTGGCAAGGTGAACAGCAATACGAGGTGTTACAGGGGGCTGCGATGGGGAGGCCCTCAAGGCTTTACATGCGATACCGCTCAGATGGGCAACAAGCAAGTTACATTCAAGTTGGAGGAAAGGTTGAACCCTTGTAGGGATGCACGGCTGTGCGTCTGCCGGAGGCGAATATGGGCCTGACTTTAGCTGAAAAAATCCTTTCCAAACGGGCGGGCCGCGAGGTACGGGCGGGCGAACTGGTGGTGGTGGAGGTGGACCAGGTGATGGTGGTGGACTCCATCGCCGGGAGCTTCTTCAAGCGGCTGGAGCAGCTCCAGGCCACCCCGCGCTTCCCCGAGAAGGTCTCGATTGTAATAGACCACGTGGCCCCGGCGGCCAATGTGGAGGTGGCCAAGGCCCAGAAGGAAATCCGCGAGTGGGGCAACCGCCACGGCTGCCGGGTGTTCGATGTGGGGCGGGGTATCTGCCACCAGGTATTGATTGAAGAGCGGCTGGCCCTGCCGGGGGGGATTGTGCTGGGCTCGGATTCCCACTCCACCACCTACGGCGGGATTGCCTGCTTTGGGAGCGGGATGGGGGCCACCGACATCGCCCTGGCGGCGGCCTCGGGGCGCACCTGGCTACGGGTGCCCGAGACCGTCAAGGTGACCTTCCGCGGTTCGCTGGCCCCTGGCACTACGGCCAAGGACGCAGCCCTCGAGATGATCCGCGTCCTCACCGCCGACGGGGCCACCTACATGAGCATCGAGATGCACCTGGTAGACGGGGCCGAATCCCTGACCCGCAGCCAGCGCCTGACCCTGGCCAACCTGACCGTGGAGGCCGGGGCCAAGTGCGGCCTGGTGGTGCCCAGTGGCGAGATTCTGGAACTTTATCCGATACCCGAGTGGCTGTACCCCGACCAGGACGCGGTGTATGCGAAGCAGGTCGAGATTGACCTCTCCACCCTCACCCCCCGGGTCTCGGTGCCCTTCTACGTGGACAACGTAGAGGAGGTGGCGCAGGTCAGGGGCAAGAAGGTAGACCAGGTGTTTGTGGGCACCTGCACCAACGGGCGGCTCGATGACCTGCACGAGGTCGCCGCCATCCTCAAGGGCCGCAAGGTGGCGCCGGGGGTGCGGATGCTGGTGATTCCGGCTTCGTCGGAGGTGCTCGAGCAGGCCACCGCCGACGGCACCCTGCTCACCCTGCTGCAAGCGGGCGCAACCCTGGGCACCCCCGGCTGTGGGCCCTGCATGGGGCGGCACCAGGGGGTGCTGGCCCCCGGCGAGGTGTGCGTGAGCACCTCCAACCGCAACTTCAAAGGGCGCATGGGTGCGGCGGATGCCGAAATCTATCTGGCTTCGCCCCGGGTGGCGGCGGCCACAGCCATCGCGGGGTACATCACCACCCCGGAGGAACTGGAGGGAACCCATGCCTAGGGTTTGGAAGTTTGGCGATTCCATCAACACCGACGATATCCTCCCCGGCAAGTACGCCCCCTTCATGGTGGGGGAGGATAAGTTTCACACCTATGCCTTCGCCCATTTCCGCCCCGATTTCGCGCCGAACTACCAGCCGGGCGATATTCTGGTGGCGGGCAAAAACACCGGGCTGGGCTCTTCCCGCGAGTACGCCCCGGAAGCCCTGCGCAAGCTGGGCCTGAAGGCCATCATCGCCAAGAGCTATGCCCGCATCTTCTACCGCAACCTGGTTAACCTGGGCATCCTGCCCTTCGAGGCCCCGGAGGTGGTAGACGCGCTTCAGGACGGCGATGAGGTGGAGCTCGAGCTGGAGCGCGGGCTCCTGCGCCGAGGAGGGGAGACCTTCCAATTGCGGCCCCCGCCGGGGTTCTTGCTCGAGGCCCTGCGCGAGGGCAGCATCTTGGAGTACTACAAGCGTCATGGGAAATTCCCCGGTGAAACCCCGTAAACTGTGGGGGCTGGAGGGCCTTATGGACGATGTCGAAACCGTATGCCCGGTTTGTCACGACCCGATCTACATCCCGGTAGAGGAGTATGCCGAGTTGCTCGAGGGGGATGTGTTGGAGTGTGAGAACTGCGGGGCCTATCTTGAGATCCTTTCGCTCGACCCCATCGAGCTGGTCGCGGTGGAGGGAGGAGAAGATGGGTTTTATGTGCTCTGCCCGCGCTGCGAGCACGAGATCGCCGTGGAAGCCGAGGGCGAGAGCGTGACCTGTGACAACTGCGGCTACACCTTCACCCCCGACTGGTCAGAAGTCGAGGCCGACGAGGATGACGAGCGGGATTACCGAAACTAGGCTGAGCGCTATGTTGCGAAGCAATAACGATCAAAGGAGTGATCAAAATGGCCAAGATTGCGTTTGAAAACCCCGAGACGGGAGCTACCATCGAACTGGAGAACCCTGAGCTGGGCGAGCTCGTAGTAGACGACGAAACCGGACAAGAGTTTGAGGTGATCTCACTGGATCCCCCCAAACTGGCCGCAGCCCCCGAGGAAGCGGAGGACTGGGGCGAGTAATCCCTTTGGGCGCTGGGGGCTTGGCTAGAGCCCCTAGCACCCAGAGATTGCGCCTTTTAGCTATGCTCGCCATCCTTTATGACCGCATCCGCCCCGATGAGGAGATGCTCTTCAAGGCCGCCGAGGGGCTGGGCATTCCTTTCAAGAAAATCTACGCCAAGCAACTGCCCATGAAGCTGGGGACGCGGCCCCCGGAGCTCGAGGGTGTCACCTGCGCGGTGGAGCGCCTGGTCTCGCAGAGCAAGGGGCTGGCGGTCTCGCGCTACCTGAAAAGCCTGGGGATTCCGGTGGTGAACGCGCCGGAGGTCATTGAGGTCTGTGGCGACAAGTGGGCTACGAGTTGCGCCCTCGAGGCCCACGGGGTGCCCCAGCCCAAAACCGCCCTGGCCACCGAGGCTGAGGAAGCCCTGAAGCTCATCGAAGAGATGGGCTACCCAGTGGTGATGAAGCCGGTGGTAGGCAGCTGGGGCCGCCTGCTCTCGCTCATCCGCGACCGCGACGCGGCCGAAACGGTGCTGGAGCACAAGGAAGTGCTGGGGGGCTACCAGCACCAGCTCTACTACGTGCAGGAACTGGTAGAGAAAGGGGGCCGCGACATCCGGGCCTTTGTGGTGGGCGACACCTGCATCGGGGCCATCTACCGCACCTCGGCCCACTGGATTACCAACACCGCCCGTGGGGGGAAGGCCTCGAACTGCCCCGTCACGCCCGAGCTGGCCGACCTGGCCGTGCGTGCGGCCAAAGCCGTGGGGGATGGGGTGGTGGCCATTGACCTGTTCGAGTCGCCCAGGGGTTTGTTGGTCAACGAGGTCAACCACACCATGGAGTTCAAGAACTCGGTGAGCACCACCGGCGTGGACATTCCGGCCAAAATTCTGGAGTATGCCTGGAGCCTCCGCAAAGAAGCTGGGGCGGGCTAGGGTCTAAAGCCAAGGCGTTTTGAGGTTCCACCGTGGAGAAGAAAACCGTTTCGATCGTCGGCGGCTCCGGTTATGCGGGGGGTGAGTTTTTGCGACTGGCCCTGGGACACCCTTACCTCGAGGTAAAGCAGGTGACCAGCCGCCGCTATCTGGGTGACCCGGTAAGCCTGATCCACCCCAACCTGCGCGGGCGAACCCAGCTTAAATTCAGCGATCCGGCAAGCCTCGAGCCCTGCGACCTCCTGGTGCTCTCGATGCCCCATGGGGTCGCGGCTAAAGAGTTCGACCGCTACCAGGGTGTGGCCCCGGTGATCCTCGACCTTTCGGCGGATTTCCGCCTAAAAAACCTCGAGCTGTACCGTAAATACTACGGGGAAGATCACCCCCGACCGGAGCTTTTAGACCAGTGGGTCTACGGTAACCCTGAGCTGCACCGCGAGGCCCTGAAGACCGCCGATCGCATAGCCTGTTGCGGCTGCAACGCCACAGCCACCCTGTTGGGGCTGTATCCCCTGTTCAGGGAGGGCCTCCTGGCCCCCCGGCCCATCTTTGTGACGGTGATGATCTCCACCAGCGCAGGGGGGGCTGAGCCCAGCCTGGCCAGCCATCACCCTGAACGGGCCGGGAGCCTCCGGGTCTATAAGCCCACCGGGCACCGCCACACCGCGGAAATTTTGGAGAATCTGCCTGGAAACCCCGAGCTGCATATGACTGCGGTGGCTACCGATCGGGTGCGCGGCATCCTGATGACCGCCCAGACCTTTCTGCACGATGGCTGGAGTGAGCGCGACGTGCATACCGCCTACCGCAATGTGTTTGGCAAAGAGCCGTTCATCCGGATGGTCAAGATGCGCAAGGGCATTCACCGCTACCCTGACCCCAAGGTGGTGGAGGGGACCAATTACTGCGATATCGGCTTCGAGCTCGAGGAGGATACCAGCCGCCTGGTGATCATCTCGGCGATTGACAACCTGGTTAAGGGCACCGCTGGGCACGCGATCCAATCCATCAATATCCGTATGGGCTGGGCCGAGACCACCGGCTTGGAATTCACCGGCTTACACCCCTGAGGCAGCGGTATTGGAGCAGCAGGGTGTTTGGGGAAAGGGCCTGGACGCGCTTGAGCTGGAACTGGGCCTGAAGCCGCCCTTTTAGCAGCGGTTTTCCACTGCCGAAGCCCAGGGGCTCGAGGGTGAGCCACAGCTCGTCCATCTGGTCTCGCTGCAAGCACTCGCTGTAAAGAGAAGTGCCCCCCAGCACAGCACACCGTTGCTTGCCTCGAGCGGCTAAATCGGCCAGGATTTGGCCGAGCGAAGCCGAGGTGAACTCGAGCTGCCCCGCTTGGGCATCCACCGCGAAGGCTTCGGGGGTATGGGTGCGCACCACCCGCAGCCGCCCAGAGCTCAGGCTGGCCAGGATGTGCGCGCGGCTGACCTCGTAGGTGCGGCGGCCCATCAGCGCGCAGTCAAAAGAACCGAGGGCATGGCGAAAAAACGCCCCATCCTCGGGGGAGGTAAACCCTGTTCCCTCCTCTTCATGGCGGGTGATGAAGCCGTCAAGGGAGATGGCAGCGATGCCGATAATTTCCACGCTTGCCATCCTACCGGGCTGGGTAAACTTGGGTATGGTGATTGTAGGCAGTACCAACCCAGCCAAGCTAAACCCCGCCCGGGCCGTTTTTGCCGAAGTGTTTGGCCTCGAGATCGTGGGCGTGGAGGTGCCCAGCGGGGTGCCCGATCAGCCCATAGGCTACGCACAAACCCTGCTCGGGGCTCAGAACCGGGCTCGAGCTGCCCTAGAGCAGCCCGGTGCACGCTATGGAGTGGGGCTGGAGGGTGGGGTGGAGTTTGACCCCTATGGCGGCTGGTTGTTCAATGTGGCCTATATCCTGCGCGAGGATGGACGCAGTGGGTTTGCCCGTGGGGGAAGCATTCTTCTGCCCCCCGAAGTGGCGGCTCGAGTCCGCGCCGGGGAGGAGCTTGGCCCGGTGATCGACGAGGTAGCAGGGCTCAAAGACAGCAAAAAAACCAGTGGAGCGGTGGGGTTTTTGACCTTGCATAGGCTCGAGCGCAGAGAGTTCTGGCGCCACACACTCGAGCTGGCCCTGCCGACGTTCTTACGCCCGGAGCTATACCCGCAATAACCTGGGGCGGACCCTATTTGGCCTTACCGAAGGCGTACACTAGCTCGTTGCCCTTGCGCACCACAAACAACACCGCGGGCTTGCCGCTCTCGTCGCTAAGGTTGTAGCGGGTGCGGGTTTCCCCGTTGACCGTGATGGTCTCTTGGTTGTTGAGCAAGTAGCCTGCGGCGGTGAAGTTGGTCAGAATTTGTTGAACGAAGGCTGGCTGGAGGTTGGCCGTGAGGCCCCGGGCGGTGTATACCTCGAGGTTGAAGCGGTTGGCATCGGGCATTCGCGCGAGGATGGCCTCGCTGCCCTTGCCGGCGCGGAAGGTGCCGCTGGGTAGGGTGAGTCCGGAGTCAAGGCTGGAGGAGACCGCAGCTACGCTGGTGACCTCAACCAAGGTTTGGGCCAAGGCCGAAAGGCCCCCAAGCACAATCACCGCCAAGAGGAATCGCTTCATCCTTACAGATTAGACCCGCCAGGGGTTATCTGTGGGCCAAATGCCCGAGAGATGGGCTTTACTCCGCACCTCGAGCGGATTTGCCGCTGGTGTTCCCGCAAGCGGCAAAACCTCAATTCAAGGCCCGCTCTTTGTGTACCAGGCTGAACAGGTTGAAGACGATGTCTTTAGAAAGGCGGTCGAAATCGGCCTCGAGCATGGCCTGAGCTGCTTCCTTGCCGCGCATGCGCAGGGTTTGCACCACCCGGGCCGCATACAGATGAAATACCCGGTGGGCCTCGCGCAAAGCCTCATACTCGGAGTGCAGGGCTAGGGTGCTGCGCGCGGCCTGGCCGTACAGCCATTTGCCCAAGACGCACTGGTTGTCCTGCATAATCAGGCTGAGGTCCAACTCGTCGCTCGAGGTGCCTAAAATTTGCCCCTCGAGCCGCTTGCGCCAGGCCAAGTGGGCATCAATGACGGCCTGAACATCCAGCCCCATGAATTGCTGCTCAAAATCCTCGAGCCTAGGAACTTCTACAGCCTCCTTGCGATTCCAGCTTTTAATCCAGCTCAACAGATTCATGCTTCCCAATATAGGGAGGAATTACGACAAAATCTTCAAAAATTGCCATAACTCAAACTATTTTCCAAGTAACGCTTTGCGTAACTTTGCCTGAGGAAAAACCCTTCAAACTTCTTCCAAAAAGGCCTCCCAGAGCTGCTTTAGCAATAGAACTGGCCTGGTTGAACCTGGAGCTCAGGAAAAGGTGACCCGAGCCGCGTTACGTGGCTGATCTGGCCTTGAGATTGACAGAAAACCACAATCTGTAGTAGGGTGTCGCCCAGAAACCACAAGATGTGGTTTCCCCATCGGAGCCAGGGGAAGTGCGGTGCAATTCCGCCGCTGTCGCGCAACGGTTATAGCCCGATCGCCTGCCCGGCTGGGTCTCCTAGTCCTCGCGCAAAGGACAGAAAGGATGGCCACATGAACCCTTCCAACCCAACCTAAGTCAGCAAATCCTCCACGCGCCTGAACGTGGGCGTGGTAGTGATTCTTTGGCCCCTTGGCACCCTATCCGGGGCCGATACGGGAAGTTTTGTTTGGATTTAGAGAGGAGCTATGGTCATTGCGTATGCCTCGAAAACCGGCAATATCGCCCGCTTTGCTGCGCAGCTGGCCTTGCCCCTTCTGCGCATCGAGAGCGGCCTCGAGCGCCTGGAGGAACCCGCGGTGCTGCTGACCTACACCACCGGGTTCGGCCAGGTGCCCCCGGAGGTGGAACTTTTCGCCCGGGCCAACCACCCTTTCATCCGGGGGGTGGCGGCCAGCGGGAACCGCAGCTGGGGGCGCAATTTCGCTAGGGCCGCCGACCGGCTGACCGAGCGCTATGGCTGGCCGGTACTGCTCAAGTTTGAGCTGGCGGGTCTCGAGAGCGACCGCCGCCGCTTTATGGAAGCCCTGAAGCGGTTGGACCCGGCGGTAGTCCCGATCTGACGGAGGTTGAACGGTGCGTTACCTGGAACTCAACAGCGCGGTACTGCACAAGAAAGACGGCTTTTTCCAGCTCGAGAAAGACCGGGAGGCCGCCCAGGCCTTCGAGGCCGAGGTAGAGCAGAAGCTAAGGAAGTTTTCCGACCCCATCCAGCGCCTCAAGGCGCTCATCTCCGAGGGCTACTATGAGGACTTTTTTGCCCGCTATGGGGAAGAGGAGGTGCTCGAGTTATCTGACCTGGCCTACAGCTACGGCTTCCGCTTCCAGAGCTTCATGGCCATCTCCAAGTTCTACAAGGACTACGCCCTCAAGACCGACGACAAGAAGCAGTACCTCGAGCGCTACGAGGACCGGGTTCTGGCGGTGGCCCTGCACCTGGCCCAGGGGAACCCAGCCAAAGCCCGGGCTTACGTCGAGGCCCTGATGGAGCAGCGCTACCAGCCTGCCACCCCTACCTTCCTGAACGCTGGGCGGGCCCGGCGGGGGGAGCTGGTGAGCTGCTTTCTCCTGGAACTCGACGACTCCCTAAACTCCATCGGCTACAACCTGAACCAGGCCATGCAACTCTCCAAGATCGGGGGCGGGGTGGCCCTCAACCTCTCCAAGCTGCGAGCCAAGGGGGAGCCCATCAAGGGGGTGGCCCACGCGGCCAAGGGCGTGGTGCCGGTGATGAAGCTCCTGGAGGATGCCTTCAACTATGCCGACCAGATGGGCCAGCGCAAAGGGGCCGGGGCGGTCTACCTGAACATCTTCCACTGGGACGTGGAAGACTTCCTGGATACCAAAAAGATCAATGCCGACGAGAAAAGCCGCATCCAGACCCTCTCGCTGGGCTTGATCGTACCCGCCAAGTTCTTCGAGCTGGCCGAGCGCGGCGTGGATTTCTATGTCTTCGCCCCCTACTCGGTTTACCAGGCTTTCGGGGAACACTTAGACGACATGGACATAGACCGGCGCTACGAAGAGCTGGTGGCCCACCCTGCGGTCAAGAAGCGCCCCCTCTCGGCCCGGGCCATGCTCACCCGCATTGCCCAGACCCAGTTCGAGTCGGGCTATCCCTACATCATCTATAAGAGCAACGCCAACCAGGCCCACCCCCTCAAGCGCCTGGGGCAGATCAAGATGTCCAACCTCTGCACCGAGATCTTCCAGCTCCAGACCCCCTCGGTTATTGGTGACTACGGTGAACCCGACCAGATCGGCTACGACATCAACTGCAACCTGGGCTCGCTAAACATCGTGAACGTGATGGAGTCGGGGAAGTTGCAGGAGAGCGTGCACACCGCCATGGACCTGCTTACCGCGGTGAGCGACCTCTCCGATATTAGGAACACCCCCGGGGCCCACAAGGCCAACCGGGCCTTCCACGCGGTGGGCCTGGGGGCCATGAACCTGCATGGCTTTTTGGCCAAGAACCGCATCCGCTACGAGTCGGAGGAAGCCCGCGATTTCGCCCGTAGCTTCTTTGCCGCGGTGAACTTTTACTCCTTGGAGCGCTCCATGCAGATTGCCCAGGAGCGTGGGGTCAGCTTCGAGGGCTTTGAGCTATCAGAGTACGCCAGCGGAGCGTATTTCGAGCGTTACCTGGCCGAGGACTTCCGCCCCCGCAGCGATGTGGTCAGAGCGCTGTTTGCTCATCTCGAGCTGCCCAGCCCTGCCGACTGGGCCCGGCTCCAGGCCGAGGTGCAGAAGCACGGTCTCTACCACGCCTACCGGCTGGCCATCGCACCTACCGCCAGCATCAGCTACATCCAAAACGCCACCCCTTCGATTCAGCCCATCGTGGAGGTGGTGGAGACCCGCACCTACGGCAATGCTACTACCTACTACCCCGTCCCCTTCCTCTCCGAGGAGACCTACTGGTACTACAAGTCGGCCTACCACATGAACATGTACCGTTTGATTGACCTGGTGGCCGAGATTCAGCCCCATGTGGACCAGGGCATCAGCACGGTGCTCTATGTGACCAGCGAGACCAGCACCCGCGAGCTGGCCCGGCTTTATGTCTATGCCGAGCGCAAGGGCCTCAAGAGCCTCTACTACACCCGCGCCAAGAACCTCTCGGTGGAGGAGTGCGTGAGCTGCGCGGTGTGAAGGAGACCCCATGATTCAAATGCCATCAATCCTCCAGCCCGGTTTCGGGGCAGTCAACTGGAACCGGCTCGAGGATGCCTACAGCAAGATGTTCTGGGACCAGAACGTGCGGCAGTTCTGGGTGGACGAGGAGATTCCCCTGGCCGACGACAAGCTGGCCTGGACGACCCTGAATAGGGCCGAGCAACGGGCCTACGAGGAGGTTCTGGCCGGGCTGACCCTGCTGGACACCCTCCAGGGTGGGGTGGGGATGCCCCAGATGGTGCAGTGGGTGCCGGGGCTTCAGGCCAAGGCGGTGCTCTCCTTCATGGGGGCCATGGAGCAGATGCACGCCAAGAGCTACAGCTCTATCTTTTCCACCCTGTGTACCAGTGAGCGCATCGAGCAGCTTTTCGACTGGGTGCGCCACCAGCCCGAGCTTCAGGCCAAGCTGGGCCTCATTCACCAGGCCTACACCAGCGTCCAGGACGAGGCCAGCCTGTACCGGGCCATGGCCGCCAGCGTGCTGCTCGAGTCCTACCTCTTCTACTCGGGGTTCTTCTACCCGCTCTACCTGGCCGGGCAGGGCCGCCTGACCAGCTCCGGCGAGATCATCAGCCTGATCATCCGGGATGAGGCCATCCACGGGGTCTACGTGGGCCTGCTAGCTCAGGATCTCCTGAACCGGATGGGGGAGAGGGAACAAGCCCAGGCCCAGGGCGAGGTGCTGCGGCTGCTGGAGCGGCTCGAGGCCCTCGAGGCCCGCTACACCGAAGCCCTCTACGGCGAGGTTGGGCTGGAGGAGGCGGTGCGCACCTTCTCCCGCTACAACGCCGACAAAGCCCTGATGAACCTTGGCCTGGAGCCTTTTTTCCAGGTGGAGGCCCAGGCAGTGAACCCGGTGGTGCTGGCCGGCCTGCGCACCGAGACCAAGCACCACGACTTCTTCTCCACCAAGGGCAACGGCTACATCAAAACCACCCGCGTAGAGCCCCTCTCCGACCTGGATTTCTACTTTCCCGAGGCCACCCCCGACCTCCGGCCGGTGATCAAGCGCGACGGACGCAGCGTGCCCTTCGACGAGCTGCGCATCGTGCGGGCGGTGCAGAAGGCCGCCAGGGCTACCGGTGTGACCCTGGACCTCTCGCGCCTCGAGCGGCACATCCTTGAACCCATCAAGCTCCAGGCCCAGCAAGAAAGCCTCTCGGTAGAGGCCATTCAAGACCGGGTAGAGGAGGGCTTGATGGAGATCAATCCTCAGGTTGCCAGGGCCTATATCCTCTACCGCGAGGCCCGGGCCCAGGCCCGGCGGGGGCAGCCATGAAGGAGACCCGCACTGTACACCTGGTGCGCCCTGGCGACTGCAACCACTACGGCAGCCTTTTCGGCGGCACGGCCATGGCCTGGATGGACGAGGCGGCCTTTGTGGCCGCCACCCGGCACGCCCGGGCCAAGGTGGTCACGGTGCATGCCGACGCCATGGACTTCCGTCACCCGGTGCCCCAGGGCTCGATCGTGGAGCTGGTGGCCTCGGTCAAGGCGGTGGGCAGAAGCTCCATGCGGCTCGAGGTGGAGATGTGGGTGGAGCCCTTGGAGCGCGAGGAACGCACCCTGGCCTGCCGGGCGGGGTTTGTGATGGTGGCGGTGGGGGCAGACGGACGGCCTGTCCCCAACCAATAGCCCCACCACAACCGGTTGAGCGGGTGGGTCTTGGAACCCTTCTCTAAGCCACTGAGCGGCCCCTCGAGACCAAATCGTTCCTATCCTGGCACTCATTCCTCATCCCCAGATTGGGTAGGATGGGGGCGAGGCCCCTAAAGCCCCATCGATGAGGGGTGCAGCGGAGCCTGGCGTGAGCGAGTATATTGTGGGAATGTTCCTTTCGTTTAGGGTTTGGAGGAGGTCTTGAGGTTGCCTACGCGTATCAATCCCTGGAGCTTAGTGGTCATCGTGATCCTGGCCTATTGGCTGTTCTCGCTGTTGGGGGGTGGGATCGGCAGTCGTCCATCCCTGCCCTATAGCGATTTCATCAACTACGTACAGGAGGGTAAGGTAGCCAAGGTGGTGCTCGAGGAGGGCCGCATCAGCGGTACCTTCAAGGCCCCTGAGCGCATCACCACGGGCAATACCACCGTCACCACCACCACCTTCTCGCTGCCCGCCCTGCCTGCGGGCTTCAGCGATCCACAGTTCACCGAGCTTTTACAACAGCAGAAGGTTGAAATCGTCACCCGGCAGGCTTCGATCTGGCCGCAGCTCCTGCTGAGCTTCCTGCCAATTTTGCTCCTGATCGGCTTTTGGTACTTCTTCTTCATGCGCACTCAGGGTGGGGCGGGCCAGGTCATGCAGTTTGGGCAGAGCCGGGCCCGGCAGTACGGCAAGGAGAAGCGGGTCAATACTACCTTTAAAGACGTGGCCGGCCATACCGAGGCCAAGCAGGAGCTGATGGAGGTGGTGGATTTCCTCAAACATCCCCAGAAGTACATCGCCATTGGGGCGGAAATTCCCAAAGGGGTGCTTCTGGTGGGGCCTCCAGGCACCGGCAAGACCCTGCTCTCCCGCGCGGTAGCCGGGGAGGCCGGGGTGCCTTTCTTTACCGTATCGGCTTCGGAGTTCATGGAGATGTTTGTGGGGGTGGGGGCCTCGCGGGTGCGCACCCTTTTTGATGAAGCCCGGCGCAACGCCCCGGCGATTATTTTCATCGATGAGCTGGACTCAATTGGGCGCAAGCGTGGGGCGGGGATCGGTGGGGGGCACGACGAGCGCGAGCAGACCCTCAACCAAATCCTGTCTGAGATGGACGGTTTCGAGAAGGATACCAGCGTGATCGTGTTGGCTGCGACCAACCGCCCGGATATCCTCGACCAAGCCCTGCTGCGTCCGGGGCGCTTTGACCGGCAGGTGGTCATTGGGCTGCCAACCCTCGAGGAGCGCAAGGAAATCCTGCTGGTGCACATGCGTGGCAAGAGCCTGGCCCCCGATGTGGACGCAGCCGAACTGGCCCGGCTGACCCCACAGTTCAGCGGAGCTGACCTCAAGAACCTGGTCAATGAGGCGGCCCTTCAGGCGGCGCGGGAAAACGCCACCCAGATCACCAAGTACCACTTCCAAACCGCTCTGGACAAGATCATGCTGGGGTTGGAGCGGGGCAGCCTTAAGCTCTCTGAGGACGAGAAGCAGGCGGTGGCCTACCACGAGGCCGGGCATGCGATCGCGGGCGAGGTCTTGCCTTATGCCGACAAGACCGAGAAGGTTTCCATCGTGCCGCGCGGGATGGCCTTGGGGGTACGCTGGAATCGGCCTGAGGAGCGGGTGTTGGTGAGCAAAGAACACCTAGAAGACACCCTGGCCATGACCCTGGCGGGTCGGGCAGCCGAGGAACTCTTTACCGGCACCATTACCACCGGGGCCTCTGATGACTTCAAAAAGGCCACCAGTCTGGCCAAGCAGATGGTATTGGACTGGGGGATGGGGGACCACTTCCGCAACGTGGCTTGGGGCTCCAATCAGGGCCCGATCTTCCTAGGTGAGGAGATCGCTAAGAAACAAGACCATAGCGAGGAGACCTCGAGGCTGATTGACCAGGACGTCCAGACCATTCTGGACCGGGCCTACGAGAAGGCTAAGGGGACCCTTTCCGATCACAGCCAGGCGGTGCACAAGCTGGCTGAGGAGCTCCTCCAGCACGAAATCGTGCAGGGGGACCGGGTGCGCGAGATTCTCGCCCAGAAGCCAGAGGTGGCTCCTGCTGCCCAAGCTTCTGAAGCCTAAACACTGCGCTGGCCTAAGGCTGGGAGATCCCCAGCCTTTTCGCATGATCTGAGGGCGTTAGGCCCAAAAAGATAAAAATGTATTTTATTGCAAATTCTGTCGGGAAATATTTATAAAAAATGCGACATTGCGTTTGGGCTAAAACCCCGGAGCGTTGTTGACAGAGGGTCAAGCCCGTTTATACTGTGGCCTGTAGTTGGCTGAAGAGGCCATTCCCGAACAGCACGATTTAGCCTAGGCGGAGGTGGGGCGGTGGGTAGTCCTTTTACAATTGCGGTCAAGGACGTGTGTAAGCGTTTCCCTGACGGCACCTTGGCGCTAGAGGGGGTGAATGCTGAGGTTCGAGCGGCCGAGTTCGTCTCTTTGGTAGGGCCCTCGGGCTGTGGGAAAAGCACCCTTCTGCGCATCTTGGCCGGTCTCGAGCCGATTAGTTCGGGCCAGGTGACGGTTGGAGGATTTGCCCCCGGAACCCCCCAGGCCCGGGCCGAGATGGCCTTTGTGTTTCAGGAGCCCACCTTGCTGCCCTGGCGCACGGTTTTGCATAATGTTGCGCTGCCCCTCGAGCTGCGCGGGGTGGGGAGCCAAGAGCGCCTGGCGCGGGCTCAGGAGGTGCTGGGGCTGGTGGGGCTGAGCGCTAGGGCTGGGGCCTTCCCTAGGGCGCTCTCGGGTGGGATGAAGATGCGGGTTTCCATCGCCCGGGCCCTGATCACTCAGCCCAAGATTTTGCTGATGGACGAGCCCTTCGGAGCCCTCGATGAGCTGACCCGCCAGCGCCTGGGCGATGAATTGTTATCCATAAAGCAGGCCACGGGCGCAACGGTGGTTTTTGTCACCCACAACATGTTTGAGGCGGTATACCTTTCCCAGCGGATCCTGGTGATGACCCCACACCCCGGCCGCGTGGCCGAGGTGCTCGAGGTGCCCGTGGCCTACCCGCGTACCCCCGAGTTTCGCGCCTCGGAAACCTACGGCAAGCTGGTGTATCAGGTGCTGAGCGTGCTCGAGGGAGGGCCTGCGGTTCCCCCTAAGCCAGACGAGGTGCAGGCATGACCCAGTCCTCCCCGATGGAGACCCCCCCCACAGGTAACCAGGCACTTTCGAAGGCTTCGCGCTTAGCCCGCTGGGGGCGCGAGGCCCTTCCGGTGGTGTTGGCCTTTTTGGTGTTTGTGGGGCTGTGGCAGCTTGGAATTGTGATCTTCAAGCCGAAGCCGTTTATTGTACCGGGGCCGGTGGATGTGGGGCAGGCTTTTCTCGAGCACGGGGCCAGCCTTTGGGAGTCCACCCTTATCACCCTTCGGGCCACCGCCATCGCCTTTGTGCTTTCAGCCCTGATCGGGGCGGCGGTTTCCTTCCTCCTGACCTCGGTACCGATCCTCTACCGGGCGGTGTTCCCCTTCACAGTGGTGTTTCAAAGCGTCCCGGTAATTGTCTTCGTGCCCCTTTTGCTGACCTGGTTTGGGATCGGTTTGCCCTCGATCATCGCGGTGGCGGTGATTATCTCGGTGTTTCCCATCATCGCAAACACCGCCATTGGCCTACGCTCCACGGAGGCCTCTTTGAAGCAGCTCTTCCAGCTCTATGGCGCCAGCTCTTGGCAAACCCTGTTCAAGCTGCGCCTGCCTGCGGCACTGCCCTATTTCTTCACTGGGTTGCGCATTGCCGCTGGAGCCGCGGTGATCGGGGTGGTGGTGGGGGAATACATGGCGGGAATGGCCAGTACCCGGGGGGGATTGGGCTTCTTGGTGGTGGAGTCGGCCAGCCGTTTACAGATGGCCAAGCTGGCCGCGACCGGGGTGTGCGCAGCCGCCCTGGGGATCGGGTTTTTCCTGCTGGTTGGTTATGTTAGCAATCTCTTTTTGCGCAGTTGGCATGAGTCGGCTCGAGGAGACCAAGAGCGTTAGGATGGGCCTCGAGTCCGGTTTCGCCGTAGGAGGGATTCCATGAAGCAGTGGTTGGCAGCAGGGGCGGTACTGGTAGCGGGTCTGGTCTCGGCGCAGACCAAGGTCAGCATGGTGCTCAATTGGTTTCCTGAGACCGGGCATGCTGGGTATTTTGCCGCCCAGAAGGATGGGCTTTACAAAAAGGCTGGCCTAGACCTGACCATTGTCCCAGGGGGGCCCAACACCCCCGGCGGTTTGAGCCTATTGGCCACGGGCAAGGCCCAGTTCGCGATGATCGGGGCCACTGAAGCCCTCCAGGCCCGCGAACAAGGCATTCCGGTGGTGGCGATTTTCGCCCCGTTCCAGAACAACCCCCAAGGCCTGATGTACCACGCCGAGTACCCGCTCAAGGGCTTCGAAGATTTGGCCGGGCGCACCGTGGCCATTGCGCCGGGAGGGGTTTACTGGGACTTCATCCAAAACAAGTACGGGCTTAAGGGGAAGGTGCAGGTCATCAACTACAACGGCCAACTGGCAAGCTGGGCCCAAGACCCCAAGGCCGTGACCCAGAACTACATCACCGCTGAGCCCTACAACGCCGACAAGATGGGGATTAAGAACGGCACCTTGCTGATTGCAGATTCAGGCTTCAACCCCTATGCCGATATCATCGTCACCACCGAGGACTTCATCAAGAGCAACCCTGCCGCGGTGCGGGCTTTTGTGGCGGCTTCCAAGGCTGGGTTTGAAGCCTTTTTTGCCAACCCCAAGAACTACGTCTCGGCCCTGCAGGAGGCTAACAAGGAGAACACGGCCGATGTGGTGTTGTGGGGGGCTGAGGCCATCAAGAAGCTGATGCTGACCGGGGATGCGCTCAAGGGGGGGCTAGGGGTTATGACGGCCGAGCGCTGGAACACCCTGTACAAGCAGCTCAAGGAGCTTAAGCTGCTCAAGCCGAGCACCACGATAGATCTGAGCAAGGTCTGGACCCTGGAGTTCCTGCCGAAGAAGTGAGGCCCTTGGCCAGGCGGGGACCCTCCTTATGGAACTGAGCATCGCGCAGATCAAATCTGGGATCGTGCTGCTGTGGGCGTTGTGGCTCTCGCTGGTCACGCTGATGAACGGCCTCGAGGCCCTCAAGGCTTTGGGCTCGCTCCCTAGCCGCTTCAAAACCTCCTCCAACTGGAGCCTGATGCTGCGGGTGACCGAGACCTACCGTACCCCGGTCTGGTTGGTGGGGGTGCTGTTTGCCCTGGTGATCCTCTGGGAGCTTTTGACCTCGGTGGCCCTATGGGTGGCCCTATTTAGCGGCAGCCCAGAGGTGGCTACCACTGCCCTGGGCCTGCTGACCCTGCTGTGGGGCGGGTTTATGCTGGCCAATCAGTTCTATATGGCCTGGCTCACTGATCCTGGCTTGGTCGCCGCCCATCGCAGCTTATTTGGGGTTTCGCTGCTGTCTTTGCTGGCCTATCGCCTGCTGTAAACCAAGAAGGGGCTTGGGTGCACGATGAAGCGTGCCTTTGTAGAACATACCTGGAAAGAAATTGAAGCCCTGCCCAAGGACCCTGGGGTGGTGGTGCTGCCGATCGGGGCCATTGAGCAGCATGGGCCGCATCTGCCGCTTTGCACCGACGCCAAGCTTGCAGAGGCCACGGTGCAGCGGGCTTTTGAGGCACTGCCCGCTGAGGTTGCAGCCTGGTATTTGCCGGTGCAGAGCTATGGCAAGAGCAACGAACACACCGGTTACCCAGGCACCCTGGCCCTCTCGGCCTCGACCCTGATGGGGGTGGTCCGGGATATCGCGGTGAGCCTTCACCGAGCGGGGTTTAGGCGGTTGATGCTGTTCAATGCCCATGGGGGGAATAAAGCCCTGTTGGAGATGATGTGCCGCGATCTGCGGGCAGAGCTGGGACTGCTGTGTTTTTTGGTTCAGGGACAGGTTGACGCCTCGAGGCTGCCCCCCTCCGAACAGCGCTTCGGCATTCATGCCGGGACCCTCGAGACCGCGCTGATGCTGCACCTAACCCCAGGCCTGGTACGCCAACCCCTGCCCCCGGCCCGGTATCCGCGCTTCGACTCCCAGAACTTCAACCTGACCCTGCTGCCCCAGGTGGCCTGGCTGACCCGAGACTGGAGCCCCGAGGGGCATTTCGGCAACCCCCAAGCCGCGGTTGCAGAGGCAGGGCAAGCCTGGTTCGAGGAGATGGCCCATCGGCTGGCCGAGCTCATCGCCGAGGCCTCTACCTTCGAGGTGGCCTATGGCTGAGCCGGTGCTTCGCAACCTCCGGTTGTGGGGGCAGGGCGCGCCGGTGGATCTTCACCTGGCGGATGGGCGAATTGCGGCCATCGGGCCAGCCTCGAGGGGGACAGGGGAGGATTTCGGGGCTCGAGCGGTGTTTCCCGGCTTCGTGGAATCGCACTGCCACCTGGATAAGACCTTGTCGCTGGGCCTCGGGGGGGCCGGGCTGGAGAACCGCTCGGGGACTTTGTTGGAAGCCATCGAGCTGTGGCGGGGCAGCAAAGCCACCCGCCCTAAAGAGGATTTCAAGGCCCGGGCCAGGGCTGGGATTCGGCAAGCCATCGCCCAGGGCACCACCGCGCTGCGCTCGCACCTGGACATGGATCTGGCCAAGGGGCTCGAGGTGCTGGAGGTCATGCTGGAGCTGCGAGCGGAGTTCCGGGGCAAGATCGACCTCGAGTTTGTGGCCCTGGGGATGCCAGGAACCCCCGAGGGGGACGCCCTGATGCGCGAGGCGCTGGAGATGGGGGTGGATGTGGTGGGGGGCTGCCCACACATCACCCCAGACCCGGAGGCTTGTATGCGCTCCGCCCTGGATCTGGCCGAGCGTTACGGCAAGCCGGTAGACCTGCACATGGACGAGCACGAAGACCCCACCCACCTCGACCTCGAGGCCTTGGCCGAGATGGTCCTGGCCCGGGGGTTGGAGGGGCGGGTGACCTCCGACCACAACTGTGCCCTGACCTTCCAGCCACCCCAGGTGCAGCGCCGGATCATCGCCAAGGTGGCTCGAGCGGGGCTCCACATGATCAGCCTGCCGGCGGTGAACCTGTTCCTGCAGGGCAAGGGGTATCCTCCGGCGCGCGGCTTGATGCCCATCAAGGCCCTGCGCGAGGCCGGGGTGAATGTGGCCTTGGGCTCGGACAACGTGCGCGATCCCTTCCAGCCCATGGGGAACTACGACCTGCTGTGGCAGGCCAACCTGGCGGTGCACGCCGCCAATTTTGCTGTGCCGCAGGAGCGGCGCGAGGCCCTGGAGATGGTGACCCTGGCCCCCGCGCGAATCCTGGGGCTCGAGGGGTATGGCCTCGAGGTAGGGGCCCGGGCCGATCTGGTGATCGTGGATGCCCCCACCGATGAGGAAGCCTTATCCCGGATGCCGCCGCGCCTGCGGGTGTATAAAGCCGGTCAACCGGTCTACCGCGAGGAGGTGGTTCGTAGATGGACTTGATCCTGCGCAGGGCCACCTTGCCCACCGGATCGCAGGCAGACATCGGGCTCGAGGATGGCCACGTCGCCGCGATTGAAGAGGCCCTGGCCGGCAGGGCAGACATGGAGCTAGCGCTCGAGGGCCGCCTAACCCTTCCGGCCTTTGTCAACCCCCATCTGCATGCCTGCAAATCGCTGTGGAGCTGGGAGCTGGCCAAGCAACCGGCCAAAGTCCAGGCCCTGCACCGCTTCGAGGCCTTGGGGCACATTAAGCGGAGCTATACCCCAGAGGGCGTGTACCAGCGGGGTCGGCGCTTGCTGCAGCTGGCGGTACAAAACGGCACCTGTGCGATTCGGTTGTTCGCGGATGTGGACGAACAGGCTGGGCTGCGGGCCTTCGAGGGGATAAAGCGCCTTCAGGCCGAGTTTCCCTACCTGAAGGTTCAGGTGGTGCCTTTCCCCCAGAACGGGTTTGCGCGGTTTCCAGAGAACCGGGATCTGCTGGAGGAAGCGGTGGCGAGGGGCTGTGACGCGGTGGGGGCGGTGCCTTGGCTCGAGCCCACCGAGGCCGATGCCCAAGCCCACGCCGAGTTCTGCCTCGAGCTGGCCAAGAAGCACAACCTTCCGCTGCATGCCGTAGCCGACGACACCGAAGACCCTCAGTCGGCCACCGGAGCGTACCTGGCGGCCCTGGCGGTTCGGCACCGCTGGCCGCTGCTTCTAACCCAACTGGGCTCGCTGGGCTTCCAAGACGACGCCACCGCTCGCAAAACCATCGGCCTAATCAAGGAAGCTGGGGCCACCGTGATCAGCAATGGACACATCGAGCTGGTGACCTGCCAAAGCACAAGGCAGCCGATTCCGCGGGGCAATACCAGGGTCAGGGAGCTTCTGGCCGCGGGGGTGCGGGTGGTGGCCGCACAGGACGATGTGGATAACCCTTATTACCCCTTTGGCCGCAACGACCCGCTCGAGGTAGCCCTCTGGGCTGCGCACCTGACCCCACTGGCCTGGGGGGAGGACCTGGAGACGCTGCGGCAGATGGTCACCACCTGGCCCGCACAGGCGCTGGGGGTGGAGGGGTATGGGCTCGAGGTGGGCTGCCGGGCCAACCTGGTGGTTTTGGATGCCCCCAGCTGGCTCGAGGCACTGCGGGGGCAAGTCGCCAAGCGCTATGTGATCTTGGAGGGGCAGCTACGAGCCGAGGAACGGCGCGAGGTACAGCTCTATGAAGGCTGAGCGCCGGGCTTGGCGGGAGGATTATGGGGAAGACGACAGGACCATCCGAGTGGGCCGAGGCCCTGCGGGGCCTCGTGGGGGAAAAAGGGGTGTTTTCCGAGGCCAAAAGCCTGGAGGTCTTCTCCAAGGACGCTTACTACTACTCCCCGCTGCTTAGGCAGCTATTGGGGGATAAGCAGGCCGAGCTGGTGGTGGCGCCCCAGGGCCTCGAGGAGCTGCGCGGGGTGGTGAGCTATGCCGCCCAGCACGGTATTCCACTGACCCTGCGGGGGGCCGGGACCGGCAACTACGGCCAGTGTGTGCCGCTGCAGGGGGGGCTGGTGGTCTCAACCCACCGCATGAACCGGATTCTAGAGTTCGACCCGACGCGGGGCATCATGCGGGTAGAGGCCGGAACCCGGCTGGGCCAGATCGAGCGCAGGGCCCGGGAGCAGGGCTGGGAATTGCGCTGTTATCCCAGTACCTGGGCTACGGCAGCGGTGGGGGGGTTTGTGGGGGGA
>NZ_QWLB01000039.1 GCF_003574355.1 Meiothermus granaticius NBRC 107808 | reverse complement strand
CCACTCCTCCCGCAGCACCCCCGCCACCTCCCCCAGGGTGGCCCGGCGACGAAAGGCCTCGAGCAGGTGAGGCATCAGGTTCTCTTGGGTTTTGGCCGCCGCCCGCAGACCCTCCAGGGCACCCCGCACCGACTGCCCATCGCGCTCCTGGCGGAAGGCTTGAATCTGCGCTTTGCGCCGGTTGCCCAGGGCCTCATCAATATGCTGCACCGGGGTGTGCTCGTTGAGCGGGCTATCGGTGCGGTTGAACTTGTTGACCCCCACAAGGATGCGCTTTCCCAACTCGATCTCCCGCTGAAAGGTCCAGGCCGACTCCTCGATCTCCCGCTGGAAGAACCGGGCTTCAACCGCAGCCACGGCTCCCCCCAGGCGGTCAATCTGTGCGATGAGGTCAGAGGCTTTAGCCTCGAGCGCATCGGTCAGGTGCTCGACATAGAAGCTACCCCCCAAGGGGTCTATGGCCCGGGTCACCCCCGATTCATAGGCCAGCAGTTGCTGAGTACGAAGGGCCAGCAGCGCGCTCTTCTCGGTGGGCAATCCCAGCGCCTCATCGTAGGCGTTGGTGTGCAGGCTTTGGGTTCCCCCCAGCACCGCCGCCAGGGCCTGGTAGGCCGTGCGCACCACGTTGGAGAGCGGCTCCTGAGCGGTGAGGGTACTCCCGCCGGTCTGGGTGTGGAAGCGCAGCATCCAGCTCTTGGGGTCTTTGGCCCCGAACTCCTCCCGCATGATCCGGGCCCACATCCGCCGGGCCGCGCGAAATTTCGCCGTCTCCTCGAGGATATCCCCATGGGCCGCGAAGAAAAAGGACAGCCGCGGCCCAAAGGTATCCACATCCAGCCCGGCATCCATGGCCGCCTTCACGTAGGCCTTACCGTCGGCCAGGGTAAAGGCGATCTCCTGGGCCGCGGTGCTTCCGGCCTCGCGGATGTGGTATCCCGAGATGCTGATGGTGTTCCACTTGGGCACCCGCTCGGCACAAAAAGCGAACAGGTCGGTGATGAGCCGCATTGAAGGTGCGGGCGGGTAGATGTAGGTGCCGCGGGCGATGTACTCCTTCAGGATGTCGTTTTGGACGGTGCCCCCCACCTCGCTCCAGCTCACCCCCTGCTCCTCGGCCACTAGCAGGTAGAGGGCCAGGAGCATGGCCGCGGGGGCATTGATGGTCATGCTGGTGGTGACCTTATCCAGCGGGATGCCTTCCAGCAGGGTTTTCATGTCCTCGATGGAGGCGATCGAGACCCCTACCTTGCCTACCTCCCCCACGCTCAGCGGGTGATCGGGATCCATCCCGAGCTGGGTGGGCAGGTCAAACGCCACGCTGAGCCCGGTCTGGCCCTGCTCGAGCAGGTAGCGGTAGCGCCGGTTGGACTCCTCGGCGCTGCTAAAGCCTGCGTACTGCCGCATGGTCCAGGGCCGATCCAGATACATCCGGGGATAGACCCCCCGGGTAAAGGGGTATTCTCCCGGACGGCCCAGACGGTCTCTGTAGCCCTCGGGGAGCGATTCAAACAGGGTTTCGGCAACTTCGGGCATGGCCTCTCCTCAGGTGAACGATCCGGGTCGGTAGGGGCTCGGCTAGCGCAGCAGCCCGCTCAAAAGCAGCACCACCAGGGCCCCCGTGCCCAAGATCAGCAGCAGGGGGGGTAAGAGCAGGGAATACGCCGCGACCACCAGGGCAATGAAATCCTTCCAGTCCGGCTTGATCGCGGCTTCGTCGGGGGTATTTCTGGGCGGGCGGGGCTCAAACGGACGCATAGGGTAATTGTAGCGCTTTTGGGCCTATCAGCACCCTCGAGAGCACCAGGCCGGTTTCTGCCCCCCTGACCTCTCGATGACAGGGGTGTGCTCTGGCCTATATACTCTAGACAAGGCTTCGCGGAATTGCGGATATCTTGAAGGGATTATTTGGATAGGATCTGTGGAGGGACCCTTGTGAATGCTCGAGCCATCGTGGTGACTTCCGGTAAAGGTGGGGTTGGCAAAACCACCACTACCGCCAATGTGGGGGCCGCACTGGCCAAGCTAGGCGAGAAGGTTGCGGTCATTGACGTGGATGTTGGGCTACGTAACCTGGATGTGGTGATGGGCCTAGAAGGCCGAGTGGTCTATGACCTGATCGACGTGATCGAGGGCCGCTGCAAGCTGCGCCAGGCCCTCATCCGGGACAAGCGCCTCGAGGGGCTCACCCTGCTCCCGGCCTCACAGACCAAGGACAAAGAAGCCCTCGACCCCGAGAAGTTCCGCCAGATGGTGCAGGTTCTGCTCAGCGAGGAGGGCTTTGACCGGGTCTTGATCGATTCCCCGGCGGGGATCGAGAAGGGCTTTCAGACCGCCGCCACCCCGGCTGAAGGGGCCCTGGTGGTGGTCAATCCGGAGGTCTCGAGCGTGCGCGATGCCGACCGGATCATCGGGATGCTCGAGGCCCGGGAGGTACGCGAGAACTACCTGGTGATCAACCGCTTGCGGCCCAAAATGGTGGCCAAGGGCGATATGCTCTCGGTGGACGATGTGGTGGAAATTTTGGGGGCTAAGCCCATCGGTATCGTTCCGGAGGATGAGGGGGTGCTGATCTCCTCCAACAAGGGCGAACCGCTGGTGCTGAGCAACGGCTCGCTGGCCGGCAAGGCTTTCCTGGAAATCGCCCAGCGCATCCGGGGCGAAAACGTCCCGCTGGCTGCTCCTGCCGAGTCCCAGGGATTTATGGGAACCCTGCGCCGCCTATTGGGAGGTCGCTGATGAGCTGGTGGCCCTTTAGCGGGAAAAGCAGCAAGGATAAGCTGAAAGACCGCCTCAAGGTGGTGCTGGCCTACGACCGCGCCCACCTCTCCCCCGGCCTGGTTGATAGCCTCAAAAAAGACCTTCTGGACGTACTTAAGCGCTACTTCCCGGAAGAGGAAGGCCTCGAGATTCACGTCGAAACCATTGACGATAAGATGAAGCTGCAGGCCGATGTGCCGATACGGCAATAAGCCTATTTCCCCCAAGAAATCATCAGCTGGGGTTCAGCACCCCCTCAGGGCCCTTCTCTAGATTGTCCGGAGGAGGTGTATACCTTTATGGATTCCAAGATTGAGGAGATGAAAGATCGGGCTGCACGAGCGGTGGAGGATTCTGGAGCCAAAGACGACCTTGAGGCCCTGCGGGCCGACCTCAAGGCCCTGCGCGCGGATGTGACTCACCTGATGGGCAGCCTGAAGGGGGCCGCCTCCAGCGCTTCCAAGGAAATTGCCGCAGGCCTGGCCGGCACCAAGGAGCAGCTAGGGGGGCAGATCAAGGAGACCCTCAACAGCGTCAAGGACAAGGGGGGAGAGCTCACCCAAGGCCTCGAGCACCAGGTGCAGGAGCGGCCCCTGATGAGCGTATTGGTGGCCTTTGGCCTCGGCCTGGTGCTCTCGCGCTTGCTCGAGCGCCGCTAGTTGTTAAGTATGACCGCCCTTGGAGAGGTGATCATTGGGGTGGCCGAGCTGCTCGAGGCCGAGGTTAAGCAGCTGGAGGGCCGCCTCAAGGGTCTGCTCCTGACCCTAGTCCTGGGCTTGGGGGCTGGAGTGTTGGCTTTGGGTGGGCTGGGCTGGCTGATCGCGGCAGGATACTTGCAGCTACGGGCCTGGCTGCCCCCGGCTGGGGCCGCAGCCATCATGGGCGTGCTAAGCCTGGCGGTTGCCGGAGGGGTGCTATGGTTCGCGGTGCGGCAAAAATGAGCCCCGACCAGGGGGTAGAGGCGGCCAAAGCACGCCTGCGAGAGGCCTTCCAACGGGCAGAGCAGGAATTCAGGGACACCGCCGATGAGCTGCAAAACCGGGTTCTCCAGACCGCCCACGAGATGCAGGAGGACCTGGTGAGCAGCGCAGATCGGCTGGCCGGGCGGCTCGAGGTTACCGCAGATCACCTGCAGGGCCAGTTTCAAGAAGGGCTGGAACACCTGGCACAGCCCTGGCGGGAGGCGGTACGCACGGGGGAGGAAGCCATCCGCCACAGGCCGCTCGAGGCCCTGGCCACAGCCATTTTGGCTGGCTGGGTGGTGGGGAGCCTCTCCAAATCCTCCCCTGCCCCTCCAGCGGCCCCCCAGCCTCCATCTTTGCTCAAGGGACTGTTGGCTGATTTGGCCCTCGGGGGGGTGGGGAAAATGGTGTGGGATGTGGTACAGAAAGAGTATCTGACCCCCGATACCATCAAACAATGGATCGAAACCCTGCTCAACCCCAAAAAAACTTAGGCGCCTGGCGCTTGGGGGCCGTGCTGGCCTTAATCATCACCCTCGTGCTGAACACCCTAGCAGGCGCTACCTCTCTCCTGGGGGGCCGCACGACCGGGGAAATTTCCAACGGCTACCCGGTGGTGTTTACCCCAGCCAACTACGTATTTGGGATCTGGGGCCTCATCTATCTGGGCTTGATCGCTTTTACGGTGTACCAAGCCCTCCCAGGCGGAGCGCGCAACCCCCGCATCGGCCCGGTTCTGCCCCTCTTTGTGCTGAGCTGTGCTTTTAACAGCGCCTGGATTCTGGCCTGGCAGTACCGCTGGGTAGACCTCTCCATGGGGTTCATGCTGGGCCTGCTCCTCACCCTGATCGCCTTGTATCGCCGCCTGGAAATTGGTCTCCGCCCAACCAGGGGGGCCGACTCTTGGCTGGTTAATGCCCCGTTCAGCCTGTATCTGGGCTGGATCAGCGTGGCCACCATCGCCAATGCCGTTGTAACCCTGTACCAGGCAGGATTTACGGCTGGGGGGGTGGGCTGGACGGTGGTGCTGATTGCGGTTGCAACCGCCTTGGGATTGGCCTTCTTGCGGGCTCGAGGGGATGTGCTGTATGCCCTGGTGCTGATCTGGGCCCTGGGAGGGATCGCGGTGCGCAACTGGGGGATCCCGGTGGTGGCGGTCGCTGCTTTGCTGGGCATTGGGCTGCTGATTCTCGGCATTGGGGGCCGACCCGGCCGCCGGCTACAGGCCCTCTCCCAGCCTTGAGCTGGTCTTAATCTCCAACCCCGCAAAATTGACGCGGGCCAGCCCAACCCGTATAAACTCCCCATGTCGCCCAGTTTCCCCCGTGGCGTTGTCCTGGCCCTCTGCGCAGTGCTGGGGGCTTGCGGTGTGAATTTGCCCACCCCTCCTCCCTCTTCCAACCCCTCTCCTCCCCCTCCTTCCAACCCTTTGGTGCTAAAAACCGGCTTCGACACCTCGGTCCCAACCCTCGGTCAGCCCCGCCCGGCCCTAAACCAACCCTTTGTAGACCCCAACTACGGCACCACCCTGGCCCGGGTGACCGACCCTTCGCAAATCACCGATCGAGACCCACCCCAGTGGGTACGGCACGAGTATTCACGCAAACAGGCCTTCAACGCGGACTCGAGCCGGGTGCTGATGATCTCCTCCAACGGCTGGATCCGCCTCTACAAGGTCACCGGGAACACCCTGGCTTTTGTCAAGACCCTCAACCTGGGCGAGCCCCAGGAGCCCATCTGGCACCCTACCGACCCCAACCTGATCTATTTTCTGGGCCCTTACGGGGATGGCATGACCCTCTCCACCTACAACATCCTGACCGATCAAAAACAGGTAGTACGGAACCTGGCCGATCGCCTGCGGGCGATCTTCGGTAGCCAAGCGGCCCGGGCCTGGACCAAGCAGGAGGGCCGGCCATCCAACGACGGCAAAATCTGGTGCCTTCAGGTAGAGGATCAGAACTACGCCATGCTGGGCCTGGTGGCCTACGATTTCTCCCAGGACAAGATCCTGGGATTTCTCCTGACCAAAGATCGTCCCGACCATGTTTCCACCTCCCCCAAGGGAAACTACTGTGTGCCCTCCTGGGGGAGCCCCCTGGGCACCCGCTCGTATACGCTCGATTTCAAGAGCTATCAACAACTGCACAAAACCACCGAACACAGCGACCTGGCCCTCAGCGCAGCGGGCCGCGAGGTCTATGTGTTTGCCGACTACGACAGCGGCGATGTGGCCATGGTGGACCTGGCCACGGGCTCGAGAACCAATCTTTTCCGGCTCTACGGCCCCAATAGCTCAGCCACCGCCCTGCACATCAGCGGTACCGCCAGCCAAAAACCGGGGTACGCCCTGATCAGCTTCTACGCCTGCACCGAGCAATACGGGGCGACCCCCTGCAGCTACCAAACCCAGTGGTTCAACAATAAAGCCATTGCGGTGAGCCTAAAGCCCAACCCCACCCTTTACAACCTGGCCCACCTGCACACCGTCTATGCCGGATATTTTTCTGAGCCACAGGCCACCGTGAACCCAGATTTCACCAAGATCCTCTTCAGTTCAACCTGGGAAAGCAGCCAAGAAAACAACGTCCGCGACTACCTGCTCGAGCTGCCCAGCACCGCGCTGCCCAACTTTTAGGGGAGCTACGGGGGCTCACCTCAGGGCCTGCCGCACATCCCCATCAACCCGGCTCAGCACCTCCCGCGCGGCCTCGGGGTTCAGCCCCTTCCGCAGCATCACGATCGCGGTCTTGACCTGCCAGCCAGAGGCCTCCAGCGTGGCCTTGGCGGCCTCTTCCGAAGCCCCGGTAGCGGCTATGGTGAGGCGAACCGCTCGAGCCAAGAGTTTGGTATTGGTGGCCTGCAGGTCCACCATCAGGTTGCCGTAGACCTTGCCCAGCCTTACCATGATTGCGCTCGAGAGCGCGTTGAGGGCAATTTTCTGCGCGGTCCCGGCCTTGAGCCGGGTTGAGCCAGAGATCACCTCGGGCCCGGTCTCGAGGGCAATCGCCACCTCGGAGAGCCGCAGCACCGGGGTATCCGGGTTGTTGGCGATGCCGATGCGCAAAGCCCCCACCTCCCCCGCGGCCAGGAGCACCCCCTGAGGGTAGGGGGTGGTGCCCGAGGCGGCCAGCGCGATCACCACATCCTGCGCGGTGGGGCGATGGGCGAGGAAATCGCGCCGTCCAGCCTCGAGGTCGTCCTCGGCCCCCTCCACCGCCTGACGGATGGCCCTCTCCCCTCCCGCGATGCAGACCAGCGACCGCTCCGACGGCCAGGAAAACGTAGGGGGCAGCTCCGCCGAGTCCAGAAACCCCAGTCGCCCGCTGGTACCGGCCCCCGCGTAAATCAGCCGGCCTCCCTGGCGGAGGCGCTGACTGGCCCGATCCGCGGCTTGGGCAATCGGCCCGATGGCCCGGCGCACGGCCTCGACGGCCCCCAGCTGATCCTCTACCAGGACCTGCACCAGGTGCGGGGTATCCCAGGTATCTAAATCCTGGTACTGTGGGCTGACGGTTTCGGTGGATAAGGCTTTGAATTCGCTCATGCAGGTCCTCTAGCGGCCAGGGTGTTGGTGCAAGATTTTGAGGGCCAGGTGGGCCGCGGTCTGGGCAAAGGAGGCGGGGCTTACCTCGAGGTCCACACAGGCTCGGGCGCCCTCCTCCAGAAGGGGGCTCACCCGGAGCGCCCCCCCTGTCAGTAGGATCGGCCGCTCACCCAAGCGAGAGCGCAGGGTGAGGGCCAGGTGGGCCAGGGCCTGCCCCGCTTGTCCCAGAATCGCTCGAGCGGCCTCGTCTCCCAAAGCCGCAGCCCTTCCCACCGCCGGAGCCAGGGCGGCCACAGCCTGTCGCCCGCCGCTGTAGACATATTCCCGAATCCGGGGCCAGTCCTCGGCCCCTATGGCCTGAGCTAACTGTTGGGCCAGCGGGAAGTTCCGGGGGTTGAGCCCCGAGTCCTGCCAATGCAGCCATTGGCGCAGGGCGGTCTTGCCGATCCAAAATCCACCGCCCTCATCGCCGATCAAGTAACCGTGCCCCCCCGCGCGGACCACCGCCCCCTCCTGGGTTAGGTGATAGGCGATCGAGCCGGTCCCAGCATAGACCAAAATGCCCTGGCCTGGGGCGAAATGGGCGCGGTAGGCCAGGTCCATATCGTTGAACACCCGAACCCGCTCAGGGGGCAGCCTCGAGGCCTCTGCCATATAGCCCGCCAGCCACTTTGCTTCTGGGGTATCCGCATCCAGGCCGGTGATCCCCGCAACGATGGCCGCCGGGGCCTGGGCGCGGGCTTGGCTTAGGATCTGCTCTAGCTCGGTTGCGGCTTGGGCTCTGGCCGCTGGGCTGTACAGGTGCCCGGTAATCGGGCCGGCGCGCCCCTCGGCCAGGGGTAAGCCCGTGCCATCCAGCACCACCCATTTGCTGCTGCTGGCCCCACCGTCAATTCCCAGGGCGTTCATCGGGGCACGCTCCGGACCAAGCGGCGGGTGATCTCGCGGGGGTTGGTGATCGCCGTCCCCACCACCACCGCATCCGCCCCCAGCTCAAAGGCCCGGCCCACCTGCTCCGGCGTCCAGAAGCGCCCCTCCGCGAGCACCGGAACCGCCAGGGCCTGCACCAGTTCCCTCAGCAAGGCGAAATCGGGCCCCTCGGTCTTGAGGGTATAGGGGGTGTACCCAGCCAGGGTGGTGGCGACGCAGTCCGCACCCAGTTCCACCGCCCACAGGCCTTCCTCGAGGGTCGAGACGTCCGCACACACCGGCTTACCCAGCTCGGTGTGAATCCGCTCGATCAGCTCGGCCAAGCCCTCCTGGGGCCTAGGCCGTGGGGTTGCGTCCAGGGCAAGGATATCCGCGCCCGCCTCGGCTATCGCCTGGGCTGCCGCAAAATCCGGGGTGATGTAGACCTCGTAGGGCTCGAGCCACCGCTTATAGAGCCCGAGGATTGGCAGCTCGGTAACCGCCCGGATCGCGGCCACATCCTCCGGCCCATTGGCCCGAATCCCCCCGGCCCCACCTGCTTCCGCAGCCTTGGCCATGGCCGCCATGAACTGTGGCCCATACAGAGGGTTATCGGCCCGGGCCTGACAGGACACAATCAGGGTGGGGAAGGATAAGCGCCGCGACAACCCCCTCACCCCTTGGTGGCCCCCGCCGTCAACCCCTTGATGAACTGCTCGGACAGCAGCAGGTACAGCACGATCAGGGGCAGCGCGGCCAGGGTCAGCCCGGCAAAAAGCGGGCCATAATCGGTGGCGTACTCCCCGAAGAACACCGCCAACCCCTGGGGCACGGTCTTGAGCTCGGGGCTTTGCAAAAAAGCCAGGGGCAACAGGAAATCGTTCCAGATGGGGATAGCCGTGTAAATGGCCACAATTGCCAGTTGGGGGCGCACCAGGGGCAACATGACCCGCCAGAACACCCCAAACTCGCTGGCCCCGTCAATCCGTGCGGCGTTATCCAGATCCGAGGGCAGGGCCCGGAAAAAACCGGTCAGGATGAACACCGCCGCCGGAATTCCGCCTGCCGCATAGACCAAAATCAGCCCCAGGTGGGAGTTCAGCAGCCCCATCTGCTTGAGCTGGACAAACAGCGGCACCAAGGCCAGCTTGGCGGGGAACATCAGCCCGGCCAAAAACACCAGATAGAGGGTGTCGTTCAGGCGAAAACGGTAGCGCCCCAGGGCATATCCTGCCATCGCGCTAAAGCCCAAGATCAGCAGTTCCGAGCCCAGGGTGATGAGAATGGAATTGCGGAAATAGAGGTCAAAGCGCCCAGATTGCCAAACCTTGGCGAAGTTCTCGATCTCCCAGGTCTTGGGCCAGGCAAACGGCGACGCGAAGATCTCGGGGGTGGGCTTAAACGCCGAGATCAGCATTAAAAAGAGCGGTCCCATCACCCCCAGGGCATTGAGGATCAGCACCCCCAACAGCAGGGCCTCGAGCAGCCCGAGTTTGCGCCCCCTCACAGCTCCACCTCCCGGCTGCGCAGCACCCTCGAGCCCAGGGCCGAGCCCACCCCCACGATCACGAAGAGGATCACGCTGATCGCTGCGGCCACCCCCACATTAGAGGTGGCCTCCGAAGCCGCGCCAAAGGCCATGCGGTAGAACATCAAGCCGAGGGTATCGGTGGCTTTATCGGGGTTGCCACTGACCCCTGCCATCACATAGGGCAACTCGAACCACTCCATGGCCCCGATAAAGGTCAGCAGCACGATGATGGTAAAAGCCGGGGCCAGCAGGGGCAGCATGATGCGCCGGAAGACCTGCCCCTCGGTGGCCCCGTCCAACCGAGCCGCCTCAAAGTACTCCTCAGAGATGTTGTTCATCCCAGCCAAAAACACCAAGGCCGGAAACCCCACCCAGCGCCAGGCGTTGACCAGCATCAGGGTCAGCAGGGCGTAGCGAGGATCCCCTAAGGGGGCAAAGGAGGCGATTCCCAGGGCGTTGGCGGCCTTGGTCAGCGGGCCGATCAACGGGTCTAGAAACAGCAGCCACAAAAACCCCACCACCACCAGCGAGAGGATCACCGGCAAAAACACCGTAGCCCGGAAAAACTTGAAGAAGGGCGGCTGGCGCCACAGGGCATAGGCCAGGAGCAACCCCACCCCGTTTTGCACCACCATCAGCCCCACGAAGGCCAGCAGGTTGTGCCCCAAGGCCCGCAAGAAATCACTCTGAAAGGGAAAGGAGAACAGCTTGCGGAAGTTCTCGAGCCCCACGAAGGCTTCGCGGTTAAAGCTGGTCCAGGAGTACAGGCTATATCCCAGGGCGGTGACCGCAGGCAGCACGGTGAAGACCACCATCAGCCCCAAAGCTGGGGTCAGAAAAATCACCAGCCAGAGGGTGCGCTCGAGCCGCATGGATGCCTCTTCCCAGGCCTTTCTACTTCTGGAACGGCTTATACCAGGTAGCCACCCCTTTGGTCATCTCCTCGGCCACCTGGCGACCGGTGGCCTGCCCCAGAATCATCCGCTGGAGTCCACTGCGGAGCAGCTCAGTCCCGGTAGGGGCGGCATAACGGAAACCGACCAGGGTCAGGAAGGGCGTGCCGTAGTAACCGGTCTGCTCCATGATCTGTTGAAGCACCGGGTCTTTGGCCTTGGTGCCGGGCACCGCAGAGGCCTGAGCCAGCTTCTCGGTGAACTGCTGGCCAAACTCCGGGGTGGCCAAGAAGCTCAGAAATTTGAGGGCAGCCTCGATGTTCTTGCTCTTGGCGTTGATGGAGAAGTTACCGTCAGCAAAGGTCGGCACATAGGTGCGCCCCCCGCGGGTTAGGGGCGGGGCGGGCATGAAGCCGAAGTTGAGCTTGGGGTTGTTGTCCCGGAAATAGGCAATGTCGAATCCGCCGGTGACGAAAAAAGCCGCCCCCCCGTTGGTAAAGAGGGTACGCCCCTCAGGATAGCCAATCCCAGCGTAGTTGGGCGGGAAGAACTCCTTGAGGGCCGCGGTCTCCTCCAAGGCTTTGATGAAGCCATCATCCACAAAGGTTTTTTGGCCTGCGGTGAGCTCACGGAAGTAATCGGTGCCGCCATAGAACATCGGCCCGATCACCCCGAAGATCTGCTCGAGGCTCACCCCGTCCTTGGGGCCGTTGGCCAAGGGGATGATCCCCGCGGCCTTGATCTTGGCCAGGGCCGCTTTGAAATCAGGCCAGGTCTCCGGCAGGCGGGTGATACCGGCTTTCGCCAGCAGGTCTTTGTTGTAGAAGAACCCCAGGGACTGGGTGGCGAAAGGGACCCCGTAGATCTTCTTCTTGGTATCGTCCTTGAAGCCCCTGGCGGCATTGAGCAGCGAGGAAGGGAACTTGCTCAGGCCCGGCACCTGTTTGGCATCTATGGGCAGCAAGTACCCGGCGTCGGCGAGCTGGGCTAAACCCCCATAAGCCCGGGTGTGGATGATGTCGGGGCCGCTCCCAGCCGCCAGGGCGGAAGCCAAAATGGTGTTGTACTCGGTGTTCTTGTACGGCGTGTAAACCACTTTGATACCGGTTTTGGCCTCGAACTGCCGGGCGATATCCTCGTAGAACTCCTTGTCCTCCACCCGCCAGCTCCAGAAGGTAAGGGTCTGAGCCAAGGCCCCACCCAGCATCGCTATAGCCAGAATTCCCACCTTCAACCCGTTGATTCCTAACCGCGCCATAGCGCCTCCTCTAAACCCATTTGGTTCACCGGAGTATACGCGCTCGGAGATTTGGTATTCAAGTGGTCTGCGGTGGGCGCAAGCCCTCATTTCAAGGGCAGGGTATAAGGGTTCACCAAACTTGCAGGACTTCCCGACTATACTCGAGCCATATGAGGCGAGCGGTACTGGTAACAGCCGGGGTATCCACGGGGCTCTTGTTGGGGTGGGTGGGGCTCGAGCGTTACTCCACCCATCACATCGCCCCGGGCGTGGTCGCAGCGGGGGTCCCGGTCGGGGGCCTGACCCTTGATCAAGCCGCCCAGAAGATCGCGGCGGCCACGGCCAACCTAACCCCTCCCGTTCTGACCCTGAAGGCCGGGGACCACACCCTCCGCCTCTCCGCAGCCGAGCTGGGCTGGCAGCCCGATCCTCAGGCCACCGCAGCACAGGCCCTGGCTGCTGGGCAAAAGGGCCTGGGGGCAAAGCTGGCCGCCCTGCGGGGCCGGTTGCAGGTCCCGCTGATTCCCCAAGTCAATACCGCCGCGCTCAAGGCTCGCCTCGAGGCCGTAGCTCGGTCGTTGGCCCACCCTCCTCAAGAGGCCACCTTGACCTTCAAGGGCGACCGCTTCGTGGTCACTCCGGACAAACCAGGTTTGCAGTTCGATACCGCTGCGGCTTTGCAGACCTTCAGGCAAACCCCCACCGAAACCACCCTCGAGCTGCTTCCCCGCCCTGTCCCCGCCAAGGTGCTGGCCTCCGCTTTGCAGCCTCTGGCCGATCAGGCAAACAGCCTGCTGCGCCCCCTTACCCTGACCTACCTCGAGCCCCAGGTTGAGGCGGGAGGGCAGATTCACACCCGCACCCTGACCAATGCCGAGGTAGCTAGGCTGTTCACCTTTAGCGGAGGCCTGGGCGTCAACTCCAAGGCGGTGGCCCGGCTCATTGCCGGTATCGGCCAGGCCTACGACCGCACCCCAGAGAATGCCCGCTACATCCTGGACAGCGAGCATAAACTGCAGGTCAAGCCCCACCGGGATGGCTGGAAGATGAATGGCCCTGGGGCCCGTAAGCTGTTGGAGACGGCCCTTTTCCAGCCCACCACCACCCAGATCGCCCTACCGGTCGTAGCCAAACCCGCTCAGGTGCAAGAAGCCAGCCTGCCCCCAGTGGAGCAGTTGCAGCTCCTGGCTGAGGCCACCACCACCTACGCCGGTTCCAAACCCGATCGGGTCGCCAACGTTCACGCCGCCGCCCACAACCTCGATGGCTACGTGGTTCCCTCAGGGGGGGTCTTTGATTTCAATGCGGCCATCGGCAACATCAGCCCAGAAAATGGCTTCAAGGAGGCCCTGGTGATCTCCGGTGGGCGTACGGTCAAGGGGGTAGGGGGTGGGGTCTGCCAGGTCTCCACCACCACCTTCCGGGCCCTGTATAAAGCCGGATTACCGGTGATCGAGCGCAATCCCCATGCGTATCGGGTGCACTGGTATGACCCCATCGTGGGGTTTGACGCCGCTGTATATCAGCCTTACCTCAACCTGCGCATGAAGAACGACACCCCCGGCCCCCTGGTGGTCCGCACCCTCCCCACCCCTACCGCTCTCACCGTGCAGCTCTACGGTATTCCCGATGGCCGGAAGGTGACTGTCTCTGATCCGGTCATCCTCTCGACCACCCCCCACCCACCCGCACAATACGTGGTTGAGCCCACCTTGAAGCGCGGCCAGATTGTCCAGGTGGACTGGGCGGTAGACGGCATGCGCACCCGCATCACCCGCACCATCACCGACGCCTCAGGCCAGACCAAAACCGACGTGCTGAACTCTGATTTCAAGCCCTGGCGAGCGGTCTATCAGGTTGGGCCGGGAACTGAGATCGGTGGCCGGGGTTCGACCCTGGCCTCGAGGTAGGCTTTTCCCGGCCTTCCTAGCCCACCTTTGCGGTGACCTCGAGCCCCCCCAGTTGGTAGGCCAAACCCCGCTTGTCCAGCTCACGCAGGAACCCCTCCGGGGCCTGGGCATCGGTCAGGAGGAGGTCTACCTCGTCCAGGGCCGCGAAGCTAACCAGGGTAGCCTGGCCCAGCTTAGAGCTGTCCACCAGGGCGTATACGGTCTCCACCGCCGCAATCATGGCCCGTTTGGTTTCCGCTTCGTAGGGGTTGGGGGTGGTGTACCCCCTGTGCAGCGAGACCCCGGTCGCGCTCATGAAGGCTTTATCGGCGTGATAGGCCTCGAGCGTCCGTACCCCCGCCGGGCCGATCAGGGCCATGCTGTGGTGACGCACCTGCCCCCCGGTCAGCAGGATCTCCCAGCCGGTCTCGGCCAGCTCGAGCGCGATCGGCATCGAATTGGTGATCACATACAGCGAGCGCAGCCGGGCCTTCAAAAGCCGGGCCAGCAACAGGGTGGTGGTGCCGGCATCCAGAACCAGGGTATCCCCCTCCTCAATGAGCTCCAGCGCCAGCCGAGCGATCGCGGCCTTTTCAGCCTGCTGCAGGTGCAGCTTCTCGCGGAATGAGGGGTTGAAAAGGCTCTTGTGGGCATAAGTAGCCCCACCATGGGTACGGCGCAGCAGCCCACGCGACTCGAGCTCGGTCAGGTCTTTGCGGATGGTCACGTGGCTAACCCCAAAGCGCGCCACCAAATCCTCTACCCACACTGAGCCCTTTTGCTCCAGCAACTCGATGATCTGACTGCGTCGCTCCTCGGTCTTCATGGCCTGCTCCTACTCCCGTCCAAAGGGGATCTCGAGGGGCTTCCCGGCCCAATCCTGGCGCATCCAGGCCCAGTCTGGATCATCCACCGGGGGGGTGCTCCGGGCCTCCCCCACCGCCTCGCCGGCCATAAAGTTCAGGTAGTACACATTAGAGCCAGGCGCAGCCGCAACCGGGTGGTACCCCTTGGGCGCCAAGATCAAATCGCCATCCCGGGCCAGAAGCAGCTCGTCCAAGCCGTCCTCGGGGCTGTAGTTGCGGTGAACGGCCCAGCCCGTCCGGGGGGAGATGCGGTAATAGTAGGTTTCCTCGATATAGAGCGAGCCCATGCGCCCGTCGTGCCGGTGGGGCGGCCAGCCCGACCAGAAGCCCGAAGGGGTATAGACCTCGTATAGCAGCAGCCGCTCCGCCGGCAAATCCGGGCCCAAGATATGGTTCACCTGGCGGGTGGCATTGGCCCCACCGCGCAACTCAACCCGCATCTCTTGGGGCCTAAACAGCCGCAGCGGTAAGCGGCCCTCTGCCGGGGCACTGCCTTCAGCAAAGGAGAAGCTTTTAGAGGTCTGTATGCTGTACTCGGTGCCTGGGGGCAGGTACAACACCTCCGGCAGCTCGCTAAACACATCCCTGCGCCGCAGGTGAAACCCCTGCGCACCGACCTCCACCCGACCTTCACCCTCCAGCGGCACGATCGCGGTTTCTCCTGGGCCGGTATAACCCCTATAAACCTCCTTCTGGAGCGACAAAACCCTGAAGGAAAGGTACTTCCAAGCCGCCAGGGTCGGGGTGACCTCGAGGGGAACCTTGGCCCCCTCGGTGGGCTTGAAGTGATGGGGCGAGCTCACGGTATCTCCTCCAGCCGCACAGCACGGCCTTCCTTCAAACTCTTGGTGGCCGCCAGGGCGATGCGCAGCGACTCGAGGGCATCCTTGGGCCCCGGAGTGGGCGGTTGGCCTGCAGCCAAGGCCCGGAAGAAGGCCTCGAGCTCGAGGCGGTAGGCCTCTTTGAAGCGATCCATGAAAAAATCGTAATAATCAGCCCGAATCCCCTGGTCATACTGCCACAACGGGGTTTTGGGGGTGGCGTCCATCACCAGCTTGCCCTCAGCACCAAACACCTCGGTGCGCACATCGTAGCCATAAACCGACCGACGAGAGTTCTGAATGACCCCCAAGGCCCCGTTGGCAAAGCGGAGCGAGAGGTTAACGGTATCCACGTCCCCCACTTCGGCAATCCGGGGGTCTACCCGCACCGCCCCCCAAGCCAGCACCTCCTCCACCTCGCCTACCAAAAAGCGGGCACAGTCAATATCGTGAATGCTCATGTCCACAAAGATGCCCCCCGAGGTCTGGAGATACTCTAAGCTCGGCGGAGCAGGGTCGCGCATCACATCAATGAACTGCTCTACAGGGCCGATTTCACCGGCCTCAATCTTCCGCTTGGCGGCAGCATACGGAGGGTCGTAGCGCCGGTTGAAGCCGATCTGAAACGGAACCTTCTGGTGCTCAACGATCCCTAGAACCCGCCGGGTCTCGGCCAGGTCCTTGGCTACGGGTTTTTCGCAGAAGATGGCCTTGCCCGCCAGGGCCGCCACCTCGATGTAGCGGGCGTGGGTGTCGGTCGGGGTGACGATCACCACCGCCTCCACCCCCGGATGCCCAATGGCGGCCTCGGGTTCAGCATAGGTGACTTCGGCCCGCAGTAAGTGTTTAGCCGCCTCCGCCGCCTGAAGGTTGGGATCCGCTATGGCCAGTACCTTAGCCTCAGCCACACCCAGCAGGGTTCGGGCGTGCTCCATCCCCATCCGGCCCGCCCCCAATAGGGCCACACCAAACGATTTAGACATGTCTCCTCCGTGAAAACGAGCAATTCCGCGCTAAGGGTCAAACCCTCCCCAGGCACCCCGTCAAAACCCCCCCTGACCTTCGATGAAGGCCATCACTTCGTCCTCATAGGGGGTGAAGTCGGCACAGCCGATACGGGTTACCACGATGGCCCCGCAGGCGTTGCCCAGTCGGGCCGCGCGGTAGTAGTCCCAGCCTTGCAGGTGTCCGTAGATGAACCCGGCGGCAAAAGCATCGCCCGCCCCCAGGATGCTCACCACCTCCACCGAAAAGCCGGGGGCCAAAATTACTTCTCCCGAGGGCAGGTGAACCTCTGAACCTTTAGCCCCCCGTTTCACTACCAGCGCCCTAACGCCTCGCTCGAGCAAAGCCCGGATGTTGGCCGGCAAATCGCCCCGGATTTCCGGCGCGGTGATCTGTGAGTGGCGGATGGTGAGATCCTCCGGGCGGCGCAGCATGGCCGCGTTGACCTCCTCCTCGGTGCCGATGGCGATGTCCACCAGGGGCAGCAGGGCCCGCACCATCAGGCCGTAGGCCCGGGGGTCGTGCCAGGCATCGGCACGAAAGTCCAGGTCCAGAAAAACCGTCAGGCCCAGGGCCCGGGCCTGTTCGGCAGCGTAAAAAATGGCACTGCGGCTCGGCTCCTTGGCCAGCGCCGCGCCCGAGAGCTGCACCGCACGGGCCTCGGAGAGCGGCAGGGCCGCCACATCGTCAATGGTGAGCTGTATGTCGGCGGCGTTCTCGCGGTAGAAGGTGATGGGGAAGCGGTCTGGGGGCTCGATGCCCAGCAGCACCGCCGGGGTCCGGGTGCCAGGCTTCACCGGGATGAAGCGGGTCTCCACCCCTTCGCGCCGCAGCCGCTCCACCACAAACTCCCCCACCTGGTCGGGGCCCACCGCGGTCAGCAAGGCCGTACGCAGGCCCAGCCGCCGCGCTCCCACCGCGATGTTCAGCGGGCTGCCGCCGATGTAAGCGCCAAAGCGGTGGATATCGGGGAAGGCCGCTCCCAGGTCGTGGGAATACAGGTCAATGGAGCAGCGGCCCATAGTGATCAGGTCAAGAGCTGGTTTCACGCCCACACCCCTAAAGACCGGTGACCGCCCGCAGATACTCCCGGTTGCGCCCGGCGCTCTCCTTGGGTTCGCCCATGCCAGGCAGCACGTCCTGCTCCACGGTAATCCAGCCATCGTAGCCTAGGGTCGAAAGCTTCCGGGTTACCGCGCCAAAGTCAATCTGGCCCTGGCCCAGCTCGCAGAACACCCCCTGCCCGATGGCCTCCTTATAGTTCCAGCCCTTCTCGCGGGCCTCAGCGGCGATGCCGGGGTGGCAGTCCTTGTAGTGCACGTACCAGATTCGCTCACGGAAGCGCTCCAAAGCCTCCAGCACCGCCTCGGGCTGGTTTTTGCCGGTGCCGTAGAGGTAGTGCCCGGTGTCGAAGACCAGGCCCACCAGGCCGGGGTCGGTGTGCTCCAAAAAAGCCTCGAGCTCCCAGGGAGCCTCCACATAGCCCGCGCAGTGGTGATGAAACACCATGCGCAGGCCGGTTTCGTCCCGCACCGCTCTGGCGATACGCTCCGCGCCGGTGGCAAAGGTCTTCCACTCCGAGGCCGAGAGGCCCATCTCGGGCCGGACGCGCCCGGCGTTCTCGAAGCGCACCCTGTCGCGGCTGTGCTCGTCGGCCAGCACCACGAGGGGCTGCCAGCCGTCGCCCACATCAGCCACGCTTTGCAGAAGTCGTGCCACACGGAGCACCCGGGCCTCGCCGGGGCCGTGCTCGGCGGAGTCTTTGAGGTAGACCCCCTCGTAGGCCCCCAGCATGGTGAGGCCCCGCTGCTGCAGTTCCCGGCGTAGCTGTTCGGGCTCGGTGGGCATGTAGCCCCAGTCGCCCAGCTCGGTACCGCGGTAGCCGGTTTCCACCAGCTCGTCGAGCATCTGGCGGTAGCCGATGCCCTGCCCAACCCCTTCGATGGTGCCCCAAGAACACGGGGCGTTTGCAAAACGAATGGCCATAGTGCCCAAGCCCCCTTTTAGATGGGTCGCTGTTTCTTCAGGTAGGTCTCGTATTCCTTGCGGGCCTTCTTGACTCTGGGCTGGCTCGAGACCGCAGCCACCGGCACATCCCACCAGCTCTCAAAGCCGGGAACCCGGTCATCTACGCTCACCGGTACCACGATCACCCGAACCCCTCGAGCCTTTTTAGCCTCCGCTAAGGCCTTCTTCAAGGCTCCATAGTCTTGGGGGTGCCAGGCCTTGGCCCCCATGGCCTCAGCGTGTTGGGCAAAATTCACTTCCACCACCGGCCCGTCGGTGCGACCGGTTTTGGGGTTGCGGTGGCGTAGCTCGTTGTTGAAGGAAGGTGAGCCCACCGAGAGCTGCAAACCCCGGATGGAGCCAAAGGCCCGGTTGTCCACCAACACCACGGTAAAGGAGAGCCCCTCGGCCACCGCGGTGACAATCTCGCTGTTGTGCATCAAATAGGTACCGTCCCCGACAAACACCACCACCTCCCGCTCCGGCTCGGCCAGCTTAACCCCCAGCCCAGCGGGAATCTCGTAGCCCATGCAGGAAAAGCCGTACTCGAGGTGATAGGCCTTGGGGTCTTGAGGCCGCCAGAGCTTGAGCAGGTCGCCCGGCAGGCTCCCCGCCGCGCAGATCACCGTGGCCTTACCGCCGTATGCCTCGTTCACCAGCCCGATCACCTCGGCCTGGGCCATTTGTTTCTTCTCGGGCTTGGGGGTGCGGTAGGCGGTTACGGTATCGTCCCAGTCTCGCTTGAGATGGGCCACCTTGGAGCGGTATGAGGCTGCAGTGCCCCTATATCCTTTTAGGGCCTCCTGCAGGGCCTCGAGGCCCCGCTTGGCATCCGCTACCAACGAGATCCCCCCCAGCTTCCCGGCATCAAAGGGCACCACGTTCAACCCGATGAACCGCACCTCGGGATTTTGGAAGGCGGTCTTGGAGGCGGTCACGAAATCCCCCAGCCGGGTTCCCACCGCGATCACCAAGTCTGCCTCGTGCGCCAACCGATTGGCCGCCGTTCCACCATTGGAGCCAATGGGCCCCACATTCAGGGAATGATCCCAGGCCAAAGCCCCTTTCCCCCCCTGCGACTCGCTCACCGGGATCCCGAAGGCCTCCGCGAAAGCGGCGAGTTCCCTCCAGGCCTCGGAATACAGCACCCCACCCCCGCTCACGATCAAAGGGCGCTTGGCCTGACGGATCAGCCGGGCCACCTGCCCAACCACCTCAGGCTCAGGCACCGGTCGGCGGATCCGCCAGACCCGCTTGGCGAAGAAGGCCTCAGGCCAGTCGTAGGCCTCGGTCTGCACGTCCTCGGGCAGGGCCACCGTCACCGCCCCGGTCTCGGCGGGGTCGGTCAGCACCCGCATGGCCTCAGGCAAGGCCGAGAGGAGCTGCTCGGGCCTCGAGATGCGGGTAAAGAACCGGCTCACCGGGCGGAAAGCGTCGTTGACGCTCACGTCGTGCTCGGTGGGGTGCTCGAGCTGCTGCAAAACTGGGTCGGGGAGACGATTGGCGAAATAGTCCGAGGGGAAAAGCAGGACCGGCACGCGGTTCACGGTAGCCCCTGCCGCTGCCGTGAGCATATTGACCGAGCCCGGTCCAATCGAAGCCGCACAGGCAAAGGTGCTCCTCCGGCCCATATGCTTGGCGTAGGCCGCAGCCAGATGCACCATGCTCTGCTCATTTTGTGGGCGATAGGTGGGCAAATCTACGACCCCACCGTATTCCTCGAGGGCCTGTCCTAGCCCGGAGACGTTGCCATGGCCAAAGATAGCCCAGACCCCTGGAATCAGCCGGGTCTGTCGGCCATCCCATTCGCTGTACTGTGCGGCCAAAAACCGCACAATGGCCTGGGCAACCGTAAAACGTTGTGTGCTCATGCTGCTTTCCTTTCGTAAGGCCTTAGTCATCCCCACCCAGTTTTTAGAGGTCCCCGCCAACGTCCCTTACCCTCACCACCCTGCCGGTCTCGAGGGCTTCTTGTGCGGCCAGCGCCAGGCGCAGCGAGTGCCAGGCATCCCGCGCGGTGGGGCTGAGGGGCTTGCCCGCATGGAGGTTCTGGGCAAAGGCCACCATCTGTGCGGCGTAGGCCTCGGGGAAGCGCTCCTCAAAGTTGCGCGGGCGGTCAAAGCTCCCTCCCCGCGCATCGTAAATGGTGAGGTCAGGGCGGCGATCTCGCTCAACGTGGTAGCGCCCCCGCTCCCCCAGCACCTCGGTGCGGATGTCGTAACCGTAAGCGGTCCGCAGGGCCACCTCAACCGTACCTACCGCCCCACCCTCAAACCGGAGGGTCCCGACTGCGGTATCGAAAAGACCGTGCTCCCGCAGCTCCGGGTTGCTCAAAGCCCCCCCGATGGCATACACCTCCGCTACCTCCCCGAGGAAGAAGCGGGCCAAGTCCAGGTCGTGAATGCCCATATCCACAAAAAGCCCGCCGCTGGTCTTGAGGAACTCCAGCTTGGGGGGGGTGGGATCCCGCCCCACCGCCCGAAAGCCCTCGAGCCGACCCAGCTCGCCCGCCTCAATGAGGGCTTTAGCCCGGGCATAGGCTGGATCATAGCGGCGCTGAAACCCCACCTGGCAGGGCACCCCCGCGCGCTCAACCGCCATCACGGCTTGGCGCCCGGCCTCGAGGCTATGGGCCACCGGCTTCTCTACGAAGATGGCTTTCTTGGCGCTGGCCGCGGCATGGATTAACCCTGCGTGGGTAGGGGTTGGGGTGGTGATGATCACCGCGTCTATGGCAGGGTCTTGTAAGGCATCCTCGAGGTGGATAGAGGCTTGGGCCCCCAGCTCCGCCGCAACCCGCTCAGCATTCTCGGCCTGGCTATCCACCACCCGCACCACCCGACACTCCGGCAGCCCCAAAAGCACCCGGGCATGGGCCTGCCCCATCCGACCTGCCCCAATCATGGCCATGTGGAGCGGTTTCAAATTGTCCCCTTTCCAATGAAGCTCTGAGGGCTTCAGTTAGGCTCTTGCAGTTCCTCGGCTATACGGCGCTCGAGCTGGGCTGCTCCGGCAGGGTCCCGCTTGGCGATCAGCTCGAGCTCTACCGCCAAGACCTCGAGCTCTTCCCCACCCGACATCATCTGCAGCAGTTTTTCCCGCTCGGTCTCTTCCTTCTTGAAGGTGCCGTAGCTCCTCCCCCGGTTCAGTACGGTAAAGGTATCCCCCACCGCCCAGGCATGGTGTACGTTGTGGGTGATAAAAATGACCCCCAGGCCTCTGGCCTTGGCCTGCACCACATACCGCAGCACCACCGCTGCCTCTTTGACCCCCAAGGCCGAGGTGGGCTCGTCCAAGATCAGCACCTTAGCCCCAAAGTAAACCGCCCGCGCGATGGCTACCGACTGCCGCTCACCCCCCGAAAGGGTGCCTACCGGCTGATCCGGGTCACGGATCGAGATGCCAATCTTGAGCAACTCCTCCCGCGCGATTCGGGCAGCCAGATTGCCATCGTATAGCCGCAATGGTCCCACCCGTGGTTCACGTCCGAGAAAGAAGTTCCGGGTGATGCTCATCAGGGGAAGCATGGCCAGATCTTGAAAGACCGTCGCAATGCCCTGGTTGAGCGCCTCTCGAGGGGAGCTAAACACCACCGGCTGCCCTTCGAACAGCACCTGCCCCTCGGAAGGCTTGTGTACCCCCGAGAGGATCTTGATCAGGGTGCTCTTTCCCGCCCCGTTATCCCCCAGCAAACAGTGCACCTCGCCGGGATAAACCTTCATGTCTATATCCTTGAGCGAGATCACCGGCCCAAAGAACTTGCTGACCTTACGCAACTCAACCAGAGGGGTCATCGGCGCACCTCCATGCTGCGCTTACGCAGGTAGTTGTTGAGAATGACCGCCCCCAGAATCATTCCCCCCACCAATACCTTGTACCAGTCGGTATCAATGTTGGTGTACACAATACCCTGCTGCACCATGCCCAAAATCAAGGATCCAATGCTGGCCCCAATCACTGAGCCATACCCCCCGGTGAGCAAGCACCCCCCAATGACCGAGGCCGCTACTGCCTCGAGCTCCTTTCCCTGCCCGTTGAGCACGTTGGCCGAGCCAATCGAGAGGGTTTGGATAGCGGCGACCACCGTAGCGGCTATAGCGGTCAGCATGAACAGGGTGATCTTGACCCTAAACACCGGCACACCCACATTGCGAGCGGCATTGGCATCTCCTCCTGCGCCAAATACCCAGTTGCCAAAAGGGGTTCGCAGCAGCACCAGGCTTAGCACAATGGTCACCCCCAACCACCACCACACCGATGCCGGCAGGCCCAGCAGGCTTCCCGCAAACAAGTGAGCTAGGGAAGACTTGGCCACCACATCTCCCAGCCCAGAAACGATGGTCAGGTTGGTCACCATCTTGGTGAAGCCGATATTGGCCCCCGCCAGGATGAACATCATGGCCAGGGTCACGATAAACGAAGGCAAGCCCGTACGCAGCACCAACCAACCGTTGAAAAATCCCACCCCCATGGCAAAGAGCAGCGCAATCAGGATCGCTACCCCCAGAGGAAGGTGACCATAGTCGGGATGGATCAGGACGGCGATGAGCGTACCGGCAATGCCAATCATTGAACCCACCGAAAGGTCAAACTCTCCCCCGATCATCAAAAGCGCCACCGCAGCAGCCAAAATGCCCAGTTGAGCCGCGACCTCGAGGTAGTTGCGCACGCTCAACCAGGTCAGAAACCCGGTGTTACCCGCCATGATGGCAAAAAACAAGAACACCACGATCAGGCCTGCAATCGAGCCCAGCTCGGGGCGCAACAGCAGACGCTTCCAAGGGCTGAGGGGATGCAAGCGTTCATCTTTATGGGCTACCACACCAAACCTCCCTTCCAAACCCTCATCCGATTAATATGGAGAGGGGCCCACAGCCCCTCTCCAAGCCCAGGCTAGCAGAGCTCCAGCCGCATCGAATCGTCTTTCACAACCCAGCCCTAGCGAATCCCCTTCTTGCTGAGCTCAATGACCTGAGCCGCATTCTGCGGGGTTACGAAGCCGGGGCCTGTGTATATGATCTCATTGGCCGGAAGCAGTCCATAACGCTTGTAGTTGGCCAGGAAGACTATCGGTAAATACCCCTGCAGCCATTGCTGCTGGTCAATCGCGAAATCCATCTTCTTCTCGCTCAAGGCCTTGAGCACCGCCGGTGAGAGGTCGAAGGTGCCGAATTGGATCTTCCCCAGTTTTCCGGACGCCTCGAGGGCCTGCAGGGTGGGCTCAGCCGCCGTCGGGCCAAGGGTCAGGATACCATCAATACTGGGGTCTTTCTGCAGGGCTGCAGACACCGCATTTTTGATGCCAGTGGGGTCACTCAGCTTGACCGGCAGCACCGTCACCTTACCCCCCAGGCCATCCGCGAAGCCTTTGCAGCGCTGATCAAGGCCCACATTCCCCACCTCTTGGTTAACACACAGTGCGTTCTTGACCCCCGCGGCCTTCATGCGTTTGCCGGCTCCCTGTCCCGCGACATACTCCTCCTGCCCCACGTGGAGCAGCACCCCTAGCTTGGCGGCCACATCGGCACCGGAGTTTATGGAGATCACCGGGATTCCAGCCTTTACCGCTGCCTCAATAGACTTGCCCAAAGCGCTTGCATCGGGGATTGAGACCACCAAACCGTCCGGCCTCGAGGCCACCGCCGCATCAATGAGCTGGGCCATCCTGACCATGTTAAAGGTATCCGGAGCGCGGTACTCCACCTGCACATTCACATCCTTACCGCCCTGCTCAACCCCGTTCTTCACCACCGACCAAAAGGGGTCTGAAGCCTGCCCGTGGGTCACCACCACGATCCGAAGCTGTTGGGCTAAACCCAAGCTCATTGCAGCAACCGTTCCAGCCATAAGCAGCCATTTCTTCATAAGACCCCCTATTGCCATCTGCACTCCACCATAAGTTCCCCACCCCAAAGGCAAATTCCAGCCCCCAGCAGAGCTTTTATGGTTTTGAGTACGGCCTGATTATTCCATTGAGGGTTTCGTTTGTCAATCCTTTATTCATCAATCGAAATCTTAACGAAATATATTTGTTTCTAAGCGAAACTCTTTTCACAAAGCCCCAGGGGTCTCGAGGGGGCCAAATAACCGCTAATGGGCCGACCAGCCCATCAGCAAAACCTAGAAATGGGCTTCAAATCAAGAAGCCCTAGAGCACTCTTCACATATTTTGACCCATCCAACCATCCAGACAACCACGCCTGTGAAGGGCGCGATAAACTTATCAACCTCAACAGATAGCCTTTACGGCTAGCCTTTCGTCGCCCCCACCGTCAGTCCAGCCTGCCAGTACCGCCCCAAAAACAAAAGCGACAAAACCAGGGGCAGAATGCCGATAAGCGCTCCCAAAATAATGGCCGAATAGGGTGGGGTTGAGCCGGTCTGGGTGGCGGCCCAACCGGCCAGGCCTAACGGCAGGGGGAATAGATTATTATTGCCCAGCACAATCAGCGGCAAAAAGAAATTATTCCAGACGGCCACGAAGGTGAATAGGAAAACCGTTACCAGCCCCCCCTGGATGAGGGGTACACCCAGGCGCCAAAAAACGGTGGCATCGTTAGCGCCGTCAAGCTTAGCCGCTTCCATTAACTCGTTGGGAAAGGACTGATCCCAAAACATTCGCATTAGGTATAACCCAAAGGGACTTACCGTCTGGGGCAGGATTACCGCCCAGATGGTGTTGGCCAGACCCACGTTTTGAATCAGCAGAAAGATCGGGAATGCCAGAGCAGTGGCCGGGATCATAATGGTTCCCAGGATCAAGGTAAACAAAAAAGACCTGCCAAAAAAGGTGTACTTCGAGAAAGCAAACCCTGCCATGGCAGCAAACAAGGTGGCCAATGTGGCCGCGGTGGTGGAATAAAGAAAGCTGTTGCCAAGCCAACGCCAAAAGATCCCACCGTTACGAGTGAAAACCTCGTGAAAGTTGTCCAGCAGATGCCAAGGGTAGGCAAACCATAAGCCAAAGGTCGTGTTGAGTTGCCCATTATCCTTAGTTACAGAAACCAGAATCCAGTAAAAGGGCAGCAAAAAGTATATGGAGAAAATGAACATCACCACAACCAACCAGATACTGGCAGACTTATTGGTCATTGGAGTTCCTCGCAATAATTCGCAGGAAGAAACTAGAAAATATGAAGGTCACCGCTGCCAAGACCAAGGCTAGGGCAGCCGCGTAGCTATAATTGCCGTTTTGCGCCCCCACCGCATATAAGTAGGCATTTGGGGTGATGTCATTGGGCACAAAGCCAATAGAGCGAAGCGCAAAGGGCTCGGCAAAAATTTGCGAGGTACCAATAATCGAGAACAGCAATGTTAGAAACAAGGCTGGGCGCAAGAGTGGAAGTTTGATGTAGCGAATCACGTTCCAGCCGGTCGCCCCATCCACTTTGGCTGCGTCATATAGTTCACGCGGAACCCCTTGTAGCGAAGCAAACAACACCACCATGTTATAGCCTACCCAGGTCCAGGTCACGATGTTGCCTATAACAAAGAGGGTCATGGGGGTCGAGGCCAGGAAGTTAATAGGCTGACCCCCATTTTGCTGAATGATGTAGTTAAGCGGTGAGAGATTAAGCGAGTAGAGATAGCCCCAGAGCAATCCGCTAATTACACTGGGGATCGTATAGGGAAGATAAAAAGCTGTACGGAAAAAGCGCTTCAAAAATCCATCGACCATCTGATCGAGGATCAGGGCCAAGATAGTCGCCAATAGCAACATGATCGGTATCTGAATGATGCCGAAAAAGAAGATATGAATAAAGGATTTCAGAAACTGGTTGTCTTGCAGGGCCCATTCATAGTTCTGTAGTCCCCCAAATACCTGGGTGAGGTTTCCGTTTACCTGCTGGGGAATAAAAAGGCTCAGGTAAATGGCATAAAGAACCGGTGCTACAAAAAATACTGTAAAGGTGACCATGAACGGCGCAAGGAACAAGTAGGGCGTGGCACGACCACTTTTCACCGCTATCACCGCCGATTCTGCTGAAGCTCGAGGTATATTCTCATTTTGGTGCTTTCTGAGCATTCACAACACGTTTTTATACACTTTTCCCTTAAGTCCACCCTGTTTCAGAAAGGCCCCACGAAGGAGCACCGTGGGGCCTTCCGCTCAGGCAAACGCTGTAGGTTTACTGGCCGCCTGTAACCTTATAGCCATTGCGCCGAGCTTCAGCCAGGGTACGCTCTTGCCACTGATCAATGGCCTGTTCAAAGGTGATACGACCTTGAATGGCTTGAGCCATCACATCCGCAAAAACCGCATCCGCCGCAGGCAGCCAAGGCGCCCAAGTAAAGTCTACGTTTACCGCTTGTGACGCTCTCTGATATACCGTAATCACATCCTGGCCCCCGAAGAACTTGGAGGGGTTAACATCCGGGTTGCGCAGTTCAGGAAGGCTCAAACCGGCTTGTGCAGCAGGGAACAAACCACCATTGTTCCAGTCGCTCACAATACCGGTACGGCTGGTATTGAGCCAGTTAATAAAGAGCATCGCCGCCTGGGGATTTTTGGACTGACGGGTAATGACGTTGGAGCTGCCGCCCCAGTTACCAGAAGCAAAGCTACCCAGGGTGCGCTGGGGCAGGTTGGCCACACGATACTGAGCACCCTGACCAGGGTTTTGGGCCAGTGAGCCTGCAAATGATCCCGGGCCCCAAGCCGCTTCCATTGAGGTAGCAATACGCCCAGCGGCCATTGGGTTCCAGAAATCCGGGGTAAAGGCCGGGAAGGTCGAGACATATCCTGCCTTAATCAGATCTCCCCAAAATTTGGCAACGGCTTTGGAAGTGGGGTTGTTAAGGGTTTGTACCCAACTTCCATCAGCGTTTTGACGCCACATCTGGCCTCCCTGAGCCCATACCAAAGCGATGAACCAGGGGCTATAGGTAGAAAAGAAGTTACCGATCTTAACCTGTCCTTTGGAAAGCTCGGAGAGCCGCGCACCCGCACGGGCAAACTCGTCCCAGGTGCGAGGCACCGGGATGTTGTAGCGCTTGAAGATGTCAGCCCGGTAGATCATTGCCAGGGGGCCCGTATCCTGAGGGATGCCGTATACTTCCTGGTTACGCGGGGAAACTTGACGCCAGGTCCAAGGCACAAAGTAGCTGCGGAGATTGCTTGCCCCTAGCGTACGAAGATCCACCAGGCAGTTGGTCTCAATGTAGGTAGGTAGGAAACCGTACTCAATTTGGGCAACATCCGGTGCTCCCGAGCCTGCACGGCAGGCCGTTTGGAGGCGGTTATAGGTCTGGGCCCCACCCCCCAAGTTGACCACGTTAATCTTGATATTGGGGAATTGCTTGGTAAACTCGGCTGCTGTCTTGTCCAGCCCAGGAACCCACGACCAGACCTCGAGGGTGACATTGCCCTGCACGTCGCGGTACTGCGGTTCACGAAAGTTATCCTGTGCCAACGAAGCAGACAATATCGCTGTGGTTCCAAGCATCGTGGCTTTCAAAAACTTACGGTTCATATACCCTCCTCTTCGGATTGTAACTCTGATCAGCATGGGAGGCATTGAGGTACATCACAGACGCCCAGAAAAACCCCGGACAAGCGCCCTAAGTCAAGGATCGCATTTGGCTCTATGCACATCTCCCTTGCTTCTAGCAAAGCATAGAATGAGTCCTTATAACTGTCAAGACAGCGGCTAGTCACGATTGAAATGATTTCGTTTATTTTCGCAGTCTTTCATTTTAATTTTTTGCAGTATTTCTGCCTCCAGATAGCTCTCTTTTGCCAAATCCAATCCTGAAGGTTGTAGTATGGGTTGGATGTTCTCCAAACCCATTTGGCTCCCCTTCCGACTGCTGGGTATCCCGGTCTCGCTTGACCTGAGCTTTCTATTGGTGCTGCCTCTGTTTGCCTTTCTAATCGGCAGCCAGCTTCCGGCATACCTCCAGCTGTTGCAAGTCAACGCGCCATCAGAATTGCTCCAAAGCCCGACTTCTTATCTGTTGGGTCTGCTGGCTGCTGTAGGGCTTTTTCTCAGCGTGCTCATTCACGAGCTGGGTCATGCCCTTACCGCACGGGCCTACGGGGTGCAGACCCGTGAGATCACCCTATGGCTCTTGGGCGGGGTGGCTCAGCTCGAGCAAATCCCCCGTACCCGTGGAACCGAGGCGGTCATCGCCATCGCCGGCCCCCTGGTGAGCATACTGCTCGCAGGGCTGTTTGGTCTGCTGCGGGGAGCAGTTCCCACAGATGTGGCTGTGGGGCAGTTCCTGCTCGGCTATCTGGCCTATATCAACCTGAGCCTGGCCCTGTTCAACCTGCTCCCCGCTCTGCCGCTGGATGGCGGGCGCATCCTGCGCAGCTTGCTGGCTCTCTACAAGCCTTACCTCGAGGCCACCCGCACCGCGGTGACCCTCAGTAAAATCTTGGCCTTTGCCTTAGGCCTGTTGGGCTTGTTCATGGGCAACCTCTTCCTGATCCTAATTGCCCTTTTCGTCTTCATGGCCGCCAGCGGTGAGGCCGAACAGACCCTACTCAACCGCACCCTCGAGGGCCTTAAGGTACGCGACCTGATGACCCGTGAGGTCAGCACCGTACCCCCCAACCTGAGCGTGGCCGAACTCCTGGACAAGATGATGCAGGAGCGGCACGTAGGCTACCCCGTAGTAGAAGCAGGACGGCTCTTAGGCCTGATTAGTCTGGAAGACCTGCAGGGGGCCTCGCCGCAGACCCGGGTGCTCGAGCGGATGCGCTCTCCACTGCACCTCGATGAACAAACCGAGGCCTTAGCGGCTCTACACCGCATGGCCCAAGAGGGGTTCTCGAGGGTGCTCGTCACCGACCCAAGCGGCAACCTGGTGGGTATCCTAAGCAAAACCGATCTGCTGCGGGCCTTGCAGCTTAGGGCTGCACAGATGAACCTATCCGATCATCCCGGCCCTCGCCCTCAGTAGGGCTTGACAGCTCGGGGAGCAATCGGTACACTTCTCGTTGCGCTGTCAAAACGGCAGCCGAGAAACTTGACAAAGAAAGATCAGCAGAAAGCAGTAAATAACGCTTCCCTTGGCGTTTGATCAAGGGCCTGCTCAGCAGGTTTTAGACTCGCTATCCATAGCGAGCATCCATGGAGAGTTTGATCCTGGCTCAGGGTGAACGCTGGCGGTATGCCTAAGACATGCAAGTCGCACGGACTAGTTCTGCTAGTTAGTGGCGGACGGGTGAGTAACGCGTAGGTGACCTGCCCCAA